>CAWGSC010000012.1:0-158740 GCA_963825145.1 uncultured Nitrospiraceae bacterium
ACTGCGCGCGTCCAACGAGCACATCCTGATCGTGTATTCCCCTATTTCTTCTCCCCCACTCCTTTAGCAGGGTGGCCTGATTGGTCTCCGACCGCGCACGTTCAACGAGGGCCTTCTCAGGCCGCGCGTTGCGCGAGCAAGGAGACCAACGGGCTACCTCGGCGCTTTCCACTTGATGCTGCAACCGACACTAGCTCTTTGATTGCTGTCGACCGGCTTCCCGGCGAGGACGGCATCGATCGCGGCGCGTAGATCGCGACCTGTGACAGGCTTGTTGCTGCCGGGCCGACTGTCATCGAGCTGTCCGCGGTAGACCAACCGCCGTTCGCGGTCGAAGAGATAGAAGTCCGGGGTGCAGGCCGCGCGATAGACTTTCGCTATGTCTTGGGTCTCGTCAAAACAGAAGGGAAAGGTGAAGCCGAGGCGCTCGGCCATCTCTTTCAATCGAGGCGGGGCGTCGTCCGGATACTGCACAGGATCGTTGCTGCTGATCCCGACGATGCCAAGCCCTGTGCCTGCGTAGTCCCGCCCGATCTTCGCAATCTCCTGCTCGACGTGCACCACATAGGGGCAGTGACGGCACATAAACATGACTAACAGTGCGGTTTTGCCGGTGAAGGAGTCGAGCGAGTAGCTCTGACCGCTCACCACATCGCGCAACGAAAACGGGGGAGCAGGTGTTCCGAGCGAAAGCATGACGGACTCCATGGCCATGGCGCCTCCTCCTAGATTCTTTCTCGTGGAGATCTGGAAGATGCCGCACTGTGATCATTTCGTCAAGAGGCGTCCGGCATCCATTTCCTCCTCATCGCCCGCTATAAAATCCATTTCCCACTATGCTAGGCTCGTGGCCGCATTGCATCAGATCGAGAGAGGGCGTCGCTGTGAAACAGGGCTATCGGTTGATCATTGTCGACAAGGCCGGCGTGCTGGTCTCTGAATTCCAACTGACGGAGAATGCCCTGGCTCAGCCGGAGGCCTTTGTCGAGGGGCTCAAACAGTCGATCGAGGACATTGAAGAGGAAGAGCCCTGACATAAGAAGACCGTTGATTGGTCTATCTGGCCGGTCTGGTTTATCTGGTTCATCTGGTTCACCGTCCGGACGAACGAAACGAACAAGACAAACCAAAGAAACCAGCGTTGTTGGCCGTCCATTTTCACAAAGAATAACTGGAGTGCTTTTCCATGGCGGCGATTCTGGTCATCGATGACGAGGAAATCATCCGCGTACTCCTTCGCTCCGCTCTTGAAGCGGCGGGGTATGAGGTCACGGAAGCGACCAACGGTCGCGAGGGGCTTGACCTGTACCGTAAGAGGCCGACAGATTTGGTCATCACAGATATTCTCATGCCCGAACTGAATGGGCTGGACATGCTCATGGAACTGACGCGTGAATTCCTCGACGCCAAGGTGATCGCGATCTCAGGCGCAGGAGGGGAGAGGAATGTCTTGGATGTCGCGAAACTTCTCGGGGCCCGGCAGACCTTCCCGAAGCCCTTTAGTATCCCGGATCTATTAGGCGCTGTGCGATACGAATTGGACCATTAGCAGGATGCTGAAAGAATCGGGCGGGGAAAGAAGCCTGTTATTTCGTTTGTTTGGTTTGTCTAGTTTGTTTGGTTGAACGAAACTAACCAGATGAACCAGACAGACCAGATCAACCCACCCGCCGGTCTGGCGCGATCAATAGTGGCCGTTCATTAGAGATAGACGCCTCCTAACATGCCTATCGCATTGACTATTCCAGGCTGAATTAGATTGCTTGACTCCCGTACTCATTGCGCCCAGGGTGAGGGTGCGAGGTGTGAAGCTCGCTGACTGTCCCATCTCTTGCGCTTCCTGATCCTTCCGGGCGTGACCGATTCTCCAGTCTCCTCCGTTTCGATGTCAGAGTTTCTCTGAACGGCTGTATGTCTTGTGTCATGGTCTGCTGATGGAGGCGGCCAGGATGCCAGCCATGCTCCAGAGGACTATTCGACTCACGCTCGCATTCCATAGAAAGGAGTGAGCCATGCTCTACTACGCACTGGTGTTCCTGGTGGTCGGCGTGATTGCCGGCGCTCTGAATCTCGCCGGGGTGTCTGCGGTTGCGGTCCAGATTTCCTGGGTTCTGTTCCTGATCGGGATCGTGTTGGTCGCGATCCATGTGATCACAGGGCGCTCCGCTCGGGCTGCATGACCGGAAGCTGTCGGGATGTCCGACAGTGTCCCGGCGTGATGATCTGACGCCACTGTGAAGCTGAGGTATCGATGCTGTACATAGGAGGATGATGCGATGAATGCTGAACAACTCAAGGGGAAATGGACCCATTTCAAAGGCGATTTGAAACAGAAGTGGGGCAAGTTTACCGATGATGATTTGAAGCAGATCGAAGGCAACTATGAAAAGTTCGTCGGCAAAGTTCAAGAACGGTATGCTGGGAAAAAGGTCGAGCTGATGAAGTGGGCGGACGCGTGGCATGAGAAGCCGGCCGCGCCGAAAGCCGTAGAGAAGAAGCCTCGCTGAATGGATGCCACTCATGAAAGACGTCTGACGACACACTTTTACATTTCGCTTAAGGAGAAGATTATGAACACACGCTATGTCCTGACACTCTGCACGGCTTTGGTTATCGGTGGGGCGCTCATCACCGGGTCGGCACACGCGGTCAGCAAGGCCGACGAGAAGACGCCGATCAATGACACATGGATGACGGCAAAGACCAAGATTGCGCTGTTTGCCGACCCTCGGATTAAGGGGAGTGAGATCAATGTCGAGACCACACAGGGCTTGGTGATGATCCGTGGCAAGGTTGATTCTGACGAGGCGAAGCAGGCGGCGGAAGGGATTGCCAAAGGAATCGACGGCGTCAAGAGTGTGAAGAACGAGCTCCAAGTCGTCGCCCCGTCCAAACGCGAGGCGATCGATGACAAGGATGCGTCGATTACGACACGGGTCAATGCGCAGATCGCGAAAGACTCCTATCTGAAGGATGCGGGTATCCATGCTCAGACCAATGCGGGCGTGGTTTCGCTGAGCGGCGAGGTTTCGAGCCTGATGACCAGTGCCCAAGCATCTTGGACCGCCTGGCAGGTCCCCGGCGTGAAGTCGGTGAAGAACGATCTGACGGTGAAGGAAAAAGCCTAAGATTTTACTCTCAAGGCACGCGAGCTCTACGTCCGTCGATACCCGACCATATAGTGGTGTCGACGGACGGCAGCGACTCTCGCTGGGTCAACCATGATGAACACGGCAGCGTGAGGAGATGAACGATGAGTAAGGAAACCACCGTCAATCGAGCAACACCGGCAAAGCCGGCAACTACGTCTCACGCCGGTGCCGGCAGTGAGGAGACACGCCGCGCTGAACAGGCCGCGCAGCGTGCTGGGCTTCATCAAGGCCTCGTTGCGGAACGCGCCTACGAATTGTACGAGCAGCGCGGACGACAAGAAGGCCGGGCCTTGGAGGACTGGTTGAACGCGGAATCGCAACTACTTGGACGCGCGATTCAAGGTCAGGCATGAGTATCGACCTATAGGCGTCGGTCATCTCGCCTTTCCTTCCTCTAGGAGGCGTCTCTTGCCAACCTTTTCAGCTTCCTTTTAGTCGTGGAGGACGATACTGAGGAGGGAACTGTGCACGTGCAACCCGCCGTTGTATTCAATGAAGCCAAGTTTGCGGAACTTATTCATGAAGAAACTGACGCGGGAGCGTGTGGTCCCGATCATCTCGGCGAGCATTTCCTGACTGACCTTCGCGATCACCGGCTCCGGCTTGCCGTCTTTCCCAAAGTGGGCCAGCAGCAGGAGGATCCGCGCCAGCCGCTTCTCGCTGGAATTGAACAGTTGATCCACCAAATCCTCTTGGATGCGAATCGAGTGAACCAGCAGATAGGACAGAAACAGCTCGGCGAACGTGGGCTCCTCGTGCAGCACACGGATCATGGCGTCTTTGTCGATGCGCACGACCTTGCAGTCTTCCAGAGCGGTCGCCGTCGCCGTTCGAACAATCTGTCCGGCGAGGCAGGATTCTCCCAAAAAGCTACCCTGTTCAAGAATCGCGACGATGGCTTCCTTGCCCTGCTGCGAGACTACGGACAACTTGACCTTGCCCACCTGGATATAGAACACGGCGTCCGCCGCATCCCCTTGCGAATAGAGAACCTGTTTCTTAGGGGCCGTCAGACTCGTTTTTCCTCTGCCGACTTTGGTGAGGAACGTCTGGGGATTAAACGACGTGGTTCGTTTGCGTGGCAAGGACTTCCTCTGCATCAGCGCACTCCATTCGAACACGACACGCGGTGCACCAAACGTACAGCTACACCAGTACTCGCGCAAATTCTTCTTTGATGATCCGATAGCAATCGCAGGAAGACGCTTCAAGTCCCTTCCAGTCGAGTACGGTGATCTGGTTGCGACTGTGCTTGATCAGGCCGGCTTTCTCGAGCGCTCCCGTGACAATATTCACTCTGGCACGACTCACGCCTAACATTCTCGATAGGAACTCCTGCGTGAAGGCAAATACATCCACATTCGTTCGGCCGTGCATCATGAGCAGCCATCGGGCATATCGCTCTTGTACTGTATGTAAGCTGTTGCACCCCCCTGAAAGAGCAATTTGCATGAGAAGAGCGTGAGTGTAGCGACGCAGGATGGTGTCGAAGAGTTCATCATTCTTCGCCGCCTCTATAAAGTCTTTGACACTCATCCGCTGGGCCTCACCCGAGATCTGCGTGATCCCACGGGCTACCGCCACATTTATTCCCAAAAAGGCCGGAATCCCAAGCACCCCTTCATTCCCCACGGTGGCAATTTCGATGGTCGTTCCATTGTTCATCTCCGTCATCATGGAAATGACACACGTCAACGGGAAATACACCGAGGTGATGCGGTCCCCGGGGTGATACAGAATCTCTTCCACTGAAAGTGAGACTCGTTGCGTTTTGGCAGAGAGCCGTTCCCTGCTTGCCCCTGGTAACGTAGCCAGCAGCCTATTGGCGGACGCGTCGACCACCTCACTCTTAGACAAAGCCATCTCCGTTGTGGAGGCACGTACAAGGCATGTTGCAACTATTCGCCATAAGATGCGGGGATCTCGTGTAGGTATCTATACCCCATAATTGTTTATTATGAGCCCCTCCCGAGGCGCGAGGCGCATCGTACAGGAAGACGATGCGCCTCGTCTGTCATCTACGTGACACTCCAGGAGGCGATCACGCGGACAGTTCTTGAGGGGGAGCGTATGCGCTGAGCGAGCCCCTCGTCCTCCTCACGCAGATCCTTTATTTCTTCTGTGAGAGGACGTCATTGTTATTTTGACTCGTGGTTCTTTCAATCACGCACTCACCGTTCTCACACACCTTCGCTTTTGCTTGCTGTCTCTCCGCACAAGAATTCTTATCCTCGTGGCTCATGGCCTCACCGAGGCATTGCTTCAGTTGTTCCTGAACTGCCTTGAGACAGTCTACGCAAGGGTTCTGTGCATAGGCTGGAGCACCGAGCAACAAGATTGTGCACAACCCGAACACGATTGTGATGTGCATAACAATACCTCCCGTAAGAAATTCCGAAGCGACGATTACCGCACGCGTATGAATATCGACCAATGGTTTCTTGAAATATCGCTGACCGTCACTCCCGCTGGTGTTCTCCTGCTGTGTCGGACGGAGAGGCTATCGACGGTCTGCTCTGCGAAATGGCTTTACCGCAGGCTGCTAGGCCGCGAATCCGTTTTTCAGTTCAGCATCCGTCGGCCTCACTCGCGCCATTCGACGGCGCCGAATCCGGTGCTTCCGAGGAAGGTGTAGGCGAGGTAGAAGGTTGCCACCGACTGGTATGTTCTTAGCAGGTCGGAATAGTGGGCATCCCGTTGCGACGTGACGTACCTGAGGGCGATGGCATGGCGGTCGTACACACGCACGGTGAACGAGGCCGTCCCGCGGGCGATGTTCTCCGATCCCCGATCCTCGGTGGATCCTACGCCACTGACGTAGTACTCGTGCGCTGTCACGTTGAGCATAGCCCTGTCGTCGAGGATGAGACGGAGTTCGAGGAGCCCCTGCGGAGTAGCGCCGTAGTGATAATCGCGTTCACCCGAGCCATGGATCGTGCCAGCCGCGCCGTAGCCGACGCCGCCGAGGGCCGTGCCCTGTAGGGCCACTGCGCGCGAAAGCCACCACTGGCCGGTGGTACCGAGGTTGAGGGCTGTGTTAGAAACGCGGAAGACCTGGGGCGCGATGTAGTCGTAGGTCCCGTAGAGGCCCCACACCCCACGATAGGACTCGCCTGCTTCGTACGGCGCTCCTACAAGGAGGCCCCGGATGATGATGTTCTCGAAGGTGTTGGCGGTGGAGGCGGTGAATTGGAAATTGAAGTAATCAAACGGGCGTGTGTAGCTATAGCCGGGCTTCCCGGGCAGCCCGTAGGCCAGTTGGAAGTCTACGTTCGCCTCATTTTGTTTGAAGTCCGAGGTGGCTGGGCCGTGCAAGTGCGTGTTCGCGGCCACGCCGAGCTGAAACCGTGTGGAGATGGCCGGAGCGTAGCTCGGAAACACAGCGTCGAACCGGTTGCCGAAGATGAGGCGGTTGAGGCCGGTGGGCGGCGAGATCGCCGCCGCGCCCAGCTCTCGCCAGAACCCTGGCCGGCGGCCGTCATTCTCGAGCAATAGGCTGGCCATCCGGAAGAGCGGTTCCCCCAAGAAACTTCCGGCGATAGGAGTCGTAATCTGGTCGTTGATGGAAGGGGGCCCGGTCTCGCCGCCCAGCTCCCAGAGCAAGCTGCCGACTTCAGCATACCCGAGCGATTGCCAGAAGTTGAGACCGGTCGATCGCGGCAATCCATAGTAGATTGATCCCCCATACGGATGGAGGAACTGGTTTGTGGCGAAGGGGTCTGTGTCGACCACCCACTTGGAATCGGTCAAGTTCTTCGAGAACGACTTGGTGCCGGTACGGTATATGTCCTCCGGTTCGGTGAAGTGCCGGTCGAACTGATTCAACAGGAAGAGGTATCCGATAAGCTCGACAGCCGGGATGATGTAGCTCCTGCCGGCCCCCGTCTCCCAGTTCAGAAACTGTTTTTGCCCCTCGGGGGCGGGTGGGCCGATGGGAGCGGGCTGTGTCGGTGCCGGCGATGTAGGCGCGTCTGCGGAGGTTTGCTCCTGGGCAAGGCCTGCACCCGGGGTCACGAGGGCGAGGACGAAGACACTGGTGATGAGTGCCCAATGGAACTGGCCGGCATGCTGGAATCCGCTCACCCCCGACTGGTGGCAGAACCGGCCTTCGTGGACCGGGCATGTATCGACTACTGGATGCCCCTGGCCAATTGAATAGCGCAATGGAATAGCATGGAACGAGACTGGCTCACATTCATGCGAACCGGCTCTCCACATAGACATCGCGGGCTCCGTCGTTTCTGAGCCGGCCTCTCCGGCTATACCCTGAGAGGAGCTTCGGACCATTGGGTGACTCAACCGCAATGACCCGGAGGCCGCGTATGCGAAATGAATTGGGACTGCTAACAGATTCCTTCGACTGGCCCTGCCTGCCGGTTGCCAGGCAGGCAGGGGGTTGCGCACAGTTCCCGCTTCAAGCCAGGTTCTGTTTCTCGAAGGGCTGCGTATTGATCACATCCTGACCTTGCGAAGCTGTATCCGCGTTCTGCTGTTGAAACGTTTTCGGATCCTTCTTCGGTCCGTCGTTCATGCAATCACCGATGCAAGCATGCGCTGCTGAGCCGGTTTGGATGTGTTACTTCATGCCTTTCTGAGAGCTTTGATCAGAAATGTCTTTGTCAGACTTCACCATGCTCTCCTTCTTGAGGTCTTCTGCAGCGATTGCTGCTCCACCCCCCTGAGTTTTTTCGACGTTTTGTTCCAGATCTTGGAGGGTGACGGGCTCGGGTTTCTCCTTTTTCATACCCACTAATTCGTCACTCCGTGTACCTGGACCACTGCTGCCCGGGCTAGCGGTTGCTCCATCTTGCTGAATCTCTTTTGGCACATTGTCTTTGGGATTATCCGAGGTCCCAGGCTGAACACCAAGAATCTCAGCCATGGCTCCCGTGGCCAGTAACAGGCTCACACACGCGACACCGCTCAATACGTGTACTCTGTTCATCACACACCCCCTTTGAAGGAAAGGCATCCGTGCATCATGCGTCGAATGCTCAGACAGTGAGAAGTCCTGCGTTGGTAGATAACATTTCCTACTTATCGCCACGCTAACATCTGCATGATGTATAGACTGGTCAATAGTGCTCACAGCTTGCTGATTGTATGGGACCTCAACGCTGACCTAGCGTTTCGATCCTCATCCTTTGCTGACGGCTGACGAGCGCGAGCAGGCTACGGAAGAACGTATGGGTAAAACGAGAACGCTATGCGGTGAAGGGTGTGTGTTAGTGCAGTAGAGTTGGGTAAGTGCGAGCAGGCTTTTCCAGAATCTTGCTAGTCGTGGAGGACGATACTGAGGAGGGAACTGTGCACGTGGACGCCACCATTATAGTCCAAGAAGCCCAGTTTCCTGAACTTATTCATGAAGAAACTCACCCGTGACCGTGTGGTGCCGATCATCTCGGCCAGCACTTCCTGACTGATCTTCGGAATGATCGCCTCCGACTTGCCTTCCTTCCCGAAATGGGCCATTAAGAGCAGCACCCGCGCCAGCCGCTTCTCGCTGGAGTTAAAGAGTTGATCCACCAAGTCCTCTTGGATGCGAATGTTGCGAGCCAGGAGATATGCGAGGAACTGCTCGGAGAAAGCGGGCTCGTTGTGGAGAGCGTCGTTCATCGCCCGTTTGTCAATGCGTACGAGAGTGGAAGGCTCCAGAGAGGTTGCGGTGGTCATGTACACCAGCTGCCCGGCGAGACATCCTTCTCCCAAAAAGTTACCACGATCGAGAATCGCGATCACGGCTTCCTTACCTTCTTGGGACACGGTCGAGAGCTTGATCTGGCCTTCATGGATATAGAAGACCGCATGAGCCGCATCTCCTTGCGAAAAGATAATCTGTTTCTTGGGGAACGTCAGCGTAGCTTTTCCGTCGCTGACTTTTTCGAGAAAGGTCTTGGGATTGAATCGTGGGGGTTGCTTGCGCGCCATCAGTAGACCTCCGCTCAAAGGCGGGGTTGATCCTACAGAAAGGACCGATCTAACTAGGAATATAATTTTAAAAAAACGGGTTGGGGTTGTCAATCAGGAGGCGACCACGCGGACAGTTCTTGAGGAAGAGCGTCTGCGCCGAGCGAGCCCCACGTTCTCACCTCACGGACCCTCTATTTCTTCTGGGGGAGGACGTCATTGTTATTTTGAATGTTGGCCCTTTCAATCACGCACGCAGCGTTCTCACACACCTTCGCTTTTGCTTGCTGTCTCTCCGCACAAGACTTCTTATCCTCTTGGCTAATGGCATGACCGAGGCATTGCGTCAGCTGGTCCTGAGCTGCCTTGAGACAGTCTGTGCAAGGGTTTTGTGCGTAGCCTGGAGTGCCAAGCAACAGAATTGAGAACAACGAAAACGCGAGTAGGACGTTCATGACAATATCTCCTGTGATACGGGCCGAGGACACATTCACAGCGGGCCGATGAATCCCGCGCAATAACTCCTTGGAACATCGATGAACGTGCCCACGGGTATCAGCCACGATCAACCAACTTGATGGCAGCTTGGATTTTGGCGAGGGCGTTCAACTCTTGTGTCATGTTCAGGCTTTGAGATTGTGCGAGATCCTGGGCACAGAACTGCAGAAGGGGGATCAACATGCGGCACTCATCCCGCAGATGTTGATCGAAGGTGAATCTCCGCAGGTTGGGCTCGACCATCCGACGGGCTTCGATCTCCATACTGGGGATCGGCATGACCGAGCCGACGCAATGTCTCCACTTCCTGCTCCAACGCGTCCTCCAGTTTTTTGATCAGTGCCAGAAGGAAGTCCAATCGTAGGCGGCCGTCAGTCCATTGGGTGGTGATGTGCGCATCGAGAGACGAATCGGGCACGACAGCCCTGCGGATCGGGTCGCCTGTGGGACGATTCCGTCTCAACCATTCACGAAAGATCCTCAATACATAATAGATCACAGTGCTGGCAGCGACAGCGCCCACCAACAAAAAGAGAACGGAGGTCATGCCCAGATCTAGCATAGTGGTTGGCTCGTGACCGCGGCATTGCGTTCATGAGAGTGCCTGGTCAAATTCCTGCGTACAGCACAATTTCGACGCGTCGATTCTTTTGCCGCCCTTCTTCAGTCTCATTGGTCGCGATCGGGCGGATGTCCCCATACCATTCAACGATAAAGCTCTGTGAATCCACTCCGTCCCCCTTCAGCACACCTACCGTTTGAGTCGCACGTGCTTTGGATAAGGCCAACCTCTCGAAATACTGATTGGAGCCATCAGAGGCCGAGGCCTTGTCGGCGTGCCCAACCACTCGGATTTCCTTGAGTGAAGCTGTCTTAAAGAGCACTCCCATCTGCCTCAACACGTCGATAGCATCCGACTTGATCTCATGACTCCCGGCATCGAAGAGCAGTCGTTCAGCAATCACGACGGTGAGATGGTCGCTGGTCCGTTGCATCCTAACGTCACCATCGCGCAATGCTGTGTGAAGCACCCGCTCCAACTCATTCTGCATCAGCCTCAGCCGTTGCTCAGCACTGTCTGCACAACCGATCAGCAAAGCCAGGCTCATCAGGACACTTGCAAGGAACGTTACGGTCTGCACGGTCTCTCCAATCCAGTTCTCACGCGTGTCACCGAACCGATCCTGTACCGACACATCGCATGTCGATCGTAGCTTGGGGAGGGCCAAGGTCGTTCATCGTTTCGCGGGTCGTATAGTGGGTGCCTTGTAGGCGAACGTTACGACGCCGAGCATGAGTGTAATGATGAGCGTAATGCCGAGAATCGCTATGGTTTCCATGGTCATGTCCTTCGCATGAAGTCGCACAGCCACCCATCATCTGTGGTTCTGCACGACGCCGTCAGGCCGTCTTCTCGCCAGACAGCCGCTCACGCTCCCGATGCATGGCGGTGCGCCCGGCCTCGACCGCCTCGGCCAAGACCATCTTTTTCTCCTGGACGAACTCGTGTCCCTTGTCCACCGCCTGGTCCATGAGATCGGTGGCCTTTTCGGCCAGCTCATGGACCTGTTCTTCGGCTCGCCGCGCATACCCGCGCACCTGCTCCCGTGATTCACGACCCGACTGTGGCGCCAACAACAGCGCCACTGCGGCGCCCGCCAACCCTCCGGTCAGAAATGCCAATCCCACCGCTCCCAGTGAACACCCTCTGTCATTTTCCATTGACCGTCCCTCCTTCTCGCTGAATGTGTGTTTTGACGATGCTCGTCGTGGCCCTGAACCCCGCCACTATGCTGGCCAGGTTGACCAGGAACGATCGGCTCCTACCCTGTACCGTCTCATGGACCCGTTGCACGGTGTCGCCCAGTGTCCCCGCTGCATGCAACAGCACCGCCGCATGCTCGACCCCACCCCGCGCATGCTCCACGAGCATGTTCAGATTCTCCGTCGTCGCCCGCATCTCTTTGAGCAACAACGGCAGCTCGGCGTTCATGCGGGCCAATAAATATTCCGATTCCGCCACCGGTTTCCTGAGTTGTATCAACAGAGGAACCAGCAAGCCCACCAGCAGCGCAAACGCTCCTGCCCCCACACAGAGGGCAATCTCGACAATCATCAGACTCCTTTCGCCGCTATCAGATATCAATATCTCGTGGGGCCAGCAGGCCATCCACGCGCCGTTTTACCGAAGGATCCCGAAGGCCCAGAGGACGACAATCAACGTGAACGGCACGCCGAGCAGCCAAAGAATGAACCCTTTTCCCATGATGCCCTCTCTTTCTCTACCAATTAACAACCTCGATCACGAGCATTCGCTTACGGACCCAACTCCTTCAGGAGGCTGGCCAGGTCCTCTGCATGCTCTTCTTCTTGCGCAAGGATCCCCTCCAAGACTTTCCGCGTCGTGGGATCATCCGTGCCGACATAGGCGACCATTTCACGATAGCTGTCGATCGCAATCCGTTCGGCAATCAGGTCTTCCGTGATCATCTCCACCAAGGACGCGCCTTCGACATATTCCGAGTGGCTTCGGCTCAGCAGCCCTTCCGGGGACAGATTCGGCTCGCCCCCAAGTTGGACAATGCGTTCGGCCAATTGATCGGCATGGACTTGTTCCTCGGTGGCATGCTGGAGAAACTCGCCCTTTACGCTGAGGGAACTGAGCCCGGTGGCCATGAAGTAGTGCCGCTTATAGCGCAGGACGCACACGATTTCTGTGGCGAGGGCTTCATTGAGCAGCGTGATGACCGTCTCCGCTTTGGCCTTGTATCCCGCGGTCATGGCGCCGTCCTCAATCCCTTGGCGCGCTCGAGTCCGGAGCGTCTTGACATCGGTCAGACCGATGGCTTCTTTGATGATGCCCTCCTGTCGGGGCGTGCGAGGCGCTGTTGTTTTAGATGGCACAGATATCGATGTGGCTGCTTTCACGATGTCCTCCAGTCGGGGAGTGCCCCAGTTTCTATTGTGTTGATCACGAGTCGCCCCAGGCGATCCTCTCATCCTCAGGCTGCTTTCACCAAAGCCGGCGCGCCGAGCTGTAGCCGCTTCTCCACGGCCTTCCAAGCGATGTTCGCGAAGAACGCCTCGATGTAGGACGCTCGCTCTGCCGGTTTGTAATCAAGCAGATACGCGTGTTCCCATACATCCATAACGAGGAGCGGAATGAACCCCGCCACATGCCCATGTTCATGGAGACTGATCCAGTGATTTGAAAGACGGCGACTCGCTGGGTTCAGGGAGCACACAGCCCAACCCACGCCTCGCATCTTCCCCACGCTGGAAAAATCCAATTTCCACATGTCATAGCTGCCGAAACTGTCTTCTGCCGCTTTCACAAATGCCGAGCCTCGATCGGGCTTCGTGGCTCCCCCTTGCTGCAGATTCTCGAAATAATATTCGTGCAAGACCATCCCGTTGTATTCAAACCCTAAGCGGCGTGTCAGCTCCGAATAGGCCGGCATTTCTTCATGATCAATCCGTCCATCTTTGAGCATCTCGCCAATCTGGGTCGTGAGCTGGTTCGTGGCCTGCACATATCCCTCATAGAGCTTGAGATGCATCTCAAGCGTGCGGTCAGAAATCCCGACCATCCCGTGTAAGTCGAATGGTTTGACGTTGTAGGAATCTCCCATTTTCATGTGCCGTCTCCTGTGTCCTTTTGATTGTTCAGAATGTCTACTGCCATTTCTATATACGCGTCCCTCTGTAGCAGGTCTGTGTAATCGGCTTCTCCCTCATAACATTAAAGAACGCGGAGAAAGGCCACCAGGTCCTGTTTCTCTTCCGTCGTCAACTGGGTTCCTAACACGAGGTTGAAGAACTCCACGGTATCCTCTAACGTCAGCAACCGCCCATCGTGCAGGTAGGGAGGCGAATCCTTGATGCCCCGCAAGGGAAACGTCTTGATGGGGCCATCGGCGCTCGCCATACGTCCATTGATCATCCGCGGCGTGTAAAAGCGCTCCACGTGCAGATTGTGCATGGAATTGTCTGTGTAATACGGCGCCTGATGGCACCCGGCGCAGGTTGCTTTGCCGAAGAACAGGTCCTGCCCGCGCTTCTCAGCCGCGGTAGATTTTTTGAGATTCAACTTGCCGTCAAGGCCCAGCTTGGGTGCCGGCGGAAAGTCCAGGAGTTCCTGGAACTCTGCCATGAAGTGCACCTGGCTCCCCCGTTCAAGAATGTTGGCCCCTTTTTTGTCCCGATTACATGATCGCCGTCGAAGTAGGCCCCCCGCTGCTCAAACTCGGTGAAATCCTCTACACTCTTCAGCGCCCTCTGCGAGCCGAACAGCCGTTGAATGTACAAGCCGCGCAACGTCGGGGTATCAATGCGATGACGGAACTCCTGCGGACGGACGTCTCCGGCCAAATGGGTACTGGCGTTTGTGTGGCCGTTCGCATGACACTCAAAGCAGGTGACGCCACGGCTTGGACGCACGGTACGACGGTCTTCCGTCTGGTTGAACTGCTGCTGCGGGAACGTCGTGACGAGTAGCCGCACGCCCTCGAGCTGTTTCGGGTTTAGAATTCCGTTGAACAATTCATAATAGTTGTCGATGGTCACTAATTTTCCCTGAGATACGTCACCGAGATCGGGCCGTGTTGTCAGGTACATGGGGGGTGGGAACTCAGGTAAAAAATGGGACGCCAGGTCGAAGTCCAGATCGAAGCGCGTGAGATCACGGCCCTCCTGTTTCTGAATTTCCTCGATGTGAAACCTAGGGAACACCATTCCGCCTTCCGGGTGGTTGGGATGCGGCAGCGGAAAGAATCCAGCCGGAAATGAATCCGTCTCGCGGATCTCTTCAGGGCTCATGGCCTGAAGTTTTTCCCAGGTCACTCCATGGGGAAGTATGACGCGTACCCCTTCCTGGATCGATTTCCCGCGAGACATCGTGACCTGGTTGGCCGGACGGTTGGCGAGGTCGTACCGCTCCTTGATCAAATCCATCTGCCGTTTCATGACCTCAGGCTTTGCGGCTTTCATGCGAACGATGACGTCAGCCATGTCCTCCTTGAGATCAACGGGCGCATAGCTCGTCCCCTTCTGTAGGTACGTGCTTGTGCGTTCGGTGTTTTTTCCGTGGACTTGCCAGCACCGGTCACCGGTGCCGCGGTGAGCGTGGCTCCAACAACCAGCGCGGTGCAGAGTGTGATGAGATAGTGCGCCTTCATGCATCCCCCTTCTCGGCCGGTTACGGCCTCACCATGTGAGGCACATGCTCAAGCTAACGATTCTTCTGTGTAGTCTGGTCACAATTGCTCAGATGCGCAGAATCCTTTTCCAAAATCCCGGCTGTCCGGTCAGTTCGGAATAGGCGGCATCAGCCACGTCAGCGTGGCTGCCATACTCCGTTTGCTCTTGCGCCCGATGACCCTGGCCGCGCTTGCGAGGTGTGCATCGGACGGCCTGTCAGCACAAGGGCCAGGCAAAGCGCAGGGGCAACGGGGCGCCATGAGATGGAGGGTTGGTTCAGAGGCATGGTCGTGCTTTTCC
Organism: uncultured Nitrospiraceae bacterium; assembly: GCA_963825145.1. GTDB lineage: Bacteria > Nitrospirota > Nitrospiria > Nitrospirales > Nitrospiraceae > Palsa-1315. The sequence goes on from CAWGSC010000012.1 coordinate 15,057, forward strand.
GCATGTCTTAGGCCTTCTCCTTCACGGTGAGATCGTTCTTCACGGATTTCACGCCGGGGACTTGCCGGGTCGTCCAGGACGCTTGGGCACTGGTCGTGATGTCCGGAACCTCACCGGTCAGCGAGACGACCCCCGCATTGGTATGAACATTGATATCGGCATCCTTGAGACGCGAGTCCTTCATCAGAGTCGCATCCTTCGCAATGTGCTCCTTGACACGTGCCGTAATGGCCTCATCCTTCTCCTCCTCCGCCTCGCGTGCTGAAGGGGGGACCACCTCTAGGTCGTTCTTCACCGTCTTGACGCCATCGAGCCCTGCGGTGATCCCCTCCGCCGCACGCTTCGCCGCGTCGGAATCGACCTTCCCTCGGAGCATCACCCGCCCCTCTGTGGTCTCGACTTCGATCTGCCTCCCTTTGACCCGGGAATCGGCAGCGAGGGCGATCTTGGTTTTCGCCGTCAGCCACGAGTCGTTGACCAGTGCCTTCTCTTTGGATATGTCAACGGCGGTGGCCGGCACTGCGATGAGCGCTGTCCCGACAACCAGAGCGATGCAGAGCGTGAGCAAATAGTGTGTCTTCATAGTCTTCTCCTTAAGTGACATATGACCATATTCGGCAATCCATATCTTCTTGATGACTTCCCCTCTGCGCGTCTTTTCCTTCGCGGTTTCCGGCTGAGTCCGCTGCTGCCACTGATCCGCCCATTTCATGAGTTCGTCCTTGTTCTCTCCATATCGCTCCCGGACCAAGCTGACACAGTTACCGCCGTACCGTTCCTGAAGCATGCCGATAATCTTGTCGTAGCTCCCTTCGTTTTCCTGCAAGTCATTCTCCATGAACTTGCCCCATTGCTGTTTCAGTTTGCCTTTGAACTGCATCCATTTTCCTTTGAGTTGATCCGTATTCATGGCTTCCTCTTCCTGTGTGAGATGGCCCTATCTCACTGTTCGTATCGATATGGCCGCATCGTTCATAATCTCCATCGCACTCGCCAGTATGGCGAGAAGACCGGCAGCGATGTGGTCAGAATTGCTCAGCTTGGGAGAATTAATGAGGGATGGGCCCGGGCAAGCGGTGTCGTATCTAGCCAGTACTATTTCAACGAAGAGAACCCGTCCGACATTGCGCCCCGGCTGTGGATCTGGTCCTGCCGAGTCACAATCGAGGTCAAGACGCCCCCTCTCGTCTCGTTACAGGCCTAGGGACTCGTCGCCCAAAGGCTAGGAAATTTTCGTGGCCTGGTCAAAATTGCTCAGATTGCAAGACTCCGAAGAGCGTACCGTTACCATGTATACGTGTTGTACATCTAACCGAGGAGGCTCCCATGGTATCTATTCCAAAAGTCGTCGGTGTCCTGTCGTGTGGTTTCTTGCTGTGCCTCGGGCTGTCCAACGCGGCGCAGGCAGAGCATACGCCTGCGCCCTCAGACGTTATGAAAACTGACTCCGTAACTGATCGGCAAGGTTTTCAATCTGATGATGACAAGCAAAAGAACGTGGACAGTGAGAAGGGAAGTAACAGCGCGAAAGGCGCCAAGACGATCAAGGGCGAACTGTCCCGCGTCGAAGACGGGAACTATTTCGTCAAGGTGAAGGACGGCAAGGAAGTCCGTTTGCATACAGATAAAACGACCAAGATGACGGGAGAAATCAAGAAGGGTGATCGTATTGAGGCGCAGGTGAACACAAAGAATCACGCGCTGTCGATTCGCTCGGCTCAATGAGCTGATGCCGGTCACGGAAATGAAACCGGTCGCGATTCGCTCGGCCAAGGGCAGATGCGGCAGAAGTCATTGTCTCAGCGAACGCCTGCAGGGCACTACGTCATATGGGTAGCGCTTGCCGATTTTTCGAGCAACGGATCACACAAAATCTCTACTCTCCCATGTACAAACCAAGGAGAGTGGAGTACACATGATCGGTCACACGACAGCTCCTGACCGCGTATGGTCGATCGTCTTGGCAGGGAGTAAGGGATATGCCCCTCTCCTTCTTCTCGCCTGCGTGTTGCTCGCAGCAGCGTGCACCAAGCCGGCGGTTCATCGAGCTACTCCCACGGATTCCCTTCCTCCATCGATGGCGTGTCAGGCCGGAGACTGCCATGTCCTCGCCGGTGAGTGGGAATATGTTGACGGCGCCGCTGTTCGGCTGACACTCGACGAGCAGGGCAATGGTCACTACGATTGGAAGGACGGGCGATTCGAGACACATACGCTCATCGATCATACCTGGCAGGGCATGTGGTTTCAGAAGGAGAATGACCGAGAGGGTGGATTTACAGTCGAGTTCTCGCCGGATTTTTCAGAAGGGGAGGGACGCTGGTGGGTGAGCCGCATCGGAGCCAATCAATGCACCCACGCAAAAGGACGGAACGTTTCATCTCTCCAAGAAGATCGCTCTTATGAACCATAGCGATACTCCACCGGCACCGTGAGAAACTTCTCACGCGGCAGTCGGACGGGAGTGCCGGCTCGCTCCTGAGGTCGAAAGTGGTATCCACGATCTTTCCGCAGTGACCGACGAAGCGAATTCGCAGAACAGTATGTCCACATGTCTATCTCAGTCGTCTGCTTGTTCGACACCATGGCCTCGCGGGCCGGTTCGATCAGAATACGCCTAATCAGCCTGGGCTGTTTCTGGCCCGAGAGTTTATCGACGCGCTGGGTCGCTTGCGGACGAGGGTCCTGGCCTGCAGGAAAGGACTCTACGGGTTGCAGAGACTGTCTCTCTCGCGCTGACAATCACGGGCACCCCCAGAAGCCATAGCGTTTTTTGTTCCAAGCTCTGACGCCGCTCGATCACGTGTTTCGTCAGTCGGTCCCAATCCACGTCTGCCTTCTCCGCTTGGGGAAACATCTTCCCCTCCTCCTCTTTGATATGGTGCGTGACGTGTTCGCTCAGGACCGTAAACTTGGCGTTGTACCTTTCGTCCTCGGGATTAATTTCCTTGAGCTCTTTGATCAGCAAGTGAACGACATGGTGTTCCGCGAGAGCCTCGTCCGTCAGACCCTGCTCGTCCACGTGTTCCTGCCAGGCAGGGTAAATCAGCTCTTCCTCGAGTGTTGCGTGGACTTCCAAGGCTGCGATAGCCGCCGTCACGATGTTCCGTTTCTCGTTTTTATTCGTCGTTTTGCCAAATTGGTCAAACAGCTCTTTGAGCTTTTGATGGTCTTCTCGGAGCATCAACGTGATGAAGGTCGCCCTGGCATCGATCGCGTTTTCGTGATTCGCCATACATCCTCCTCATGTGTGGTTCGCATTACGCTTGTCGTGCTGAAACGTCCGACCCTTGTGTTGACCTAGAGTAGGGGAGGAACGTCAATTCGTGGCGCCGGCCAATTTGACCACAGGCTTCGTTCGAAGCTCCCTTCGATCTGCTGCAAGTCATCATTGATAAATTTGCCTCACTGTTGTTTGAGGCCGTCTTTGAACTACATCCACTTTCTCCTTGAGTTGATCCGTATTCATCATGTCTCTCTTCTGTGTGAGATCGTCAGGGCTCTTTTTATATCGATCTGGCCTTGTCATCTCAGAAATTTCCCCGTTACCTCCCTGCGAGTCACAGTTATGACTAGATGACCAGCAGCGGTCTGGTCAGAATTGCTCAGATAGCAAGAATTGGTTCGGCAGCAGTGTGGTGGTGCCTACATGCTTGTACGACTGGAATTGGTTTCTGGGCCGAACTCTTTCAACAGGCTGGCGGGATCTTCACTCTCCTCTAAGTCGTCCGGGCGGGCACTCTCAAATACTTGAAAGCACTGGACACTTTTATTTTGCTTTGATAGTGTGCGGCATTAATGGCGCTCTTGATTCAGACAGCGCACAGCGCGGACCCTCTTCCTCTCAAGTGTAAGTTGCTTCCTCGCGTAGCCATGGCTTCCCGAGCCTCAGTGTTTTTCTTGATTGTCACTCCTGCTGCTGGTTTCCACTCCCGACATGGCGTTGTCGTATACCCAGGGCGATCTCTATCGCCAGGCCAAGGCGTCGACCGTGCTGATTGTGGGGATTAACGATGAATCCAATGCCCTCTCGTTCGGCAGCGGTGTGTTCATCTCGGAGCAGGGCGTGGTCCTGACCAATGCCCACGTGGTGGAAGATTCCACCCGACTCTTTGTCTATATCCGCAATCAAGCCATCGATTCCGGGGCAACAGGTACTCGCGATCGACTCAGACCTCGATCTCGCCGCACTCCGCATCCACACGGACCTTCCGGTTCCGTTCCTTCCGTTGGCGGCGGAGATTCCGGACGAAGGCACGCCGACGATCGCGGTCGGATATCCGCGTGTATCAGATGTCTTACACATGGGATTGACGCTGCATGCGTCGGTCATTCCGATGACGATTACCGGTGCGGCCATGGGACGGTCCAGAACGGCAGGGTTGCCGATTCCCTTCGTGCAAACCGTGGGGATGCTGAACGCCGGGAGTAGCGGAGGGCCGCTGGTGGACAGCGAGACCGGTGAGCTCGCTGGGCTGGTCGTACATACCGTGCCCTATTTGGAACAGGTCAAGAATGATCGAGGCGAGCGGCTGGGCACGGCCATGATGCGAGCCGGCCTCAGTTATTCCATCCCCGTGTCTCGGCTGCGCGACTGGTTGCAGAAGAACCGCATTCCCTTTCCGACGAAGCAGACGCGTGAGGGTTCTCTCACCCCACTGGAGAAGGAACGCCCAATTCGTGCATTCCTGACGACCGCGCACCTCCTTCATCTGATGGCGGCGGTCCTGCACCAGGATCGCGATCTCCTGGATCTCGCCATTCAACATTATGAATCGGCCCTGCAACTCGAACCGGAACGGCCTGACGTGTTACGGAATCTTGGGCTCGCGTTCGCGGCGACGGGGGAGACGGACCGGGCACGAGTGACGTATGAGCGGGCCTTTGCCCACACACCGAGCGATCCCGTGCTCTTAAAGAATATGGGCGAACTCAGGTATCGCATGCGCGACACCCAGGGCGCGGCGGAATTGTATCGGGCGGCCATTCGACAAGACGCCTGTTTGGTGAGCGCCTCCTTCGGGCTGGGGACGGTGCTACAGGCACAAGGTCAAGTGGAGGAAGCGCAGCAGGTCCTCAGGCGTGCAGCGGCCTGTCCGTCGTCTTCGTCCGATGCGGCCTATCACGTGGGCCTCGCGTTGGAGCAACAGGGGCTAGGACGCGATGCGCTACAAGTGTGGGAGGATTTTCTTGGGCAAGCCCACAGTGCCTCGGTCAACGAGCGGCCCATACTCAATAAGATTCGGCAGCGAATCACCCAACTTCGTGCCCAACTCACGCCGCAGGACCGAGGGGTCAATGTGGCGCCGGTATCCTCAAGCGCACAATCCTCCGTGCCCAAAGACGCCAACTAAATTCCCACTCACCCTCTCGTCTCGTTCCCAGCCTAGGGACTCGTCGCCAAAAGAACTAGGAAATTTCCGCGGTCTGGTCAAAATTGCTCAGAGAGCAAGACCCGAAGAGCGTACCGTTACACTGTATGCGTGTTTCACATCTAACCGAGGAGGCTCCCATGGTATCTATTCCCAAAGTCATCGGTCTCATGTCTTGTGGTTTCCTGCTGTGCCTTGGCCTGTCCAACGCGGCGTTGGCTACAGACGACATGAAAGCTGGCCAACCTGAAAGGCAAGGCGGTCAAGCTGGTCTGAAGGGCGAGCAAGATAAGCTGAAGGGCGGCCACATGATCACGGGCGAAGTGTTGCGCGTTGAAGGCGAGAACTATTTCGTCAAGGGGCAGGACGGGAAGGAAGTGCGTTTGCATACCGACGACACCACCCAGAAGATCGGAAACATTCGCCAAGGAGATCGTATCGAGGCGGACGTGAACGATCAGAATCACGCGCTGTCGATTCGCTCGGCCGAGGAACTGAGAAGTAATTGTCTCAGTGAACGCCGGCAGGTCGCTACGCCATAGGGTAGCGGCCTGCCGATGTTTCGAGCAACGGATCACAAAAAATCTCTAGTCTCCCAGTACAAGACCAAGGAGAGCGGAGTACACATGAGCGGTCACACGACATGCTCCTGACCGCTTATGGTCGCATCGGTCTTGGCAGAGGAATGAAGGGACATGTCCCTATTCCTTCTCGTCTGCGCGTTGCTCGCAGCAGCGCTGCGCCAAGCCGGCGGTTCATCGAGCTATTCCCACGGATTCCCTTCCTCCATCGATGGCGATGCTCAGGCCGGAGATCCTGCCATGTCCTTCGCCGGCTGAGTGGGAATATGTTGACGGCGCCGCCGTTCAGCTGACACTCGACGAGCAGGGCAATCGGTCATCTATGATCTGGAAAGACGGGCGATTCGAGACACAGTACGCTCATCGATCATACCTGGCAGGGCATGTGGTTTCAGAAGGAGAATGACCGAGATGGTGGATTTACAGTCGAGTTTTCGCCAGATTTTTCAGAAGGGGAGGGACGCTGGTGGGTCAGCCGCGTCGGAGCCGACCATGCACAGCCACGCAAAAGAGCGGAACATGTTTCGATCTCTCCAAGAAGACTCGCTCTTATGAACCAGAGCCGGAACTTTCACAAACGGCCAACGACGTGAGATATTCTCCATTCCCACGTGCGATGTCCTGTTCAGATTCTCAAACGCGACGAGCGGTAAACAGACGCGCCTTATTGGCTCTCCGTATGACGCCGTCGGCATTGATCCAGTCCTCCGGGCTCGTGCTCGATGTGAACTTGGCAAACTGTCAACCTGGCCAGGCTTTACAGGCAGACTAGAACGAATCCTGTGCTTGCGAGAACCAATACATCCATCTAGGCCCTTCAACGTGATGTTGCGCATGAGACAGATCCTCCTAGGTGTTGGAACCTCTCGGATTTGCCAAGATGATTGTTCCCAACTCTTCTAGGTGCGGATTGGGCCAGTCATGAGGACTGGCCCAATCTCTGTGCCGGAACTTCTACGTTCGTATCCCAGAACCTACATCTTGGGCTGAACGTGTTTAATGGACGCGGCGTGGTTCTTTTCCGTGGCCTGGGCCTCGATCTTGTCGCCGACTTTGATGGCACCGTCCACGGCAGTGGTCTTGTCTACATGGAGGCGGATTTCCTTGCCGGCCATATCTTTCACCACGTAAAACTCCCCGTCGATCTTCAGCAGGTCTCCATTGACCGTCTGAGTGCTTGGCGCGGCCATGTCGCCAGCCGCGTAGGAGTAGGATGCCATTCCGACACCGATGATCACTGCGAACATGAACGGACCGATGAGCTTCTTCATGATGGAACCTCCTTGTGAATGATGATTGTGTGGCATGCGATTGCGCTGACTCAGTCGTTTCGAACCGAAACGAGCGATGCGTTTCCCAAAGCCTTAGGCCTTCTCCTTCACCGTGAGATCGTTCTTCACCGACTTCACGCCCGGTACAAACCAAGCAGTCCAGGACGCATTGGCACTGGTCATGAGGTCTTTGACCTCGCCGGTCAGCGAGACGACCCCCGCATTGGTCTGAACGGCAATATCGGCTTTCTTCAGATGTGAATCCTTCGCGATCTTCTGTTGGACGCGTGTCGTAATGGCCTCATCCTTCTCCTCCACCGCGTCGTGTTTGGACGGAGCCACCACCACGAGGTCGTTCTTCACCGTCTTGACGCCATCGAGCATTTTGGTGATGTCCTCCGCCGCCTGCTTGGCGGCGTCGGAATCGACCTTGCCGCGGAGCATCACGACGTTCTTCGTGGTCGCGACATCGATTTGCCGCCCTTTGACTCGACCATCGGCAGCGAGGGCGATCTTGGTTTTCGCCGTGAGCCACGCGTCGTTGATCGGGGTCTTCTCGTCGGCCTGGCCAACCGCGTGCGCCGATCCGGCGATGAGTGCCCCACCGATAACCAGAGCCGTGCAGAGTGTCAGGACATAACGTGTGTTCATGATCTTCTCCTTAACTGAAATGTGAAAGTGACTCGGTGATCCATCGCGCTCTTCTTGCATCACTTCCCGTCAGTGCGTCTTTTGTCTTCGTGGCTTCCGGCGACCACTTCTGATGCCACTGGTCCGCCCACTTCATGAGCTCGTCCTTTTTATCGCCGTACCGTTCCTGGGCTTTGCCGAGAAACGTGTCGTAATTCCCTTCGATCTGTTGCAAGTCGTCATCGGTAAACTTGCCATACTTCTGTTTCAGTTCACCTTTGAACTGCATCCATTTCCCTTTGAGTTGATCCGCGTTCATGATGTCTTCCTCCACGGTTAGGTGCGATGTCTCAGTGTTCCTATCTGATCATGGTCCTGTCTTCCCCACATCATCCATGCACTGGCCATTATGGGTAGAAGACCGGCAACGGTCTGATCAATACTGCTCAGCGGGCAAGAATTGATCCGGTAGGAGCTTGTCGCCGCCTTCGCGCCACGATCACCAGTAATAAGAGAACCTAGTCGTGGAGGACAATATTGAGGAGGGATCTGTGGACGTGCCACCCGCCGTTGTAGCCAATGAGCCCCAGTTCGCCAGTGTGAAAGAAGAAACCCTGCCGTTACCGGAGAGGCTCGACTGGCGGTGTGCGCCGCAGAGAGGAGACTTGAGCGCCGCGATGCTCGATTGATCCACCGGCGGGCGATCGCCGAGTGGCGTCGAGCGCTGGGTCTCGTTAGCCGACAGACTACGTGGCGGGATGTTAAGCACGAGGCATGCCCGAGAACTAGGCGCGATCGTCCGTGCCACACGATGCTGCGCCATCTGAGAGTCGCGCGCGCGCCGGAGACAGACAGTATTTTCCACAGTTTGCTGTAAATCCGACCAGTCACCAGCAGAACGACCAAGACCAAAAGGATCAAACTTAGCCCGCCGCTGGGGCCGTAACCCCAGCTCGAACTGTAAGGCCAAGTAGGCAACGCGCCAATAAGGAATAGGATCAGGATGATGAGAAGTATGGTGCCCATATGTCACCTCCGTTTAAGAAAGTTGTTGACCTAGTACAATGCACTCAACCATTGACCATGCTCTCACTGACAGGGGCATCTCTTGTTGCCTGCTCATAGTTCCTCACCGTATGGACTCGGGGTCCTGTGTCCATCGGCCTCACCGAAAGACATTCCGACACTTAGGCATCGAAGGACATTCGCATTGGAGTCGACTCTATTCTGCGCTGAGCACGAGACGCGGTCTGGTCAATATGGCTCAGTTCGGAGGATTTGCCGAGCATCATCAGACGGTACCGTTCACTACCTAGCAGAGAATGCAGGTAGGAGGGATCATTGTTGATGGAGTGCGCGACCTACTTCTTCAGATAGCACGCCTTTTTTAAATGAGCATCTGAATTAATTTGTCGACGGGGGTCTTGGCCGGAGGCGATGGCGACACGCGTTCCTTCGAGTGCCTCCAGCAATACATACATAGGAGTCAGGTCCCACCCTGCCGCGCGGTCAAGGCTTCCGAACTGAGCCATATTGACCAGACCATGATCTATCTTACAGGCAGAATGATGCTGTCTTTGTGACGTTGCCCGGAAAAACCGGGCACCACCCGTTATCCAGTTCCAACCTGAATCTTCACGACCTGAAGGGAGCCGCATGTTCATTCATCCTGACCAACGGGCGCCGATCGCCCGTCTTCTGCAATTTCTTCGAGACGGAGAGTATCTCGCCAGCGACTGTGCCCGCGCGCAGGCCCAGCTCGCGCCGGACTCGGGCATGCGACGGTTTCTCCGAAGCCAGGCCCGGCAAGAGTCCTATCATGCGATCGTCTTTCAAGCGAACATTGCCTGGCTGGCCCCACGCCACTTGGGCTCCTGCCCCTTGCTGCCGCCGATGGGGCGGTATCGCGCGTTGATTGAAGACGCCATTCGTCGAGGAGATCTTGCCGAAACCCTGATGGCGGAACAAATCATCCTCGAAGGGCTGGGTGAAGCGATCCTCGTGCGCATCGAGGAGGGACTGGCCAAGCGGAACGCCCCTTTTGAGCGTCTGCGGCGCATGTTATTGCAACAAGAAGAAGCGCACCACGGCTTCGGGTGCCGCACGTTGGACCGGATGTTTGCGGCCGGGGTCACCACACCGGAAGTTCTCTGGGACCGTGGACAAGAATATCTCGGACTGACGCACGCGATGGTCGCCACGTTGGCGGACCTGTTCACGTCCATCGAGGAAGACGCGACGGCCTGGGCCGCCGATGTCGGGCGGTATGTGCCGAAGTGGCTGAATCCCGATGTGCAACGACGAGTAGACGCTGTCCCAGACGTTTCGGCATCTCCCGTTGCAGTGGCGTGACGGCGACGTCATCGTCCTAGATGGTGAAGTCGGGATCTCAGGCGCGAGATCGTCCGGGCGATGTCAGTGAACCATCTTTAACTTTCCACTGATGAGTCGAGGTCACTATCAAACGGTCTGTCGTCTCCTCACTGCTGGTCGTGCCGTTGGAATCTTGCAGCGATCCGGTTCTAGCCGGTGGCAAAGCGGCGGGACTCGCCGGGCTGATGGCAAAGGGATTCCGGGTTCCTCCAGGCTTCTGTGTGACGACTCAGGTGTATCGTGACACGTTGCAAGCCGGCGGGCTGAATTCGTTGGATCGCTGGAATCGTGCCAGACGCACGCCGGAGGCTCAGCGTGAGCCGTTGCTTGCGGACTGCCGGAGGACTGTGGCGTCACTGGTGCTGCCTCGGGCCGTGCTCGACTCGATTGACATAGCACTCGCCAAACTGGAAAAAGAATTCGCGACGGAAGACGGCACGACCGGCGGCATGTTGTGGGCTGTGCGATCCTCCGCATCCGATGAAGACGCGACGGACGCGACATTTGGGGGCATCTATCGTACAGTGTTGGGGGTGTCGCGCGGCGCGATCGCAGCGGCGATCCTCGACTGTTGGGCCTCGCAGTGGACGGCCGTTGCCTTCACGTATCGGGAACGTGTGCCGAAGCCCCGTCCTGCTCCCGCCATGGCGGTCATCCTGCAGCCACTCCTCGTTCCGCGCGCAGCCGGAGTCGCCTACTCCCGGCACCCAATCTCCGGCCGGGCCGACCAGGTCATGATCAATGCCGTGTTCGGGCTGGCCGAACCGCTGGTGAGCGGTTTGGTGAGGCCGGATCAATACATCGTGGAAATCGGAAGCGACCCGGCTTCCCTGAAGCTGATCCAGCGCGACATTGCCGAGAAGACGAAGGTCAGGGTTGCCATGCCGTGGGGTCTTACGGATCAGCCCTTGGCCGAAAGAGATCAGAAAAGATCCGTGCTGGAGGAGCGTGAAGTCATCGCATTGGCGAGGCTGGTGAAAGAGGTGGAGTGCGCGGTCGGGAAGCCCGTGGATGTCGAGTGGGCGGACGATACGCAAGGACTCTGGCTCTTACAGGCCAGGCCGATTCCTGAACGAGAGGCGCTGCCGGACTCCACGGCGATCGTCTGGTCTCGGGCGAACTTCAAGGAAACGATGCCGGAGCTGCCGAGTCCCGCTCGGCCTCTCACTCCTGGATGGGTTTATGGAGACCCACATCGTGCGCTGCTATCGGGAGTTGGGATGTCGCATCCCGCCTGAAGTATCGTCGGTCAAAGTGATCAGAGGTCGCCCGTTCATCAACGTGACCTTATTTCAGTCAGTCATGACGCAGCTGGGTGGCGACTCGACGCTCCTCGCCGAGCAGATGGGTGGTGAAACGGGTCCCCTCCCGTTCACGGTCCCGCAGCTCCCTTGGTGGAGGATTGCCATCCTCATGGAGTGGAAGATCAGGCGTGCAGCCAGACGAGCACCCAAGTGGTTCCAGGAGATGCGACGGCTAGGGGCGAGATGGGACGACGAACTAATACAAGGGCTAACGCTGACCGATCTGTCGGCCTGGGAAGAGGAGTTGAGTCAGCACATTCTCACAAATGGAGACCTGACCTTCGCGATCTTCAACGGAGTGTCTCAGGGGCTCTACGTGATGAAACTGCTCCTCGAACGGCGGCTGGGGGCCGCGTGGCGGCCGCTCCTGAACCAAGCGTTGCAGGGGGTTGGGACCATCATCAGCGCGCAGCCGATTCTCCGGTTGACGGAATTGGCCGAGGCGGCCCGCCGCGAGCCGGTGGTTCAGTCATTTCTTCTGGCTGAACCTTGGATGCCTGAGGCGTTCCGGACCGAACTGACCGGCACGCGCTTCCTCCGGGCCTTCGACGCCTATTTAGCGGAATACGGACATCGGGCGATCGGCGAATCCGACATCATGTCTCCGCGTTTTTCGGAGGTCCCTGAGTACGTCCTCGGGGTCATCAGAGGACACTTGCTGTTTCCTCCACGCAGGCCTGCCGACGAGATCCGTCGTGGGCAGGCGTCCTGCAAGACAGGAGGCGCTGCGACAGCTCCGTGCCGGGTTCGGCTGGCGCTGGCATGAATGGGCAGTGTTTACCTGGTGGCACCGGCGGCTTTGCCGTTATCTGGAATTACGGGAAGCCAACCGGCATGCCCTGATGCATTTCATCGCCTGTGCTCGCCATGTTGCGACGAGCGTAGGAGGGACATTGGCGGCGAGTGGCATCTTACAATCCAGAGGCGATGTCTTTTTCCTTACGCTCGATGAGATCAAGGCGGTCGCATCCGGAGCAACGGGAGACTGGCAGGGGATTGTGGCGGCGCGGCGCGCGGAATGGGAAAGCCATGCCACGCGGAGCGTTCCTGATACGGTCATGGGAAGCGCTGAAGAAATGGGTGAGGAAGGCGGCAGATCTGCTGGCTCGCTCGAGGGTCTCCCCATCAGCGCCGGCTATGCGGAAGGCCCTGTCTGTTTGCTGCGCTCTCCGAATGATATGAAGAAGGTGAAGCGGGGGGATATCCTCGTGGCGTCGGTGATTGATCCCGGGATGGCGCCGCTCATGGGGCTTGCAGCCGGACTCGTCGTGGAGATGGGCGGCACGCTGTCCCATGGGGCGATCATCGCCCGCGAGTATGGTCTCCCGGCCATCGCCAATGTCCATGGAGTGACATGCCTATTGAAGGACGGCGAGCGCGTCGCCGTGGATGCTACGGCGGGAGAGTGAGTCAAGCGGCTTCGACATAAGTGCGCGCGACTCACCGCACGTTCAGGGGAGGTTCCACCTGGACCCGATTTACCTCAAGTTGTTGTCTTGATCGTCGTCGCAAATCTGGCGCCCGTCGTAGGGCAACGGATGTTAAGGAACCGTTTCGCCTCTCCCTTGGATTGCGGGTTGCGTTTTCTGGATGGACGTCCGCTGTTGGGACCTTCCAAAACCTGGCGAGGCTACCTGTTTTCGATCCTGATCACGAGCGCGTGCGCGTGGGTCGAAGGTCTTGATGTGGCAACGGGGCTGGTGTTTTCTCTCGCGGTCCTGCTGGGGGATAGCGTGACGAGCTTCTTCAAGCGTCGCCTGGGGCTGGTCTCGGGAGGGCACGCTCCAGGTCTCGATCAAGTGCTTGAAAGCCTGCTCCCTCTCCTCGTGGTGCAACACAGGTTTGATCTTGGTCTGTCGGGTATCCTCGGCGTCGTCCTGACGTTCATCATCCTCAACCTCATCTTTTGGCGGTATTACCGTCCCGTGCCCATCGCCGGCTAACCGTCCAGTATTTCGTGCTGCGCACCTTCCCCTTCAATTTTTCCAGAGATGAGCAATTGTGCACAGACTACCGTCTGTCTTCTCGGTATGCTGACGTTGCGACCTGCCTTCTGTCGAAGACAAGAAGGAGAGAACATCGTGACCTGCGGAGTGGCTCGGTTGCCTCAAAACCTCTTCCGTGTAGACCTGGTCTTCTGTTGTGAATGTGGTTCAGGGGATCTGGAGGTGTGCTACACCTCGAAAGCCCTGGGGCCGCATCTGTGCCCAACGTGCGCCCAGTCCAAGGTTGAGTGCGGCGTGGCGGAAGGCATGTCGCGATCGCCGATGACGGAGCAGCCTGTCGCCTGAGGCGGAGGCATGAATAGGCGTGTTCACTGACAGGGGCAGGAATGCTGATGCGGTGCACCCTGTAGCCAGAGGAGTTTCCGTGTCACGGTTCATCAATGAGGCAGGTCGAACACACGGCGGTTGCCGGGCATCTCATCGTGAACGGACCAAGGAAAACGAAAGGAGAACGTATGTTTTGTCAACGGTGCAAGGGACTGCTCGTCCGCGAAACATTCGGTGACCTGAGAGAGGGAACAGGCTGCATGAGCCTGGCAATTCGATGCATCAATTGCGGATATCTCGAGGACTCAGTGATGCGTGTCAATCGCCTCTGTCCTCCTGCGGCAAAACGCGCGGTGCCTCGCATGATCGTTAGGAAGGGGGGAGTCGTATTCAATACTGCCTCAGAAAGGTATCGCTCATTATGAGTGGAAGGTCTTGCAGCAGTTGTTCCACGCCGTTTGATGCCCTCCGGTTCCTCTTCGGGAGGGTATTTCTTCCGCCGATTCAATCCTGCCTCCTCATGCAGTCTCGACCTGTGGATCATGCATGAGCAGCGCCTACATCGCGTGCGCATCTCACAGTCAACAATGACAGGAAAACATCGTCCCGTGCGAGGATCCCATAACCATTTTTTGCCCGTAAGACGAAAACGAATCAGAGGTTGAGGAGGGGTCAATAATGGAAACGAAGAACAACGACATATCCGATTTATCTCAAACATCGGTGGGCTTGATGGACGGTGAGGAAGGCCGGCAGACAGTTCATCGGAGGCCAGTCGGGCTCACGATCAGGGTTGAAAAGATCGATTGCGTTCTGGCAGACGTCCAGACACAGATCGAGACTCTTCGGCAGATGACGATCAATCTGAGGCTGGCGAGGGTGCGATTGGCCGGCATGGAAGCAAAGTGGAGAGGTGAATGAACAACGCAATTCTCAGTAGCAGGCCGTTCGTTGTGCCCTTAAAGGGGCAACGTTCATACTGTCTGCTTTACGACTAGCTTCGCCTAAAATTATCTAGTACTTAGGTACATAATTCATGCACGCCCGCGTGCCGTCGCTCAGATAAATCATTCATCAAAGTGAGCAATTTCGAACGGTCTGCAATCTGGCTTCAAGGTAGATTGCGCGAACTTTATGATGTTGCCCCGAAAAACATGGCTGTCAGAGGTGCGCACACTCTGCGACCATACAGACAAAAGTTACATGGGGTCATCGCTGTCCGCAAGATCTTGGCAACGTTCTTCCGATCTATGGGGGCATTCACCGATGAACGACGGAGTTTGGATACGAGATGGCAACGAATCCCACGAGAAGCCTGGACATGAATTGTCCTCCTCTGAAACGAGCACGAAGAGTGCGTGTCAACGTTCGAGCCCTGGCATCCTGGTCTTTTCGCATAGACGGCACCTGGGGCACATGAATCGCCGGGCTTTGGAACTGACAGGCCCCCCGGGCCAGGCAATGACTGGACAAGCCACCACGACGCTCTCGAGACTGGTGAGCGAGCTTCGTGTTCAGATCCAAGATACCCTTGACCACCGCAGACAAGCCGACATCTGGGAGCGCTTTGAATTGAAGCGCGACATGGTTGAAGCGGGTCGAAAAATCCTGCTTCGGGGATTCGGGATCCCGGATCGGAATTCACAGAACGACTCACGCATCGTAATCGTTCTGGAGGAGATCGGTTTTCGACAGGCAAGATTGCAGGTCGATCATTCTAAGATCCGGCACTCCATCGTCGAGGGGTCTGCTCTCTGATGGACACACGAGAAATTTCGGACATGCGCGTGAGCGCCGAGTTCTTGATCAACGGCAACAGTGTAAAAGAGCGACCGCTGCCAGACCTCGATACTCCTCAACTGCAGGGGCACCCACGCGGGCCCCTGCAGGACCAGGGCGGCCGTTCCTCGAGTGCACTATCCCCTGCAGTGTCTCGGCTGCTGCCGATTGAAGGATTGCGGGCCTACCTCGCGTTGTGGGTGCTGACCGACCATGTCTTGTGGGTAGTGGGCTAATGGCAGGACACGCTTGCAGGTCTGCCCAAGATGTATACCGCCTTCGCCCGTCTGATTGCATCGGGATCATACGCGGTCGATCTGTTTATCATCATCAGCGGCTTCGTGATCATGCTCGGTTCTCCTCCCGTCTGGTGGCACCGCTGTTGACGAATCCCCTCGTGCTGTATCTGGGACGCATATCCTACAGTCTGTACCTGAGTCACATCCTAGTGATCATTGTGATCCAGTATGCATTGCTGACGTGGGTGCCGGACCTGAGTCGGATGGTCCATTTTGGAGTTCTGCTGGTCTGCACCACGGCGGTGACTATCGCCGTGTCGACGGTGCTGTATCGCTATCTCGAGGTTCCGGGGATCCACGCGGGTCGTTTCCTGGCCCGGAGGCTTGCCGCCCAACGGGAAGCCGGCACGCAGGACGCGATCGTCTTCCCCCGGGAGACTGAGTTCAATCCTGTTCGGCCTGGTTATCCTACTCCTTGACCGGTCGTTCTAACGACCGGTCACTGTTATCTTTTCTTCAAAACTGAGCAATTTTGACCAGACGGCCAGTGATCCTACAGGCACAATGGAGGTGTGCGTGATGACCTAATTTCTCCCCAGGAGGGATTCGCCATGGGTACTCGTATTCATGTCAGCGGGCTGTCCTATTTTTGCACCGATGCCAAGCTCCGTCAGGCCTTCACCCCGTTTGGAGTGGTGGTGGTCGCTCAAGTTCTGAGGGATGAGTGTGGCCATGCTCTCGGCACGGGGATCGTGCACATGGCCCGTTCCGAGGACGTAGAGCGGGTCTTCAATGAGCACCAGCGCTTTGAAGTATCGGGCTCGCGTGTGGATCTCTGGGAACCCGCAGAGCCGGAGGACACCCAAGCTGAACGGATCGTGGTCTATGATCTGCGAGATAGGTCAGCCGCGCAGACAGGCCAAGACACGGGACATGAAAAGAGCCAGAAGGCGCTCAGGCCCTTGGCGATGTTCTGGCGTCGTCTCGTCCAGCCGCTGGTGCACTCTTCTCGGACCGCCAAGCACTAACGTCCCTACAGCCGTCGCCGACAATCCTTCCCCACGTTCGACAAACCGGCCTCCCGGAATGTTGCGCATATTCTCGCAGCCGTGCACACGATCCACCGATTGGTCGCCTCCAATATTTCTCGCGAAGGGAAGACAGATTGGAACGGCGTAGGTTCACTCTTTCCCGAAGATCTTTGCTCAGGGTCAACTTCACGCGGCCGCCTCATCAATTCATCCAATCTGAGCACTTTTGACCAGACCGCCACCGATCTTCCAGGCAGTGTGTAACGAATCCTCTGCGAGGCAGAGCCTCGCCATCCAGTCTGAACCGGAAGAGTGTATTTCCAGGATCGTATTGCTATGGACGGTATCGCCGTGAACCCTGCCGCAGACGCGAATCCTGAACCGCAAAGTATGCAGGCCGGTTCAGTAGGAGCATGCACTCCCATCGAGAGCACGTCGTTGCCGGACCCTACTCATCTCACCGACCGCGTGTCGATAGACGTGCGAGGCCTGGCATTGGCCATTGTGACGACGGTCGTGGTGGTATTTGCACTGCAGTGGGCAGAGAAGTTTTTTATACCCCTCGTGCTCGGAATCATCATTGCGTACACCCTCAATCCTCTCGTGGTGTGGCTGGAGCGGATGAGGATCCCTCGGGTCGTGGGTACCAGCCTGGTGATGCTGGCCGTCCTAGGCGGAAGCGCATTTGTGACGATCTCGCTGCGCGGCCAGATACAGACCATCCTCGATCAGTTGCCCGTAGCAGCCGGCAAATTGTCTGTCGCGCTCCGCAGCATGCGGGAGGGGCAGCCCAACACGATGCAGAATGTCCAAGCCGCCGCGCGCGAGATCGATAAGGCAACCAGTCAGGCGGCGGATATCCACTCGACACCCAAGCAGCCTGCGACCCACATCGTCATTGAGCAGCCCACGTTCAAGCTGGGCGACTTCTTGATGGCAGGTTCCATGGGAATGTTCGGATTCATCAGCCAAGCAGCCACGGTGCTTATTTTGGTCTTCTTTCTATTACTGGCCGGCGACACGTTCAAACGTAAGCTGGTGCGTTTGACTGGCCCATCGCTGTCGGACAAGAAAATCACGGTGCACATCTTGGACGCGATCGACGTATCCATCCAGCGCTATATGTTCACGCTGTTGGTGGCCAACGTGCTCCTGGCACTCCTGACCTGGACCGCGTTCCAGCTGGATCGGTTTGGACAATGCCGGCGGGTGGGCGATCGCGGCGGGTGTCCTTCACGTCATTCCTTACTTGGGGCCCACACTGATCGCGGTCGCGACGGGAATGGCGGGCTTCATGCAATTTGACTCTTTCTGGATGGCGCTGATGGTGTCGGGCAGCTCGCTGGCGATCGCCATCTTCGTCGGCATATTCGTCGTCACCTGGATGACTGGGAAAATCTCGAAAATGAATCCAGTGGCGGTATTTGTCTCGTTGCTCTTCTGGGGATGGCTCTGGGGGGTATGGGGTCTGCTGCTCGCGATTCCCATCATTGGCATTGTGAAAGTGGTCTCCCAGCACATAAAAGAACTCCAGCCCTTGGCTGAGTTACTGAGAGAATGAAGGCGTCCCTCCATACGATGTCGTATCGTCTGCACACCGTGCTGGGCCATCGTGGGGCTAGCGCAGGCCTCGCGTTCGTCATGGCGCTCGCCGCACTGGTGTACTCATCTGCAGATGCCGCTCCGGTCGCGGTGCGGTTTCCAGAGGGTGTGACTCATGGCTTTCTTTTCGTGCGATCGCTTGCCGGGGAGATTATTGGCCAGGGTGAGATGACGCAAGTCGTCAAAGAAGGAGATCTGGTCGAAAGCCAGTTGGTGTTCCGTTTCAAGGACGGCTCTCTGCACGATGAAAAAGTGGCCTTCTCGCAACAGCGGGTATTTACGCTGATCAGCTATCGCCTGGTCCAACGCGGTCCGTCGTTCCCGGACCAGCTCGATGTCTCGATCGACCGCGGCACAGCGCAATACACGGTGCGCTCACAAGCGGGGGCGCAGGGGAAAGAGGAGGTGCTGAGCGGACAGGTTGATCTGCCCAAGGATGTCTACAACGGCATGCTCATCACGGTGTCGAAGAACCTTCAGAAGGGCGCCGATGAAACGGTGAGCGTGCTCGCATTCACCCCGGCCCCTCAAATCGTCAACGTGCAGTTGCGTGCCATCGATGAGCAATCCGTCCACATCGGCGACCTGTCGAGTAAGGTGACGCAGTACGTCTTTACGCCGCAGATCGGAATGATTCGAGAGTTATTCGGCAAGGCTACCGGAAAGCTCCCGGCCGAGTTTCACTATAACTGTTGGATCCTGGTCGATGCGGCGCCGAGTTTCGTGCAATTCGAAGGGCCGTTGCAACTTATGGGGCCGATCGTGCGAATCGGACTCATGAGCCCTCGCTTGCCCGCAACGCCCGAAGACGAGAAGATTTCGTCAAAATAATGTTGGCTCGATTATTTCCGAAGAGGTTCCGGAAGCCAGGCTTCATTGACGACAATGGCCCTGTTCATGTGCACAGCTCCCTCCTTAATATCGTTCTCCACGACTAGTTCCCTTCCAGGAGGCTTCGTTGATTTCGAGCAAAGCGAGCGTGGAGTTGTCTGCCATCTGGATTCTTCAAACTGAGCAATTTTGACCAGACAGGAATCTGTCTTGTGGGATAGATGTAACTTCAATATCCATAAGATTGGTCTTTCATGCCTCACCGTAGGGTGTGGGTTCACCATACCGCCGTCTTAGGGCTTCTGTTCCTCTCAGCCTTAGCCATGCAAGGCTGCTTGGCCGTGGTGTGGCTCGGCGCGGTTGGGATTGATGTGACCCGGACCAGTGACATTGAGTTCCAGCCATTCGAGAATTCGTGGTGGGTCGCACCGCAAGAACGGCAGCACCTGGCATCGGTGAAGAGTATCGCGGTGATGCCGTTCGCCGGAGATCCGGTGATGGCTGAGCGGTGGATCGCTGTGTTTCGAGAAACGACCGATCTTCGTGTCGTGAGCCCGTCCGACGCGACCCGGTATGAGATATCCGACCACGGGCAGATAGAGCAGGCACAGCGGATAGGCGCGGAGCTTCAGGTGGATTGTGTGCTGATCGGGAGTGTGACCGGTCAAGAGCCGCAGAAAAGTTTTGTGGGATTAAAGGAAAGTTCCTCGCGGCGGTTGTATCTGCAAATGGTGAGTGCAGAAGGGACCCTCATGTGGAAGACTGAATTGCCCTTCACGATGGTGAAGGGGACAAAGGGTATGGATGAGGAATTTGTGACACAGGCGCTTGTGACTCATGTGAGATCACAGGCCACTGAGCTTGGGTTGGCTGACCTGGGAGCGACAACAATACAGGCTGCACTACGATCCCTGCATGATACGCCAGACAATCAAATGGCACGTCCTGTAACGGGGATCGAGCGTCCTTGATGGCCGCATCAATCTAGCATCGTTTGCCTTGAATGAAACATCGTTGATTGTGAATCGAGCGAGCGTGAAGTTGTCTGTCGAAAGAATTCTTCAAATGTGAGCAATTTGAGACAGACTGCAGTCTGTCTAGCTGGATAGATGTAACCTGAATCTACACACGAATTGGCGTGTGTCCAAAGGAGGAAACCATGAGATATTCCGCTATGACGATGCTCGTGTTAGTCATGGGCGTTGCGGCTGGCTGCTCAATATCCAGACACCGCTGCGTGATTTGCGCGGCATCAAAGGAATGGACGGCGACAAGCTGACGCACATCAATACGAGGAACTACGCGGTCCACCTGTTCATGACCAAACCGATCTAGGAGACGCGACACTGAACACGACAGTGCAGAGTTTCGCCGATGAGGCCAAGAAAGTCGGTGCAACGAAGGTGCGAATCGTGCAGTCGGACGAGACGATCATGTGGTATCTTCCTCCCCTCTTGGGATTCATTTTCACCCCGGTGTACTCCGAGCGTCGCGGGAGATGCGCTGCTTCCCTAATGCAGGGGTAGATTGAGCAGGCCCGGTTTCACGGACTTCGCTGGAGAAGCGGCAAGATGGCCTGCCGAGACGAATGCTAGGGGAATCCCTTCTGAGCGGTGACCAAGGTCAAGCATGACGCGGTGAACTCGGCGCGTAGTTGTAGCAGTGTCCACGAAGGGAGATCGACAGCGTGAGCCAAGCGATGTCAAACCGGTGGGTCGTGGAGCCGGGGGCTTGGCCCCCGGTGAGGTCCGCGCAACTCAACTCAATCTCCGCTAGCCATGCGCTCCGCGTCGCGTATGTGGAGACGGCTCGGTTAGCAGACCTTTCTAAAATCTTCGCCATCCACAGTCCTGGGTATCGTCTGCCATGAGCGGAGCCCCGGGCAACCCAATGGCTTAGGTGCCTATCCGGTTGTCTGCCTCGATATCCCGCAATTCAACGGGCCTTCATTGGCCGAAGTGTGGACGAGCACCCTGCCGCTCACCTATCACCAGGCCGATGGAATCCACTGCGCAATGAACGATGAGGTGCTCTTTGGTGCGTTGCAGTTGGAAGAAAGCCCGGGCACGCTGCTGGACACCGTGACCTACACCGCCTATCGACGCCTGCTCGTCCAAGCTCGTGCCCTAGGCTACCCTCATCTGTTGCGGGTGTGGAATTACTTCCCTCATATCAATCGTGAATCCGACGGGCTGGAACGGTACCAGCGATTTTGCGCCGGCCGACACCAGGCTCTAGCCGAGGGCCTGTCTGGCTTCCCTCACACCCTGCCTGCGGGGACTGCCGTTGGGACGATGTCCGGCCCGCTGAAGATCCATTTCTTGGCGGCTAGGCAGCCTGGAACACACGTCGAGAATCCGCGACAGGTGAGCGCGTACGAGTATCCTCTCATCTATGGTCCGCGCAGCCCGTCGTTCGCGAGAGCCTCCCTGCGGCCATCCATCTCCGGGTCCCACCTGCTCATCGCCGGTACGGCGAGCGTGGTCGGTCATGTGAGTGTACACATCGGCGATCCGCATAAACAGACCCTGGAAATCATGCAGAACCTCAATGCCCTGCTCACACATACTGAGCAGCTCCACGGAATTACTCGCGGACAGTGGTATGGGCAGGCCCTCTTCAAGATTTATATTCGACACCCAGAACACGTTGCGATGATCCGCGACATTCTCCAGGAGCAGCTGCCTTCCCATACTCAGGTTCTGTACCTTCAAGGAGACATGTGCCGAAGCGAGTTATTATTGGAGGTCGAGGGCATCCTGGGTCAAGAACGGACCATTGACGTGAGCCAAACAGTGTCGCCGACCCGTGTTCGTCTCCGACAACCTGTGACATCCCAGCATGCGCAGCCGGATAGGCTCAGGATCGTGTCGTCAGCCGGACTCCCTTCCCACATGCTCTCTGAGCCTCGGGATTGATCTCAACATTGACATCACATGCGTTCACAGATTCACATGCCATGGCACTTCACCATTGATGTGGACTGGGTCCCCGGGTCCGAGGTCGGGCTGGAAGGCTTGCTGGATTTCTGTGATCGACGGAAGCTCAAGGCGACGATTTTTGTTGCCGGACGGTTTGCGGAAACCTATGCGGATCTGATCAGAGATTGCCGGCGGCGAGGGCACGAACTCGGCACGCATGGATGGGAACACGGTGGCCTCGAGAAAGACGAGGATTTCAGGTCAGCCAGTTATGACCAGCAGCGAGCAATGGATCCGGCTGGCGACGGAGGCCGTGGAGAAAGCCTCAGGGGTTCGCCCCGTCGTCTTCCGCGCACCGAGCTTGTGGATCGGCGAAACGACCTTGCGCGCGCTCGAAGACGAGGGATACCGCTACGATTCATCTGTGCCGGCGCGGCGATTTGATTGCGGATTCGGTCGGGTACATTACCTGAAATACTTTCGTGCGCCGAGTGAGCCGTACCGCCTGTCGTCTTACCGCCTGAGCCTGCCGGGATACAGCTCGATCATCGAGATGGCCCCCTCAGCGTTCCTGTTCCCCATCAATATGGCGACGCTCCGGGTGCTCGGTCTGCCGGTGATGAAGTGGATGGTCCGCCGGATCTCTCGGCGTGCTTCGCGGCTGGTGTTCTATTGCCACCCGCACGAATTCGTGCATGCCCATCGGCAATCCTTCCCGCGCAATATGTCCAAATGGAATATGCAGGGCATGACACCGGAGAATTTCTCCCTCCTTGACCGATTTGTCGAACACATGCTGCTGGAAGGATATTCACCTACGTTGTTTGCAGACTCGTTTAGTCAGGCGTGTGCTTCGTAGTATGAATCACATGCCAATACGCGACTTCTGCCCGATGCGCGAGGATGTTCACGCGCGCGACCGATCTTGCCGGCAACCACCGTGAGATAGTCACAGACTCCCACCTCAGATCTTCAATGCATCCGCAGATTGTGAGCGATTCTGACCAGTCTGAATCCGATCCGAGTGGCATGCTGTAGCCATCATCCGCGATCGTTCACAGGAACGTGCTCACGCACTGATGCGTCAGGGCTCGTTCGATACACCAAGGGGTAGGGAAGGGAGTGTCACATGTTGTACTACGCGTTGATGTTCTTGCTGCTCGGCGTTGTGGCGGCTGCTCTGGGTCTGTCAGGAATCGCGGCGGTCGCAACACAAATTTCCTGGATCTTATTCGTGATCGGAGTCGTGCTCCTGATCATTCACGTGGTGATGGGGCGGACGTCTCGAGCGACCTAGCAGGAAGCGAAAAACTATTTCGGTACAGCAGAAAATCGAGGGCCTGCACGTCTGGATAAGCACGCTTCTGCGGGTAGCTGAACGAGACAGGCGAGGCATTTGGAATCGAGGTGTGCGCCTGTTCAGATGCTCGCGGTGTCCCGAAGCGATGCTCGTCGCAAGGCCCTTGCCTCGCCAGCCTATGTCTCAACCCCGCAGCCGGACACCACTTCTGTAACCTGAGGGAGATGTGTAATGGCTAGTCACTCTTGGAGCACAGGATTCCGTGCGTGCCGCACGTCAGTTCTCTGTTTGTAGCACCGGTGAGGATCGCGACGGGGGGCGTGGTTTTCGTGCTCTGTCTCATCCTGGGAATCGTGTCGATCGCGATCGCGGTTGACGATTCCTACATCGCCGGCTACGCCGCTGCTGTCCTCCGACATGAATTTGATGCAGCCAAGGCGTCTCTGCATGTGCGGGAGGGAGTCGTGATTGTCGATGCCCAGTCGCTCGGCACGGTCGACCAAAGAAAAGTCATGACCGCATTGGAAAGCATTCCCGGTGTGGTGCGAGTGGAGATCCGGGAGGGCCAGGCTCACACCGATGTCCGTGAATCGGCTCCCATTCAGCAAGAACCCCCCAAGCCCGAGTCAAAATTTCTTCCTCACGGTCTCCTCGTGACTCCGTTCCATGCCGACCCCCGATGGCCGCATTTCTCCGTGGCGTCCCGTCAAGTGACATTGGGTCGAGCCGAGCAACACCGGCTCGGCCAATTTCGGTGAAACGTTTGCCCTCTATCGAAACGCGGCACCGTTGGATGGCCAATGGGAAATCGCGCTCCAGGCCGGCGTCTTCAGTATCTTCAATATGAGCACCCCTTCGAAAGACCTCGTCAACGCCGACTATACCGTCGGGTTGCTCACCAGCTATCGGACCGGTCCATTCTCCGGCTTCCTTCGCCTCCACCATCAGAGTTCACACCTGGGCGATGAATTTATTCTCGATAGTCCGACGCCGGTCAACAGAGTCAATTTGAGCTTTGAAGAACTCGACCTGAAATTGTCCTATGAACTGACCTCCTGGTTCCGGATCTATGGCGGCGGGGGCTATCCTGGTGGATCGAGATCCGAGCTATCTGAAACGCGGCACGAGCCAGGTGGGAACTGAATTCACCAGCCCCTGGACCTTGTGGGACGGCAAGGTTCGTCCGGTGGCGTATGGAGATTTTCAGGCCAACGAGAGAAGTAATTGGAGGGTCGCCAGCTCCGTCATGGCGGGACTTCAATTCGAGAATGCGCGCATCGGAGATCGCAAGCTACAGGTATTGGCGGAGTATTTCGGCGGCCCCTCGCCCAACGGACAATTCTATACTCAAAACACCGAATGGTTCGGACTCGGCGTCCACCTCTATTACTGATCCACTCCCACTTCCGTTCATGGTCTTCGTCAGCCGACTTCACGCACATTCCTGCATCGGCATCGTGCAGCACCCTCAGTACCAGGATAGATCAGACCAGGCTCAGCAAGACGAGATCACGAGGGCGAGCGGGGAGGGTATTGGGCTGTTCGGCGAAGCGGGAAACCATATTTACGCGGGTTGTGTCAATCGAGCCGGCGCGATCTCCTCAACCGCGTGATACTCGCTCGACACGCATGAGGTCTGTCCAAAGAGCGAGCGGTAAAGTCCGATCGGGTACATGCCCCTGGAAATAAGTTTCCACCCCACCATGCAGGTGATGCGGGCGATATCGAGCACCGGCCGAAAATAACTCGGTCGCGCTCCAGGACGGCGCAGGGCTTCAATGGGAACCGCCAGGCTTCGATGTCCTGAACGTGTGGCCTCGATCAGAATTTCGCTTTCGAAGACGAAGCTCCTGACTTTTCCATGTTTGATCTTCACACGACTCAACAGTGATGCGGGATAGACACGAAAGCCCGACTGACTATCTGCAAATGAATAGCCCGCGGCCCAGGAGATCCAGAAATCAGCCACACGGTTCGCGGCATAACGCCAGAAGGCCGCGCGTCGCTGATCTCGACGGCGCGCACCGATGATCACATGATCAGGATAGAAGGCAGCTTCAGCGAGCAATCTTGGAATGTCTTCCGGCGCATGCTGACCATCGCCGTCCAGAGTCACGACTCCAGAGGCTCCAGCAGCCAATGCCTGCTGAAAGCCACGCCATAGGCTGGCGGCTTTCCCACAGTTCGTGTGATTTCGCAACACTGACACGGGCAAACCAACCAGGGCTTCTGCCGTGCCATCGGTAGACCCATCGTCCACGACGATCACGTTCTCGTTCTGTCGGATCGCCCGCGATGCGACATCCCTAATCGTGGCGGCTTCGTTGTAGGCGGGGATCACAACCCAGTATTTGGCCATGACGTTGGCCCCCGAATGTGTACGGGCGTTCATACCATCCCTCCGTTGAGACCGATCACTTGGCCGGAGATATAGTCGGCCTTCTCGGAGGCCAGGAATCCGACCAGGTAGGCAACCTCTTGAGGCGTGCCGGCTCGCTTCATCGGTACCAGAGCCTCGATCTTTTCCGGTTTGCAACTCTGCTCGACCATCCGCGATTCGATAAAGCCCAGCGCAACCACATTGACGGTGACGCCACGGGAGGCGACCTCCCGTGCAAGCGATTTCGAGGCGCCGTGGAGCCCCGCTTTGGCCGCTGCGTAATTCGTCTGGCCTCGATTACCGAGCAGAGCCGAGACCGACGAAATCGTGATGATCCGTCCCCATCGCGTGCCGATCATCGGAAGGAGCAACGGCTGAGTCACGTTGAAAAATCCGCCCAGCGAGACCGCGATGACGTGGCTCCATTGGTCCGCCCGCATGCCCGCCATCGGGGCATCGTCGTAGACGCCGGCATTGTTCACGAGCACCTGGATCGGACCGCCTTCCAGAATCTGCGTCAGGGCACGTTGGGTGGCCTGGGTATCGCTGACATCGAAGGAGGCCACGCTGGCCGATCCGCCTGCTCCGACGATCTGATTGGCCACCTCTTCAGCCCCGGCGCGATTGCGATGCGCATGGACGATGACGTGCAGGTGCTCCTGCGCCAGTTGTCGGCTGATCGCGGCGCCGATTTGACCGCTGCCGCCTGTGACCAAGGCTCGCTTCATGATTGGTGGTCGAGATACTTGAGGAATATGGATGCGCGCCCATCCAGAAACTCTTGTCGCCCAACCGACACTCGAAACGCATAGATGAAGCAATTCACCTCGCCGACTAAACGGGTCGCCTGAACCGTCAAGTCTCCCTTCACGTCGTCCAGACGAATGGCCCGAAGCATCAGATTCTTTACGGCTCCCAGGTATCCCACGGTGAGTCGACGCTCCTTGCCTTGCTCCAGAAGCCCGACATGCACCGCCATCGCCTGTGCCGCATACTCCAGTCCGCAGATCGCCTCCAATCGGTTGTCTCGCCGAAGAGGATTCGTCGCGTCACGATGCGACGCGGTCGTACACAGAATGCTGGTCTCATCCCACCGCTCGACCGTATCCAGCAGGCACATCGTGCCGTGATGCGGAATCAATTGACAAAGAGCGGCTTTGCCGATCCTCAGCATGGCCGCACCCGGATCAACACGTGTTGGTCTTCTAGATACTCAAGACGGACTAGTGTGCCGCGCTGCCTCGCGATGGCGGCCAGAAGCGGTAACGACCGCGCGGCTTGATTCCCGCTCCGAAGAGCTTCCAGTCTGGCATCATCCATGTTCGTCGCTTCCTGAGAGAGATCAGTGGAAAGAGCGAGATCGAACTGAGCGAGGTTGCGCGGCGCAGGAGTTCGCGTCAGCAACAGAGCGGCTGCGAATCCTCCTCGCAGGGGCCGCGCAGCATAGAGAGGAGGGGGCGGCGGAAGATCATAGGCCACCAGGAGTACAGACCTCTCCTCGATCTGCGCATAGGCGGCCGCCTCCAGCAAGGCGGCACAGAAGGAAGAATCATAACAAGCCAGCACGGTTGACGATTGCTGTGAGCCCGTGGCGATGCCCCAGTAGCCGGACGCGGCATTATGGACGGAGTGGTGGAACAGCGTGGGCGAAATCGTCCGTTGCGGCGCGGCGAGCGCCGTGCAGAGGCGGTCCAGGACACCGGTCTCGCCGTCGGACGACGCGAAGACGGTCGCGACCTCGCGCGCATCGGCCTCCGCCTGTTGCATGGCCTCCTGAGCCACATGGAGAGCCCAGCGCACACTTTCGCTGCTGCGCCTCCGTTCGTTCGGCGGAAGCAGGCTCGCACTCGGCTCCGTCGGGACGGCGTCACATGAAGGGCTCTTGCCTGCCAGCACGGCCCGGCTTCCCGCCCAACCTGCGAGCCCCGGTCCCAACGTGCCGATCCCGTTTACATACAAGGTCATCAGACTGTCCCGAAAATCAGACTGCAGTTATTGCCGCCAAACCCAAAGCTATTGCTCAACACCCGCCGAACCGGCTGCTCCCGATTCTCCAGCAGCACCTGACTGCTCAAGCTGGGATCGATTCGAGTCGTATTCACGGTCCCAGGAACAAAACCGCGCGTGAGGCACATCGCGGCAATCACCGCTCCCGTGACTCCCGCTGCCCCCAATGTATGTCCCGTCCACCCTTTGGTCGAGCTGCAGGGGGTCGAGGGGCCAAACACCGAGTGGACGGCTGTATCTTCAATGCTGTCGTTCGCCCTGGTCGCGGTGCCGTGCAGATGAATGTAGTCGATGTCCCGAGGAGGTGAGCCCACTCCGCAGCAAAGCCGCTTGCATCGCTTTGATCGCTCCGGTCCCTTCCGGATGGGGATGCGACATGTGATACCCGTCGCAACTCTCCCCGTAGCCCAATAACGCCACCGCCCCAGGCCGACCTGCCATGCTTGGATTTTTCCAGTAACGCAAAGCCGGCCGATTCGCCCAACGTCAGTCCGTTACGATTCTCGTCGCATGGACGGCAGGGACCGCTCGACATCAGCTCCAACGACGCGAATCCATACAGAATCGTCAGACAGAGGCTATCCACGCCGCCGACCACCGCCGCATCGCAGAATCCGGCTTCGATGAATCGTGCCGCCGTTGCAAATGCCTTCGCGCTGGACGAGCAGGCCGTGGAGATGACCATCGCCGGTCCCCGCAGCCCCAGGTATGTGCGCACGAAATGCGCGGACGAAAACATGTTATGGGTATATCGATGGGACGTCAGGTATGACGACGGCAAGGCGCCGGTGGCAGGGTCACGGTGGCTATAGGCATGTTCCGTTTCCAGGATGCCCGATGTGCTCGAACCGAGGATCACCGCCACGCGGTGGGCGCCGTAGCGCTCCCGGGCCTCTGATGGCGGCTTGGATGAACCCATCCTGTTGGAGCCCGAGGAGCGCGAGCCGATTATTCCGGCAGTCGAACTGCTCCAATTCCGTTGACGATGAACCACCGCCGACGAACACGTCTTCCACATCATCGACCCGGCCGATGTAGGTGGTGATTCCCACATCTTCGAAGTCGCAGGGCCGCAACCCGGAACGCCGATTCCGCAATGCCTGATAGGTCTCGGTGAGGCCTTTCCCCAGCGCTGAGACGACGGTATAGTGGGTGAGAATGAGCGGGGCCATCAATCTTGCCCCAACGTGTCGATGTTGTGGAACTGCGTGCCGGCGGCCCTGAGGATCGTTAGGGCCATCATCGACGGCCTGATTCGAGCCGCGATCCTCAACGAGGCGGGATACGTCATCCTCTAAGTGTTCATGAACCAAAGCGTGTGGCATTACAGGCGCTCCTCCGCGCTGGCGATCAAGCCTACCCGCAAGAAAATTAGCAGGTTGCGGAGCGACCATCTGTTCAATATTGCTCAGTCGAGGGAAGTCGCGGCGAGAAGAGGTGGTTTCTTAGGCGATTCAGCTAGGAGCGCGGCAAAGACCAGACAGGCCAGCGATCCTAAGGCCGTGGTCAATCCGATGGCTCGGAGCACGGGGATTTGCGAGAGGGCCAACACTCCGAATACCAAGATCGTGGTCGTGCTGCATACGACCAGGCCATAGACGGTGCGTCCTCGTTCCGCCTGTGTGCCATCTCTCCGGTTGAAGAACAACGCATAGTCCAACCCGAGACCGATGACTAACAGAAATGACGCGATGTGGAACAGCGAAAACCGTTCACCTAGCGCGTGCAGCAAGGCAGCCACCACCACGATGGCGCTCCCGATCGGAAGCATCACGCGCAGGACGGTGACGGGAGCGCGGAGCCCGGCAAGCAGCACGAGACCGATGGCCAGGACCCCCCATCCCAAGAGTCGTAGCGTTTCATTCCGGTACAGGCTGACCATTCGGTTCGATTCTTCCTTCAGATCCAAATAGGTAATCTGTTGTGTATCCCACGGCGTCAGAAGCTCCCGGAACTTCTGTCTGTCGGTGACGCCACGCAACGGCACGACCGCAGCCCAGCGTCCCTCATGCATAAACAGCAGCGAGTCTAGTTTGATCCCCAGCGCGGTCCCGCGGAACATCTGGATGTCGACCGGCTCCTGTGTCCTGGCCTTCCCTGCCGCGTCTAGGAAGGGCTGAAACAGGCCGGGCTTGAACGGTAAACCCTTCATGGCTGACGTGAGATTCCGCTCCAAGGTTTCGCGATCAGGCACCGATGCCTGGCGCGCCTGTTGCGTCTTGCGACTGGGCAGATAGCGAGCAGCGAGATCGTATCCTGCCAGTTCCCCTTTTCTCACGAGTGGGTCCAACGCCAGCGCCAACGCTTCACTCCGTTGGAGGGCTTCTTCTTCGCTTGAGCCCTCCACCACGATGAGGTCCCGGACATCCGGCACCCCGAGTTCATGACGAAGGACTTGATCCCGCTCTTTCTGCTTCAGCCGAGATCGGGCTCAGATTGGCAATGTCCTGCTCCCATAGTGGCGTATCTGACCAGATGAAGGAGCCGATGGCTATGACCACAAGCAGCGGGACCACGAGTCGCGCCCTTGTCAGCGCATCGACCCACCGTGCGACATGCAGCCCTTCGCGTTTGGTGTGAAATGCTATGGGAACGATGTGGGGAAGAACCCAACGGGTCACGCATGCGGCTGTGAATAAGCCGACCATCGCGAACAGCCCCAGTTGCGACAGGCCGGGAAACCCGCTCAGGAGTAATGCAGAGAAGCCAAGAGCCGTCGCGACGACTCCGAGGCGCATCGTCGGCCAGATTTCTTTCATCACGGCCGGCGCCCGGCTCTCCCTGGTGAGATGGCTGAACAGATGGATGGGATAATCGTCCACGACGCCGAGCAACGTAATTCCAAACGCCAAGGTCATGCCGTGAATGAATCCGAACACAAGACTCACGGCGACGATCCCGGCCAGGATCGCGCTCGTCAAGGGAAGGAGAGTGAGAGCCAGAACAGAAACGGATCCATAGCTGGCGAAGAGCAACGTGGTGACCAGCAACGTCGCGCACAAGGACAACCACCACACATCATCTTGGATGGTCTGCCGCATCTCAACGGCAATGACGCTGGGTCCCGTCATGACCAATCGAACGGGAGTTGCACCAGCGGAAGTTCCGGCGGCCGGTCTGAAGGCCTCTCTCATTTGCCCTTGCAGTTGTTCCTGGGACTCCATATCAAAACCGGCCGCATGCGTCTCCGCCACGAGCAATGCGCGCCGCAGGTCCGACGAGAACCACACTCCGTGGTGTCTCGCCGGAGCCGTCCAGGTCATCCAGGTTTGAAGGATCGTCATGAACTCGCCGGAGGGATCGCCCGGGATCAGTTCCTTGACCATCGGTGACAGTGGAGAGGTGAGGTCGCTCAGCCTCAGCTCAAGGGAGTCGCGGAGATGATCTCGACTGAACGTGGACTCCTGCACGCCTGGACTGAGCACGTACCGGTTCTGAAAGAGGCGTTCCCGCTCCTCCGTTGTCCAGGCTTGCTCCCCATTGCCGACATACTGAAATGCACCACTGTTGCGCATCCAGGTCGCCAACTGTGTGCTGGCTCCTGCCAGGAGATCGGCATCCTCTCCCTCCAGAGCGATAAGAATGAGCCGCCCGCCCGCGCCTGTTCGCAGTTCAGTGAGCAGCAGGCGTTCTGTTGGTGTGGTACCCTCCGGCAATAAGCGGGAGAGTTCGGTCTCCACGTGTGTACGCGTGGCCACGAACCATGCTCCGAGCCCCAGCACCATGCACCAGATCAGAAGCGTGACCCAGGATCTTCTGGTCACGGTGCGCCCGTTGTGATCACCATGACAGACCGATCTCCGTCCGGGGCTAGGATCTCAATGCTACCGACGTGCTCCCTTTCTCCGGAGAATCGAATGGACTCCACCAGTTCCTGCACGGCTTTGTCCAGTGGACGCAGCATCAAGACCCATCGTCGTGGCTCACCCTGCAGCGTCACGCTATAGAAACGCTTCAGGGTGACGACATCATTGGCGAGCGTTGACCGAAAGGCCTCTATAAATGCCCGCAGCGCAGGATAGTCGTGCAATGAAAGGGTTCTGCTCGTACCCTTTGTCTTGCTTTCGAAGATGACCGTATCGCCTTCAACGATGTAGCGCTCGTCATGAGGAGCGGTGATATGTTTCTCGAGTCCCGCCGGAGGAGTGAAACGCAAGATGCCTCGGGTCTTCAACGGTTGGGTGAGCAGGTTCGAAAAGGCGGTCTCTTCAAACCGTACTTCCGCCTGCCGGTTCTTGGCCAGGCTCCCAATGAGTTGTTCTACATTCCAGCCGGGTGATTCTGCCTCGTCGCTCAGACTGGGGCGACGGCTGGGCCAGGGATATCGGCGCAGGACCCGGCAAGAACAACCAGATGAGGAACAGGGCCGGCAGTCTCAACGGCCAGCTATCGTTGCTCTTCCCAAAAGTCATAAAAATTGAACCAGTTGTCGGCCGCCAAGCGGCAGTGATGTTCCAGGCGGTCGGCGTAGCGCTGGGTCCATTGCTGAACCTCCTGGTCTCGATGCTGCCGGTCGATCGCGATCTCTTCTGCGAACAACTCGAATTGGACCTCGTAGTGATTGCCTCCGCGGTAGAGCCCGAAGAAGAGAATGACCGGCACCTTTAAGACGCTCGCAAGCCACATGGTTCCGGCAGGGAATCGTGCAAGCTTGCCGAGAAACTTACAGTCCGTCGCCTGATTCTGATTCACCAGCCGATCCGCAAGAATACCCACCACCCCTCCGCGGTCCAGACATTCCTTGACTTGCAACATCGTGTTCGGCGAGCCGGTCTGTATCACCGAATCGGCAACTTCTGGATTCAAGTCACGGAAGAGGTCTCGGATCATCGGTGTATGCTGCTCGTGCATGAGGACTTTGATTTCGACATCCCGCTGGCTCAGCCCGATGGCGCGCACGATCTCGAAGCTCCCCAGATGCGAACCGAGCAGGATACATCCTTGACCACGAGCCAAGCGGTCCTTGAGTACGTCGAGTCCCCGTATATCGATGTCGAAGTGGCTGGCTTGTCCGGTGAGAAGATAGACACGATCAAGGAGCGTCGACGCGAAACACATGAAACTGTCTGATACAAGTCACGCCGACCGATCGGGCGTCCCAGCGCTCGAATCAAGTAGGGTTGGATGGCACGACATGCGTGCCGCGAAAAGAGTACGTAATACACACAGATCGGATAGAGCAAGGCGCGCGCGGCCGGACGTCCGACGGATACCGCCATCCAGATCATGAATCGTCCCGCGATTCGACTGCCGCGTTCGCGTTGTCGCAACCACCCCACACTCACGAATCACCAGGGGAATCATCGGCGATGATGCGGTATTGCAGGCAGCCGCTCGCAATGAGTCGAGGTCCGGTTGTGCAGGTGAATTCCATTGTGCCATCGCCTTGCTGGTCTATCCTGATCGTAAGAGGCTCTCCGGGGTTCAGCGGCGACAGGAACTTCGCCGACGGCATGCCGACAAACTCGATGTGTTCCTTGGCCATCTCGCGGATGACCTTCATGATTTCTCCCAGCATCACAACGCCAG
Source organism: uncultured Nitrospiraceae bacterium (assembly GCA_963825145.1). GTDB lineage: Bacteria > Nitrospirota > Nitrospiria > Nitrospirales > Nitrospiraceae > Palsa-1315. The sequence continues at coordinate 48,480 of CAWGSC010000012.1, forward strand.
GGACCACGGGATGGCCGGGAAAATGCCCGGCCAGCGATGGATGGTCCGCACCGATTGTGACAATCCGCTCAGATTCCATGCCGCTCCTCTTTCTGAAGGTCTTGCATCAATCCGAGCAAGGCGTCTCTCGTGAGCTTGCCCGTCTCGTTACGGGGAAGGTGGGGAACCAGGTGAAGCGGTCGGGGGAGAAACACAGGATCAATGACTGTTCGAAGCGCCGACAGAATGTGCTCGGCAGCCTTTCCAGGCGCAACAACAAAGGCGATCAGACGTGTGACTGAGGCTCCCGTGTCGTCCGGGAGGAAAAACACTCCATCCTGCACTCCTTCGATCTCGTTCAGTTTCTGGCTCAGGTCGCTTAACGAACCTCGATGCCCACCGATGTTCACCAGATCCTCGCCACGTCCATGCAACAGGAATCGATGCGGGCTCTTGCAGCGACACCAGATCGGGAAAGGGGATAGGCCCAAGCAAGTATGGCGCGTGCAAGGAACACCCGGCTGATTCTTGAAGCAGCGTGATGCCATCCAATACGTGCCAGGCGTTCTCGGCGACGGTCCGCCTTGTCGCGACACTTCCAGCCTCCGTGAATCCATACACCTCATAGACCGTGGTTTGGAACAAGGTCTCGGCTTGTTTCGCCAAGGAGCGAGAAAGCGGCGCGGTCGCAGAGAGAATACACTCCACGGGAGGCAGCCGCGAGCGAGCGGTGACACAAGCCCGGATGTGTAGAGGTGTGGTCACAAGCATACGCGGCGATGGTACGTCCGCCAACGCTAACCGCACATCTTCAGGGAACAGCGGCCGTCCCACATGGAACGGCATCCCATGTTGAAGAGGGAGCATCATGGAGGCTTCGAGCCCGTACATGTGGTGGTGAGGAACTGTCGCCACCACGGTCACCTGCTCGGAAGTCTTGAGACCCAGCCGGGTTCCTGTACTCCGAGCGACTGCGACTAGGGAGCCCCAGGTTTTGGAATGGGGATGAGGGTTCCCCGTACTGCCTGACGTAAAGGCCACCAGGGCCGTGTGATTAATGGGGATCTGGGGAACCTTCACCGTGCCGGTCGGACTTCCTGTACCCGCTGGGATCTGATAGAAGGGGAGTTGTTCAACGTGTTCAGTGCCATCGATCAGGCAATAGCTGTTGCCATATTCTCGAGCGATCTGAGCCAAGGCGCCCGGCGCGCGACTAGGAGGAAGCAGTGTGGTCTGTCCTCGGACCAATGCAGCGGCGAACCCGACCAGAAATCGATAGCGGTCATCAGCCAGGTTAATGACCGTAGGTTTTTCAGGAAGCAGGTCAGCGAGGGCTCCCACATCTGAAAGAAAGTGGCCATAGGTCATCGAGTGGCCGTTCTCCCAAGCCAACACTCTGTCAGCGTGGTAGGGGCCGAGCAACGCGGCGGTGTTCATAGAGCCACCTGCTGCTATTTCGTGCGATGTTTTTCGATCGATTGGCAGAGTGAACGGAGTGAGGCGAAGGTGGCGACAGTGTCTGGATCATCTGAACGTATCTGATGCCCATAGGATTGAGAGATCGCAAGAGACAGTTCGAGCGCGTCAATCGAATCAAGTCCCAGGCCGTCACCGAAGAGAGGTTCCTCCGGTTGAATCTGTGCAGGGTCAACTTTTAGAGTGAGTGTCCGTATAATGAGTTTCGCCACTTCCATCTCTAGCGGTGATACATCAGACACGGATCGGCTTCTCCCGTTCGGACCAGGCCCGTTCGCACCGTTGCGCCAAGTCCTTCTACCAACTCCTTCTGTGCCCTGTCAAGAAAAGGCCAACGAGTCTTGCAAAGGGGCAGCCACGGCTCGATATCGTCATGAAACCCTGGTTGCAGCCGCCGAGGACGCTGCCCGATGATGACGTAGTTTTTCGATGACTGCGTTCCGGCAACCGGGTGTTCTTCTCTACACCAAATTATCGATTGCACGTGTACCCCCCCCGCACTATCGTCTTCCGCAACTGGTTTGCCTCGTTTATTTGATTGAACCAGACAAACCACACAAACCTGAGCAACCAGATAAACCAGTTGGGTCCACGCATAGAGCCAGAGGCCCTTGTGCGGGACTGGGACAGTTGAATAAGCACCATCGATGCCGGGCTTACCGCTTCAGCGCAATCTACCTGTCCCCATCATGAGTAGTCTGGGCTGGAAGGTGCGACCACATTGAGGAGGGATTTGTGCACATGCAAGCCGGCGTTGTATTCAATGAAGCCGAGCTTCTTGAATCTACCCATAAAAAAACTCACTCGTGACCGTGTGGTACCGACAAGTTCTGCCAGCGTTTCCTGACTGATTTTGGGAATGACCAGTTCCGATTTATCTTCGTGACCAACGTGGGCTAACAACAGCAGCGTCCGCGCCAGCCGCTTCTCAGCAGAATTAAAAAGTTGATCGACGAAGTCCTCTTGGATGCGAATGTTGCGAGACAAGAGATAGGTCAGGAATAGCTCGGAGAAGGCGGGGTCGTTGAGGAGCGCCTCCATCATCACCAGTTTGTCAATGCGTACGATACTGGATTTTCCCAGGGAGGTCGCCGTGGCCATGTACACCGGCTGTCCGGCGAGACACCCTTCTCCAAAAAATCCACCCTGCTCCAGAATCGCGACTACGGCTTCTTTCCCTTGTCGAGACACGACCGAGAGCTTGACCTGGCCATCCTGGATATAGAACACGGCATTGGCCGCATCCCCTTGCGCAAAGAGCATTTGATGTTTCTGGCACTGCAGAGTCGATTTGCCGTCGCTGAGGCGCGCGAGAAAGGTTTTGGCATTAAAAGACGGGGCTCGTTTGCCTGCCATTGATACCCCTTTAGGTGAGTTCAATGACGTGGTGTACGGTCTGGCTGATGGTGAACAGGTGCTGGCCATGATAGAAACTCCTTTTCTGAGAGGTAACTCATAAGACAAGTACACGATCGATCTTGACGGTGATGGCTGTCTTCTTGCCCTCGCTGGCTTTCGGCACGCGGACCTCAAGCACATCGGTCGTCACAGGCTGCCGACACACGATGGTGGCATGCGCGTCCGCGATCTCACGCGCCGGCACAGGGCTCTTCCATCGGTTGGCCAGGATGTCGCTATCTAAGTAGTCGCCGCAGTTGAGACAACGCCACAGCTTCATCGGTTTTCCGGTCACGTCACTTTCCAAGGAAGCCATATAGCTGAGGACCAGCAATCCGCTGCAACGCAGGCAGGATTCACCAGGCGGAGCCCACGCCTTGTTGCGCAGCCCTTCCTCCCGATCCGGGGCCGGACGGAATGCGTCGGTCAGGACGGAAGGAGGGGAGCCGAGGCCCGGAGAGTCGGCGTGCAGGATCATGATGGCGTTCCGATCGTCCGGAGGTATTGACTCACTGTACCCATGGCCCGTGTGAAACACTTCGGACAGTAGGTGTGAGTGAGAAGCACATCGGCTGAATGTACGCCATATCTCTTTTGGTACGCCCGCGGCGTGACCCAGCGCTCACGATCAGGGAACGATCCGGTCTTGTCTCGGATGAGTCTGCAGACACAACACACGGGGAGCAGCGTCGGTGCGATGAGGGTTTCTCTCACCGGATCGGAAGGCGCCTCACGAGTTGTCTGAGCGAACAGATTGTCAAGAACCATACGTCACCTCTTTCATTTTCCATGTATCTGAGAGAAAGGGAATAGCAACGCTGCGATGTGCTGGCCTTATGGATGATGGATAGTTATATAAACCTGTAGCCGTTTGTAGAACTGGGAGGACTCCTAGTTCTACGGGAACAAGTTACTAGCGCCACAGACCATCAGGCGGCGGAAAACAATGCCGCCGGCCCGTCGGAAATCAGATGGTTCGCATGCCAGAGATAATGGGAGAACGCCCGGCACGATAGCCAAACGAGACTGGCGGGACGGGCGAGACGAGGGGGGAATCCAATCTGTCCACGTCGCTGCTTGTCTCGCTTGGCTCGCGCGTCACGTGGCGCGCCTCGGCGGATCGACGCGGTGTGATTGAGAGAATGTCGTCTCACGAGTCTGGACGTTAGAGGGTGACAGTGCCTTCTCGATTGAGCTGGTCCACCACGGCACACACGTCATTCCATGAATACTAGGTCGTCTCTCGTTGAGTGTTTCGAGCGTGCAGGCGCCTGTGTAGGGGAGACTGGGGAGGCCCCTAGTCCTGACACAAAACATTACTAGCGGTCGATCTCGTCCTTGTCTGGCATAAAAAAAAAGCATAGACTCTGGCTCCTGATCAGCCTTTCAGCCGCGGTCGACGAATTCTCGATACCGCGGTCTCTGTGATGTCAAGGAGAAGATTCTGTGGTCTCGGCACGAAAGACACCTGGAAGAATAGCGACTGCCTCGCGCGGCTCCAAGAAAAAGAATCTCAAGCGGCAGTTTGTGAATGCCACGCCCGCTCCATCGCCGGGTTTTCTCATCGTCGGGATCGGCGCCTCCGCCGGCGGGCTGGAAGCCATGGAAGAGTTCTTCCACCACATGCCTCCCAGCAACGGGATGGCGTTTGTGGTGGTGTCGCATCAGCACGCGGGGCATGTCAGTCTCTTGCCGAGCCTGCTCGGTAGATGCACGGCGATGTCGGTGGTGGAGGCCACGGACGGGATGGAGGTGGAGGCCAATCGTGTCTATCTGGCGCCGGGAGGTACCAATCTGGCGATCCTTCACGGCACCCTGCATCTCATGGAGCCCGCCTCGCAGGAGCGGGTGCCGCTGCCCATTGATTATTTCCTCCGTTCGCTGGCGGAAGATCGGAAGCAGGGAGCCATCGGCATTATCCTGTCCGGAACCGGGACCGACGGCACCCTGGGGTTGAGAGCGATCAAGGCCGAGTCCGGCATGACGATCGCACAGGAGCCGCAGTCGGCCAAATATCAGGGCATGCCGCGCAGTGCCATTACTGCCGGAGTGGTCGATGTCGTCCAACCGGCTGACCAGATGTCGGAATCGTTGCTCGCGTACGCGCGGAACTTTACGAGGCCGGCGCTGCCGCTTCCTGAACAGGATGCGTCGCAGACGCTCCAAAAAATCTTCATTCTCTTGCGCGATCGGACCAGAAACGATTTTGCGGCCTATAAAGGAAACACGATTCAACGGCGCATCGAACGCCGGATGAACGTGCACCAGATCCAGAACCTGAGACAGTATCTCCGGTTTGTGCAGGCGAATCCGCATGAACTCGATGCCTTGTTCCAGGAACTGCTCATCGGGGTCACCAGCTTCTTTCGCGACCCGCAGGCCTTCGAAGCCCTCGCTCACAAAGGATTGCCGTCTCTCGTGGAGGGCAATCCAGAGCGCGGGGTCCTGCGCCTGTGGGTCGCCGGCTGTTCCACCGGAGAGGAAGCCTATTCGCTCGCCATCTTGTTGCAGGAATATCTGACACAAAAGAAGCTCCGGCTCACCCTACAGATTTTTGCGTCGGACCTGGACAGCCGGGCGATTGAAACGGCGCGCGCCGGCCTCTATCCGGTCGGCATCGCCGGAGACCTCACGCCGGCACGCCTGCAGCGGTTCTTTACCAAGGAAGACGGCAGTTATCGGATCAAGAAGGAAATTCGTGATCTGGTGGTGTTTGCGACGCATAACGTCCTGACCGATGCACCGTTTACGAAGATGGACCTCCTCTCCTGCCGCAATCTCCTGATCTATTTGGACAGTGCGGCGCAACACAAACTCCTGCCGCTGTTTCACTATGCCTTGAAGCCGAAAGGCATTCTGTTTCTGGGTTCGTCCGAAACGATCGGGGAGTCTGAACGGCTCTTTACCGTCATCGACCGGAAATGGAAACTGTTCAGGCGGACCTCGGAGCCCGGCGAGTTTCCTCACTTGGAACGGTTTCCGGGCGGACTCATGATGGCGACAACCGAGCCCAAGGCGGAGGCTGAGGTTCCGCTCCCCCCAACGCGCCCCTTCTCCATTCCCACGCTCATCCAGCAGCTCTTGGTATCGCGCTACGCGCCGGCGGCGGTCGTCGTCAACACCCGAGGCGAGGTCGTCTACATCCACGGGCACACCGGCGCGTATCTCGAACCGGCGCCCGGTCCGCCCACTCACCATCTGATCGAGATGGCGCGGGAGGGATTGCAACACGATCTGGCGACCGCGCTCCATCAGGCCGGCAAGGGGAACGAAGTGGTGCGTCACGACATCCCGGTGGAGGCCAACGGCCACGTTATCCTGGTCAACCTGGCTGTCAAGAAACTGGCCGAGCCGGAGGCCCTCCAGGGGTTGCTCCTTGTGACGTTTGAAACGGTGCGGACGGACAAGACTGCCGTAGCGGAAGGTGGCACCGGCGCGCGCGGCGGCCCCGCTAAAGAAAGGCGAGTCCAGGCTCAGGCAGGAACTGGAGTTCACCAAACAGCGTCTGCAACGAACGATCGAGGAATTGCAAACCTCCAATGAAGAGCTGAAGTCCAGCAACGAGGAAATGCAATCCACCAACGAAGAGCTGCAAAGCACCAACGAGGAATTGGAGACGGCGAAGGAAGAGATGCAGTCCCTCAATGAAGAACTGGTGACCGTTAATTCCGAACTCCAGGGCAAACTCGATGCCTTAGCGGATGCGAACGACGATTTACAGAATCTCTTGAACAGTACGGAAGTCGCCACGATCTTTTTGGACAACGAGCTGCATATCAAACGGTTCACCTCAGAGGCGAAGCGGGTGAGCAATCTGATCGCCAGCGATGTCGGACGCCCCCTGTCGGACATCGCGTCGAAGCTGACCGCTGAGCGGTTGTTGGAAGATGCGCAGGATGTGCTTCAGACACTCGTCGTCAAGGAGCGGGAAGTCCAGACCACCGACGGGAACTGGTTTATCATGCGTATCCTTCCCTATCGGACCGCCAAGAATACCATCGAGGGCCTCGTGCTGACGTTTCTGGACATCACCAAGAACAAGCACGCTGAGCAGGTCGTCCAGGCTGCGCGCACCTTTGCTGCCAGCATCGTGGAGACGGTGCGCGAACCCCTGCTCGTCCTGGACGACCAGCTCCGCGTGGTCTTGGCTAATCAGTCCTTCTACCGAATCTTTCAGGTACGCCGCGCGAGGTCGAGCAGCAGCTTCTGTACCATCTCTGCAACGGGGCATGGAACATTCCCGACTTACGCTCCCTGCTTGAAGAGATTCTGCCAGCACGCACGTCGTTTCAGGACTTCGTCGTGGACCAGGCGTTCCCTCACATTGGCCGAAAGGTGCTGGCGCTGAATGGGCGTCGCCTTGAGCAAGACACGACGCAACCAGGCCGCATTCTGTTAGCCATGGAAGAGATGAGGGGAGGAGGGGAAGGAAGGTGTTGTGCGAGTCAGGCTGAAGGCCGAAGTGTTCGGAACTTCGAATCCCAACCTTCGGACTACCTCCTTGACCTCAATATCTCTGTGTTAAGAGGGGTGATGCGATGGCCAAGAAACCAGACGGATCGACGAAATTTACGAAGCTCCGCCGGCAGGCGGAAGCGCGGCTGCGGACGACCAAGCAGGATGTCGCGGCCATGCCCATCAAGGACGTCCAACAGCTGGTGTACGAGTTGCAAGTCCATCAGATCGAGTTGGAAATGCAGAACGACGAACTCCGCCGGACCCAGGTGGACCTCGAAGCGGCCCGCGATCGCTATGTGGATCTCTATGACTTTTCCCCGGCGGGCCATCTCACGCTGGATAGGCATGGCAAGATCGTGGAGGCCAATCTGAGGGCTGGGACGCTTCTCGGCATCCACCGGAAAGAGCTGATCGGACAGCCACTGGCGCGGTTTATTGCGGCGGCGGATGCGGACACGTTTTATCGGCATTGGCAGGAGGTCTTGAAGACCGGTACGCGACAAGCCTGTGAGGTGCCGCTCGTGGAAAGGGCCGGCGTCTCGCGCTGGGTCTGTTTCGAGAGCCTGGCGATTCATGATCAGCCCGGGAAGATCACCCACTGGCGGACGGCGCTTCAGGACATCAGCGACCGGAAACTGGCTGAGGCGAAGCTCGACTCTGAGCGGGTACAGCGTGAGGCGATCATCGGATCGATGACCGATGCCATTATTACCGTAGATGAGGGGAAGCGCGTGATGGTGTTCAATCACGCTGCAGAATCCATGTTTCTCTGCCCGGCCGCCGACGCCGTCGGACAACCGCTCGACCGGTTCATCCCGGAACGCTTCAGACTTGCGCGCCAGGGCCACGTCAGCGTGTTCGCCCAGAAGCAGGCGATCTCCCCTGCGAGAGGACAAGTCGCCACGTTGGTCGGCCTTCGAGCCAATGGAGAGGAATTCCCCTTCGAGGCATCGATCTCTCATTCCGTGATCGAAGGCCGGAACCTCTTCACCGCCATTGTGCGCGATATCACCGAACGGAAGAAGGCGGAGGAGATGCTGCTGACCAGCGAAGCGTTCACCCGCGCCGTGGTGGACTCCATCTCCGCGCATGTCTGCGTGCTGAACAGGGAGGGGGTAATCCTTAAGACGAACGACGCCTGGAATGAGCTCGCCCGCGAGCACGCGGATGGTGTGTTCACGATTGGAGAGGTCGGACAGAATTATTTTGACCTGTGCCGCCGAACCGCCGCCGGCAGCACGTCGATAGGCCCGGCCATTCTCCAAGGGCTTGAAGCCGTGCTGAAGGGGGACGCCCCTATATTCAGCGCCGAGTACTACGCGGAGTTACCGGAAGAAGAACGCTGGTTCCTGATGCGCATGACTCCGTTGAAAGGAGGCAAGGGCGTCGTGATTTTGCATACGGATATCTCATCGCGGGTCCGGATGGCGCGGGAGTTGGAGAAGCATGTCGTGTTGCTCGGTAAAAAGCGGGAGGAGCTGGAATCCCTGACGGGGAAACTGATCGAGGCCCAAGAACAGGAGCGCAGACGGATCGCCCGTGATTTACACGACGACTTCAATCAACGACTGGCGGCGCTGTCTCTGGAGTTGGAGACCATCGAACGCACTCCATCCGCCCCGCCTGAACGAATTGCACGACAACTCGCTGCGATTCGTGGCCAGGTCGGGCAGCTCTCCGATGACCTGCACGATCTGGCGTATAAGCTGCACCCTTCGTTGCTCGATCACGTTGGACTGGAGCTGGCCGTTCGAGAGCACGTCGATGAGTTCGCCAAACGGACCAAGGTGTCTATGATCTATACCCCTCGAAAGGTGCCAGGGACGCTTTCGCCGGAGATCGCCACTACTCTGTTTCGCGTGATGCAGGAGAGTCTGCAAAATGTGTCCAAGCATGCCGCGGCTACCAACGTGACGGTCAGGCTGACCGGTTCGTCCAAAGGGATCGGTTTGTCGGTGCGCGATAACGGCAAGGGGTTCGAGATGGATGGTCGTCAGGCGGAGCGAGTAGGACTCGGGTTGGTGAGTATGCAAGAGCGTGCGCGTCTGTTGGGCGGGTTTCTCCAGATCCATTCACGCCCCGGGCAGGGCGCCAAGGTCTGTGCCTGGATTCCGATTTCTCAGGAGGGTGCATGACGAAACCGCGCGTCATCATGGCCGATGACCACTCACTGATTCTCGCCGGCATGCGGAGGCTGGTGGAGGAGCAGTGCGAGGTGGTGGGCATGGTGGAAGACGGACGGGCGCTGGTTGAGGCGGCGCAAAAGCTGCGGCCGGATCTGATTCTCATGGACATCGCCATGCCGCTGCTGAACGGTCTCGAGGCAGCCCGACAGCTGAGCAAGCTCGTGCCGGAGAGCAAGCTGATTTTCCTCACCATGCATGCCAGCCCGACGTATGCGGCCGAAGCCTTCCAGGCCGGGGCCTCCGGGTATCTCCTCAAACGCTCCGCAGCGTCGGAACTCAGCCAGGCAATCCAGTCTGTCCTCCAAGGCCAACACTACATCACGCCGCTGATCACGAAAGATGTGCTGGATTCAGTCCTCAAGCCATCCACCGGGGAGCGAGGCAAGCCCGCGTCCACGGCGCTTACCGCGCGCCAGCGGGAAGTCTTGCAGCTTGTCGCCGAGGGCCGTAGCACGAAAGAGATCGCCACGATCCTCAGCGTGTCGGTGAAAACAGTGGAGTTCCATAAGTCCCGTATCATGCAGCAGCTGGACATTCATACCACTGCCGACTTGACCAAGTATGCGATCACGCATGGCATCACCGGCCTCTAACCCGCAGGATGCTGAAAAAGTCCGCCAGCTTCGTTCTCGCCTCGAAAGCATCCTCAACGTAGCCCAGAGGCTACGCCTCCGGTGCTTCTATCGGCTGGTCCTTGCTGGACAGACTCTTTGAGCATCCTGCAAAGATGAGCAATGAACAACGATTCACGTCTTACGTGCCGGAGTCGGTTCCGCTCCTGCTGACTTCTGGTAACATTGTCCCGCAGCACTAGGATTCTCCCTAGTTACGCAGTCTCTCCAATAAAGCCTAGAATGCGTCGTCTATTCCGAGAAGGATGCTGAAAATCCGCTCTCCTCACCCGTCCGACCCGGCACGTGAGACACGCCTTTTCTGGTTCACCTGGTTAGTGCATTTGGTCTGGTTCAATTAGATACACGAGAGAAACAAAATGAACCAGACGCAAAGAGGAGGCCTTTGTGACCATCCTGTGTAGCATTCTTGATGATCCTAAACCTGTGGGTGATCAAACTTTTGGCCTGCAGGAAAGTCCTATCGTGCAGGACAGTCCTATTCTGAGGCCACGAATCTTGCTCGCCGACGACCACCCAGAGGTGCTGGAGGCCTTACGACCCTGCTTGGACGAGTTGGGTGAGGTGGTGGGTATGGTAGAGGACGGCCAGGCGCTCGTGGAAGCGGCCAGACTGCTGGAGCCAGACCTTATTTTCGCGGATATCTCGATGCCCAGGATGAACGGCCTCGATGCCACTCGTGCCATACTGGCCTGCCAGCCGAAAAGTAAGGTGATCATTCTGACGGTCCATCGGGAGGCGGTCTACCTGTCCTTGGCCTTTAATGCGGGAGCCCGCGGCTATGTCCTCAAACGATCTGCCGTGGCAGAATTACCGCAAGCCGTCCTGCACGTGCTCGCCGGCGATCGTTATATCGGGCAGGGTGTGGGTGGGAGAGAGGAGTGGGCGTCTGCCGAGGGAGACGAGAGCCACGACCTGGCGGTCGACGTTATAGCAGGCCACCGAAAAATCATGCTGGCATGTCTGAAAGATGTTGTGCCGCTCGTGAAGACCATCGCAGTTCTCGCGTGCCACAATAGTTTTTCCGCAGCATGCTAGGCTCCCTTTCTTGAAGCGTTGTCGATTTCGACCAGGGCAAGCGAGAAGCCTCCTGCCATCTGGGTCCGTTCAAACTGAGCAATTTTGTCCAGATTGCCTTCCGTCTCGTTGGATAGAGTTGACGAAATATTTAGCGCGATCTGCACGAATAGGTCTGATTGAACAGTTCTTTGCACGTCACCGTCCATAGAATCAAATTTGGCCCAGCGCTCTCAAGGGAAGCGCAGGCCGTGGGAGTCACACCGATGGCCACGTTTAATCCACAGACCTTTCTCAAGCAAATCGGCAGTGGCAAAACGACGCTGAAGATCCCTAAGAAGCAGGTTCTCTTTTCGCAAGGGGATACGACGGATGCCGTGTTCTATGTCCAGGCGGGCAAAGTCAAGCTGACTGTGATTTCGCCGCAGGGTAAAGAAGCCGTCATTGCGATACTGGAGCCAGGCAGCTTTTTCGGGGAAGGGTGTCTCGCCGGGCAGCCGGTGCATTTGGCTACGGCGACTGCCGTCGAAGACGCCAGGATCGTCCGCATCGACAAACAGTCGATGCTCCGATTGCTCCAAGACGACCGCACCTTCTCCGCGCTGTTCCTTGCCTATATGCTGGCTCGGAACGTTCGCATCCAAGAGGACTTGGTGGATCAACTCTTCAATTCCAGCGAGAAGCGGCTGGCGCGGGTTCTGCTGCTAATGGCCCATTTCGGGAAAGAAGGTAAGCCGGAAGAGGTCATTCCGAAGATCAGCCAGGAAACACTCGCCGAGATGATCGGGACCACACGCTCCCGCGTCAGTTTCTTCATGAATAGGTTCAAAAAGATGGGCTTGATTCACTACGATAGCGGGCTACACGTCCACAGCTCCCTCCTCAATATCGTCCTCCACGACTGACGTCCGCGGGCTCGCAGCCGTCTTTCGTTTTATTTCAATTTTCCCGATGTGTTTCTGGATTTCCTGGTAGGCTTCGGCTCGTCCCTCGCGAGGCTCCCACGCTGCACTGCATAGCGAATGAGTTCGGCCAGACGCTGACATGCTTGCAGTTGGGATTATCCTGGATCGCCCACAGGGTGACGCCACAGCAACGGCCGGTGCAGGCGAAAGCCAGATCGCTATCTGCTCTTGTCACGACCATGATCCGATCGGTGAAACGAATCGCGGTTGAGTTGCGGCCGGGCGTGTTGGACGAGCTGGGTCTGGTGAAGACCTTGCAATCGTTGGCGCGGGAATTCGAGGGACATACTGGAATCCGGTGCCGGGTTGAGACGAATCTTGGGAAAGCCAAGTTCGACCGCGTCGGAAGCGTCGCCCTGTTCCGGATCACTCAGGCAGCGCTCACGAATGTGGCCCGGCATGCTCAGGCTTCCACAGCCACGATTGCGTTAATGAAACAGCACGATGATCTGATGTTGAGTGTGAAAGACAACGGGAAGGGAATCACCAAGAAGTCGATCCAAAACCATAATTCTCTTGGCATTATCGGCATGCGAGAACGCGCCATCGCGCTTGATGGAACGCTGACTCTCCGGGGATCAAAAGAGAAGGGGACCACATTGACGATACGAATTCCGCTGATCCGGATTCTCTAACGGTTATCCGGCGGTGTTTTTCTGCATCGACTCAAGAAGCCGGGCGTCCTTCACCACGCCCCGGAGGAAATCCCGCGTGAAGGCGGCACAATCATTCCCGAAGGGCACAGTCCCGATGCCACTGCTGCGATGCGTGATGAGAAATGTACAAAACGGTTCGCTCAATCACGCCCTCGATAGCGTCCTCTACGACTAGGTTCCCCTGCTTGAAGCTTCGTCGATTTCGAGCCGACCAAGCGTGAAGTCGCCCGCTCCCGCATCCTTCAAACTGAGCAATTTTGACCAGATTCCCTTCTGTCTTGTTGGATAGAGTTGACCGAGGATTTTGCGCGGCTGGACCGATCGATAGCGTTTCTCGTGTGTATCACACCTCTGATAAGTCAGCTATACTGTTACGCCTCCCCCTCGTGCCGGACCACGGCGAACGAGAAATTCTGGGCTGTTGACGGTCTGGTATGAATCTGCTGCTGAGCAGGTTTCGCCAGGATCAACTGTCCAACGGAGCGGTGCAGTCGCTGCTCATTCCCGTCTACTCGCTGACGCTCGATCTTCTGTGTCGTATCGGACTTCGACACACACGTAAGCCTTGAGACATTCGTCTCGAACCGAGCGTTGCTCTCAGCAAGAAGTGCCGAAGAGGGCCATCCAAGCCGCCATCTTGGGTGCAAACTGGTTCGCGATCCCTCGCCTCTAAGAAAGAGATCTCACACGTGAAGGTAAGCAGCAAGATCAATCTCGGAAGCTTGCTCCATTTCAGGGCAAGCTTCCCTGAAAACGACTTGGCAGAAAAGTACGCCGGTGGCGAGCCACCGCTGCGTTCGGAGCTCTTCAGCGCCGATCAAATGGAGCAACACGGCAAGACCCTGGCTGGCCTGCACCAGTTGAGTCCGGACAGGCTCCGGACCAGCTTCTGAGCAGGCTGGCTGAGAATGAAGACGTCCTGATCGGAGTCCGCGATCTGTTGGCAGAGGCGGTGAAGGCGAACCGTCGGATTACGCCGGCCGGGGAATGGCTGCTCGATAACTTCTATCTCATCGAAGAGCAGATTCGCACGGCCAAGAGACATTTGCCCAAGGGGTACAGCCGGGAGCTGCCTCGCTTACTGAATGGCTCAACGGCTGGGCTTCCGCGCGTGTATGACATCGCGCTCGAAACGATCTCGCACGGCGATGGACGAGTCGATCCGGGAAGCCTCAGCAGTTTCGTTGCCGCCTACCAGACGATCACCGGCCTCACGTTAGGCGAATTATGGGCCATCCCTATCATGCTCCGCCTGGCGCTGATCGAGAATCTCCGGCGCGCGGCAACGCGGATCGCCGCCCAGAGGATCGACCGCAATCGCGCCGACTACTGGGCGGATCAGATGATGGAAATCGCCGAGAAGGATCCGAAGAGTGTGATTCTGGTGATCGCGGACATGGCGCGCTCGAGCCCGCCGATGGCGAGTGCGTTTGTGGCGGAGTTCGCGCGCCGGTTGCAGGGACAGAGCCCCGCATTGGCATTGCCGCTTACCTGGATCGAGCAGCGGCTTTCCGAGTCCGGCCTGACGATCGAGCAGTCGGTGCAATCGGAAAACCAACAGCAGGCCGTCGACCAGGTCTCCATCAGCAACAGCATCGGCAGTCTCCGATTTCTGGGCGCGATGGACTGGCGCACGTTCGTTGAGACGATGAGCGTGGTCGAGCGGACGCTGCGTGAGGATCCCGCTGCAGCCTACGGCAAGATGGATTTTGCCACTCGCGATCGCTACCGTCACGTGGTGGAGAAGATGGCGAGGAGCAGCCGGCTCTCGGAACGCGAAGTGGCGCGCCACGCGATTCATCTGGCGCAGCAGGGTGCGGGCAGGAACGGCGGCGACGATCGAGAAGCCCATGTTGGTTTCTACCTGATCGACAAGGGAGTGCCACAGCTCGAACGAGCGGCGGAGGTGCGCCTCTCCACATCTGACGCGCTTCAGCGAACGAGCGGCCGGTTTCCGTTGCTCCTCTATGTCGGCACGATCGTCTTGATGACGGGGGTCTTCACCGGCGGCTTACTGGCACTGGCGTATGCCGAGGATGAGGAGGGTTGGTTACTCGCACTGGTCGGTCTCCTGTCCCTACTCTGTACAAGTCAACTGGCGGTCGCGCTGGTGAATTGGCTTGCGACAGTGTTGGTGACGCCGCATGCGCTGCCGCGAATGGACTTCTCCAAGGGCATCCCCCCGGAATCGCGCGCGCTGGTCGTGGTCCCGACTATGCTGAGCAGCGTTGAAAACATCGAGGAGCTGATCGAGGCGCTCGAAGTCCGGTTCCTGGCCAATCGAGACGAGCCACCTGCACTTCGGCCTGTTGACCGATTTTCGAGACGCGCACGAGGAAACACTTCCGGAAGACGAGCCCCTGTTGCGGCTGGCCCAGAAGAGGATCGAAGAGCTGAATGGAAAGTACAGAGAGGCGACACGCGATGCGTTCTTTTTGTTTCATCGCCCGCGCCGATGGAATCCTGGGGAGCGGATCTGGATGGGGTACGAACGGAAACGAGGCAAGCTTGCGGATTTGAATGCACTTCTGCGAGGCGGCTCACGGGATTGCTTCTCACTCGTCGTCGGTGAGACGGCGGTGCTGTCGAACGTGCAGTACGTGATCACCCTCGACACGGATACACAACTGCCGCGTGATGCGGCGCGGCAGTTCGTGGGAGCGATGGCGCATCCGCTGAATCGTGCGCGGTACGACGAACACAAGCAGCGGGTCTGCGAAGGATACGGCATCCTGCAGCCACGCGTCGCCGTGAGCCTGCCAGGCACGAACCGGTCGCACTATGCGCGACTCAACGGGAGTGAGCCGGGCATCGATCCCTATACGCGCGCCGTCTCCGATGTATACCAGGACCTGTTCGGTGAAGGCTCGTTCATCGGCAAGGGGATCTATGAGGTGGATGCGTTCGAACGCGCACTCGCCGGTCGCTTTCCCGAGAACCGGATTCTCAGCCACGATCTTCTGGAAGGGTGCTACGCGCGGGCGGGGCTGTTGAGCGATGTGCAGTTGTACGAGGAGAATCCCTCTTGCTACAGCGTGGATGTGAGCCGGCGGCACCGCTGGATCCGTGGGGATTGGCAGCTTGCGGGTGGCTCCTGCCGCGCGTTCCCGGTCCCGGAGCGCGGCGTCAGAAGAATCCGCTCTCTGGACTGTCCCGATGGAAGCTCTTCGACAACCTTCGGCGTAGTCTCGTGCCTTCAGCATTGACCGTCCTGTTGCTGCTCGGCTGGACGGTCTTGTCACCGTTCTGGTTGTGGACCTTGGCGGTGATCGGAATCATCCTGATTCCTCCGTTGCTTGCCGCTATTCTGGATCTGTTTCAGAAGCCGGAGGATGTGTTGCCGGAGCAGCATGTCGCCGCCGCGCTACGCTCGGCCGGCCGGCACATCGTTCAGACGGTGTTCACGGTCGTGTGCCTTCCCTACGAGGCGTTCTTCAGTTTGGATGCGATTGTGCGCACGATCTGGCGAATGTTGGTCACGCATACACGACTGCTGGAATGGAGTCCGTCAAGCAATCAGGATCGCGATCGCCGCACAGACCTCGTCGCCTACTGTCGGACGATGTGGATCGGGCCCGTTCTTGCCACTGCCGCGGTGATCTATCTGACGCTGTCGGATCCGGGCGCGTTAGATGTGGCGATGCCCATTCTGGGTCTCTGGTTCGCCTCCCCCGCTATCGCGTGGTGGATCAGCCAACCGACTCACTCGGCGCGAAGCAAATCTGACGGGCGACCAGACCATCTTTCTCCGGAAGCTTGCCCGAAAGACCTGGGCGTTCTTCGAGACAGTTCGTCGGTCCGGACGATCATTGGCTGCCACCTGATAACTATCAGGAGCATCCCGTTGCCGATGGTCGCGCATCGCACGTCGCCGACCAATATGGGACTCGCGCTGCTCGCAAATTTGTCCGCGTACGACTTCGGCTACATGTCGGCCGGACAACTCATCGAACGCACGACGAATGCGCTCCACACGATGAAAGGGTTGGAACGTCACCGAGGCCACTTCTACAACTGGTACGACACGCAATCTCTGAAACCGTTGCTGCCGACCTATGTGTCGACGGTGGACAGCGGAAATCTTGCGGGCCATCTGCTGACATTGCGGCCGGGTCTGCTCGCACTCCCCGATCAGAAGATCCTGGGGTCGCGATTCTTTGACGGACTCAGCGACACACTTAGGGTCCTCGAGGATGCTGTAGGGGAAACCACTCCGGCCCAACTCGCTCAATTTCAGAAGCATCTGGAGTCTGCCTACGAATCCCGGCCAACCACGCTCACGGCGGCGCGGCTCTGCCTTGACCGGCTGGCGACGACCGCCGAGGAGGTGCTCGCTAGCTTGAAGGCTGCCCCGGAGAGCCAAGCGACCTGGTGGGCGCGCGCACTCGCCCGGCAATGCCGGGACGCCCTCGATGACCTGATGTTTCTCGCTCCGTGGGCATTGCTGTCGGCCTCACAGAATAGGCTCAGCGAATGTGGCCACATCGATGAGATCCCCACGCTGCGTGAATTGGCACGACTTGACGAGGCGTGTCTGCCGGCCATCGAACATCGGTTGGGCTCAGAGGCGATGCACGAGGAGCGCACATGGGCTGATGGCCTTCAACGGCTCATTGCGAAGGCCAGCCAGCGCGCCAGAGAAAGAATCGCGGCCGTCGAAGGACTTGCACGTCAAGCCAGTCACTTCGCCAGCATGGAATATGATTTCCTGTTCGACAAGGGCTGTCATCTGCTGGCGATCGGCTACAACGTCGGCGAGCGCCGGCGGGACTCGAGTTACTACGATCTGCTGGCTTCGGAAGCGAGATTGTGCAGTTTCGTGGCGATTGCACAGGGACAACTGCCGCAGGAGAACTGGTTTGCTCTCGGGCGTCTCCTCACGACCGCCGGTGGCGGGCCGGTGCTCATCTCGTGGAGCGGGTCGATGTTCGAGTACCTCATGCCGCTGTTGGTGATGCCGACATACGAACAACACGCTGCTCGACCAGACCTGCAAGGCGGCGGTGGAGAGGCAGATCGAGTATGGAAAGCAGCGCGGCGTCCCGTGGGGCATTTCGGAATCCGGCTACAACACGATCGACGTTCATCTCAACTACCAATACCGCGCATTTGGCGTGCCCGGTCTGGGACTCAAACGTGGGCTTGCCGATGATGTGGTCATTGCGCCCTATGCCTCGGCGCTCGCGCTGATGGTGGCGCCCGAGGAGGCGTGCCTGAATCTGCAGCGACTCGCGGCGGAAGGGGTTGAAGGACCATTCGGTTTGTATGAAGCGATCGACTATACGCCTTCCCGTCTCCCGCGCGGACAATCGAGTGCGGTGGTTCGGTCCTACATGGCCCATCACCAGGGCATGAGCTTGCTCTCTCTGGCCTATCTGCTCCTGGACCGTCCGATGCAGAAACGATTCGAGTCGGATCCGTTGTTCCAGGCGACCACGCTGTTGCTTCAGGAGCGGATTCCAAAGGCGACGGCATTCTATTCGCACACCGCGGAGCTCTCTGACTTACGTACGACCTTCGGTGATGCGGAGATGCCGGTGCGCCGGTTCAGCAGCCCTCACACGCCGATTCCGGAGGTGCAGTTGTTGTCGAACGGCCGATACCACGTGATGATCACGAACGCGGGCGGTGGGTACAGCCGTTGGAAGGACCTCGCCGTCACACGCTGGCGCGAAGACAGTACCTGCGACAACTGGGGCACGTTCTGTTACATCCGCGACGTGGACGAGCGGGGAGTTCTGGTCCACGGCCTATCAGCCGACGCTAAAGCCACCGAAGAACTACGAAGTCATCTTTTCTGAGGGACGGGCTGAGTTTCGCCGCCGTGACCACGATATCGAGACGTATACCGAGATCGTG
Organism: uncultured Nitrospiraceae bacterium; assembly: GCA_963825145.1. Classification (GTDB taxonomy): domain Bacteria; phylum Nitrospirota; class Nitrospiria; order Nitrospirales; family Nitrospiraceae; genus Palsa-1315. The sequence continues at coordinate 67,106 of CAWGSC010000012.1, forward strand.
GTGTCGCCGGAAGATGACATCGAACTGCGTCGAATCCGCATCACCAACGGCTCGCGGACCAGCCGAACGATCGAGATCACGAGTTACGCGGAAGTCGTGCTCGCATCGTCTGCCGCGGACGCGCTGCATCCGGCGTTCAGCAATCTCTTTGTGCAGACCGAGATCATTCGCGAGCGGCAAGCGATCCTCTGTACGCGCCGGCCCCGCTCCCTCGACGAGCACATCGCCATGGATGTGTCATCTCATGACCGTGCATGGAGCAGACATCGGAACGATGTCCTACGAGACGGACCGCCTACAGTTCATCGGCCGTGGTCGCACCGCCGCCGATCCACAAGCCATGAGCGGCTCCGGTGCGCGACAAGGGATGCACGATGCTGCGGCGCTCTCGGGCAGCGAGGGCTCTGTGCTCGATCCGATTGTCGCCATCCGGTGTCGGATCACGCTCGATCCGGAAGAATCGGCCACGATTGATATGGTGTCCGGCATCGGCGACACCCGCGACGTCTGCCTGGGGCTGGTCGAGAAATACCAGGATCGGCGTCTCGCCGATCGTGTCTTCGATCTGGCGTGGACCCATAGCCAGGTGGTCATGCGGCAGCTGAATGCCACCGAGGCCGACGCGCAACTCTATGGCCGCCTGGCCAGCTCTGTCCTCTATGCCAATTCCTCCCTGCGGGCTGATCCGAGCGATCTGATCAAAAACCGCCGCGGGCAATCCGGGCTCTGGGGCTACGCCATTTCCGGCGATTTGCCGATCGTGCTGCTGCAGATCGGAGATCCGGCCAATATCGATCTGGTGCGCCAGCTCGTACAGGCCCACGCGTACTGGCGCTCCAAGGGGTTGGCCGTGGACCTGGTGATCTGGAACGAAGATCACGCCGGTTACCGGCAACTACTCCACGAACAAATCATGGGGCTGATTGCCGCGGGCCTCGAAGCACACGTGATGGATCGACCGGGCGGCATCTTCGTGCGTCCTGTCTGACCAGATATCGAACGAGGACCGCATTCTGCTGCAATCGGTCGCTCGTGCCATCATCACCGACAGGCGGGGATCGCTGGCGGACCAGATCACCCGTCGTGGCCATGTGGACGTCACCGTGCCGCGCCTGACGCCAACCCGAACCCACCGCGCCGAACCCTTGCCATCCGCTGCGTTGCCGCGCACGATCTCACCTTTTTCAACGGGCTGGGAGGATTCACGCCTGATGGCCGCGAGTATGTCATTACGACCTCGCACGGGCATGTGACGCCGGCACCGTGGGTCAATGTCCTGGCGAATCCGAACTTTGGCACCGTCATCTCGGAGAACGGCCAGGCCTATACCTGGAGCGAGAACGCCCACGAATTCCGTCTCACTCCGTGGCACAACGACCCGGTGAGCGATGCGAGCGGAGAAGCCTTGTACCTCCGTGACGAAGAGAGGGGCCACTTCTGGTCCCCCACGCCGCTGCCCAGCCGCGGGGCGACACCGTACGTCAGCCGACACGGCTTCGGCTATAGCGTCTTCGAGCATACGGAGCGCGGCATCCGCTCAGAGCTGTGGGTGTATGTGGCCCTGGATGCACCGATTAAGTTCATGGTGCTCAAGGTGCGGAACGAGTCGGGGCGATCGCGCAAGCTGTCCGCGACGGGTTACGTGGAATGGGTGCTGGGAGATCTGCGGCCAAAATCGGCGATGCATGTCGTGACCGAACTGGACCCCAAGAGCGGCGCCTTCTTCGCGCGAAATCCCTATCACACGGAGTTCGCCGGGCGGATTGCCTTCTTTGACGTGGACGAGACGACTCGGACCATCAGTGGCGACCGGACTGAGTTTATTGGGCGCAACGGCACGCTTCGCAGTCCGGCTGCGATGACCCGGCTGCGGCTGTCGGGCAAAGTGGGAGCCGGTCTCGATCCCTGCGGCGCGATCCACGTTCCATTCGAGCTGGCCGACGGGCAAGAGCGTGAGATCATCTTCAGGCTCGGCGTCGGGCGAGACGCCGATGATGCCAGAAACCTGGTTCACCGCTTTCGTGGATCTGCTGCCGCGCGCAGTGCGCTCGAAGCGGTCTGGCAGTACTGGAAGCACACACTCGGCGCCGTGCATGTGGAGACGCCGGACCAGTCACTGAACGTGCTGACCAACGGCTGGCTCTTGTACCAAACGCTCGCGTGCCGTCTGTGGGCGCGGAGCGGATACTATCAATCGGGGGGCGCCTTCGGTTTCCGCGATCAACTTCAAGATTCGATGGCGCTCATCCACACCGAGCCGCATCTTGTGCGCGAGCACCTCCTTCTCTGCGCAGCCCGACAGTTTCAGGAAGGCGATGTCCAGCACTGGTGGCATCCCCCCTCAGGCCGGGGCGTGCGTACGCACTGTTCGGATGATTACCTCTGGCTGCCCCTGGCGACATGCCGCTATGTGCTGAGCACAGGGGACAGCGGGGTCTTGGATGAACCCATCCACTTCGTCGAAGGCCGCCCGGTCAATCAGGAGGAGGACTCGTATTACGATCTACCGGGCCGGTCTGAAAAAGCGGCCAGTTTGTACGAACACTGTGTGCGAGCCATTCTGAAAGGCCTCACACGTGGGGAGCACGGCCTCCCACTCATCGGCTCCGGTGACTGGAACGACGGCATGAACATGGTCGGCGAACAAGGCAGAGGCGAGAGCATCTGGTTGGGATTTTTCCTGTATGACGTGCTCATGCAGTTCACGAAGGTTGCACGCCTGCGTGGTGACCTGTCCTTCGCTGAACGTTGCCAGAGGGAGGCGGCTGACCTGCGCCAGAATATCGAGCAGCATGGCTGGGACGGAGAGTGGTATCGCCGTGCCTACTTTGACGATGGCTCGCCGCTTGGATCGGCGAGTAATCCTGAATGCCAGATCGATTCGATTGCGCAAAGCTGGTCGGTTCTCTCCGGGGCGGGGGATGCCACGCGCTCACGCATGGCCATGGAGCGCGCTGGATCGGCGCCTCGTTCGCCGGGACCATGCGCTGATCCAACTGTTGGATCCGCCGTTCGACAAGTCAAATTTGAATCCTGGCTATATCAAAGGGTACGTCCCAGGGGTGCGAGAAAATGGGGGGCAGTATACGCATGCGGCGATCTGGGCGGCGATGGCGTTCGCCGCATTGGGAGACAGACGGCGCGCGTGGGAACTGTTGGCCATGATCAACCCGGTAAACCATGCGAGATCTCCGGAGGGGATTGCGACCTACAAGGTAGAACCGTACGTGGTCGCGGCCGATGTCTACGCGGTCTCGCCGCACACCGGCCGCGGTGGATGGACGTGGTACACGGGCTCGGCAGGCTGGATGTACCGGCTTATCGTCGAATCACTCCTCGGGTTGAGGCTGGAAGTAGACAAGCTACACTTTGCTCCGTGCCTCCCCGCGGATTGGAAGGGGTTCACGTTGCACTACCGATACCGGGAAACTCTCTACCATATCAGCGTCTTACAACGCAGCACCTGGAATGGCGAGACGAGCGTGATTGTCGATGGCGTCGAGCAGCCGGATAAAGCTATTCCTCTTGTGGACGACCGTCAGGAGCACTCGGTTGAGGTAAAAATACAGGCCGCTGAAACTAACTTGGAGTAACGGCTTTCGCCAAAATCAGAAAGTGTTGTGCAGTGGGCTCGAGTATCTATTTGAATGAGCCCCTGCAGAATCATTGAAGTATCCCGGCCACGCGTAATACCGCTTGACCGGGCCCTCCACGGCGTCTAGCATAGGGCTGTGCGGTATTGAGCCTCGCTGACTGTCCTATCCCGCGCGCGTGTTGCTTTCTTCCTGCGCGTTTGATTCTCCAGTCTCCGCCGCTCCTCTGCCAGAGTGTTTCCGAAGTGCTGCGATCATTGGGCTTGACCACCGGGATGGACGCGGATCGGTTCCTAGAGGACACCGACCCCGCGAACACGCGGCGGACTTTTCGGTGCAAGCCCCAAACTTATGAAGGAGAGACTCGATGACACCGGAAGAACAAATTACGAAGATGAAGAAAGCGATCACGCAGGCCATTAAAGTGATGGGAGATCGATTTGGATCGACGGAAGCGGACGTTGCGAGGGCTATCGATGAGCTGAAGACGTCCATGCTGACGGCGCCAGCCGCAGCGGCTCAGCCTCCTCAGAGCCAGGCAGCCGTGACTGCTGGGGTGTAGTGGCTGCAGCCAGATTGCTTCGTTCAATCATGGCCATGAAGAATAGATTCACTGGTATGCGTGCTGGCTAAGAAGATGTGGGCGAGTCTATAGGGAGACTCGTCGAGGAGCCTCCGGCCATGGGTAGTGAGCAGCAGGGGAGGGAGGATCGTATGAAGAAGGCCACGCAAGTCTATGTGCTGACGCTGAATGCACCGTCAAGAAAAACGGTTCGACTCTGGACCGGAGCGAGCATCCATTCGTTGCGACACTGCTCCAGCAAGAAGATTGATCGTACTCTGGCGGAGATGCAGCAGCATGTGGATGATTTGCAGCGCGCTATCAGCGTGCTGGCGACGGGCGGATCGTATTCCATCAATCGCTCTCGATAATGTGGTGCCGTTGTCGGCGGAACACCTTCACCAAGATAGAGTACAGCCTTCATGCCGGACGATGTAGAAGATAAGAAGGTTCATGCCGCAGCCAAGCCGGCCGGCGCTCCATCACGGAAACCAGCCGATGGTGATCTCACGTGCAGCGAATCCCAGATTGAGGACATTCTCTCTGAGGGTGAGTCCAGCAGGCCGATGAGCAAGAGCGACAAGGGCCTTCATCCAAAACGCCAGCCGAAGCCCTCGCGGTAAGCAGCCCTGGGTGAGGTGTGTGCTTTCTTGATCTGCCGAATCCTGGGTAATTTCCTTCCTTCTTCGGCCAACAGAGAATCAGCGAAGAGTTCCTGCCTGGTTCGTCTTATTGCTCCCCAGTGCCACCATCGAAGCTTGGAGAAACAGCCTGCGGTCCTTGGCAAGGTTGCGGGTATGCGATATCGATCGCACGACAGGAGAGGAGCTGCATGATTGATCAAAGGACTGATGCCAGGCCTCGTTGGCCTCTTCCGGCTCACGACTATTGGTCCACCCCCTTCGCTGAGTCGTTGCTGCAGCATCTGGATCTTTGCCCTGGAACCACCATTCTCGATATCGCCTGCGGCCACGGGATTCCAGCGTTCTATCTAGCAGAGCAGGTGGGGCCCACGGGGCAGGTCCTGGCCATCGATCTCAGTGGGCGTCAGGTTGAGAGCGCGCGAACGATCCAAGGAGCGCAACTCCCATGGCTGCGGTTCGAATGCCTGGATATGCGCGCGCTGCCTCCGCGCCTGCCATGTTTCGACCGTATCACCGGCAATCTCTCCGTCATGTTTTTCCGTCCCAACCGTTTCGAAGTCGTTCAGGGATTGGTGGAACATCTCAAACCAGGAGGCCAACTGGTGCTGACCTTTCCTTCGCTTGGTACGTTCGATTCACTCTGGCGTCGGATCGATCAGGAGATGGCCGTCCGTGGCCTCCTGGCGGAGCGTCGTCGGCTGGAGGTCTATCTTGCCGAACGGCCGTCAGCAACCGACGTTCGTGGATGGCTGGAGCGGCTTGATCTCGCGCGCGTTGTCGTGGCCGAGTATCCATTGGACGTGGCGACTGGCACCGGTCAGGCGTTTCTCCACCATCCGCTCCTCCGGGGCGGTTTTCTCGATGATGCCTATGAATGTTTCGAGGATCAGAGGCTGGCGGATGAGGTCATGACAAGGGTCTCGGAAGATGTGGAGAGCGTCACCCCGTTAGTTGCGCAGCGGTGTGTGTTGTCAGGGTGGAAGCCGTAGGGCGGTAGGCTGTGCCTGGTTGTTCTCGTGCGAAAGAATTGCCACTCGAGTGACGACGGGGTTAAAACCGATATCCAAGTTCTACGATGTACATGTCCACGCCGAGACTGGACGATCCGTACAGGCCGGCATCGGAGAAGTGTTGGACCCGAAAGCCGGCATAGGCGTGAGAAAATGGATTGACACGAACCCCCGCGGTCGCGACGATTTGCACCGGCCCCCCGAAGTCTTGTGTGCCGAACTTGTAGTTGCTGAAGAATCCTGCTCCAGCTCCGGCGTCGAAGGTGACAAGTCCCTCCCAGCCGTTCAGCCCTAGACCAGGCACGACCGTCATCATCAGACCGCTCTCATTTGCCCCTGTCAGTAGCCCCGCGCTTGCGATCAGTCTCGTGTCTAGACTCCACGTGCTCTCACCGAGCGGCCAGGACCAGGGGAGCTTGATGACCGCTGCGATGTCGTACAGGTGGAAATAGTATTTCTGCTCTTTCCCCATGAGGGGAATTTTTTCACCGAAGCCAACGCGAGGGCCGATGCTCAGGAGGGTGATCCCTTCCGCAAAGCTGGGCGTGCAGAATGCCGTGGAAAGTGAGAGGATCAGGATCAGATGCAGGAGGTATGAACGTCTGTTGTAGCGCATGTGCGGTCTCTCGGTGACGAGCATTAGTGTGACATGGTTTGGTGATTCCTCCAGTTATTCTCGCTAATCCACGCGTCGGTGTGCTGCGAGCGAGGCTCCAGTATAGCCCACATCGAGGCGGGGTTTATATTTTCGTATCGGTGTGACTCAACCGTGCTTGGGTGGGATCACTGCCATATCCGAGAGGCACATAGGTGTAATCCGTCTGATCTCGAGACAGATGGAGTCGCGGCAGACGGAGTGTCGTTCAGCTACGGCAAACTGAATATACGATGCGAGAAATGGGGTAGGATGTGAAGGGGCGCTTCAATTGAAGCGCCCCTTCTACGCAGCTTGTTGGCGCTGGGTTAGAATCGACCGCGTCCGCCGCGATCGCCACCACCACCACCACCGAAACGACCACCACCGCCGCCACCACCACCGGTGCGGGGCTCTTGTGGCTTGGCTTCATTGACAGTCAGGGGACGTCCGTCCATCTGTGAGCCGTTTAACGCGGTAATCGCGGCTTTGGCTTCTTCTGGTGTGGCCATCTCGACGAAGCCGAAGCCTCGTGATTGCCCGGTGAACTTGTCCGTGATCACACGCGCAGACTCGACGGTGCCGTGCGCGGCGAAGAGGGTGGTGAGCTGTGATTCAGTTGCCGCATAGGGCAACCCGCCGACATAAAGTTTTGAACCCATGGGGGTTCCTCCTTCTGAAATTGATATTGTTTGAGACTCGAGAACGAACATACGAGGGGAAGGAACGGGCCGAAGACGCGAACAGTGCAGCGACTTGGGTCGAGCTTCCGATCAGATTCTCGGTAACAACAATATCGGTGATGGGCCGTTCAATTTGCTGTTTCATGCGAGGCCCGCCGCGTGAAACAGGGATATCCTAGCAGAGGCGGATATGAAAAGCTATAGACCCTAGTTGCATACATTCTTGCGGCGCGTGCCGGCTATCCTACACATCCGCATTGCCGGTGGGACCGGGGCCGGGCCAGATCAGATAGGGCGGCTTTTTCATCGTCTCAGCTGAGTGCGGGTAGAGACGTTGGGCATAACTGTAGGCGTCTTCTTGCGCAATCAAGCAGGTGGCTGCGGCGAGGTGGTTGGAGATGACGTGGAAGTCCCCCCGATCATCCGCTGCGATGGTCGCCGTGTAGAGGGCACAGGAAAAGCTCCCTTCTTTTGAGCAGGCAGTGCTGATCAAGAGGTGCGATCCATTCGGAAAGGTCATGATCGGGTCCAAATTTGTACGGCTCATGCCTATTCCTCCGTAACGCGTGTGGTGTTATACGGCCTGGTTTGCATAAGGGGTCACATAGAGCCTGAGGAGGTGTCCGTCCCATACGGTGCCTTCGAGAGCAACTACGGCGTTCAAGGCCTGCTCTCCGGATCCCATTTCGACGAATCCGTATCCGGCGGACTTTCCCGTATGTTTGAATCGGACCACGTATGCTCTGGCAACGAGACCGTAGGAGGTGAAGATGCCGCGTAGCTCGCAGTCCGAAACCTCGTCCGGGAGTCCTCCCACATACAGAACCCGTTTCCCCATCGCGATTCCCTTAGTGACGTGTCAGTTGGTCCGCGCGCGCGAGTCCTCGATATACGAGCCAGCCCGTAACGATGTCGCAAGTCCCTGTGAGTAGGGCCCGTGGATGAGCCATTTTGAGAGATCGACGTAGTACCAGCGAGGACGATTTCGGTCATCGATCGGGAAGGTTGTTGATTGTGGAGTCATGTATTGTTTTACTGTTCGGCTCATCGGGCCTTTTAATCCTAACGGATTTGTGATGGCGGTCTTAGGCTGCCACAAACCGCTGCATTTCGATTCGATCGACATCTGGACCGTCCTTCGTAGTCTACAAACCGTGTTATCGGACCGAGTCGAATGCGGTACGAATCGGTACGGTTCTACAGTCTCCTTGAAGAGACTTGTGTGCGGAGCAGGGCGGAAACTAGAGCATCGATCGCGCAGAATCTAGAGGGAGGGAACGTAGGCGCGAGGGATAGAGTAGTGACCGGACTTTATCTGGGGCTACCATAGCATAGTTTTGCTAGGATAGCGAAGGCGTCGGTCTGTCATGACAGGATAAAAGCCCAATATCTTCAACGTAGAAATTAAATTTCTCCCTCGCCAGTATCGAGCCTGTCTTTTCAAGAGAGTTGACGCGGGAAGGGGCTTACTGTACGATGATCCTTACATCGTTGTCGCAGTAGTCCGGCGGCGCGGCTGTATACACCATAACGGACTTCGCGATCGCATCGCGACCAGGTCCTGTCGGAGTTGATACCTTCCTGGTTTCTCTCCCCCTCGGTTCTCTGATCCCGTCTTAATGCGATCATACTGAAAGGATAGTGCATTGCATACCTCTGTTCACACGAGTTTTTGTACCCTTGGTCTCTCTGAACCGCTCTTGCGGGATTTGACGGCAGCGGGCTTGTTGGTCCCCACTCCCATTCAAGCTCAGGCCATTCCACCGGCCCTTGAGGGCCGCGATGTCATCGGTTGTGCACAAACCGGTACGGGGAAGACGGCCGCATTTGTTGTCCCCATGATCGAACGGCTCGCGGTCCTGCCGAAAGGTCAGCCGCAAGCCTTGATCCTCGCACCGACGCGAGAATTAGCATTGCAGATTTTCACTTCAATCGAGAAGCTTGGTCGCAGCCACCATATTTCAGCTACGGTCATCGTCGGGGGAAGCGACATGCAGGCGCAGATCAGAGGATTGCGCCAACGGCCCGATATTCTGGTTGCCACACCGGGTCGATTGCTGGACCACATGTGGAACGGGACGATCAATTTGGCCCCGATTAAAATTCTGGTGCTCGATGAAGCCGACCGTATGCTCGATATGGGCTTTGCACCACAGATTAATCAGATTCTTGATGCGTTGCCGGTGGAGCGACAGACGTTGCTCTTTTCCGCCACGATTCAGACGGATGTTACCCGCCTGGTTCAAGCGAGCCTGAATGGTGCCGTTCGTGTGATGGTGACGCCTGCCTCGACGACGGCTGACGGTGTCACTCAGGCGTTGCATCATACGACCTCTCAGGAGAAGACGAAGCTATTGGTGTCGTTGCTCGCAGCAGAACGAGGGACCGTCCTCGTATTCGCTCGAACAAAGAGCCGGGTCGATCGACTCGGTCAGACGCTTGAACAGGCCGGTCACCGCGTCGCAGTCATCCACGGAGATCGAAGTCTGCCCCAGCGCCTTCGTGCTCTCGACGGATTTAAACGAGGACAGGTCAGAATTCTCGTCGCGACGGATATCGCAGCTCGCGGGATTGATGTGGCAAATATCGGCCATGTGGTGAATTATGATTTGCCGAATTGTCCGGAGGACTATATTCATCGTATTGGACGGACAGCCCGGATGAAGATGACCGGGCGAGCCACCAGTTTCGTGACCTTCGAGGAACATGATCAGCTGAGCGCGATCGAAACGTTGTTGGGGCATTCTGTGCCGTTAGCAGAGGGAAGCCCCCGCCCCAATGATCGTCCGCATTTGCGAGGAGGAGCTGAACGTTCCAGAGGTGATCGTCAGCGGTGGGGCCGTCCAGGCGAGGACCGAAGCCAGCATCAGCCGAGTCCCCCGCCATACCGGAGGGGAGCCAGGCTTCATAGGACAGAGTCTAACGGCTAGGGAAAGGTCAACGACGGGTATCTACTGACAGGTAAAGAGTTGTGAGTGATCAGAGGGGTATCATCGTGACAAACCCAAAGGCTGCCGGTCTGCACACAGGGAAGAGATGGGTGAGAATTCCGGATGGTACGAAGGTCAAGTTTCGTGAGGACGGCCGCGAAGGTATTATCGACGGACTGACGGAATTGGCAGTCGGCCCTGGCCGAAATCCTGATAGCCGGACGCAGTATCGCATCAATATCGGAGATCCTGACTGGACACTTGCAATTGAGGACGATTTGCTGGTTCTGACTGATGCGGATGGTGTCGTGCTAATGGTGAAACAAAAGGGCGAGTATCGCCGTGTGGTCACCCAATAACTGCAGGCAGTCTTTGGCGCTGACCGCTTTGTGAAAGCGGCGTAGGACGGGAGTGAAGCACGGGGCTCGTGCTCAGGCCATCCCTAGTAGAGTGGCTCTTGCGGGCCCCACTGAAGCCCGGCCAAATCTGGATCCTCTCCCTCCGTACTCAGAGGGCGAGCGGGCTTCTCGGTCTTGCGCTGTTCCCGTCGGGCGTCTTTCTCACGCCGCTGGATCTGTTTCGCTTTCTCACGGTCTCGTTTTGCGATAGTCGTTTTCCCTGCTCGTCCGATGGCGCCCTCCTTTGCGTAGCGACTCATATTGAGTCGCGGATCGCCTGCTGTTTACATCGTCGTATCTGCTCTACGCAGATGGTTGCGACGACTCCGTCGCTCCACGGCGTCTCTTGCTGCTTGAGTTAGGAGCATGGTCGGTGGTCTTGGATTCTCGTTCAGCCGTGCGGGAGCGAGTGCCCTGGCCGAACCCACGGCTTGCCATGTTCGATACTTGCCGACGGATGTCTTCCATTGAGGTCGTCAGGTTGGTATCAATAGGACCAGGAAGGCCGAGCACCTCCCATCGGATTTTCGGTTTCCGTGGTCGCCCGTGCTCGGTTCTTTCTCATCTTGTCGGCTCGCCACCCAGTGGATAGCTTCATACTTGCTCCTTTATAGAACTTGGCATCTCCAACGTGGGAAAACGCTCGATGGAGATGAGGGGGTCGGATGGAACTGCCTAAGTCACTCAGTCCATCTTCCTGCCGGGCGTCTACGCGCAGAAAAAGATGGAACGTATGAGCAGCAACTACTACATGAGAAATCGCGCTGAGACTATCAATGAGATTCGAACTGCGCGAAGGCTAGTGCTAGCTCGATTGACGGTAGAGAGTACCATGGGTCATGGCGAGAGTCAAATAGGGTATTTAGCTAATTACATAACTCTGCATGGTGGAGATGCCCATCGGCATGCGTTGACACATCGTTGTCGAGTGATAGCTTGTATGTCGTGGGTCGCAGGTGCGGGAGTAATTGATCCTCGGGAACGGAGGCCATCGAAATTCAATGGTCATACTCATCGCACACCCAACGCTGATCGAGTCATTTACTATGATCCAAAGATCAATGAGGAGTTTTCCGGCTTGTGAATGTGAATATGCCACCTATGAGTGTCACGTATATGAGGCATTCGTGTGGATGTATTAAGCCTGGTCACGCGTTGGAGTTCGATGACTACACCGATGTCCTTCGGAGCGCACTTGCTGTGCAGAGAGGAGATGATGGATGATGAAACCGTCGATATCTGTGCTGGTCTTTTGCTTGTCGGTGGTGTCGCTGATAACCTTGAATGGATGTGATCGTCAGGACCCTCAGCCGAAGGCACTCAAGGGACTCTCTCAACTCCCGGAAACAGCGGCTGGTGGGATGGCCAGGAGCGCAATCGACAAGGCCAAGGGAGTTGAGACAACGATCGGAGAAGCAGACAATCGGATAGTCGAGACCAGCAAGGAAGGGCCTCCGTAAGTCAGAGATTTGGAATTCAGAGACATGGCGGATGAGTTCCTCACTGCATGCTACGATTCGATTGGTGCGATTGCGAAATTGTATTTGTGAAACGTGGGTCCTGATGTACGGTGGAAACAGGGTAGGGGCGGTTTATGGTACAGAGCTCGCATCGATCCTCTGTCTTGAATAGGTTTCGTCAACATTCTCGGGTCCGTATCTCTGCTCCTTTTGTCTGTGCCCTGTCTCATTACCAGTCTCGTCGTTGGTTAAGGAGGCCTGGTGTTGACTTGGGCGTGGTCTATGATCTTTCGACACGTGGCGCCCGAGTCAGCACGCAAGCTGAGATCAAGCCAGGAGATGAAGTCACGTTGAGCCTGCGTCTTCCCAAACAAATCAAGTCTGCCGATATCGCCGTCGCCACCGTGAAGTGGGCGAAGGATCAATTCTTTGGCCTGGCTTTCACGGAGTTATCTCCTGCTGCACGGACTCGCCTGGAAAAGTACGTGGCTGTCGTTTCGACGACTGCCGCGTAGGTTCCGGCCCATTGGTCGCCACGGTCGACCTTTCTACGTCGTGTGTTGCTTGATGAGGCGTGCTGCGCCGGCACCCTTCGCCTGTGCCTGTGCATGTATCGGCTTGCAATAGTGGCTGGCTGCTGATCGTGCCTGGTTGGGCGTGGTACTCGATGTGTTGTTGGGGGGTGTGAAAGCTATGAGTCCGGCATCCCTGAACCTGGGAGTCCAGCTTCCGATCAGCCTGCATTAGCCGGATCAGACGGCGACGATGAATGTCGATTCTAGCGTGACCTGCGTTCTTTGAATCAGATTACTTGATGGCCACCGCTTTGACTTCCTTGAACGTGGTTTGGCCAAGCAAGACCTTCTGAACTCCATCCTGCATTAGTGTGGTCATACCCTCTTCAATGGCACCCTGCAGCATCTCTTCAGTTCTCGCCTTTGTCTGAATCATGCGTTTGATTTTGTCCGATCCCAGAAGCAGCTCATGGATGGCCACGCGTCCCTTAAAGCCAGTCCGATTGCAGGTTTCACATCCCTTCCCGCGGACCAGGCGGAACGTGTTGTCTTGTGGGATGCCGAGCTTGTCCCAATGTTCAGGCCCATAACCCTGGCGGATTTCCTCGTATTCTACGGCTGTCCCGACGTACTGTTCCTTGCAGTCTTTACAAATCCGGCGAGTGAGGCGTTGGGCGAGGACTCCCAACATCGCATCGGCAAAACTAAACGAGTCGCAGCCCATATCGAGAAGTCGAGTGACGGTTTCCACCGCGCTGTTTGTGTGGAGCGTGCTCATGACGAGGTGTCCGGTCAATGAGGCTTCGATGCCGATCTCAGCCGTTTCTTTATCTCGCATTTCTCCGACCATGATCACGTCTGGGTCGGCCCGAAGAAACGCGCGCATGGCAGCGGCAAACGTGAAGTCGATTTTTGGCAGAACTTGAACCTGCCGGAGCCCATACTGTGTGATTTCGACAGGGTCTTCCGCCGTCCAGATCTTAATGTCGGGGGTGTTGATGAATCCGAGGACAGAGTGGAGGGTCGTGGTTTTTCCTGAGCCGGTTGGCCCGACGCAGAGAATGATGCCGTAGGGTTTTGCGGCGATCACCTTGATTGCTGCGAGGTTCCGGTCCGAGAACCCCATCTTGTCCAGGGGCAAAGGTTCACTGGCCGCGAGTAGACGCATGACCACGTCTTCGTTGTATCCGGCGGTGGGAATCGTCGCGACGCGCAATTCGATTTCCTTGTTCTCAGACAGCTTAAATTTGATCTTGCCGTCCTGGGGTTTTCGCCGTTCTGCAATGTCGAGGCTGGCCATAATCTTTAGACGCGACACGATGGCGCGTCGATAGCTTTGCGGAATCTTCATGTATTCGAAACAGTCGCCGTCGACCCGGAAGCGGACAAGCGTTTCACGCTTTTCGCCATAGGGTTCGACGTGAATATCGGAGGCGCCTTGCCGATAGGCATCGGCGATGATCTGATTGGCTAAACGCACGATGGCATTGTCATTTTCGTCGAGCCCGCCTCCGGCATCTTCCACCGCCGCTTCTTGGGCTTCGTTGACGAGTTCGCCGAGAATATCGGAGACATTTTCATCTAACTTTCGGGTGCTACCGGAGTCTCCCTGTCCTGTGGCGGAGCCGAGGAACTGGGCGATATCGCGACGGAGGCTGATGGCAAAACGAATGTTAAGGCCGGGGAACGTCCGCTTAATATCTGCCACGCGGTCGAGATCGCCGGGGTCGTCCGTCAAGATTTCAATGGCGGTTCGGTCACGCTTGAGGGGCATCCAGTGGTTTTTCTTGAGGTAGTCGACGTTCAGGTTTTTCAGGAGTTCGACATCGACGATTGTTCGATCGCTGTACTCGATGTAGGGGCATTTGTAAAACTGGGCGAGCGACTTCCCGATTTCGAGTTTGGGTACCTTGTACCTTTCAATCAGGATGCTCTCGAAGTCCGACGTGCCTTTTCGGGACTCGGCAATCGCATTGTCCAATTCGTTCTGAGTAATGCGGTTGTTTGTGACCAGGCGATCGAACTTGGTCGGGTTTTTCTTCGAGATCTTGCGGAGATTAAAGAAGGCGATGCCGAGTGCCTTTGCAATCTCCGAGACGGACTCTTCGTCTTTTCTCGTAAAACGTGCGCCGCTCTTTTTGTTGAGGAGTTGGAAGACACCCATCAAATACTTGTTGTCCGCCACGATCGGGTAGGTCAGGACCTGCTTCGTCTTGAACCCAGTCCGCTTGTCGTAGGATGTATCGTGGACGAGAGAGGGATGGACGCCTTGCAACTCGGCGATGTTATAGGCGTCGGCAATGCTCACTGGGCGGAGATACTTTGCGCAGAACCCAGCCAGGCTTTGCTCGGTGATGGGAATGCGGATTTCCTCGACGCTGTCGATGTGGGGGATTTTGGAGAAAATCTCTTTCTTTTCAGGATCGAACGCGAAAATGGTGAGGTCTTCAGCATCGAAAATGCTGAGGACTTCCTTGCGCAGGTCGAGGAGAATATGGTCTAGATCGCTGGCTGCATGGATTTGGTCTGTGATGCGTTTGACGTTCTCGGCGAATGCCACTTTCTGCTGAAGTTCCTGAAGATTTTGTGGGATGGGATTGGCTTGCATTACAAGGGCTCCTGGCCATCGACTACGAAGGCCATCGCCGGATCCGTATGCTCAACGAAGCGTGCATGCGACCCACGTGACCACTCGTGCCTTCAAGCAGCGATTGAAGCCCAGTCTAGCTGATCACGGATGGAAGGCAAGGAAAAGGCGGTTTCAGACTGCGATGATTACGGAAGTCACAATATGGATGAAGTCGCTGGCGGGTGGTAGGGCGTTCAATTTGTTTGTGTGCGAATCAGGTGAGCGGCAACTTGCGCCGGAGGTAGCTTGAGTTTTACCCCGTCCTTTCGAGTTTTGACCTCTACCACTCCCTCTGCGAGGCCCTTGTCTCCGACAACGACTTGGAATGGAGCTCCCATCAGGTCCGCATCGTTGAACTTCACACCCGCTCGTTCGTCCCGATCATCCCAGAGTACTTCGAGCCCTGCCGCCTGCAGTTCGTCGTAGAGCTGCGCAGTGACGTGGGCGGTTTGTGCCGATTGGGTGAGCGGGAGGAGATGCACATGGAACGGCGCGATTGGGAAGGGCCAGATAATGCCCTTCGCGTCGTGGTTCTGTTCGATCGCCGAAGCGGCAGTGCGTCCGACGCCGATGCCGTAGCATCCCATGACGGCCAGGCACTCTTTGCCATGAAGGTCCAGGAAGGAGGCCTTCATGGCTTCACTGTATTTGGTACCGAGCATGAAGACATGTCCGACTTCGATGCCTTTGGTCGCCTTTAATGTTCCGTCTTTTCTCGGTGACGGATCTCCTGCGCAGGCGCTGCGGAGATCGGCAAACTGCTCGACCTGAAAATCACGATCCCAATTCGCATCGACGTAGTGCGTATCGCTCTGATTGCCGCCGATGACCACGTTGCGCAAGACTTTGATGGCGTGGTCGGCAATAATCCGAACGTGTTTCAGGCCAACGGGACCGGCAAATCCTACCGGTGCGCCGGTGACTTGCTCGACGACGCTGGGAGTTGCGAGTTCAAGATCAGTGACTCGCAAGAGTCGTTGAATCTTGACCGCGTTCGCCTCATGGTCTCCCCGGATCAACACGACGACCGTGTCTTTTCCTGTCGAGTAGAGGAGCGTCTTTACGAGGCGCGTAGGCGAGACGTTCAAGAATTTCGTGACCTCTTCGACTGTTCGGCAGCCAGGCGTCTGTACGGTGCGCAGAGGCCGCGGGGTTTCGGTGTCCACATCGGTAGGAGGGAGCACCTCGGCCTGTTCGACGTTGGCGGAGTAGGTGCCTGCATCGCTGTATACGATGGTGTTCTCGCCCGTATCGGCGAGCACCATGAACTCGTGAGATGAGCTGCCGCCAATCAGGCCGGTGTCGGCTTCCACGGCACGGAAGGTGAGGCCGCAGCGCGTGAAAATACGATAGTAGGCATCGTACATCTTCTGATAGCTGAGCCTGGCGCTCGCTTCGTCCTGATCAAAGCTGTAGGCGTCCTTCATGATGAACTCGCGTCCCCTCATGAGTCCGAAGCGAGGCCGTATTTCGTCGCGAAACTTTGTTTGAATCTGATAGAAGTTCAGCGGCATCTGTCGATAGGAACGGACTTCGCGCCTGAACAGATCGGTGATCACTTCCTCATGGGTCGGTCCCAAGCAGAACTCGCGCTCGTGGCGATCCTTGAAGCGGATCAATTCCTTGCCGTAGAAATTCCATCGGCCGGTTTCCCGCCACAACTCTGCGGGAGAGGCAACGGGCATAAGGAGTTCTTGGGCTCCAGCCCGGTTCATCTCCTCACGAATGATCTGTTCGACCTTTCGAATGACCCGGAGACCGAGCGGGAGGTATGTGTAGATGCCGGCCGCCACCTTGCGAATCAGACCGGCTCGGAGCATGAGCTTATGGCTGACGGTTTCCGCTTCGCCTGGGTCTTCTCGCAATGTAGGGATTAAGACTTGGGAGGTCCGCATGATTCTGTGAGAAAGGTCAAAAAATCATCAAACCCGAACGTCATCACGTCTGAGGTGCCGGTGAGCGAGGAAATGTTTTGCTAACATGACGACGTTCGACTTTCTGACTCATTCTCTACCGCAGGAAGATCCGTTCAAGGTCATTCCAAAACGCAAAGATCATCACGCCCACTAATAGCACGAGGCCGGCTTGCTGTGCGAGTTCTCTCTGGCGTTCGCCGAGGGGTTTACGGAGGATGCCCTCAATCAGGAAAAACAACAGATGGCCGCCGTCGAGAATGGGTATGGGGAGCAAATTGAGGACGCCCAGATTGATGCTCAGAATGGCGATGAGAAAGACCACACTTGAGGCCCCCTGCGAAGCGGCTTCTCCGGAAATATTGGCGATCGTCAGCGGACCGCCGATGTTCTTGCTGGAGATGTCCCCCACGATCATTTTGTAGAGGCCGATTACGGTCAGCTCGGTCCAGCCCCACGTGGCTCCCAAGCCGTCATAGAGCGACAGTAGAGGGGTGCTGGAGCGCATGATCGAGCGGCCTGGTCCTGAGATGCCGATCTTGCCGACTTCGACTGACTGGCCGTTGACCATCGTCTTCTCAGCAGAGGGTGTCACGGTCAGCGAGACGCGATGCCCCTCTCGCAAGACCTCCATCTGTAGCGGGTGGTTGGGGTTTTCTTTCACGATACCGGTCATCTGGGACCACGTATGGATCGTCTGGCCCTCGATGTTGACCACATGGTCCCCGGCTTGAAGTCCGGCTTTTGCTGCCGGAGAACTTTGCACGACTGACGTGACGAGAGGCGGTGTTTCTTCGACGCCCAGGTAGTATCCGGGCTCTTGTGCTGAGGCTTGCGGTCCGGGGGCCTTTGTGGGCGTGACCGTCAGCGTTTTGATCTGTTCGCCTCGTTTGATCTCTAGCGTCAGCGGCTGTCCGTTGCTCTTCGCCACGGCGTCGAATAGTTCAGTTCTGGTGGAGATGTCTTGCCCGTTGACACGGCTGACACGATCTCCGACTCGGATGCCTGCGGTATCGGCTGGAGAGCCGGGAACCATCGCTTCGATATCGGGGGTGAGATCCTGGAACGTGGGCACAAAAAGCGGAGCTCCGGTCGCGAGCCATCCGGCAAAAATAAAATACGCCAGAATGAAGTTAAACCCAGGTCCCGCGGCGACGATCAGGACTTTGCCCCACAATCCTTTGTGCGCAAACGACCGCGCACGATCTTCTTGTGTGGTCGCCTCGGTCTCATCTTCGCCGAACAGTTTTACGTAGCCACCGAGCGGAATGGCCGAGACGAGATATTCTGTTTCGCCCATTTTTCTGCCGAAGAGCTTCGGTCCGAATCCAAGAGAAAACTTGAGGACTCTGACGCCGACCCAGCGAGCGGCCAAGAAATGCCCGAGTTCATGGAACGCGACTAATACGCCCAGAACGATCAGGAACCACCACGCCTTCTGCAATAGCAACCAGACAGTATCGGGGGACCAGGTAAATGCCGTGAACACGGTGTATGCTCCTTCGTGTAGACCTAGTAGGTTACGGAAAAACTCTGTAGACACGCCAGAACGTCGATACTCTGCACAATGGCATAACAGAAGAAATTTTCACAGGATGCTCAAAAAGGCCATTCAGCAAGGCCGCAGCGAGCGAAGAGGCGAGGAGGTACAAACCGCACTTCGTGTGGCCGTTTACCCCTCGAATGGATCTTGGTGAACGGATAAGCCCCGCCAGTGTTTCCGACCTCCGAAAAGTTCTCTTCAATGTTGAGCCTCTGAGCGATGCGAGAACGCCGCTGGCGGACTTTTTGAGCATCCTGCTACCGTGCCAACGCCACAACCAACGATTCGGCTTTCTCTCTGGCCCAGCGATCCGCTTCCAGCGCGTCTTCCAACGTCTCGACGTCTTTGGTGGTGTGGAGGTCCATCGTGCTGTGAATGATCTCCGCAATGTCGGTGAACCGGATGCCCCCGTTCAAGAATGCCTCGACCGCGATTTCATTTGCGGCATTCATCGCGGCCGGCATCGTACCGCCGATCCGCAGGGATTCATAGCCAAGCCCCAAGCAGGGGAACCGGTCGTGATCCGGCTTGCAAAACGTCAGCTTCCCGATCTCCGTCAGATCCAACGAAGGCAGATCCAGCGGCATGCGCCCCGGATATCTCATCGCATAGGAAATAGGTGTTCGCATATCCGGCAATCCCAATTGCGCGATCATTGAACGATCCGCATATTCTACCAGAGAATGAATGATGCTTTCCCGATGGATCATGACCTCGATCTGGGATTCCGGGATATCGAAGAGCCATCGGGCTTCAACGACTTCGAGCCCTTTGTTCATGAGGGTGGCGGAATCGATCGTGATTTTGGCGCCCATCTTCCAGTTAGGATGTTGGAGTGCCCGTTCGGGTGTCACGTCCTGAAGCTCCTCCCGGCCTCAGGGTCCAGAGGGCCCCTCCGGACGCCGTCAAGATCAGTCGGCGGACATCTTCTTTGCGATGGCCTTCTAACGACTGGAAGATCGCACTGTGTTCGCTGTCGACCGGAAAGATACGAACGCCATATCGCCGCGCTTCGTCCTGCATCAGTTTCCCCGCCATGACCATCGGTTCTTTGTTGGCCAAGGCGATTTGCTTTCCGCTTCGGATTGCCGCAAGGGTGGGTACGAGACCGGCTCCACCGACGATGGCGGAAATGACAAGTTCCGCTTCGGGCGCAGAGGCGACCTGAATCAATCCTTCTTGCCCAGCCAAAATTTCGACAGGCAGTCCCGCACAGCGCTGCCGGAGCCTGGCGGCAGCGGAGGCATCCGATAGGGCCACCAGGCGGGGTTTGAAGCGGCGGATCTGCTCTTCGAGTTTCTCATCATTGCTGCCGGCGGTCAGTCCTGCCACGCGGAATTCTTCGGGGAACCGGTCCACGATATCTAAGGTGCTGGTGCCGATCGACCCAGTCGATCCAAGGATGACGATCGTTTTCATAGGGACTCCTTCACTCAATGACTCGTAGCCGGCTCACCATCGTGACATAGTAGTAGAAGACGGGGGCGGTGAACAAGAGACTATCCAGACGGTCGAGCATGCCCCCGTGGCCCGGCAGTATCCCGCCGGAGTCTTTCATGCCGACGCTGCGTTTCATGGCCGATTCGGTCAGGTCGCCCCAGAGACCTGTGATGGTCAGCAGGGTAGCCAAGATCAGACAATCGAGACTGGACAACTCAGGGAGAAACCACCAACGAGCTGCATACGCGACGATTATGGCACCAATCAAACCGCCTACCAAGCCCTCGACCGTTTTCTTAGGACTGATCGTGGGGGCCAAGCGATGTCGCCCATACAGTGTGCCGACATAATAGGCGCCGGTATCGGATGCCCAGGTTACCAGCAGGAGAAAGAAGATCAGCCATTCACCCTGAGGCAGGAGCCTCGTCATCGAGAGCGTGCCGAGTGTGAGGCCTAGGTAGAGCACGCCGAACAAGGTCATGGCGCCATCCCGCAGGCTCTGTTCGAGGGGAGAGCGACTGAGGAGCGGGACAGAAATAATGCCGATCAGTGTGGCCAGGAGGGTTGGAACGATGATGTCTGGCCGGTGTGTTCCGAGAATCAGGGCGGCGAATCCTGTCAGACCGATCCCTATCAGCCAGGAGTGGCTGCGGTCGCCGAAACATAATCGGTAGAACTCGAAGAGGGCGAGCCCCCCTGCCAGCACCACGACGCCGGAAAATGCGAGGGGTGGGAGGTAGCGAATGACGGCATACACGAGTGGAGCGAGGACCAGAATGGTATAGATCCGACGGGGGTCAAATCGGGACGCCGCCGTGGGTACGGGTTCAGCCTGCTGTTGGCCGGCGGTTTTGTATTCCTGCATGGGGAGGTTGAGATCGACCACTATGACGAAATGGCACTGAGGACGCGACCGAATCGCCGCTCACGTCTCTGGTATTCCAGCAAGGCCAGCAAGAGTTCACGGCGACGGAAGTCGGGCCACAGCGTCGGAGTGAAATAGAGCTCGGTGTAGGCGAGCTGCCAGAGGAGAAAGTTACTGATTCGCGTTTCGCCGCTGGTGCGAATTAATAAGTCGGGATCGGGCAGGTCATGGGTGTAGAGATATTGTTGGATACGGGACTCATCCACATCGTCCGGTTGCAGCTTTCCGTCTTGTGCTTCGTGAAGGAGTTCACGCACCGCGTCCACGATCTCAGCGCGGCCGCCGTAGCTGAGGGCGACGGTGAGATGCAGTTTGTCGAGATGGGCGGTTTCCTGTTCAGCGGCCCGAACCCATTGGAGGGCGGAGGCCGGGAGGGAGTCGAGCCGTCCAATCGTGCGCAACCGGACACCCTGCTCAATGAGTTTCGATCGTTCCGTTGAAAGGTAGTATTCGAGCAGGCCCATGAGCGAGGAGATTTCCTGAATAGGACGGTTCCAATTCTCCTGTGAAAACGCGTAAATTGTCAGGGCGTGGATGCCCAGTTCCAAGCAGACCGTGATCATTTCTCGGACGGATTTGATCCCTTCCCGATGACCGGCAATGCGAGGGAGGCTTCGCAGTTCTGCCCAGCGGCCATTGCCATCCATGATGATGGCGACGTGCTTGGGTAAGAGGTCGGGTTCAAGTTTTGCGACAAGCTCTTCTATGGATAGCTGATCCACGGCCGACGAGTCTTTCGTGTCCATAAGAGTGCGGTTGGTAAAGATCCCTTCTCACAAGGATCGTGCGGTAGGCGAGCAAAGTCTACTGGTGAGGGTGAAGAATGTCAAACAAATTTTCGTAAAAGTCCTGTAAAAGCGATAAGTTGGATGAATTGTCGTTGCGCCTGTGGAAAGCGATCAGCTATACTTCCCCGTCAATCCGCAGGCCAACCGTCGTGAGGATTCGTAAACCATGGGTGAACTTGTTCAGTTGACGTCCTTTGGTCTGACCGAAGGCGAGGTGCTCGGGGCGCTCGGGCGGGTCAAGGTTCGTGATGTCGACTATGCCGATCTCTACTTTGAATCCTGTGTGTCCGAATCCGTCTCGATGGAGGAATCCCTCGTCAAGCGCGCGACGAAGAGTGTGTCGCAGGGCGTGGGAGTACGAGCGACGGCGGGGGAAAAAACCGGATTTGCCTACTCCGATGAACTGACGAAGAAGGATCTCGAACTCGCCGCCGATACGGCCCGCTACATTGCCAATTCGCCGAGCGGGACCGACGGCGGTTCCAGTGCCTGTCCGCCAACGCCCAACGCGAGATCTCTACCCGATCGAACGGGCACAGGCCGAAGTCGCCACGGCGGATCGCGTGTCCTTATTGAATGCGATCGATGCCGAAGCGCGCCGGTACGATCCGCGCATCAAGAATGTCATGGCCTCGTTTAATACGGAATATAAGGTGGTGATGGTTGCCACCTCGGATGGCACGTTGATCGGGGATGTGCAGCCGCTTTCGAGGCTGCAAGTCACCTGTATCGCCGAAGAGAATGGTCAACGCCAAGCCGGCTCGTTCGGCGGCGGCGGCCGTGTCGGGTTTGAGTTCTATCACGAGGGTGACCGGTATCTGCGGTTATGCACGTGAAGCGGCACGTGAAGCGATTCTCAACCTGTCTGCCGTCGAAGCGCCGGCCGGTGTCATGCCGGTTGTGCTGGGCGGAGGCTGGCCGGGGATTTTGTTGCATGAAGCCATTGGCCATGGCCTGGAAGCGGACTTCAATCGCAAGAAAACCTCAGCATTCTCTCATCTTCTCGGTAAACGGGTGGCGTCCGATGTCTGTACGATCGTCGATGATGGAACGCTTGCCGGGCCGGCGGGGCTCGCTCAACATGGATGATGAAGGGACCCCGACTGGTCGTACGGTGCTCATCGAGCGCGGGATTCTGCGCGGCTACATCACCGATAAATTAAATGCGCGTCTGATGGGCATTCCCGTGACCGGCAATGGGCGGCGAGAAAGTTACCAAAGTGTGGTGCTGCCGCGAATGACGAATACATTTATGTTAGCGGGAACATCGGACCCTGAGGAGATCATCCGCTCGGTCGATCGCGGGCTGTATGCCGTGTCGTTCGGTGGCGGGCAGGTGGATATCACCAACGGTAAATTCGTGTTTTCCGCCAGCGAAGCCTACTTGATCGAGGGGGGAAAGGTGACGAGGCCGGTCAAGGGCGCGACATTGATCGGCAGCGGGCCGGAGATCCTCACCAAAGTCTCGATGGTCGGACACGACCTCAAGCTCGACGAGGGCATTGGTACCTGCGGCAAGGAAGGGCAGTCCGTTCCGGTGGGTGTCGGTCTGCCGACGATTCGAATCGACGAAATCACCGTGGGCGGGACGCAGCGATGAATCAGCAGATACAGCAGCGCGATGGGTATAGCCAGCTCGCCATGGATCTCTTGGCCAAGGCGAAGCGCAGTGGGGCGACGGAAGCGGATATCATTATCGCCGATGGCGAAACCTTTTCGGTGCAAGTCCGGTTGGGTGCCGTCGACCGTCTCACGAAAGCGCGGGAAAAACATCTCGGCTTGCGTGTGTTTGTCGGGAAACGTTCTGCCAGTACCTCCACCTCAGACTTCTCAGCGGACTCCTTGAATCAACTTGTCGCCGAGACCTGTACCTTGGCGAAGGCTGTCGTGGAAGATCAGGTGTCCGGCTTGCCGGCGGCGGATCAGATGGCGGGAGAGAAGCCGGATTTGGATCTCTTCGATCCCACCAGACTGAATACGGAGCAGCAGATCGAATTGGCCAAACGGGTAGAGGCTGCCGCCATGTCTACGGATGAGCGCGTGACGAATTCTGAAGGGGGCGACTTCGACTCCTCCTCGGGGCGCGTTGTGCTGGGCAACAGTCACGGATTCCTGGGAGAGTACCAGAGTTCGAGTTTCTCAATGTCGGTATCGCCCATCGCCACCGATCCGGAGACCGGGGCCATGCAACGCGACTCCTGGTACGATGTGCAACGGAAATTCGCCAAGCTGGATTCTCCGGAGGCGGTGGGACTGGAAGCGGCGCGGCGGACGGTCCGAAAGCTCGGAGCGAGGAAAGTGGCGACCCAACGAGTTCCTGTCGTCTTCGACCCCGAAACGGCCGGAAGTCTCATGGGGAATCTCTGCAGCGCGGTGTCAGGGTATTCACTCTATAAAGGTGCGTCGTTCTTGGCAGGCCAATTGGACAAACCGCTGGCCCCTGAATATGTCACGGTCTATGACGATGGACGAGTGGTCGGAGGACTGGGCTCTCGACCGTTCGATGGCGAAGGTCTGCCGACCAGGAAGACGACAGTGGTGGAACGAGGGGTATTGAAGAGCTACCTGCTCGATACCTATTCAGGAAGGAAGCTCGGTTTGGCCTCGACCGGCAACGCCTCGCGCAGCGTCGGCGAGAATCCGTCGGTCGGTCCCACGAATTTCTATCTCGCGCCCGGAACGAAGACGACGCAAGACATTATCAAGACTGTGAAGCAGGGTCTGTATGTCACGGACCTCATCGGCTTCGGCATCAACATGGTGACCGGTGATTATTCACGGGGAGCCTCCGGGTTTTGGATCGAAGGGGGCGAGTTGGCCTATCCTGTGGAAGAGATCACGATTGCGGGCAACCTGAAGGATATGTTTGCGGGAATCGAGATGATCGGCAGCGATCTCGTGTTTCGTGGGCGCATTGCCAGTCCAACTGTGAAGATTGCAGAGATGATGGTGGCAGGCAGCTAGCGCGATCAGCGACTAGCTGCCAGTTCTGAGTCTTGAGTGTTGCGTTCTGAGTTGAAGATTGAAACGCGAGACAATATTTTTAACTCGGAGTTCATAACTGAGCACTCAGAACTCATAACTCAGAACTCGCATCAGCGCGGAGGTGACCCATGGCCGAGTCAATGAGAGAAACGCTGGTCCAGTATCCCAGCGACAAGGTGACGATGCGGGCCTATGTGGCAGCCCCGCAGACCAAGGAACGACGCCCCGCGATTATCGTGGTCCAGGAATGGTGGGGACTGACCGACCACATCAAGGACGTGGCAAAGCGCTATGCCGCTGAGGGGTATGTGGCAATCGCTCCGGATCTGTACTCCCGATTGGGGAACGCCCTTACCACCGATCCTGGCGAGGCGGGCAAGTTGATGAATACGCTGCAGCAGGAGGATGGACTGAAGGATCTCAATGCCACCGTCGCCTATCTGAAGTCCGTTCCCGAAGTCGACGCCACGAGAATCGGAGTGACCGGATTCTGTATGGGCGGGTCCTATGCGCTCATGCTGCCTTGTGTGAACAAAGATATCAAAGCGGCGGCGCCGTTCTATGGTCAGGTGCCGAATCCCGATGCGCCGCTTCAACAGCTGTCGGCTCCTGTCCTGTACTTCTATGGGGAGGATGACGGCTGGATTACCAAGGCGGATGTTCAGCGGCTTGCGGCAGGCTTCAAGAAATATAATAAGCCCGGCGAGATCAAGACCTATCCCGGCGCGCCTCATGCCTTTTTTCGGGATACGGATAAGACTGTGTATCGGCCGGAGGCGGCCAAAGACGCGTGGGCGCGTGCTACAGCTTTTTTTAAACAGCATCTAAGATCGTAAAGAGAGTGACGAATATCATGCCGCTTGATGCCGAACATGGAAAGACCATGCTCCAGTTGATTACGTCGCGATACGACGATCGGCATTGGCGTAAGAAGATTGAAAAGACCTTAGGTTTGCCGCAATCCGGCGTCGGGGATCCTGCGCAACAGCAGATCTTCATGTATCTGAAGATCGGGCTCAAGGCCTACAAGTCCCGTCGGGCCGATCCTGATTCCTGGATAGTCGGAGGGATATGCCACGAAAGAAATCGTCGAACGAGCGAAGTTCCAGCCCCAGTTGGTCGGCCCCGACATCACGAAGGACGATGTCGGGTTTCTCGGCAGCGATCCTGGGAAAGAGATCGACGAAACCTGGTGGGACGAGATGCTCGTGTCCTGGTTCGATGTGCCGGAGGAAGAAAAACCGATCGAATTAGAAGGTGAGTCGGCGACGGATTCCAAGGCCGCCTCGTCTGCGAAGGCGGAAAACGCGTAAACTCGTTACGAGAACCCTGGTTCCAGGAATGGGACTCTGTCCCTTCGCCCGGTCTATCAAAAAAGCTCCATCTGCGCTGGTTGAGGCGGGTCGATCTGTAGCGTGGGAGCAACTGGGACAGTTGCGGTTTCTGTGGGGTTGACCGGTTTCGCCTGGCGGTCAAGAAACTCTCTCAGCTTCTTGAAGTCCTCACGAAGCGGTTCGAGCATGCTGCCCTGGTGTAAGGCTGCGGCTGGATGAAGCAAGGGGAAGAGGACAAAGTCTTTTAAGTAAAACGCCTGGCCGCGAACCTTTGTAATCCCCACCTTGCGTTCCAGCAATGTTTGTGTCGCCCAATTCCCTAACGTGCAGACCAGTTTCGGGTGGATCATCGCGATCTGTTGCATCAGAAACGGTTTGCACGTCTCGACTTCATCCGGTTCCGGGTCGCGGTTGTTCGGGGGGCGGCATTTGATCACATTGGCGATGTAGATATCGCTACGTGACAATCTTGCGGATTGCAGCAAGTCGTTCAAGAGTTTTCCCGCAGCCCCGACAAACGGTTCCCCCTGCTGGTCTTCATGGAAACCAGGCGCTTCCCCCACAAACATCACGGTCGCGTGCGGATTTCCCACGCCAAATACGACTTGAGTTCGGCCCATCTTTGAGAGCTTACAACGCTGGCAGTTGTGCAGAGACTTGCTGAGTTCGAGCAGGGGCATGATGATGAGATGGAGTGGTTGAAACGTTCAATGGATTTTAGGCGGGCCGAGTTTTCTTGTCAATGGAAGAGAAACGTGGGGAAAAGTGGTTGCACACATTGCAAGTCCTGGTGGAATTAGAGGAGGGAAGCATGCCATCCATGAAACGGCTTGTGTTCGGTTTCCTCGTCTTCATGATGTGCGTCGGTGTGGCTTGGGCTGGTGAGCGAGGGTATCGCTTGTTGTGGGCAGGGACAGCAAGCTCTGCGCAAAAGTGCTGGAGGCTTTTCGTGAGGATGGGGATGATCGATGGCGGCTACGATACCAGCACGAGATCCTTCGGCAGAATACCTGGAAGCCGGTCAAGTTGAATGGGCAAGGGCCAAAGGCAAAGCACTGTTCGAGTCTCAATCAGGCGATGTTTGATTTGGATAATGATGGGCAGCCGGATTTGGTGGTCAAGTCGAAGTTCTGTAGTCGGTAAATTATTCCTCAGGATGATTAACCAGGTCTCTGTTCTCACCGGGAAACCCTCGCGGTTATTTCACCTGCCAGCCCTGAGTCTGTCAAGACAGACTCAGGGCACTAAGACGCGCCTTGGCCCATGCAGGGCCGCAGCTCCGCGTTTCACCCTCGTTTCACATTCACATTTCACGTCTCACGTTTCACGGTTTCTGGGAATGGAGATCTCTGGCTGTAGAAGTGCTGTTCGATTACCGATCTGGCTTTGTACTCGCACTCCGAGTATATCGTCACGCCGACTTATCAGCGCGCGATCGCTTCAGCGCAGCGGTTGCCACTGACAATGGCACTTTCGAGGTTGGGAGGCCAGCCTGTATCGGTCCAGGCTGCCTGCTACGAGCAAGTTTTCAATCGGACTGCGTTGGATGGGTCGATGTAATTTGGTTCCAGGCCTGAGTGAGAGTATGGCGTTGGAGATCGTTCGATGGCGGGTCGAGACAACGCTGCGTTCGGCGATGAGGAGCCCCCATGATCTGAGTAGGTCAGGGATAGCGACATCAAGATTTGAGTCTGGTCGAACCTGCGCGAATTGACTGTCGGTCGTGACGAGAGAGAATCTTGTGCGATCAGTCGTTGTCGCTGTCACAAGTACCGAGTGAAAGTGATGTGTCGCTCAGCAGGACGAGGCGAGGGATGGCACAGGGTTGCTCGACATCCACGTGAAGGATTGTGCTGTCGATCGATCGCAACTCCGCGAGATGTTGAAAATAGGCGTAGCGGGTCAGCCATCGTTCTGGAAGCAAGGGCGTGAGGTGTTGCTGGGGCAGGGCTGCCACATACCAATCGGCTTGCAACAGGGAACCATCCTGCAGCAGGACGCCCGAGATGCGGTCTTGTTCGTAACGGAGCTGTGTAGCTTCAGTATTGCGCAGTATGGTGGCGCCAACCTGGGTCAATACCTCGGTGATCGGCTGTACGAAACAGGTCTGAAGCGAGTCCTGCACGACCGATATGCGGCTATCCGGGCGAGTGCTGAGAAACAAGGGTTTCATCGAGAGTACGAAGGCATCGGCGGACATCGTAGAGAGGTCATTGCCGGTCAGCCATTGCGCGAGGGGATTCCAGACGACACGGCGCGTCTGCGCGCTTTGTCCGATTGAAGCAAGCCACTCGTCTGCGATGCGTTGCTCCAGGTCGGCAGGCAACTGCGCATCGCCTTCCCACACCTGTTCCATCCATGATGCCAGCAGCCATCGTTCTTTCCAGGGGATGCCGGCAAATCTCAGGAGGTTTGCCCACGTATGAAGAGGAGCGGGGAAGGAGGTGTGCGGGTAATGAACGAGGGAGCCGTCAGGGAGACGAAATTCCAGTGGGATTGCAATTTCTGCCGGCTGCTGTGGACTGGGATGCAGTGAGTGCAGCAAGGCTTGTGTCGCGTGATGGCAGCCGAGAATGGTGAAGGGCTCAGGGTCGTTGTGAGAGCCTTCGCCTATGACGGCGCTTCCAAGCAGGGGGGCGGTGATCGACGACCGTGACTCGATAGCCAAGGTGGGCGAGACGGTAGGCGGCAGTGAGACCGGCCGGGCCTCCTCCAAGAATCGCGACGGACTGGGTGCTAGTGGGTGTCACGAGGATCGGGAGCGGAACCAAACTCCGGCGGCCACGGCCAGTCGACGACTCGCTGCGAGTCTGGCGCGAGGGCCGAATATCCGATGCCTCGGTTCCTCAATCTTTTTCAGAATTCTGAAATACACGGCGCGCATGATTTCAGCGACAGTCAACGCCTGCCGGTCGCTTGCCGACAGGGATTCGAACGCCGCCTGCGCTTTCGCGTAGTACTCATGGGCTCTCGCGGTTTCGAAATGAAACAGTTCGCGGATTGCGTCGCTTTCCTGCCGCTGGAGGATTGTCTGATCGGTGCAGCCAAACTTGTCGAGATCTTCTTGCGGGAGATAGATGCGGCCTTGGGCTGCGTCGGTTCCGATGTCCCGTAGAATGTTCGTCAGTTGAAATGCGAGGCCGAGAGCGACGGCATAGTCTTGTGCCCTGGCCGATGTGGGGCCGAAGATATGGAGGCAGATCAGTCCCACGACCGACGCAACACGATAGCAGTAGAGCGAGAGGTCTTGAAACGAGGCGTACCGAGACGCCGTGAGATCCATTTCGACCCCTTTGATCAGTTCATCGAAATAGGCCTGCGGGATAGAGAGTTGTCTCACATGCTCGGCCAAACTAATGGTCACCGGGAAGGTCGGCGTGCCGCGGTAGGCCGCTTCGAGTTCGGCCCGCCATCGTCGCAGTTCCTCCTGAGGGTTACTTCCTGCCGGCGGCTCGTCGACCGCATTGTCGACTTCCTTACAGAACGCATAGACTGTGTACATCGCGGCGCGTCGTTTTCTCGGAAGAAAGAGGAAGGAATAGTAGAAATTGCTTCCGCTCTTCTTGGTGAGAGCCGTGCAGTAGGCTTGCGCGTCGGCGACGGAGAGTGAAGTCATGGGTGTTGGTGAATCGGCAGTGGTCCAAGGCGACAGGCCATGGATTCATGAATATGTTCGTGATCTGACGGGTGCAGGATGGCCGCCAAGAGTTCGATGCCGTCGATCAGACGAGGGCCTGGTCTACTGAAATAGGAAGAGGCGTCGACCAGGAATGTGTGTTGCGCCAGGTTGGAGGACAGGCTCCATTGACCCGGTTGTTGTCTCATCCGGAACAGCTCTGTTTGCGTTTGGTCAACGGAAAAACCGCAGGGCATCACGATGAGGATATCCGGGGCCGCGGACTGGACCTCGTCCCACGTCACAATCCGCGAGGGGCTACCAGGCTGTGCCAGGACATCCTGGCCGCCGGCTAGCTGGACCATTTCAGGAACCCAATGGCCTGCGACGTACAGTGGAGAGAGCCATTCGATACAGACCACGCGAGGGCGATGCGAGATGTCCTGGACTCGAGTCCGGATGGCGTCCAGTCGATCACGTAATTGCGTGGCGAGACGGTGGCCCTCCGCCGACCGACCGGCGGCGTCACCGATCCGAACGACATCATCGATGACGTCATGGACCGTACCGGGGTTCAACGTGAGGACGGTCGGTTGCCGAGGCATGGAGCAAAGGGCGTCGTGTAGTTGGTCCGGTGTGACAGCACAGACATGACAGAGGTCTTGGGATAAGATCAGATCGGGTTGCGCCTGCCGCAACAGATGGTCTTTCAGGCGATAGAGTCGTTGTCCTGACGCCACAAGCTGACCGACTTGTCTGTCGATGTCGGCGCTCGCCAGTCCATGAGGAGGAATCATCGGTTCGACCATGATGGGCACGTGTTCTGACCGATGGCGGATAGTCGCACTCGTGGCTGATCCCGACCAACGCATCGCTCAGGCCGAGCAAGGCAATCACTTCGGTCGCACTGGGAAGCAGAGAGCAGATTCTCATACCACTCGGTTCTTAGGCAGACGGCCACAAGCGTTCGCGGAGTTCGCTGAGGCGAACCTGTGAAAGGCTCTTGGTGACCGCATGGGCTTCATGCAGATCTTGGATCGTGTGTGTGTTCGCCACGGCGAGGACTTTCATCCCGGCGGTTTTCGCGCCGCGGATACCCGGGATCGAATCCTCGATCACCAAGCAGGATCCGGCGGTGATGGCCTGCTCTCGGCATTGTCGATTCAACGCGTTGAGGGCATGGAGAAAGGGTTGCGGATCGGGCTTTCCTCTGGTCACGTCTTCTGCGCTGGTGATGTGAAGAAATTCTTTTCGAAGCCCTGCCTGTTCAAGGATCATTTCGATCTCATGGCGGAGGGCGCCGGACGCGATGGCCAAGGGGTAGGCGGCGGCGGCTTCGCGCACAAACTCGCGCACCCCGGGGAAAATGACCAGATGATCCTTCACCGATTCTAGATAGGCATGGGCTTTTCGTTGCATCAGTTGTGCGAGGGCGGCTGGGTCCGTGGGCCGCTGGTGCGCGGTGAGCGCTGCGATAAAACAGCCCCGATCGTCGTACCCCAAGTAGTTGGCGTAGTAGTCGGATTCAGTCAGGCTGATGCCGATCTCAGCCAGCGTCTGACGAAAGCCGGCGAAATGGAGGGGCTCGGTGTCCGCGATCACGCCATCAAAGTCAAAGATAATCGCTGTGAGCGTGGCCATAGAATCGTCTCGATACTGTGGGTTTGGTTACGGGATATAAAACGGGCGGATTATAGCACAGGGAGATCGTCTGAACAGGCGAGAATGTGCTGTTCGGCAGGCCGCTCGCGTGAGAGAACATGAGAGGATCAGAACTTCAAACGAAGACGTTTCTCCGATACCCAACCCTTTAGCACCTTCGTCGGTGCGTACCAAATACATCCAGCCGCCGGGCTGTAGATCACCGTCCATGACGGTCAGTGAGACCCCTGGACGAACGATTGGCCCAGGCTTGCTGCTCGATGAATCTGCGAACAACGGAATGCTTCCGCCGGGAGCCATTTCGTCTGCTGTGACGGTCACTTTCTGTCCTTCGCTGAACATCGGGTTGAGAGGAGGTACGACTGGTGCAGCGGGTCTTGCTGCCGTTTGGGCTGGTGGAACGACTGCTGGGGCAGCAGGGGCGACGGCAGTGGCGGGAGAGGTTGCTGGAGCCAAGGGGGCTGGGGCTTCGGGTATTCGGACTGGGAGCGGCTTGTGGCGCGGGTGCCGGTGGTGCCACGGGTGCCGGGGTCGCCGGCTTCGGTTTCATGGTCACCGGTGGTGGCGGGGTGCTCTCACCCAGGTAGGGGCTCAGCCATTCTGTCAGCATTTCCGGTTCCATCGAGACATAGGCAATGCCGCCGACAAGAGCCAGGAGAAGTACCCAGAGGATCGGGCTTCCCCCACCGGATTTCTTGCGGGGGTTCAGCGGGCCCCTGGCTTTCGTGGTGATCGTTTGATCGAGTTCCTCTTCCGTGAATTCCAAATCCGGTTCTGGTTGGCGGGCGAAGAGAAGAGTCCAATCAAAAGGACTCCAGACTGATGTCAGGTTCCCAACGAGCGCAGCCATCGAGCACCTCCCTACTGAGCGATTCGATTCCCACGTGGACTAGTCTGTGAAAATACCTATCACCATCGCCGAGTGGTGTCAATTTTGTTGAGGAATTGCGCGTACGAGCGGCAAGGTTCAACAGGGATGCGAAGGGCTGCAGGAAAAGACTTGTCGTTCCCGACTGCCCGTACGAAAGACGGTGAGGCCTTTGCATCCGAGTTGGTATGCGAGGAGAAAGGCTGCGGCTACTTCGGCTTTGGTCGCCGTGGCCGGCAAATTGATGGTTTTCGAGACACCGCTGTCGCTATATCGCTGAAACACGGCTTGCATACGCACATGATGTTCGGGTGAGACATCATGCGCCGTGACAAATAAGTCGACGCAGCTCTTCGGGGATATGGGTCACATGTTGAATCGAAGGATGAGCCGCCAGGTCGGGCCGAAGTGAGTCGAGATCGAGACCGAGTGCACGTGCGCGCCGGACGAAGGCTGGATGAAGCGAGGTGAGCACGATCGCCGTCCATGATGCGGCGGACTTCCTGCACACCGTATAACGGTTCAATGCCAGGCGAGCAGCCGGCGATGAGGCTGATGCTGCCAGTCGGTGCAATGGTGGTCACGGTTGCGTTTCGATGCCGCTGGTGAAGTGTCTGGAGCCGGCTGCCTCGATAGGCAGGAAAGACTCCACGTTCGGCGGCCAGCCCTGCCGATGCGAGATGGGCGCGGGATCGAAAAAATTCCATCAGAGTCGTAGCCGTTTGGAGCGCGGCTTCGGAGTTGTAGGGGATATTGAGAGCGATGAGTAGGTCGGCGAAGCCCATGATGCCCAGTCCGATTTTTCTCGTTTGTTTCGTCATGCGGTCGATGTGAGGAAGCGGGAACCGGTTGCGATCGATCACATTGTCAAGGAAGCGTACGGCGAGGGAAATGGTTTCAGCCAATCGGGACGAAGTCGATGCTGGGGCGTGCATCCGGTCGTGCGACGAAGTTGGCCACGTTGATGGAGCCGAGGGTACAGGACTCATAGGCCAGAAGCGGTTGTTCACCGCAGGGGTTGGTCGACTCGATGGCGCCAAGGCGAGGGGTGGGATTGGCCCGATTGATCGTGTCCAGAAAGACCAAGCCTGGCTCGCCGCTGGCCCAAGCCGCTTCGACAAGCCGATCGAATATGAGCTGTGCCGGGAGCCGCCTGGTCGGTTTGTTGGTATGGGGATTGATCAAGGCATAGGTGCGACGGCGGGCGAGGGCCTGCATGAAGGAATCGGTGATACCGACCGACAGATTAAAATTCGTCATCTCGGTTGGGGTCTGTTTGAGTGCGATGAAGTCGAGAATGTCAGGGTGGTCGATACGGAGGATGCCCATATTCGCACCGCGCCTGGTCCCGCCTTGTTTAATGACGTCCGTCGAAAGGTTGAAGAGGCGCATGAAGGAAATCGGTCCGGAGGCCACGCCGCTTGACGATGCGACTCGGTCGTTGTGAGGGCGTACGTGACTAAACGAGAATCCCGTGCCGCCGCCCGATTGGTGGATGAGCGCCTGATGTTTCAGGCTGTCATAAATGGAGGCCAGGGAGTCTTCGACCGGGAGGACGAAACAGGCGGAGAGTTGCTGGAGGCGTCGCCCGGCATTCATCAGTGTGGGAGAATTGGGAAGAAAATCGAGGCGAGCCATGCAGTCGTACCAGCGTTGAGCCGCGTGGGGCAGCCGGCCGGCGGTGGGATAGAGTCGTTCGGCTTGTGCGATGTCGGTCGCGACGCGCCAGAATAGTTGTGCCGGCGTCTCGACGATCGTTCCCGCAGCGTTCTTGGCCAGATAGCGCCCACGGAGGACGATCTTGGCATGGGCTGAAAGTCGAAGCCGTGGAGAGAGCGGCGGGCGTGAGGACGTGGTCGTCTTCTTGACGGACATCGCGCTATCATTATATACCGGCAGCAGCCAGATTGACTGCTTGACGGTGTGGGAGAGAGGGTGCGGCTTGCATCTTGAGTGTCCAGTTCGGCAGAATGAGCGCCCACTGACCGACGACCATGAAATCCTATCGCGAAGAGCTCTGGTTCGAGACGAAGACGCGGCGCGCCTACCTCAACATCACGCAGCAGGTTGAGGCGGCGGTCAAGAAGAGCGGCGTCCAAGAGGGGCTCGTGCTGGTCAATGCCATGCATATCACGGCCAGCGTCTATATTAATGACGACGAACCAGGCTTACTCAAGGACTATGACCGATTCTTGGACACGCTCGTTCCTCAGGGCGCGACCTATCGGCACAACGAGACGGGAGAAGATAACGGCGACGCCCACATCAAGCGCCAGCTGATGGGGCGAGAAGTCGTGGTCGCGATTACCGAAGGCCGGTTGGACTTCGGTCCGTGGGAACAAATTTTCTACGGGGAGTTCGACGGGCAGAGACGAAAACGCGTGTTGGTGAAGGTGATTGGATCGTGAGCATGACGTCATCCGACCGGTGGTCCGGACCCTGTGGGAATAAACTGTTGGAGCGCTTGCTACCACGGGAAAAGTTTGGCAACATGGAGAGCAGTGCTGCACGGCTGTGCGGTAGGAGTCTGTCGATATGTTGAGTTGGTCTCGCCCTGATCCCCTCACACGAGATCTCGTGCACTTGATCAATGCCCGGCGCCATGACCATGGCGATACCGAGGCGGCAATCGATACGCTGCAAGCCTTCTTGGAGCAGGGACGGGAGTATGATCTCTTAACAGTGTTGGCGGCGCTGGACGAGGACATGGCGGAATGGCTCTTCGATCTTCTCGCGGAGGCATCCTGCTCCGTGCTCATCGATGGGCCGGCCGATGAAAAATTGTCCTATGCCATTATGGCGGCCTTGGAACTTCCTCTCCAAGCCAATCTGGCCCATCCACTCAAGTTGAAGATCGACCCGGTTGCGACAGCGGAGCTATTGCATCGACATCTCCGGCTCTCTGCCGGGACGGTGGTGCGTGTGGAGTCGCGCCTATTGACCGATTCGACGCTGGAGCCGCTCAGCCTCCAGGGTTTGAATGATCATTTGAGTACGGTGGCGGATTCCCAGCGGGCCACTTCAATTGCCGCTCGGCTGTATCCGCCTGTCGAGAGTACCGCCTTTCTCTTCTTTGAGTTGATCGGTGTGCCGGACTCTGGACTGCCCGATTCGCTGGAGGACCGGCATCGTCGGGCTCTCCTTGAAGGCCTCGTGGCGCAATGTCCCGAGTTGGCGCTGGCTCCCGATATGATCGAAGCACCGGTCTACGCCGCCTATGCCATGTTCGATGCGCAAAATGCCGTGCGGCTCCATCGGCTGGCGGATGAGACCGCGGCAGTCTGGCGCGATCTGGACCCGCTCGTCCGTGCACGCACGATCGTGCATCTCCATACGCAATGCGGGAACGGCGTGTACATGCCGGTCTGGACCGATCTGTTTGATCCCGAACTTCCTGAAGACCACGGTCCCGTGTGGACCTCTCCTGATGTGTGGATCTTCACGGCCGATTTGCCCATCGAATGGCCTGGAGAAATGCTCACCAATCGGCTGCTCGCCGAGGGCTGCACCAGGTTTGAAAACCACATCGTCGAAACTCCAGATAACTAATCCTGCCCATCGTCCTGCTTGCTCTTTCGGATCATTCCCTCGCGGTTCCATGCGTCTGCCTCGCCATCGAGACTCATCCAATGTCGTGATCGAGCCATCATGCTGGACAGGCTTCTGGTAGAAACTAGACAATTCGTCGATTTTTTTAACGCCATATCCTATGCTGGGTCTGGTTAGCCTGCATTATTCATGACGGTTCATTGCGAAAGCATGCAGACGCGAAGCGAGACGGGCACTCGGAGGCGTGAAGCCCTGAGGCATACTGGCGCAGTATGTTGAAGGGCTGAACGGCGAGACTGCCCGTTGCAGCCGCGTATCCGCGCTTGCAGCAGAAGCGTCATGAATAATGCGGGCTAGAGATAGGGAGCAATCATGGCTCAGCAGCAGTCTTCGAGCGGTATCATTGCCGGCGCAATCACCATCTTGGGCCTTGCGCTCGTGTGGGTGACGGTGGCCACCAATTTCCCGTCACAAGAAGAGTTGTCTTCGGCT
Organism: uncultured Nitrospiraceae bacterium; assembly: GCA_963825145.1. Classification (GTDB taxonomy): domain Bacteria; phylum Nitrospirota; class Nitrospiria; order Nitrospirales; family Nitrospiraceae; genus Palsa-1315. The sequence continues at coordinate 103,279 of CAWGSC010000012.1, forward strand.
GCACTGCCTGCTGAGACTCGTCAGGCGGCACGTTCTCCGTCTCCCCTGTCTGCGCCACCCACGCTGGATTTAACCATTCCCACCTCTCCTCCGCTGCCTTCAGAGGCAGCCATGCCGAGGCCGGACGATGATCGGTCGCGCGACTCAAGTGTTGAAGCTCCAGTTGTCACGCGATTGGATCCTCGTACGCTGCAGGCTACCAGGCTGAAGTGCGAAGCGGACATCGAACAATTGTGCCCCGACTCTCTGGACGGTTCTGCCCGCACGCGCTGTCTGAAACAGCGTGCCAAACAACTTCCGCCGCTGTGCCAAAGCCAGTTGCAGGAGCGGTTTGTGAAGTGGAAGGAAGATCGAAATCGATTGATGGCGGCGTGCGACGAGGATGTTAAACGATTCTGCAGAGCGATCAAACCTGGGAGCGGGCAGATTCTCCAGTGCCTACAATCGCATGACCAGGAGGTTTCCGACCGCTGTTACCAGACCTTTCCGAAGGGCACGCTCTTCTTCAAATAGTCGGATGCGGTGTTAGCGAGAGGTGTTCTTGGTTTCTGAGTGCACACAGAACCTCAGCGTCACGCCTGCCACCTCGATCTGGTCCCCATCCTTCAGGTCCTGTTGTCCCACAACGTCCGTGCCGTTGACGAGCAGAGACTTCGCGCCCTGAGAAGGGCTGATGGAGTAGCTGTGGCCTCGTCGGGCGATCGTCGCCGCAGATTTTGGGGCAAACCAGCCGGTCAACCGAATGACCGCTCCGTCTTGTGACCCAATGACATTCACCTGTTTGGTGAGTGGGTATTCCACCCTATCTGTTTTTCCTGCGATAACGAGGACTTTGGCAGTGAGCGTCGGTCTGTCGGGTGTCCGGTCCGTTCCTCTGAGCACCGTGGTTCGATCCAGATCGACAAATGGAGTCGGCGCCGCCGTACTGGCTACCGCATTCTCTTGAAACACGAGTCGGTGTTGACCGATGGTGATCACGTCGGCGTCATGAAGTTGGTGGCGCGTAATCGGACGGCCATTGATGGCGGTGCCGTTGGTGCTCATCAAATCTTCGAGAAAGAAGACGGCCTGAACCTTCACGATCCGCGCATGATGCCCCGAGACGGCGGGATCTTCGATCACGAGGGTATTGTCGGCCTTCCGACCGATCGTCAATGTCTCATGGGTCAGTTCGATATGCCGGGAGCCTTGTCCGTGAAGTTTGACGAGCAGTGTGGCTGGTTGTGGCAGAGTTTCAGGCATGGTGTCCCCTCCTGTGCAAGGCCTCTCTGATTCGTTACGCGACGAATCGTTTTTTCAGCCGCTCCCACAGTCCGGCTTGGAGTTCATCCCGCAGGGCCACGACGACCACGGTCGTGTTGTCGTCGCCGCCGGCTTCGTTTGCCATGACGATGAGGCGATCGGACATGGCGGGGAGGTCTTCCGATCCACTGAGGATGTGAAGAATGTCGTTCGGGTGGACACCACGGGTCAGTCCGTCTGAGCATAACAACAGCATGTCTCCGCTCTTGACCGGAACCTCCGTCAGTTCCACGTCGACGCTGCTCTCGACGCCGAGGGCTTTCGTCACGATGTTTCTGCGGGGGAGCGTTCGGCCTCTTCTTCCGTGATGAACCCCTTGAGGATCTGTTCGGCGACCCAGGAATGGTCTGTGGTGAGGGCTTGGATTGTCCCGTTTCGAACGAGGTAGAGCCGGCTGTCTCCGACATGGGCAATGGCGAGCACCTCCTCACGGAGCAGTGCGGCGACCACGGTGGTACCCATCCCGGCATAGTCAGGCCTGCTCCATGACTCGCGATGAACGACATCGTTCGCTGCACGAATCGCGCTGGCAAGACGATTGGCCGGTGCAGACACCGTGGCATCGCAGGGGCCGATCAGCGGCAGGTCTGCGTGCTGGGCTGCCTCGGCCAGATGCGCGTGGATCGTCTCGACTGCGAGGGCGCTGGCAATCTCGCCGGCGTTGCCGCCGCCCATGCCGTCACAGACGACATAGAGTCCGAGCGGAGGGTCGGCCACAAAGCGATCCTCGTTATGGGGCCGTTTAAGGCCGGTATCGGATTTGGCGCTATGCAATCGTTCGAGGGCCAGACGACACCTCCCTCAGGCCGCGAGACTCTGCAGACAGGCACGGAGTTCGCTCGCGAATTCTTCCGCGCGCCGATAGCGGTGAGGCAACTCTTTCTGTAACGCGCGATCCACGATCTCCTGCACCATCGGGGGAAGATCCGGTCCTCAAGGTCTGAATGGCGGGATGCGGATGATGGGCGATGCTGAACAGCACGGCCGACAAGTTGTCGGCGGTAAACGGCAGCTGTCCAGTGAGGAGTTCGAACAGCACGACGCCGAGTGAAAAGATGTCCGACCGACCGTCCACTTTCTTGCCTGCGATTTGTTCCGGTGACATGTACGTCGGCGTGCCCAACACAATATTCGTTTGTGTCTTGCTGCTCGAGGCCATCTTCGCAATACCGAAATCCATGACTTTGACGATGCGATCCTTCGTGAGCATGATGTTCGCCGGCTTGATGTCACGATGGACGACGCCTTGTTGATGGGCGTAGTCCAGGGCATCCGCGACGGTGGCCACAGTCAGGAGGACCTCGTTGACCGGCATCAAGTTGGGTTTCCGTGCCCACTGTTTCAGGGGGGTTCCCTCGATGAGTTCCATCGCGATATACCCTAAATCGTCTTCTTCTCCTGCATCATAGATGGTCACGATGTTGGGGTGGGAGAGACGCCCGGTGGATTCTGCTTCGCGGAAAAACCGTGCCTTGACGTCTTGCAGCTTGTCGTCGTGGTCGATGCTGATCGAGTCGCATGGTCTTGATGGCCACGAAACGCTGGATCGTTGGATCTTTTCCCAGGTAGACAAGTCCCATTGCGCCGCGTCCGAGTTCTTTCAACACCCTGTAGCGCCCGAGCATGCCTGGTGTGGAGCCATTGATCGTTGACGTGGCGGCTGTACTTGTTGGTTCTGACGGAGCTGCTGTCTCTTCTTCTTGTCCTGCGTCCTCATCCTCGGAGAGCACCTGCGCCTCTTGGCGTCGTGTCTGTCTAGGGGGAGCGAAGGCTTCGCGCAGCGAATTCCGGTTAAGGATCCAGGCTGCCGTGAGCCAGAGACCGGAACCGACGAGACCGATTGCATACCCCATGGCGAATCGAGAAGGGCCGATCTGTTCGATCAGTGGCAGGCCCACGGTCCTAAACGCTTTGTTGGCGAAGAGAATGACGACGAGGGTCGTGAGCGGAAGGACGAGGTTGCGGAGAAAGCTTGATCCTCGGCCGTTGTCCGGGATTTGCTGAGAGGCAGCGAAGGCGAAGATCCAGAGGATGACGAGCGCGAGGAGGTTGGCAATCAATCGAATGGCGTGAGGCCCACTGAGCTGCACATACGGAACCGAGACAGATTGGACCAATGCCAGGTTGCTCAGCAAGGGACCGGCTAGGAGCACAGCCAAGATGGCAAAGATATAGGGAGCGATCCAAGTCCAGGATTTCGACATAGGAATCTTTGAGGAGGTCCGTGAATGTCTCAAAGTGTAGCGGATAGGAGAGGAGAGTCAACGAATTGGGAGAAATGAGCGGCGGTGTCTCGAGACATAGGCTAGTAGGATACCGAAACGCTTGCGTTACGTACTTGCCCGCCTGAGTCTGCCAAGACAGCCGCTTTGTCCATGGACGCGCCTGCCGCACACGTCTCGCGAGTCTCGCGAAGCCTCACGAACGATGTACGAGGAGGGCGGCTTTCTTGAGGGGATCGAGCAACTTCTCGGGAACTTTCAAGTCGCCCCGGCCCGTACCCACTTCGATGTCCGGCTTGGTGATGCCGTGGAAATCGCTTCCACCGGTCACCAGCATGTCCAGCCGTTTGGCCAGATCGAGATACTCCGTCGTCTGTCGCTTCGTGTGCGTACTGTAGTGGACTTCGATGCCGCCGAGGCCTTCGGCTTTCAATGTCGTCAGGAGTGTGTTCAGCCCTTCTCCAGACACCTTGGCCCAGGTAGGATGGGCCAGCACGGCCACGCCGCCGGCGGCTCTGATCCAGGCGATGGCATCCGCCGGCTGGGGCAGTTCACGCGCCACATAGGCCGGGCGTCCCTCTGCCAGATATCGGTCAAAGGCGTCTTTGGCGGACGTGACATACTTCTTGTCCATCAAGAGCCGCGCAATATGCGGCCGGCCGACCGAATCCGTGCCGGCCAAAGCCCGCACCTCTTCATAGGTCACGTCCAGCCCCAATGAGCGCAGCCGTTCGATGATCTGCGGATTACGGGTATGCCGACTCTCGCGCAAGGTGGCCAAGCGTCGATTCAGTTCCGGGTCTTGCCAGTCTATGCAATAGCCAAGGATATGGAGCTCACTATTGCCAATGCAGGAGCTGATTTCCACGCCGGGAATGATTTCAATTCCCAGCTCAGCTCCGGCTGCTATGGCTTCGGGAATGCCGGAGACAATGTCGTGGTCTGTGATGGCCAGCGCAGTGACCTTTGCCTTGTGGGCAAGCCGTAGGACCTCAGCCGGCGAGAGGCTTCCATCGGAGTGGGTCGTATGGAGATGGAGATCGATGCGACTCATGTCGACTCGTGCGGCAGGCTGCTGGGGCCTGCTTGTTGGGCGACGAGTCGCGCGGTGAAGACAGAACCGGGTCCATGGCTGCCGTCGTGTTCGCCTTCGTCGTACGACAGCACGCGGAGAGTGGATGTGAGCCGGAGCAATTCGTTGTGCGCGAGGCAAAATTCCCATCGGCGTGGATGGTGATGGCGCAAGTAGTTGTCGATGGTGAAGGTCTCGTAGATTAAGACCCCGTTCGGTTTCAGTGAATCGATGAGGGCGGGGAACAGTGCGCGATGGAGATAGAAGAACACGACGATCACATCATATTCCTGCTTCGGAAACTCCGGTCGTTCCTCTGTTTTTCGTTCGAGGTCCACCGTCCGGACACTGAGATTGGGGAGGTTCCGTTGTTTCGCCGTGGCAGCGAGCTGTGCCATGGCCTGTTCATCGCGGTCCATCGCATCGACCTGAAACCCGTGTGAGGCCAGATAGAGCGCATTGCGTCCAGACCCGGCCGCGACGTCGAGCACCTTGCCTTTCGGTAAGCGATGGAGCTGGAGCTGCTGCGCTAAGAAAGTGAGGGAGCTGGATCAGTCATGCTGCGGCTGATGTGCCATGCGGCTCCGTTCCACCTTCACGCCAACCGATCCAGTCATATGTAGAGCGGAGGCGCCAGCTTTCTGAGCCAGAGTGAGACCTTCGCAACAGGGAAATTCCGTAAACAACATCGTAAGGACCTGCTCCGTGAATGTTTCCAGGAGCGCACAGTCCTGAGTCTCGCCCAACTCGACGATCCGCTCAGCCACCTGGGCATAGTCCACGGTCTTGTTGATCTGGTCCGCAGCTTCGGCGGCGGTTCCTTCGACAGTCCAGTTCCAGATCGATCGCCAGTGGCTGCGGTCGCCGCCGCTCCGCCGGCAGTGACGCCGCAGCGCCCTTGAAATTCCAGCCGTTCAATGATCACACGATAGGCCATGCCGACATTCTCAAGGATTGGATTTCAGGCTGTCAATCTATCGTTAGTGGGGTGAGCGAGGGGGGAGGGGTACGCCCAGGTGGCTTTCTTGCTCGCAGAACGCGCGCCATGAAAATATGTTCACTCGGCGGGTGCAATGAGACCCCATACGGATGCTCGTTACCAGAGAGAAGAGGCAAACAAGCTCGGTGGCACGATGAAGGTTGCACATTCGGGGTCGGTGCCCGTAGGATGACGCCGCCATTGGCATTTCCTAAACCCGCATTTTATAACAATTTGTCGCGAAATCACGGAGTGGAGTCGCGGCAAGCGCGATGAGCGGGACTTGCGTGACGAGTGAGCCTCAGTCCCTACCTGCCGCACTATTTAAATGGATGAAAACCAATCTTATTGTCTTCTCGGTCTTGCAAGCCCGTGAAGTACATAAGCACCGAGTCAAGCTTCTGCATCAGAATGGCCCGTTCGCACCACAGACCTTCGAGATACGTCACGTCATTCGTCAGGCTGTTGCACGAAGCGACAAATCGTTTGAGCGCGTCTTGCGGAACCTTGAATTCTTGCAGATCAATGTCCAATGACTTCTCAAGTTTCTCGATCGCAACGTTGAACTCCTTGACCCACCGCTCTTCAACCTCGTGGCGCTCCGGAACGTTAGCCCGAATCGAGGTGATAGTGGCATACGCTCTCAGAATCTGGTCATCGATGTTCATGCTAGTTACCCCTACATGAATCATAGCACGGTCGCTTGAACACTCTGGTGGAAGGCAGTCTACTTGAACGTCCAAGACTAGTTCAATCTTTCGTCCTGTTCCAGTCACCGAGATCTGGGCTGTCGATTTCTCAATTCGTTTCCTCATAGGGAGCAGTGGGTCACACTTCCTTTCCCAATCTATCTTTCCACCTTTTTCCCTTTTGGGGGGTGGCCTGATTGAATCCCCAACTGCGCGCGTCCATCATGGGCCTTCCGATTCTTTCTACCTCTCTTATAAGGGAGTGGCCAAGGCTGCCCTTTACTGCGCGCATCGAGCGACCACCGTTTCATCGTGGGGGCTCTGCGAGCAAAAAGGGCACCTGGCCGCTCCCTCCCCCTCCCTTGACTGCCCTTTCCACCGGCTCCTATAATCCCCTCACGTTTCTTCCTACAACCGGCTGATTCAGCGAGGAAAATGGCAGAATTTACGCACTTCAACGAGTCAGGACGGGCGCGGATGGTCGATGTCAGTGCCAAAGATTCGACCGAGCGGGCCGCGACGGCTCAGGCCACAGTCTTTCTCCAGCCGGAAACCCTTGAAAAGATTCAACGCGGCAAGATTGCCAAGGGCGATGTCTTGTCCGTCGCGCAGGTCGCCGGCGTGATGGGAGCCAAGAAGACTCCGGACCTCATTCCCATGTGCCATCCGATTCTCCTCACCAGTGTCGATATCTCATTTAAAGAAGAATCTCAGCCGGATCGCGAAGGCCGCTGTTCGATCACCATTCTGGCGACGGCCAAGACGACTGGGCCGACCGGGGTGGAGATGGAAGCGATGACGGCGGCCTCGGTGGCGGCGCTCACGATCTACGATATGTGCAAGGCGATCGATCGCGGGATGAGTTTCAGTGACATCTGTTTGCTCTCAAAGTCAGGTGGAAAGTCTGGAACATTTACAAGGCGTTAACGTATAATAGTTCAAGTAACTGATAAGGTTATTTCGTGGTCACGATCCGGCTCTTTGGGATGACGAAAGTCGCTGGCGGGGAATCAAGAGTCTCTGTCGCTTGCATCTGAACAATGGAAGGCAAGTGAAGGACTTGGTCGGTCTTTGGATGCCGGATATCCCGCGATCGGGGAGTTGATCCATAAGAAGAAGGTTCTGGTGTCGGTCAATCAGGAAATCGCCCACGAAGAAACGGAAATTCGAGACGGCGACGAGATGCATTGTTGCCGCCTTTGCCGGTGGAACAGTCCACAGTGGATCGACCAGAGGCCAGATGACGATGCCCAGTTTGTCCGTGTGCAGCGGGAAGATTTTTCCGTCGATGCGGAGATCAATCGGGTGCGAGGCCGGTCGAAGCGCATCGGCGGCATTTCGATTTTTCTCGGGACGGCGCGTGATCGGTCCAAAGGGCGCGATGTCGACAGCATTACCTTCGAGCATTACGAAGGGATGGCCCAAAAGAAGCTGCGCGAAATCCGCGAGCGGGCGTTGAAGGATTTTGACATCATCGAGGTCGCGATCCTCCACCGGTATGGCGAAATCGGCATCGGCGAAAACATCGTGTTGATTGTCGTGGGGGCTGAGCATCGGGCCGAGGCGTTCCGTGCCTGCAAGTGGGCGATCGATGAATTGAAACAAATCACGCCGATCTGGAAACTCGAACACACGCCGGAAGGCGAAGTCTGGGTGGAGGAACATCCGTAGGGATGCGTGAGGCGTAAGGCGTGAAGCGTGTCGAAGGATAAGAGGAAGCTACTGATCATGAGCGAATTAACTAAGAGATAGCCTGTTGCCGCGGCGATGTCTTCTGGTCGGCCGCTTCGCAGCTTGCGTTTGTCCGTGACGGATCGATGCAATCTCCGCTGCAAGTACTGCATGCCGGAGGAGGACTATGTCTGGCTGCCGCGCGAGGATGTGCTGACCCATGAGGAAATGGCAGGCCTGACCGGCTATTTCACCGACCTCGGCGTGGATCGCGTGCGGTTGACCGGTGGAGAGCCGTTGCTTCGACGCAATTTGCCTCGGCTGATTCGCCTGTTGCTCCAAAACCGGCGGGTGACGGATATCGCGCTGACGACGAACGGCATTCTTCTGGCGGATCAGGCTGAGGCGCTGTATGAGGCAGGGCTGCACCGCATCACGGTCAGTCTCGATACGCTGAGACCGGAACGATTTCGTCAACTGACCCGCCGTGATGAGTATGCGCGCGTGATGGAAGGGATTGAGTCGGTGGCTCGGGCGGGATTCACCGGCTTGAAACTCGATACGGTGGCGATTCGGGGTTTCAATGACGATGAGTTGGTCGCGCTGATCGAGTTCGGCAAGCAGGTGCAGGCGGAGGTTCGGTTTATCGAATATATGGACGTCGGTGGTGCGAACGAGTGGTCTCAAGAAAAAGTGCTCTCCCGAGCCGCGATGCTCACCCTGCTGAGCGAGCACTATGGGACGATCGAGCCGATGCCTGAGCGGGGAGCTGCGCCGGCGCAGCGATTTCTGTTGCCGGATGGGACGACCTTTGGGATTATTCCTTCGACGACCACGCCGTTCTGTGCGACCTGCGATCGCAGCCGGGTGACCGCCGACGGCATGTGGTACCGCTGTCTGTACGCGACGACGGGAACGGATCTGCGCAAGCCCCTCCGCGCCGGCGCCTCGGATGACGAGATGCGAGCCTTGATCCGCGCCGGCTGGGAAGGCCGCCGCGACCGGGGCGCAGAAGAGCGCAAGGCGCTTGAACGGGACGGGTTGCGTGTCGGGGGGCTCATCGGTATTGAGAAACTTCGCGAAGATCCCCATCTCGAAATGCACGCTCGAGGCGGCTGACGTCCCATCGTGCCGCCGACGTCTGTGCTGCAGGGCCAATCCCTGTTGATGCCGTCATGCTGGATACTGAATTCCTGACCATTTTAGGACTCGGGTTGGTGCTGGGGCTTCGTCACGCCTTGGACACGGACCATTTGGCTGCCGTATCCACGGTGCTCGCGCAACGACCTTCGCTCCGCGCCTCCGGCATGATTGGATTCAGCTGGGGACTTGGACATACGGTGGTGTTGTTGCTGGTCGGGGCGGTGGTGTTGGTGCTCCGCGTGTCGATTCCTGAACCCTTCGCGTTGGCGGCCGAGTTCGGCGTCGGCGCCATGCTCGTGTTTCTCGGCGGGATACTCGGGGTGCGATTGGTCCGAGAACGCTGGCATGTGCATGCGCACGACCATGACGGTGAACGGCACGTGCACCTGCATAGTCATGCGCTGGTCGAGGATCATGGACATGTACACTGGTGGCGTGATTCCGTTCGACCGTTCTGTATCGGCATGGCCCATGGTCTGGCCGGGTCGGCGGCGTTGTTGTTGATCGTGCTGTCGTCTGCGCGATCGGTGTCGGAGGGGCTGACGTATATCGCGGTGTTCGGGCTTGGCTCGATCATGGGGATGATGCTGGTCGGGATGGTCGTGAGCCTTCCGGTATTGTGGTCGCTGAACCTCGGGCGTCCCGTCTTTCTCGCGGTCCAGGGGCTGGCGAGTCTTGGGAGCGTTGCCGTCGGACTCACTGATGATGTTCCAGATCGCCTTCGGCGGTCAGCTCTTCTGACGTCCCACCGTCATCTTCATCGATGGGAAATCTACGTGCGTCATGAGGGCGGCTATGGTATTCTGCCGCCCTCAGACTCTAGTCAGGCTGTCGAAGACACTATGTTTGTACGCGAGGCTTGGCGTGAGGAACGAAGGTTCGAGGTCCGCAGTTCAAGGTTCTCTGAAACCTTCGAACTCCGTAGCTTCTAACTGTCGGATCGCGCTTGAGAGGAGCGCACAATGGCCTGGTTTAAAAAACAGAAAACGACTGAGCCTGAACCTCCAAAGCGATCCAAGATTTCGGAAGGGATGTGGCTCAAGTGCAACCACTGCCGGGAAATCGTCTATCGCAAAGAAGTCGAGCGTAATAATAAGGTCTGCCCGAAGTGCGACTACCATTTCCCGATTTCTGTCATGGAGCGCATTGCGCTCTTGGTCGATCTCGGGACGTTCAAAGAGTGGGATGCGGAGATCGGTCCCCAGGACCCGCTGAATTTTCAGGACACGAAATCGTACAAGGATCGTGTGAAGGCGCACCAGGGGAAGACCGGTCGCAAAGATGCCATGATGATCGGCGAAGGGATGATGAACGGCCGTCGTGTGGTGCTCTGCGTGTTCGACTTCAGTTTTATGGGCGGCAGCATGGGGTCGGTCGTCGGGGAAAAGATCTGCCGGGCGATCGATCGCGCATTGGAGGCCAGGTTGCCGGTCATTTTGGTCACGACCTCCGGAGGAGCCCGGATGCAAGAGGGGATTCTCTCCCTGATGCAGATGGCCAAGACTTCTGCCGCTGTCGCCAAGCTGGGCGAGGCCAAACTCCCGTTTATTTGTCTGTTAGCCGATCCCACGTTCGGGGGCGTCACCGCCAGCGTCGCCATGTTGGGCGATGTGATTCTGGCCGAACCGAAAGCGCTGATCGGCTTTGCCGGTCCCCGCGTGATCGAGCAGACCATTAAACAGCAGCTGCCGGATCAGTTTCAGCGAGCGGAATTTCTGTTGGAGCATGGCATGATCGATATGATCGTGGAGCGCAAACAGCTGAAAGAAACCTTAAGCACCCTCGTCGCCCATTTTTAAGCCGGACCCTTCATGAATGTCTATTGCGGCAGCCGATTCTTTTGTCCAGCGAGCCTTTTCTCGCTCGGATCTCTTCGACGGACTCCAGGGAGTACGTCTGCGTCGTCCTCGCGTGCGAGAAGTCTCGGTGGGCTTCGGTCTCGACTGCCTCGTCACGACGTTCATGAAGAATCCTGGCTAGCCTCCTTCCTGCCTGGTTACACCATGACCTATTCCTCTGCCGTGGCCTATTTGTATCGTCTGCAAAAGCATGGCATTAAACTGGGTCTTGCGACGATGACGGCGTTGATGGTGCGCCTCGGCATGCCGCAGACCCGGTATCGTACACTGCACATCGCCGGCACGAATGGAAAGGGATCCACCGCAGCCATGGCCGCCGCGATGTTGCAGGCGGCAGGGTATCGAGTGGGGCTCTATACCTCGCCCCATCTCGTGGAGTTCCGAGAGCGGATACGCGTGAACGGCGAGATGATTGCTGAATCGCAGGTGGCACAATTGACCGAACAGCTTCAGGCCCTCTGCCAACCGGACCTGTCGCCGACCTTCTTCGAATATACGACGGCGATGGCGTTTCAGCACTTTGCCGATTCAGGGGTCGATGTGGCAGTGTTGGAGGTTGGATTGGGCGGAAGATTCGATGCCACCAACGTGGTCACGCCCATGGCCTGTGCGGTGACGACGATTTCTCTCGATCATCAGGAGTATTTGGGGACCACACTGTTCATCGATCGCCTTCGAGAAGGCCGGCATTATCAAGCCGGGGGTGCCGGTGGTGCTGGGGCGGCTCGAAGATGACGCGTGGCGGACGATCGAACAGGTGGCAAGGGAACGGCAGGCCCCGGTGTTTCGTCTGAATGAGGATTTTCGTACAGAGGGAGAGACGCCCCAGCAATTTTCCTATCGCGGTCTGGGTATGCAATATGACGGACTGACCTGTGCCCTGGAGGGTCGCCACCAACTTGATAACGCCGCCTGTGCGCTGGCGCTGTTGGGGGCGGCGGCTCCTCAGGGGATTGCTGTCACGGCTGAGGCGGTGCGAGCGGGCTTGCGTGCGGTCAACTGGGCTGGACGATTGGAAGTGGTCGATCGCCGTCCGACGATCCTGCTGGATGGCGCGCATAATCCTGCTGCCGCAACGGCCTTGGCCGACTTCCTCACGCGCTCTGACCGATCTCATCCGTCCCGCCCTGTGGTCCTTGTCCTTGGGATGATGCGCGACAAGGATCATCGAGGCTTTGTCGAACCGCTGAAGGGCCTTGTCGATGAGGTGGTGTTGACGCAGGCGGATCTTCCACGCTCTGCCACCGCGCAGGAACTCCGAGCTTCGCTCGAAGGTCTGCTGCCTCACCCGCATGTCGTGCCGTCGCTCAGCGATGCGATGGCGCTGGCCAGACAGCTGGCGACGCCGGACGGTCTGGTCTGTGTGACGGGATCGCTCATGCTCGTGGGAGAGTGCAAGGCATGGCTCCGTGGCTGTGGGCTTTCGCCGCTTCGGGGCTGACATGGCAGGGATCGCGACGCGGCTGTGGATGTGCCTGGTCGGTTGGTTGATGCTGGGGATACTGCTTCCGCACGCAGGGGGTGCTGCAGGGAGGCGACGACATCCCCCGAGGGGCCCCCGCTCGATATCACGGCAGAACGAATCGAGTATCTACAGGAACAAGAAATCTACGAAGCCGATGGCTCGGTGGTGGTCAACCAGGGCACCCTGCGTCTGACGGCTGATCACATGACCATCCAGGCTTTGCCCGGCGTATTGATTGCCACGGGCCACGTCCGACTCACCGATCCCAAAGCCGATCTCGTGACCGAACGGTTGGAACTCAACGTGAATACTGAGGCTGGGGTGGTCACGCACGGACGGGTGCATCTCAAATCCACGAATACCTCGGTGGAGGGGCGTCTCCTGCAGCGGTTTTCAGAGGACCATTATCGGGTGAAAGAGGGCCGGTTTACGAACTGCGATGCGCAGAAAGGTGAGACGCCGGCCTGGCGGTTTGAGTTCAAGGATCTTGACCTGAATGCCGGCGACAACGTGGCGTTTACGGGTGGATGGCTCTGCGTGAACGATGTCCCGGTGATTCCGATTCCCACGTTGACGTATCCGCTCTCCAAGCGACGCAGTGGGTTCCTCATTCCCACTGTCGGGTACGACAGTCGTTTTGGCATGCATCTCCAAGAAAGCTTCTTTTGGGCCATCAATCCTAGCCAGGACCTGACGATCTCTCCCTTCTACTACAGCGAATCTCGGCTATGGCAGCGATTTTCAAGTATCGTTATGTGTTGGACCGGCAGTCGCGTGGGCAGTGGTTCGTCAGTGCCTTGCAGCAGACAGAGTTACCGAATGTGTCCGGCGTGAGCCAGACGGGACAAAATGCGAAGCAGACTCGGGCTCTGATCAGCGGGACCCATACGCAGCAATTCACGCCGGACTTGTTGCTTCGTGTGCAAGCGCAACTTGGTGACCGACGCGAGCTATCTGCAACAATTGAGCAACTCGGGAGCCCAGCGGGCCCTTCCCAGCGCCGAATCGAATCTCTTGGCGACTCAACGTCTGGCTTACGGAAACACGTACCTGCTTGGTCAATACCTGCAGCCGTTGCAATCGGGAGGAGTGGATACGTTTCAGCGCCTGCCGGAAATCGGCTACAGTCTGCCGAATCTTCCATTGTTCAATTCGCCGGTCTTGCTGGGCACGGATACGAATTTCGTGAACTTTTATCGTGAACAGGGATTTACCCAGAATCGAATAGATGTTCTGCCGGGACTGTCGACCGACGTGCTGGATTTCGGCCACATCGTGGGCCTGACGCCCCAAGTGAAAGTGCGCGAGGTCTACTACACGCGGGGGGTGCAAAATTCTGAAAGCCAGCATCGCGAGACATTTTGGGCGGGGCTTGATGCGACGTCGAAGCTGAGCCGCCGCTTCGGAACGAGCGAGGGCAATACCTTGCTGCATACCATTGAGCCCAGCGTCATGTATGAATATGTCCCGCCGACGAACCAGTCACAATTGACTCAGATCGATCAGGTGGACGATCTGCCGAAGAAAAACTTGATGACCTATGCGATCCGCAGCCGGCTGTTGGAGCAAGCGGGCAGCAGCAGTTTCAATTGGCTGGATTTCACGATGGCCCAGAGTTATCACGTGGGTGCCGTGCAAACGAGCGCTCGGGATTTCACACCTGGCGTGACTCCCCCGTTCGGGACGGTGACACAACCGCTGCAGCCGGCGACCATGGCGGTTGAGGGGAAGAAATTTTCCGATCTCTGGATGCGGGCCGTGATCGGCAATACGACCCCTCAGTTCACGCCGGCTCAGTTAGCGGATGCCGCGTTTGGCCAAGGCGCCGGGGGTGTCCCCGGTCAGCAGCCTGCCATCAACCAGTATCTGACCATCGATGCATTTTTCGATCCCTACCGATCGTCGGTGAGTCAATTCAACACCGACTTCAGGGTTCAGCAGTCCAACTACTGGTATCTCCAAGTGGGGCAGCGCTTCACGCACGATGGTAATCGTGTACGTCGCGGAGACGTGTGGAATCCGATTTCGTTCAATGAGGTCTATGCCCCGACCCCTGAGATTCAATTTGTCACAGCGGGAGGGGCGTTTCGCACGCCGTGGGGGTGGACGGTCGGCGCGAAGAGCTACTACGATGTAAAGAACGGCAAGAGCTCGGAGTACGATGTCGTCGGCCTCTACCAGAATCCCTGCAAGTGTTGGTCGCTGGGGCTCTATTATTTACAGTTCCCCGATCGCCAACAGTATAACTTCATGTTGAGCCTGACCGGGATCGGCTGGACGGAGAATTTCGGCACGGCAGTGGTTCGAAATATCCTCAGTCCGCTGCTGATCGGGGAAAAAGGTCTGCCCTGGGCTGCGCCTGGAGGGCCGTATGGGAGGCCACAATCGGACATACCTCAGCCTGAGATGGGTGGGAATGGACGATGAACAGATTGTCTGAGAGGACACGGCTCGTGCTGAATGCTAAGTGCGGAAGGCTCTCTTCGACGGCATCTCTGTCGGTCGCGTGCGAGTCTGCCTTCGCTAGGCTGGCTCTGGTCATGTCATGCGCCGGTCCGGCGGATTTGACTCCTCGAAGAGGGCTGGTATACGATGCCGTACGGTTCCAACTGTTATTGTGTACTCAGCGAAGGAGGAATGCGACGTGGCAGGTGATGCACTGAAGGTCGAAGATGCAACGTGGGATGCAGAGGTCATGAAGGCCTCTGAACTCGTGATGGTGGATTTCTGGGCCGTCTGGTGCGGTCCTTGCCAAATGGTCGCTCCGATCATCGAGGAATTGAGCAAAGAGTATGCGGGAAAGATGAAGGTACGGAAGCTCAATACCGATGAAAATCCAGAAGTCGCAGGCCGCTATCAGGTCATGAGTATCCCGACAATTCTGTTTTTCAAGAACGGACAGGTCGTGGAGAAACTCGTTGGGGCACGACCGAAGCGGCAGTTCAAGGAAATGATCGATTCGCTGCTGGCGCAACCAGCCGGTTCAGCCTAAGGATTGTAGTCACCTGCCGCAATGCTCGCCGAGTTGCGCATTGTCAATTTCGCGCTCATTGAGCAGCTCAGTCTTCAATTCCAGTCCGGGTTTACGGTCCTGACCGGGGAGACCGGGGCCGGTAAATCTCTCCTCATCGATGCCATCGCCTTGTTGGTCGGCGGGCGGGCCTCGACCGACCAGATCCGTTCCGGAGAAGACGAGGCCCAGCTCGAAGCCGCCTTCCACCTCCCGGACACCCATCCACTCCTTCAACGCCTGCGGCTACACGACATCATCGGTCGGAACGAGTCTGAGCTGATTCTTCGGCGCGTGCTCTCCCGATCGGGTCGCCACCGGGTGTACGTCAACGGCAGCCTGTGCCCCCTGCGTGTGCTCGAAGAACTTGGGGGCACCCTCGTCGATATCCATGGCCAGCATGAGCAGCAATCGCTGTTGGCTACTGCCAAACAATTAGATGCCCTCGATGCGTTCGGACGCCTCTATGAGCTACGCGGGAGGTACGAGCAGGCCTACCAGGGATGGAAGGAACTGCGC
The DNA here is from genome assembly GCA_963825145.1 of uncultured Nitrospiraceae bacterium. Taxonomy (GTDB): domain Bacteria; phylum Nitrospirota; class Nitrospiria; order Nitrospirales; family Nitrospiraceae; genus Palsa-1315. The sequence goes on from CAWGSC010000012.1 coordinate 119,210, forward strand.
ACGCAGTTGGATGCCTTGCAGAGTGACGTCGTCGATCGTGCAAGACGTGAGGATATGTTGCGGTTCCAGGCCCAGGAGATCGAACAAGCCGGGCTGCTGCCTGATGAAGAAGAGCAGCTCCGTAGCGAGCGGCAGCGACTGGTACATGCGCATCGGCTCAGGGAATTGGCCCACGAGGCTCATGTCGAGTTGCAGGCGGATGAGCAGGCTGTTCTCACCAGGCTGGGGCGGATCGGGCGAACCCTTGCAGAGTTGGCCCAGACCGATCCGACGATGGGTGATTGTGAACAGGCTGCTACGGAGTCGGCGATCCAACTCAAAGAACTTGCCGGGCGGCTGCGCGACTATGCACAACAGTTAGAGGCCGATCCTGACCGACAGGCTGTCGTGGAGGACCGACTCGACCTGATCCAACGGTTAAAGAAAAAGTATGGAGGGTCGGTTGAGGCGGTAGTAGCGACGGGCAGACGGGTGCAGGAGGAGCTTCAGTTGTTGGACAATCATGAAGAGAGAACTGCTGAGTTGACCGCGCGACTGGACGAAGAGGCCCGCCGTCTCCGCACGCTGGCACAGCAGTTGTCTAAGAAGCGAATTGACGCGGCCAAGCGAATGACGACGCTCGTGGGAGCGGAGCTGGCAGCGTTGAAAATGGAGCAGGCGATCTTTCAGGTCACGGTCTCCAGCGATGAGTCGGCCGAGGGGCTTGGACCGGCTGGGCGCGATCGAGTGGAGTTCCTTCTCTCAAGCAATCCTGGTGAACCGCCGAGACCGTTGGGCCGGGTGGCGTCCGGCGGGGAACTCTCGCGTATCATGCTGGCGCTCAAGACGGTGTTGGCCGAGATGGACCAGGTTCCGGTCCTGGTATTTGACGAAATCGATACGGGAGTCGGTGGGGCAGTCGCTGCAGCCATGGGAACGAGACTGCGCAAGCTCGGATCGTTCCATCAAGTATTTTGCATCACCCATCTTCCTCAGGTCGCGTCCCAAGCGGAGCATCATCTGCTTGTGGAAAAGGGACTGGAGAGTCAACGGACATCCACGTCGGTCAGAGCGCTCAAGGGGATGGGGCGAGAAGAGGAAATTGCCCGAATGTTGAGCGGCCTGACCATTACGAAAAAAGTGCGTGAAACGGCAGCGGAACTCATCGCGGGGGCAAGGGGAAGCGGTCTGAGTGAGCAGAGTCTGTTATCGGTGATGTGAGTCTGGTCGACGAAAGACAGCTGACTCAGCCTTAACGAGCAGTCGCGTTCAGCTTCGTAGAGTCGGATCGGTCGGTCGGGGTAGTTGCCATCGCCATGGCAGGGAGGGATGCCTTACATTCCTGGACCACGCGCGCAAAGAGTTCGGTCAGCTTCGGTTCGAAGTGGGTGCCGGCATACGAAAGCATCTGTTGGCAGGCGTCATCAATCGAGAGGGGCGTCCGGCCAGGAAGTTCCGCGGTCAGATGGTCGAACGTTTGGGCTAGACAGACAATGCGGGCCAGTTGAGGAATTCCTTCTTCCTGAAGTCCAAATGGATAGCCTGAACCATCCCACCGTTCATGGTGATAAGCAATAATCTGTCCCACCTCAGCCGGAAGTCCGAGCGGTAACACGAGTTTCGCACCCCGCTCCGGGTGGTGCCGATTGCCGACAGACTCTCCGGTCACAGTGATTTCATCGTCGGCAAATTGATAGGGCTCAGGCCCGATCTTGCCGATGTCGTGGAGGAACGCCCCCAGCGCCAACGATTTCTGTTCAGCGAGTGTCAGGTTGATGCGGTTGGCCAAGAGTGTGGCGTAGAAACTGACTCGGCTGCAGTGGTTGAGCAACTGACGATCCTTGGCTTCAAGCAGGTCGGAGAGCAGAGGGAGAAGGTCCGGCATGGATTCGGAGCTGGACGCATTGTCTAACGTCGGTTTTCCGATCGCCTGGTATCCCGCGAGCAGTTCCTTCCACGCTTGCGCGCATTCAGTTTCTGATCCCCAGAGCCCGGTCGATGTCCCGATGAAATGTCTGAGGAAATCGAGCCGTTGTTTCTTTTCGAGTGTCTGGTTGACGAGGGAAAGCAATTCCGTGACGTTGAAGGGTTTGAGCAGGTAGCCGGCGGCGCCATGGCGTATTCCTTCCATGGCAGACTTTAAGCTGCCGTATCCGGTGATGATGATGACCTCAACGTCGGCGTGGTGATGCTTGATGTCCTGAAGGAGATCGATGCCCTGGCGATCTGGAAGCTTCTGATCGAGTGTGATGAGGTCGATCGGCTGGGAGTTCAGCACGTCAATCGCTGCACTGGCTGATTCCGCTGTCTGGATATTGAAAAAGGGGCGGAGAATCACTTGCAGTGCATCACGAGGCCCTGCCTCGTCGTCAATCACGAGCAAGGTCGGCTTCTTCTTCACCGGCTCAGGAGTCACAGATAAGTTCATAAGGGTATCCTCTACCGCTAACTACGTACAATGTAAAGCAATTCTTGTTCCGTTTCAGTGAGTTAGCATCTGTATCTCAATGGAGTGTGGCTTGTGCATGATTGAGACCCATATGTAGTTTTCTTGAACGAAACACTACGTACATCAGCGAGGAAGGCCAATACTAAACTGTGCAAAAAAGACGCAGTGAGGGGAGTGGTTGTGCTATTCCTGCACTACGGCCGGAGGTTCGGTGCTGACTTCCTGATCGGGTCGGCCGATTCCCAGTGTGTCCATGCGGTATTTGAGCATCCGGCGGCTGATTCCCAGCAGGTTGGCGGCATGGGTTTGGATGTAGTTCGTTCGTTTGAGGGCATCCAAGATAATTTCGCGCTCGAATTCCATCACGGCTTTTTCGAGCGACAGCCGCCCAGCGAGGGTGTCGTCGCGGAGTGAAGAGGATCGGGTGTCGTTCTTGAGAATGGTCGGGAGATGTTCGGGGGTGATGGTGTCCGATCCCTTGGACCAAATGAACGCCTGTTCGATGATGTTCTCCATCTCTCGCACATTGCCTGGCCAGGGATAGCGGGACAGAAGATCGACGGCATCTTTGGAAAACTCTTGGGACGGCCGGTTGTCTTCTTCGATTCGTTTTGCCAGAAAATGTTTGGCGAGGAGGGGAACGTCTTCACCACGTTCCCGGAGCGGGGGCAAATACAGCGCAATGACGTTGATGCGGTAGTAGAGGTCTTCACGGAATTGCCCTTTGCGAACGAGCTCCTCGAGATTCTTGTTCGTCGCCGCCACGATGCGCACATCCACCTTGATGGATTGCACTCCACCGACTCTGGTGAATTCTCGTTCTTGCAACACGCGCAGCAGCTTGGCTTGCGTCATGGCGCTGAGGTCGCCGATCTCGTCGAGGAAGAGCGTGCCGGTATTGGCGAGTTCAAATTGCCCGACTCGACGAGCCGTGGCATCCGTGAACGAGCCTTTCTCATGGCCGAACAGCTCACTCTCGATGAGCGTTTCAGGAAGGGCTGCGCAGTTCAGCGCGATGAAGGGGCGCTCGCGCCTGCTGCTATTATAGTGGAGCGCCTTGGCGACCAGTTCCTTCCCCGTGCCGCTCTCGCCGGTGATCAGGACGGTCGTGCGGCTGTCGGCGACTTGTTCGATCTTGGTGTAGATGTCCTGCATCGACGGGCTCTTGCCGATCAGGTTGTGAAAGGCATAGCGCCGAACGACTTGCGCACGGAGTTGTTTCACCTCCCGTTGGAGTTCCTGGTCCTTGAGCGCACGCTCGACGATGATGCGGAGTTCTTCCACATCGAAGGGTTTCGAGAGGTAGTCGGCCGCGCCGAACTTCATCGCATCGACGGCGGTTTTGACTGATTTCGTTCCCGTCAGCATGATGACCGGTGCCGTACGGTCCTCGGCGCGCAGGGTTTGGAGTACCGACAGCCCGTCGGTGCCCGGCAGGATGACATCCAGAAGGACCAGGTGGGGGGCTTCTTTGCGAAACAGCTCGAGGCCCTCCTGGGCATCGGCGGCTTGGATCGTTTCGTAGGTCGGCTCCAGCACCGCCTTCAATGAGGCCCGAACCCGGGCCTCATCATCGATCAACAGCACTCGTTTTTTCATACTGGTGTCCATAGGGTGTTGGCGGCTATGCGGGTAACGCGGGCAGGCTCACGAAAAACGTGGTGCCGACACCGACCGAACTCTTCACCCGGATCTCGCCGTGATGTTCTTGAATAATTTGATGGACGATCGTCAAGCCAAGTCCCGTTCCTTCGTGTTCTCCGCTCTCGTGTTTGGTCGTGAAAAACGGATCGAAAATGTGTTCGAGATTCGTCTCCTGGATTCCCTCACCGGTATCCTCGATCTCGATATGGGCCCAGACTTTTCCTCCCGGCTTCACCAGCTTGCGGGTCTGAACGCGTAAACGCCCACCCGCTCCTGCCATCGAGTCCATGGCATTGAGGAGAAGATTGAGCAGGACCTGCTTGATTTGCTGCCGGTCCAGCATGACACGAGGCAGGTCGGGCGCCAACTCTTTTTCAATCTTGATCCCATGGCTGTCTGCCTTGACATCGATGAAATACAAGCACGAGGCGACAATGTCGTTGAAGTCCTCGTCCGTCAGCTTGGGTTCCATGTATCGGGCGTAGTCGAGAATTTCCTGGATCAGCCGTTCGATCCGATACACATCGTCGAGCACCACTTTGCTGAATTCTTGAATAAACTGGGGATCGTCTTTTCGTTCAGGAGCCAATTGGATAAAGGTTTTGATCGACGTGAGGGGGTTTCTGATTTCATGGGCGAAGCCGCCGGCGATCGTCTCAAGGGATTTCAGCCGATCCGTGCGTTTCATGAGCGTGTGCGAGCGATGGAGGTCCTCGTACAGCACAATGGTGTCTAGCGCATTTGTGGCGGTTTGTGCCAGGGCGGCGAGCACGGATCTGGTCAGCGCATTTTCTCCAGCCAAAGGTTGTGCTGTGCCGAGGAGTGAGAAGGCGATGAGACGGCCTTTATTGAGGTGTGGCACGATGCGTGTGGCCTGCATGGCTTCCATGGCCGCGCGTGCGCCGGCTCCGGAGTCAGTCTCTTGGAGGTCTGCAGCCGAGTCGGCCTGTGTCATGATCCGGTTGGTTGCAAGTAGGTGGTGGGGCAGAGGATGGCTCACGGCCAGCGTCGGAGGAATAAGCGTGGAGGCGACCGGGCCAACCATGCTGGCGCGGCGATAGCATTCGTGCTCGCGATCCAGCAGGAACAGTGTTCCATGGGTCGTGGCGCCTGCGCGACACAGCTCTTGGATAATGCGATTCCCGAGTGTCGTCAGGTCGGTCATCGTTCCCAGGTCGGCCGCAAACCGTGTGACGATGTTCAATAGCTCGCTGGAGGAAGGCGACAAGATGTCAGTATTCGATGGGTGTGATGTCATAACGAACAGGGAGCGCAGGGGCGCCGTGTGACCCACCAGCGGAAATACAGATTGAGCATGAAATGTTTATGTGTTCAAAGATGTACGGGTGAGAGTATACACGGCCAGGGCACGTTCAGCTAGCGGATTTATCTTTTTCGATGACGGCGAAGAGGGCATGCCCATCGAGCGCAGGAAGGATGCGGGGTGTGAGGATGCCGGCTTGCTGGAGGAACGAGGTCAGTGAGGACCGGTCGAAGGTGTGCAGCAATCCATGCCGGATGGCCTCTCGGAGTCGCCCCAGGTAGTGCAGGACGATTTGGGCTTGTGGACTAAATTCATCCTGATTCGCTCTGTGCAGATGCCGGCGATAGAGCACTGAGAGATCGGTGTCTGGGTGGAAGACCGTGAGGACCAGGCGTCCCTGCGGATGGAGTATGCGGTACAGCTCTCGAATCGTGACCAGTGGGGAGGGGACGAATGGAAGGGACAGATTGCAGACGATGCGATGGAGGGAGTGGTCCTTGAAGGGAAGGCCCTGCGTCCAATCCGCGTGCACCCATTCGGTGGTGAGGGGGGGGTGGATAGTGAGGGTGCCTGCGAAGTCGCTGTCGAGTTCCCGGTGCAAGGCACGAAGACTCTGTCGGGCCTGCGTCAGCGAGTCTTGAGAATGTTCCAGCCCGATCACGTGAACGGGACGCTCCGGACTCCATCCACGCTGTCGCGAGCGGTAGGCCTGGTTGACCATCGTGGCTCGGACTAAATCGCCGTGGCCGACTCCCACGTCCACGAGCATGGAGCCCGGTTCGAGCGGGCTGAGTAGCCGGTAGAGATCGTCCAAGAGCTTCCAGTGCTCATGGAGGTTCCCGAGTTGGGGAAGCTGCTGCAGATGCGCGACCCTCAAGGCCTCACGCGTGATCTGCGAGAGATTGTGGCGAAGACGGGTGCGCTCCATCTCGATGCGCTGTTGACGGGCCAGCATGCGACGGGTTTGTGCGTGGAATTCAGCCGGAATGGTCGGCAGCGAGACGGTTGCGGCGATCTGCTCCAGGATCTGTCGGAAGGCCGGGGGGTGTTGTTCGTTGAGCGGGAGATTCTGGCCGATCAGCGGTGCGGGGACTGTTGCCAGACGGGTATGGGCTCCCAGCGCGGTGAGAAATGCCTGCGGGAGGTCAGCTGGAGGCAATGGCCCGAGCGGGTTGCTGGGAATCGTGAGAATGGCTGATGGAGAGCGAAGGAGGCGCAGATCCGCAATCGTGGAGGCCAGATCTGTAAAGTGGCCTGCGACGATATCGCCGACAAAGCGATCGACATTGACGTTGAGCCCGAGCAGATTGGCGATGCCGCGTCGGAGTCCGTATCGGTGGTCGGCCACGAGGTCATGACCATGGACAGTCATGAGCATGGCCTGAATATCGACGACCGGATTGATCAGGAGCAGCAGGTCGAGGGGACGGGATTGCACCGCCATCTTGAGCGCGACGCGTGCGGTCATGTCGCTCGCCATGACGATCAGGGGAGCGGTCGGCCACGTATGTTGCACAAACTCCACAACTTTAAGGAGATCGGCTTGCATGCTCCGTAAGGTCGTCTGTTGCAGCTCGCCGTCGCTCAGCCCCACGTGGTTGGTGTGGTCGTAACGCAAGACGCGGAGCCGGTGATGCGCCAGGTAGTACGACAAGGTAATGGCATCCAACGCGGTCTGGCCATAGCCGGGAGCGATGATGACGACCGGTGTGTTCGGTGCGAGCGACTGGCGAAGATGGTCGTCGGTGATCACGATCGCCTGGCCGCGTGGATTTCGGCACTCTCGCGGAATACTGACGACCGACGCCTGCTGCGAGGAGGATTCCGATTCGCCCGGGGACGTCAGATGTTGTCGGACGACACGGTTCACTTCGCGCTCAGCGTAGGGTGTGAGGCCCTGAAAGCGGAGGCCGACTCGAAGGGCAGGGTCGGAGCCTTGGTGACGAAATTCGCTGGGCGCTGCGGGGTCCGGAGCCGACCAGATGATCCGGGCGGGCAGTGCGGAATCCGGCGCGCCCGGTTCATGGGTCCCGGGGTGTTTCTGGGTCTGTGTGGCGGCGAAGTGCAGTGTGGCAAGACCGCTCAGGAGTTCAGGGCGAGCGTTGAGATGAAGACAGGCACCGTCTCGGCTGAGGTTGGTCGTCAGCGCTTCGAGGCGGTAAGGGTTACCGGCAGGATCCATGAGATCGAGCCGGACTGGGAGCTGTCAAGACCACCCGTACGGCCTCGCGCGGGTCGTAATCTTCCCGCTCGCTTGGTACGAGGGGGTTGGTGGCAGTCAGTTCGACCTGCGGCTCTGCCGCAAGCAGGACTTCAAGGGAGAAGGGCAAAGTCTGTTCCTGCGCAGCCTGGACCAGCGAGGCCAGGACGGCGGCTTCTTCTCGCTTGGGCGGCTCAAATGTCACAATCAGATGAGAGACCGGTGTCTTGGTCTGGAGCGAGACGGAGCGCTCCTGTGCCTTACCTTGCAGTTCGAGAATGCCCACGGCGGTTTTGAGTACGACATAGGCATCTTGTGGCGAGACGGTGGGGAAGTCGCCGGGGAGTGTAATGCAGGTCCCTCCGAGGCTGAGGTTGGAAATGGTGCCATCCCACGTCGCTGACCCGACGGTGATCGTGGCAGGTAGGGTGGTTGGAATTCGAGGTGAATGGCGCCGTTCCTGTTGCGATCTGCCGGAATCGGCTGTCGGAACAGGTGTCGTTGTGGCGCTCTTCGTTTCAGGAGCGAGTGCGGGCGGGGCGGCAGAGACGGCAATCGGCAGCGGGAGCATCTTGAGGGGGGGCGGAGAGGCGACCGGCAGACGGAGGATCATACGAAGAGGGCCCTGCATCGGCGCCGACAAATCCAAGGCGCCACCGAGTTGGCGGACGAGCTGATACGACTCGAGGAGATCAATGGACGGGGGTGAAGTAGCCGGAGATTCTGCCGACCACACCATATCTGATTCGAGCAGCTCGACTTCGACTTCGGTAGGCGGGGCGAGGGGAAATAGGGCGGGGGCGTCTGCTGAGATGGAGGAAGGTCCCACTGCGCGCGTGCTCACGATGAGTCGATGCGCACGGCCGACCGTCAGCAAATAGGTCTGTGCGTAGTTCAGGAGATGGTGAACGAGCTTCGTGACCTGTTCGCGATCGCCGACGAGAGGGGGGAGGTGCGAGGAGAACTGCCGTATGATGCCTGCACCATCCACGATCGCCGGGGTTGTGGACGTGAGTACGTCGTCAAGGACGTCGTTGATCGTGTGTCCTAAGGATCCTCCGCTCTCTCGTGGAGGGCCTGCGCCAGCTGTGCTCCGAGTTTCGTCGCTTCTGCGGCGTGGCTGGCGAGTGTTTCGGCTTGGTCGTCCAGACGTGCGTCGCGAATGGTGGTGAGGAGTTGCTGGGACTGTGTCAGCAGTGAGGCCAGTGGATCGTGCAGCTGTTGGGACAACAGCGTGACTCGCTGGGCCAGCGCGAGCAGTTCATCCGTACGCCGGAGTTGTTGGCGAAGTTGATGGATCGTGGTGTCTTGTTGTTTGGGTTGGGAAAGGTCTCGGATCAGTCCCACCGTGCCGAGAAATCGGCGAAGGGGGTCATAGAGTCCTCTGGCGTTGACCTCCGCCGTGAGAGTCAGTGGCTTGTTGTCCTGCGTGGGTTTCCCTCGCAAGGTCAATTCAACGCGGCTGGTGCCCCGCGCTCCGGAGCGGCGTTCGTTGAGGCGATACCGAGCCACCGACTCCTGGTCGGGAGGAACGAGAGTGGTATAGGGCAATCCGATGAGTTCATCGGGCGAGTAGCCCAATAGTGTGACGATGCCAGGACTGATCGTCACAAAACAGCCGCTGGCATCCAGTTCGTAGACGATGTCGCTGAGTGATTCGATGAGCCGACGATGGCGTTCGTGCTCGTGGTCCAGGGCCACTCTCAGGTGACGTGTCTCGATGGCTTCCTTGGCACAGAACAGGAGTTCCGTGAGAAAGGCCGGAGATTTCTTCGAGAGGAAAAAATCAACGTCGGCTTGGAGTGCTTGAAGCGCCGAGGCTGAATCGGAGCGGTCGCTGTGCAGAATAATCCCCGCATACGGTGCGCGGCGTTTGAATTCGCCGGGTAGGGAGGTGTGGTCCCCGGCGAGGCATTGTTCGTCGATGAGGATGAGGGTCCATTCGTGCGACGACGCCCATGCACGGGCTTCTTCGGCGGAATAGGCGACGTCCACGCGGCAGCCAGGAAAGAATCCGCGCAGACTGACGGTGATGAGTTTAATGGATTCAGCGTGTTCGCTGACAATCAGGATGGTGACCGGCTCACTCTGCGGCATCAAGATATCCCTGTGCTTCCTGGGAATTCGAGCAAGCCCAGTCCCAGAGCGATATCACAAGGTTCGCCCTCACGTGATCTGAGACACACTAGCCCCTACTCTTCTGCTGCAAGCGACTCGGGGCACGCGTCTGAGGATGAAGATGTGAATAGCACAGGCGGAGGTGGGAAACCCAGTCTACATGCGATGGAATGGGCTCCTTCTTTGGTAGGGGGGAGCCTTACGGACTTCGATGACGAACAAAATTGAACGGAATTGGAGGGGAGCCAGGCGTGGGATTACGTGAGAGAACGTCGCGTACCCGCCGCAGACTGTGCGGCGGGTATAAAGGGGTGTGTTGTCGCTACTTGGCGAGTGGCGTAGTGGATGTCGTCGGACAGGCGCCAGGGGTCATGTACAGCAAATAGTTTCCCATCCCATGTTGTGGCTCTTGTTTCTGCAAGGGATGGTGATGGACCATGACCATCTCATAGTCATCAGCCTTCGTCACAGGAAACCCCTGACTGTCCTTATAGACTTGATGCGGTTGAAACTCGAGAAAGGTCCCGTCCTGGGTGACGTCGGGAACCGTCCGCAGCAGGGTCTGTTTCTTGGTCTTATTGTCCAGCCCGATCATGAGGAGTTCGTCATGCCCATGTGGGTAGGCGAATTTCACACAGCCATCCATCGAGAACTTGAGTGGCGCGCGGTGGACCTGGACTCCGGAGGTAATCTCAATCCCTTCGTCCGTCTGGTCTGGGCCTCGCTGGGAGAACTTGCTGAAGCACACAATATTGACTCCCACCTGATACACGTCCATTTCTTTGACGGGGGCGCCCTCGGGCGCCATATACATGGTGAAGGTGGCCATCACATCTTTGGTGACCGGCGCCTTATGATAAAACGCGACGATCGACATGAGGTGATCGCTCTTTGGCGAGCTTGACCCCATAGCCTTCCGGAAAACGCGTCTCGGTCATCTCCAGCCCTGCTCCCGCAAAGAACAACGGTTCGCCCTCGCATGAGACGCTCGGTTTGCTGTTGTTGAGCATCAGGATGTGATGGAGATAGTTCTTGGGGAGGGGCTTCCCTTCTTTGGTGAAGACCGCGGTTTTGTACCCCACCATATACATATCTTTGGGAAGCTGAAAGTTATGCTTGGGCATCGACGCTGCCAGGTCTCCGTCGTGACCGGCTGGAAGATCGATGGGACCGAACGTGAGGGTCACGACATTGTCCTGAATCGTGACGGTCGTGGTCGTTTGATTCTTGAGGGTCGGGACGGCATGGTGGTCGTGACCGCCGTCTGCAAGGACAGGGGTCGACCAGACAGATGCCGAGCGAGCAGAGTGAGAAGTAGCCTGACGCATAGAACCTCCCAAGAATGATGAAAAGTGAGTCACGCGAATATTTGGATGCGATGCTCGTATAGGCCTGTGAATGGGTACGCAGGTGTCATTGTGCGATGGGTGGCGGGGTCAACCGTTTCCAGAGATAGGTTCCGCCGTGTTCGCGAGGAGGAATATTCTTCTGGGTGCCGACCCGCGAATACCACCACACGCCCTTGGCCTGGGTCCCATCCTCTGAGAGCAGGAGTTCAAATCCTCCTTCACGATCGTTGCCCGGCTGCTGCCAGGTGCCTTGCCAGAGACGGTCGGCATACTTTGTGGTGACGAATCGTCCACCGTGCTGGGTATAGGGGCCGTTGCCGGCTTTGTCGAGTGTGGCCTTGTAGCGCTTGTCGTCCTCCACCTCGAGAATGTCCCATTCCCCGCTCAAGTCCGGGGTCGACGAAGGTTGAGCATTGCTGACCAAGTGTTGCGGAGAAGGTGTCGTCGCATCGCTGGGCCAAGGAGGCGCCGAGCTGCATGTGCGGAGCGACTCATGCCAGGACAGCAGGACCCATTGTCCTTCTCGTTGTTCAAGCACACCGCTTTCTCTCAGCGGAAGCACGGTTCGTCCGTTGATCCGGTCCTTCTCCGAGAAAGCGCATGTAGTCCAGTTCCATCGTAAACCATGCAAGATCCCCTTCGACCACACCTTGAGTTCATGAATAGGAATGTCGAGTTTGGCCACGGAGGCAAACTCCTCCTTGCATGTCACGCTCGAACTCCGGCCATCCCACATACTTCCGTCCTCCGATGGTGTAGCTGGTGATATCGGCGTCGTGGGCCATGAGGCGGGACAGGGTGGGCAAATCCAGTTCTCGGCATTGGCTCGAACGAGGGTGCGGATGGCTGCTTCGGACCGGTCGATTCATCCGCGGAACCGACCGTCGTATGCTCGGGCACCAAGAGGAACGCAACGACGAACAGTGCGCCGCGAGACAACGCAGGACATGAGGGCCTCTTGATGTCGTGGTCTCCTCTGATGGCAGGAGAGGAGGAGACTGTCGGCTAGAATTGAAGGCTACAGGGCCGATTGCGTCTTGTCAACGACAAAGCACAAGGGGGACATCCTACTGATGATACGCCACGACGATCACGGTCACATTATCTTCTCCCCCTCTGCTCAGCGCCTGCTCGATCAGGTCGTGGCAGGCTCGGTGGGGATCGCCGTTCGCGCGGGAGAGTACCGATGCGATGGCTGCAGTCCTCCAACATTTTCGTGAGCCCGTCGCTGCAGAGCACGATCAGATCGTGCGGGGTCACCGGCGTCGAGGTCAGCTCCGGTTTCATGTCGACGCCCATGCCGAGGCCTTTGGTCAAGATGTGACGCTCAGGATGTGTGAGCGCCGTGGCCGCATCGATCAGGCCGCGCTGCACAAATTTCTCGACGAGGGTGTGATCGCGCGTCAATTGCTTGAGCTGTCCTGTCCGATAGAGGTAGGCGCGGCTATCTCCCAAGTGGGCGATATGGGCGACCGGCATCGGTGCCGGCGTGATCGCCAAGGCGACGAAGGTCGTGCCCATCCCTTTCAAGGACGGTTTCGCCAGCATGAGGTCATGGATTCGCCGGTTGGCGCTCGTCACGAGGTCTGCCACGAATTCGGCGGCAGCGCTCGGGTGCTCGCGGAGCCAGGCTGCTCGTTCTCGCGCCCGCTGTGTGGCCACGGCCACGGCGGTTTGGGCCGCGATATCCCCTGCCGGGTGACCACCCATCCCATCTGCCACGATCCAGACGCCGCAGTCATTCAGGAGGGCCAGCGCATCTTGGTTCGACGCTCGAACATGACCCGTCTCGGTTCGACCGACTCCGGTCCACTGCTGGGGTTGTGTCACGGAGCGACCTCGGCCGGCTTTTGGTGACGGGTCGGTGGAAATCCCACAGAAGACGGGCCGAATCGCGTGACCATCTGGTCGTAGAGCAATGCCGCGAGCGGTTCGAGGTTTTTGGTATCGGCCGCGTTGTACCTCAGCAACAGATCGCGTGCGGCCTCGTCTCCCGCGCACCACTGGTGCCACAGGCGAACGGCTTCCCATCCGTCGAGTCCCACCACATCGGTCTCGCGCGCAATCTGGACTTCGTGCTCGATGTGTTTCAGCCCGCCCTGCATGCCGAGCCTGCGCGCCGCGAAGCACAGATCGAAGTGCGGTTTCTTGAAATTCAACCGGGGGAACTTCGCCTGCAAGTAGGGAATGTCAAACCCGCTGCCGAAAAACGTAATGAAGAGGTCTGTCTGCTCCAGTTCTGCGTGCAATCGGTCCTCCGTTAACGTTTCCCCGCGGACCAGGCTCGTCATGTGCCCGTTGCGATACAATCCGACCACCGTCACATGACCCTCGCGCGCAGACATCCCTGTCGTCTCGATGTCCAGATAGAGCGTACGATGGCGAAACGTCTCGAAGAGGCGCCAGTGCTCCCGACTCTTCAGGCAGGTGCCGAAGAAGTGCGCGTCGCCTTCTTCCAGGCGCGATTGGGCGGTGGCGAGTTCGCGGTCATACCACTCTTTTCTGGTCGAGGAGATGCCGGGCAGGGTCGGAGATCGGAGGAATGCGGCCCAATCGAGAATGCCTTCCTGCCAGAGACGGCGTTCGGAACTTTGGCCGATACCTTTGAGAAGAACGAAGGATGACGTGAGCATGTGATCGCGGGATTGTAGCCTTGATTTCACCGAATAAACAAGCTAAAGTCCGCGGCCTGAGCGGGTTTTCATCTTATAGTCGCCGGGAGGCGCCGATTGGAACGCAATGGCTGATCTCCCCAACAAAATTCGCATCACCGTCGGCTCTGTGCAGCTCGACGCGGAACTCAAGTCGACGAAGACGGCGCAGGAAGTCTATGCCGCATTACCGGTTGAAAGTCCGGTCAACACGTGGGGCGAAGAGTTCTATTTTAAAATGGCCGGGGTGAAGGACCATCGAGAGACGGCGACGAATCAGGTCAAAGTCGGCGATGTCGCCTTCTGGGGAGCCGGGCAGGTCCTGGCCATTTTCTTCGGACGCACACCGATGAGTATGGGGCAGGATCCGGTCCCGGCCGACCGTGTCAATGTGATCGGCCGCATTCTCGGGGATGCCTCGGTGCTGCGGCGTGTGATGGAAGTGCCGACCATTCGGATCGAACGGATATAGCAGGATGCTGAAAAAGTCCGCCAGCGTCGTTCTCGCCTCGTTAAGCATCCTCAACGTAGCCCCAGAGGCGTACGCCTCCGGGCGCTTCATCTCGGCTGCGGCCTTGCTGGACGACCTGTTTGAGCATCCTGCGGGAATGTTTTCCTGCTGTGCTACACGTGCGGACAACCAAAGTTCTCGCGTGCCGACATAGTTTTTCCACGGCCTGTTAGCCATGCGACTGTCGAAAGAACGCGTTCGCCATATCTCGGAGTCGCTTGCCACCAGGCTGCAGCAGGAGGGGCAGGTGGCGATCGTCGGGGATCGCAAGGCGTTCGTCGAGCAGATCGATCATGCCATTCTCGAGGAACTGTCGGTCGAAGACCGCCTGAACGCCGAAGTGCGGCAGCTGTTGAAAGCCTACGAGCAAGACATCGAGCGGGGACACGTGGACTTTCAGCGGATGTTCACGATGGTGAAGAGTAAGCTGGCGCGGGAGCGGGGCATCATTCTTATGATGCGGTGAAGCGTGAGGGGTAAACGGTGAGTGAAAAGGGGCTAGTCGTTCACCTCGTACGCCTAACTCCTCACCCCTAACGGTCCGGTATGTTGAGCGAAGACAAAATCAGCCATCTCTCCCACATCATTCTTCAGGTGGTCAAGAAAAGCCCGTTGGTGACGGTACAGGCCGACGAGGGGCGGGTCCTGAAAGAGATCAAGCGGGTGCTCGCATCCGAGTTGGCGCAAGAAGAAGACATCGATCGAAAGGTCAAGGCGAAGTTGGCCTCCTACTCGCGCGGGATCGTCGAGGGCAGTGCGGAGTGGGACGTGCTCTATCGGAAAACGTTCGAGGAAGAGACGCGGAAACATGCGAAGGCGTGAGGTGCCAATGGAACGTGGAGGCGCGATGAAATACCTGTCCATGCTCGGAGTGATCCTCTTGCTCGTCGGGGCAGTCGCCTGTTCCAAGAGCAAGGCGAAGCCGTTGGTCCCGCTGGCGCTCGAGTCCGGAGTGAAGCCGCAAGCGGTGACTCTGACTGAACAGGGGACGCAGGCCTATCAAGCGAGGCAGTTCGACGACGCGAAGAATTATTTTTCCCAAGCGGTGGCCGCGGCTCCTCAATCGGGGCCCGCGCACTATAACTATGCCTTGGCCTTGAATGCCCTGGGCGATACGGAGCAAGCGCGCCAACAGTTCATGGAAGCGGCCAACCTGGCTCCGGGCGACAAAGTGATCTGGGATTCGCCCGCGCTCCGTCCCTTCGGCAACCCGGAGTCTCCGAAAGAAAGCAGCCAACAGGAACATCCCACCAGCGACCAGCAGGCCGGGCATGGGTAGCGGGCCGCGATAATCGCATCAGGCAACTCAGAGAAGGAATGCGCTGAAGATGGCAAAGGAACTCACAGTCGGTGATAAGGCTCCCGCTCTGTCGCTTCCCGATCAATCGGGAGAACCGGTCAGCCTGAAAGATTTTACGGGCAAGCAGGTGGTCCTCTATTTTTACCCCAAAGACGATACCCCTGGCTGTACCAAGGAATCGTGCGACTTTCGCGATGCCATCACGCCGATCAAGAAGGCGGGAGCCGTCGTGCTCGGCGTGAGTTTTGACGGCCAGGAATCCCACCAGAAGTTCATCAAGAAGTTTGACCTTGCCGTTCACGTTGCTCAGCGACGAGGACAAGGTCGTCGCGAAGGCCTACGGGGTCTACAAAGAGAAAAGCATGTACGGCAGAAAGTATTGGGGCATCGAACGCAGTACCTTTGTGATCGACCAGGCCGGCAAGTTGAAGGCGATCTTCCGCAAGGTCAAGGTCGACGGTCATGTGGATGAAGTGCTAGCGGCTCTGAAGGCGTAACCTTCTAGCAGGATGCTGAAAAAGGGCGGGGCAGCTGGACGATCTCCCGTGCTCGCGCAACGCACGACCTCAGAAGGCCCTCGTCGGACGCGCGCAGTTAGGATCATCCCAGCCACTCCAGGTGCGTTATGCGACGTTGCGAAGGCGCTGCGGCCTTGCTGGACGGACTTTTTGAGCATCCTGTTCGGTGTTCTCCTTTGTTCTAGATGTATGGGCATGATTCCATCGCACCACAATAGTGTTTCCGCAGACTCACTATGTGGCTGTGCGGCCTATGAGTGTTCTCTTCCGCAGAGCCGGTCTCTTCACCATCCTCCTCTTCTGGACTGCGACCACAATCCTCTCCGCGGCGGAGAAGATTTCCGGAACCTTGACGGTTCACGATAGCCTCACCTCGCCCAACCAGCCGGCCACCATTGAAGCGACGCTCACAGGGAAGAGCCTCCTGACGGAGACCGGTCTGGGAGGAGAACCCATCGAGCTTCTCGTCGCCGGCAATGTCGTCGCGACCGCGATGACCGGTGGCGACGGGCGGGCCTTCTTGTCGTATACCCCGAAGGCCAAAGGGACGGTCCCATTCACCGTGCGCGTCGGAACCACTCCGAGAGTCGCCGTGGCCGAAGCTGGCTGCGAATCTGGCCGTGTGGGAACATCGCAGCCCGATCATGGCGGTGGAAATGGCGGCGCTCATGGAAGACGCCGTCGGACAGGGGCCGACCGTGACCTGGCCCGGGAAAGAGGCGGAAGGCAGACGCCCGATGCCCGATGCCGCGGACGAACTCGGCAAGCTCACGCAGTTCTATTACAACGTGCTCTATGTGGTGACGCAGGATAAGGCGGTGGGTACCAACGATCAGGTGAACGCGCAAGCCAGACAATGGCTCAAGGATCAGAAGTTTCCGGTCGGGCACATTCTCGTGCTGCCATCCGATCCAGAGGCGTTCGGGGCGAAACTCGATGAAATGCATGCCGCCGGGTGGAAGACGCTCAAAATAGGTGTGGGGCGCACGAAGGCCTTTGCCGAAGCGTTTCTGCAGCGACGCCTCGACGCCGTGATGGTGCCCGAACCAGCCAAGGGCGAGGCGCCGCGGAAAGCGAAGGTGGCGAAGGAGTGGAAGGATGTGCGGAAAAAGATGTAGCGGGTGACTGGACGCTCCTTCTTGCTCGCAGAGCGCCCACGATAAACGGTGCTCGCTCGATGCGCGCAGTGAAGGACAGTCCAGGCTGCTCCCGCTTCGAGGAGTGGACAGTGCATGCGTCATCGAGACGCGCGCGAGTAGAAGCGGCATATCCGGCTAGGCATCGTCCCGCGTAGTCGGAATACCTGCCGCTCTGGGCGGATCAGCCGACCAGCATCGTGCGAAGGCCGCAAAGAAACGTGTGTTCGTCCCTCGATGGCGCGCAGCTGAAGGAGCACCAACGGCCATCCAGCGCTCGCTTCCATTGAATGGAGCACGGGACATGTTGAAAGAAGCAGCATCGACATCCCGACTGTTTCGCTGGACAGCGCGATAGGTACAATTGCTCGCTGGTCACCACGCCGTGAGCGTGACTACTCATGATCAGCTGCGATGACTTGTCCTCGAGGTACGTGCACGATTCTGGCGCAGAACAAGGCATTCGGACATCCGGTGGCGACTCTAGCTGTCGACAGCATTCCTGCCGTCACAAGTCTGCGAATTGACGCGCGACAGGAGACTCGATCCGCAACTTGCCAAGGCTGTCGTTCGCGACGATAAGCACTGACCTGCGTGGGTTCACGCCGACGAAGCTGATTGTCTAGTGAAGTACTCAAAGCGATTCTCCGATCTGTCGGTGATAGGGTGCAGCATCGAGGGTTTAGGAAGTGAAGTGAACGGTTTCCGTACGCTCGACGTGAAACAGAGCACTAGGACTGGCGACTGGCCTGCATCATATCGGAGGACGTCGTCCGATAGTATGGCACCCCAATCCGAACGTTGTCGTTCGAGCTGCTCATGAAACTACAGCATGTGTCAGGGCATCAGCTCGTCCAAACTGGCATACCTCGACAGATACTGACCCAGTGTCAAGCATATCGAGTTCCATAGACTGTGGCAGGCATGCTATGAAACGACAGATCTGGTCTGTTAGCCTGGTGCCATCGCATGAGTAGCGGCAAATGTCTGTGCATCGCGATGCTCGCTGCAGGAGATCCAGCAGGGCCCTGAAGTGCAGCGACTCGCTTCAGCTTCCGCTCTTCCATTCCTCTCTCCTATCCTTTACTATAGGCCTCAGATTTCCTTCTTATTGAGGCTCTTCTGAATGCGGGCGAAGACTAGTTTTTCCTGCCAAGCTTGCGGCCACCAGTCGCCACGATGGCTTGGTCGCTGCCCTGATTGCGGCGGTTGGAACACCATGAAAGAGGAACGGCAGGCGCCGACCGGCAAGGGGCGGCCTGCTGCGATGAAGACGGCGCAGGCGAAGGCCACGCCGATTGCCGATATCGAAGTGGTCGGTGAGGACCGGCGGCTGACGCATATCGGCGAATTCGATCGGGTGCTGGGTGGTGGAGTCATTCCCGGCTCGGTCATTCTGATCGGCGGCGATCCGGGGATTGGGAAGACGACCTTGTTACTCCAGGCGCTTCCGCGCCTGTCTTCCAAGGAAGAACCGGTGCTCTATGTCTCAGGAGAGGAGTCTCCGAGGCAGATCAAGATGCGGGGGCAGCGGCTCGGCATCGAGCATCCGAATCTCTTAATCCTGGCGGAAACCTCCCTCGAACAAATCCTCAAGGCAGTACAAGAGATCCAGCCTGCCGCAGTGGTTGTCGACTCGATTCAAACGGTCTATACGGAACAGATCACGTCCGCGCCTGGCAGCATCAGCCAGGTGCAGGAAGTGGCGGGCCAGTTGATGTGGTACGCGAAGCGCAGCAGCGTGCCGGTCTTCATCATCGGGCATGTCACCAAAGATGGAGCGATCGCCGGACCGCGACTGTTGGAACATATCGTCGACACGGTGCTCTATTTTGAAGGAGACAAGGGCCACAGCTTTCGTATTCTCCGCGCGGTGAAGAATCGCTTTGGTTCGACCAACGAGATCGGCGTGTTCGAAATGAAAGATTCCGGACTGGAGGAAGTGAGCAACCCCTCCGAGTTGTTCTTGGCGGAACGGTCCCAGCGCACGACGGGATCGGTGGTGGTCTCCAGTCTCGAAGGATCGCGGCCAATTCTGGTCGAACTACAAGCATTGGTGTCGTCCACGAGTTATGCGATGCCGAAACGAATGGCGAATGGCGTGGAGCAGAATCGGGTTTCGCTGTTGCTCGCGGTTATGGAGAAGCGGCTGGGCATGCATCTGTCCGGACAGGACGTCTACGTGAACGTTGTCGGGGGGATGCATATCGACGAGCCGGCCATCGATTTGGGTATTGTGGCGGCGGTGACATCAAGTTTGCGTGAAGTGCCGATTGAGCCGGGACTGTTGGTATTAGGTGAAGTGGGGCTCGGCGGTGAAGTGCGCGCGATCAGTCAGGCTGAGATGCGGATTCGTGAAGCGGCAAAGATGGGATTCAAACGCTGTCTGTTGCCGGAACGGAACTTGGCCAAGCTGGAGCCCATCGATGGGATCGAATTGATCGGGATTCGAGAAGTGGGGGAGGCATTGGATGTGGTTCTGGCATAGCAGGGGAAAAGTGAAAAGTGTAAAAGTGAAAAAGTGGGGAGGTCGGACCTTTGGCCTTCAGCCTTTTTGCTTTAGCCGTAGTCACGTTATCCGGTTGTGCGCTGTTTGCGCCGCGTGAGGAAGTCCGGCTCAAGCAAGCGACGGTGGAGAGAGTTGACGGCTTTGCTGAGTCAGCGGGAAGCGGCGATTCGGACAATGAAAGGTCTCTTCAGCGCGAAGGTGCAAGGAGGGATTATTCCTATTGCGTCGAGGGTCGAGGGGGCGCTGTACTATCGCCGTCCGAACGCCATGCGTCTGCGTGGGTTTACCGCGGTCGGCAGCGAACTCTTCGAGTTTGTGCAGGTTGAAGATCAGTTCCGATTGCGATTGCCGACGATGGGCCGTGTCCTGTCCGGCAATCCCTCCGATATGGGCGAGATGGGAAAGCTCGCGCGGCCGTTTCAATTAAGTGTGTGGGCGATGGGTGGCGTGTTGGGGACTGGCATCGATTGCAAAAAACGAGACGGTCACCCTCGTGGAAGACGGGGATCGCTACCGTCTGGAGGTCTTCGGTCCGTCTCCCAGCGGGGCACAGCTCCTGCGCCGGCGACTGTGGTTTGAACGGCAGACATTGTATGTCGTTCGGGAAGATCGGCTCACGGAATCCGGTGCGGTGGAAGCGACCATTCAGTATGAGGACTTCCGTGCGATTGGCGAGGGACGTCTCCTGAGGCCCTTTAAGATCGTGTTGGAAGATGGACGGGGGCAGGGGAGCGTACAGGTGACGTTTCACGAGATGACTCCGAACCAGCCAGTGACTGCCGATCTTGCGCAGGTCTCGCAGGATGCTGAAAAGTCCGCCAGCTTCGTTCTCGGCTCACGAAATCCTCAACGTACCAGAGGGTACGCTTCCGGTTTCGACTCGCCTGCGGCCTTGCTGGATGAACTGTTTGAGCATCCTGCGGGACGGCGCCAACATAGTTTTTCGTAGCGGGTAGCACGATGAAAGTATTGGCAGTCGAAACGGCAACGTCGTGGCAGAGTGTGGCGATCCTCGATGACTCGCGCGTGCTTGCCCGGTACGACCAGGACGCGGCCGGGTCGCATGCCAAGTTGTTGCTGCCGACGATCGATCGATTGTTGCGTGAGACGGGTCTGACACTTAAGCAGTTGGATGGCCTCGCTGTGTCGATCGGCCCCGGGTCTTTTACGGGACTTCGTGTCGGATTGGCAACACTTCTCGGGTTCCGGACGATCAGTCAGCTCCCCTTGGCGGTCGTGCCGACACTGGAGGGTATGGCCTGGAACCTCAGGGGAACCTCGGCGCTCCTCTGTCCCATTCTTAACAGTCGGCGAGGGGAACTCTATTGGGCGCTGTTTCGCTGGACCGGCGACGGTCGGTTGGAGCGAGTGATATCAGAACAGGTGGGTACCGCCGCGATACTGGGGAAGAGCCTGACAGGATCGGTCCTCGTATTTGGGGAAGGGTGGACGGTCGAAGCCCCAGCTATCCGTGCGTCGATTCCTCCCTCCACCACGGTCGTCGAGGCGCCGGACCTTGCCATGAAGCCCTCGGCCGTCTCGATAGGCTTGGCAGGAATTGAGCGGCTTCGGCGCGGTGAGTCTGCCGGAATCGGCATCAGTCCGCTGTACGTGCAACGCACCGCTGCAGAGCTGAAGTACGAAGAGTCCGGCGGTGGATCGCCGGTGATTCTGCGTCAGAGACGGGTGACAAGAAAAGCGAACGCACGTGTGGCGGCGGCACGGACTCCCTCGGCCCGGGCTCGGGTCACAGGGGGGAGAGGCAAGGGCGAGATGCGAGAAGGGGCATGATGGGAGAATGGGTCATCGAACCGGCAACCGTCGAGGCTATGCCGGACATTTTACAGATCGAAGAAGCTTGCTTCTCTGCCCCCTGGACGCGCAAAATGTTGGAGGCGGAGCTGAGCGGCAATCCCTTCGCACATTTTCTAGTGGCCAAGCAGCCGCCGCCGGGAAAAGTTGGTCCTGTCTCGATTGTCGGGTATCATTGTTTCTGGATCGTTTTCGAGGAAGTACGGCTGATGAACCTAGCGGTCATCGAGTCGATGCGGCACAAGGGTATCGCCAGGGCCTTGGTCATGCAGGCCTTGGAGGTGGGGTTGGCACAAGCGGCGATGCGCGCGGTGCTTGAAGTGCGGGCTTCAAACCATGCCGCGCATGCACTCTACCGAGGTCTTGGGTTTCGCGACGTGACGACTCGGCCAACGTACTACACCAATCCCATAGAAGATGCATTGCTGATGGAACTGGACCCGATTGTGTCGGAGTCTGGTCGATTGGCACAGGAATCGGTCGCGAAGGAGGGCGTATCAGGCCACTGCAGTAATCTCATCACCAGGAGGTGCGACATGCTGACAGACAGTATGATTGCGGTACGACTGCGTGAAGCCAGCGACGAATTCCGTGTACTGGAAGAGACACACCACCGTCTGGACCTGGAATTGATCCAATTGCAGAAACGCCACGTGCTGACTCCTGCCGAAGAGTTGACCATGAAGGATTTGCACAAAGAGAAGCTGGCGAAGAAAGACAAGATGGCCGAGCTGATTCGTGTCTGGCGGGACCACGAGCTGCAGGCCACTCCGCCGTGATCGACATCGTTGTGGGGCCGGTGTCAACCTGCACCCGGGACCGGAGTCATGACACAGATTCTCAATCCCCTTGCCTCACATATCCGGACCATCAAGAAGCGTCTGATCATCGTCGGGGCCACGATTGTGGTGGCCCTGATGGTGGCCTTCGCCTTTTCCGGCGATATGGTTGCATGGTTGAATCGTCCGTTTTCCAACCAGTTGGTGTTCTACGGACCGACGGAAGCCTTATTCGCTTCGATCAAAGTGTCCCTTCTTGCGGCGATTCTGGCGAGTCTGCCGGTCATCTTCTATCAGTGTTGGAAGTGTATTGAGCCGGCGCTGCTCCCCAAGGAACAACGCTGGGGTGTGCCGCTGTTCGTGCTGGCGGGGGCGCTTTTTGCCTGCGGTTTGATCTTTTGCAATCTTGTCATTCTCCCGCTGGTCATCGATTTCTTCGTCAGCTTCGGTATGGATCACGATGTCACCCCGGAATTGAGCGTCGGCACCTACATCGACTTCAACGTCAAATTTCTCCTGATATTCGGCTGTGCGTTTGAATTGCCGCTGGTACTTACCATCCTGGCGCGGGTCGGTGTGGTCTCGGCCCAGGTGTTGGCAAAGTATCGGAAACACGCAATTCTGGCCGCATTGATCCTGTCGGCCATCGTCACGCCGGATGCGACCCTCTTTACCATGCTCTTGATGGCCGTGCCTCTGATGGTGTTGTATGAGATCGGAATTCTTGGCGCACGTATTTTTGGACGGGGAGGCCCAACCGAAGTCAACTTGCCGCTCGATCCGGATTTGCCGATGGGACCGGCCGGGCACCGTGTCCGATAGCAGAATGTCGAAAAATGGGGCGGGGAGCGGCCAGGTGCCCTTCTTGCTCGCAGAGCCCCCACGATGAAACCGTGGTCGCTCGATGCGCGCAGTTAAAGGGCAGCCTCGGCCACTCCCCTTAAGAGAGGTATAAGGAATTGGAAGGTTTCCCGCTGCGGCCTTGCTTGAGGCAAGGCGCGCCCCAGGCCAAAGAGTCTGTCTTGGCAGACTCTGGGCGGGAGGGTGAAATGGCCGCCAGGGTTGGGCGGGTGAGACGTCTGGTCTTTTTGAGCGTCCTCTGGGTGGTAACGGGATAGATGATGATTTTGGCTCACATTATATCTACAGTCCTTGCGCTGAGTATATGGAGTGCAGGTGGGATATTGGGGGCTGCCACTCAGGCGCCCTCGCCGGTCCCTCCATCTTCGCAGCAAGCCCCTGGCCATAGGGGAAGTCAGTCTCAATACGATCCCTTCGGTCAGCAGGCCGCGAGCATTCAGGCGCTCACGTCTGTTGGGAATGATCTGGTCTATGCCGGCTCGTTCGGCCTCGGTCTATTTCGCAGCGAGGATCGCGGTATTAACTGGACAAAATCGGGCCAGGGTGTGACAGATCCGTTCATTCTGACGCTCACCACGGGGAAGGACGGCGCGATCTATGCTGGAACCTTCCGTGGCGGAGTCTTTCGTTCGCGTGATCAAGGGAAAAGCTGGCAGGCCATCAATAGCGGGCTCAAGCATCTGGAAATCAAAGCCCTTCTTGCCGTGAGTGATGGAATGTATGCAGGCACGAGCGACGGAGTCTATCGGCTCGCAGCCGACCGCTGGTCGGTCGTTACAACCGGTCTCGACGACATCCTGGTCCATGCGTTGGCCCTCTCGTCTGATGGGACGCTGTTTGCCGGAACATCAGGTAAAGGTATCGTGCGGTTTAAAGCTCAATCCACCGGCTGGGTGCGTCAGCCGCATGGGCTCAAAGATCATGAAGGTATGACGGAGAACTTTATTCGCGTGTTGACGATCGATCCGGAGGGTGGCATCTATGCGGGCACGTTCGATGGAGGCGTCTTTTGCAGTGCCGATGGTGGGGCAACCTGGCGGCCTATCAGCCGGGCGCTCCCGAATGATTCGATTCGCGGGATTCTGTTCAACAGCCGGGGGCTTTTTGTGGCGACCGGGCACGGCATTTTCAAAACGACTGACAAGGGACGTCAGTGGGTGCCACTCAATAAGGGGTTGACGAGTATGGCCATCCAAGTATTGATCGAGTCCGGCGCCGGAGTGCTCTATGTCGGTACGAGCGACGGAGCATTTCGAAGCGACGACGATGGAAGGACCTGGAATCCTATCAATCAGGGTCTTGAGGGAGGGGATGCTCCGGCCCCCTTCCATTTTCGCTAAGCGGGGTGTGAAAAACTACTTGGCATCCTGTGTGACTGTCGGAGCCCCAAGGTCCCAAGCCATATGAAGATAGCCCGCAGGCTGTTCAAAAAGGCCATCAGCAAGGCCGCAGTAAGCGAAGAGGCGAATCGTACTTTGTGCCGTACGTTGAGCCTCTGAGCGTCGCGAGAACGCCGCTGGTGGACTTTTTCAATAGCCTGCTAACCAAGAAAGGGTAGAGGACGATGTCAGAGCCTACAGAGAAAACGCGAGCCACCATTTCCGTCAGCAGCAAGGGGACGCCGTTGGGCGAGATTGTGTTGCGATTTTTTCATGATGTGGCCCCAGGTCACGTGAAGAATTTTACGAAGTTAGCCCGGGAAGGCTTCTATGACGGCACGACATTTCATCGGGTCATTCCCGGCTTCATGATCCAGGGCGGCGATCCCAACAGCAAGAATCCTGACCGTGCGTCGCACGGTATGGGGGGACCGGGACATAGGGTCAAAGCTGAGTTCAACAGCAAGCCGCACAAGCGCGGGGTGCTCTCCATGGCACGCTCGAACGACCCGGACAGCGCCGGCTCGCAGTTTTTTATCTGTGTCGCGGATGCGAACTTTCTCGATTGGCAGTACACGGCATTCGGTGAAGTGGTCAGCGGGATGGACGTGGTGGATAAGGTGGTCGGCATGAAGCGTGACGGCCGGGACAATCCCCTCGAACGAGTCGAGATGACGGTCACGATCACGGACTGAAGTGCTGAGCAATGAGTGCTGAGTGCAAAAAAAGACAAACCAATAGATTGTGGGTGCGGAGACTGATCTCCTACTCAGCACTCAGCACTCAGCTCTCAGCACTGCTGTTCCTTTCCGCGTGCGCCATTCCTATAGTGCCCTATCGTGCGGTCTATGAAGATCCGGTGAACTATGTTCGACTGGAGGTGGATGATTCCGTCCTCCTGCCGGAGTGGCCTCCCAGCGCGCATGCGCATCCGAAGGCGATGCGTGCCGAGGATGTTGCTCGTATCCTCGGCGGCATCTCGGTCAAAGAGCATCGGATCTGGCTACAGAAATGGTGGCAGGGCGAGGCGTCGTTAGATGCCGGCATTTCGTCCGGAGGAACTGGCACTCTTGTCTCGAGCAGATCGCAGAGGCCCTTGCCGAGGCCCAACCGGACGAACGTGTGACGTTTTATCTCAGCCAACCGCAAACGTCCGTCAAGCGCGTCATCACCACTGGAGGATTGTACCTCCATGGCACTGAGCTGCATTTCATTTTGGGAAATTGGCAGGTCCTCTATGGCATTCCGACCTATGGAATGATCTATGATCGGCGCTATCCCATGCGACCGACGGCCGCCAAAGGATTTGATTTGTTCTTCGAGCCAGGTGAGGCGACCATCGCACAACGGTATGGCCTCTGGGATACGTTGCTGGCCAACACTGACGACGAACTCGTGATCGATCTCTCGAAAGTATTCCCCGATCCTATCGCGTCCCTGGCAGGTCGCTGAAAAAGTCCGCCAGCGTAAGAAGATCGTTATTTGGTTTGTTTGGTTTGGCTTGTTTATTTGGTTGAACCAGACTAACCAGATGAACCAAATAAACACAACAAATCAGTTTGAGCATCCCGCCAGTCCCGCTTGTCGTGCCCGTCACTCGTATGTCGCTGGTATCCTCATCCTGCTGAATGTTGAACGTGCGAAGTGGAAAATTCCCTGTCAAGACACAGACTTCGTAGATTTCATGCAGGTGATTCGGTAAGATGGCGTACTCGCAGAAATGATGCGGTTTACCCACCGAGGATGATTGATCCAGGGAGGAGGAGTGGTTCGAACTCGTGTCGCTGTCGCCCTGATTGCCATTCTGCTGATCGGCGGCGGCGCGTTTCTCATTTTCTCCACCTACTTGACCGGGGATGATTACGTCAAAGATTTTTTCCTCCAGCAGCTGGAGCAGAATATCGGGCGAAAGATCGACGTCCACCGTATCAAGCTGGTCCTGTTCCCTCGTATCCGATTGGAACTGACGCAGGTCGCCATTCACGATCGGAATTCCGATGACGTCCTGTTATCGGCCAAGAAGGTGGATTTGGTCTTGCGGTTTCTCCCGCTGTTGCGCAAGCAGGTCGTGGGCAAGCGGTTGCTCATCGAAGAACCGACCTTCACGATTCGGCGCGATCGCAACGGCCACTGGAATCTTTTCGATCAAGTTCTCCATGGGGGCGAAGCCGATCAGGGCGCTATCCAGACGATCAGCCGGATTTTCCGCATCCGTGAAGCGACGCTGGTGAATGGGAAGGTGGTCATCATCGACGACGCACGTCCAGATGGGACACGATCGATGACGTTCGAGTCGGTGGAGGCGTCGCTGCTCGTGAGAGCAGAGCGGGGACAGGCGGATTTGCACGTCTCTGCCGGTCATGCGGAGGACAAGGGCCGCTCCTCCATTTCCCTTGGCGGGACCATCAGCACCGCCCAGCGGCAGGCGTTGGCAGTCGACGATTCTGCTGGTTCGCCGGTCACCCTCCAATTTGATGGCACACTCGAGGCGGCCGCTCTCAATTTTCGAGAGATCGCAGACTTTTTTGGGCCCCGTCCGGTTCCGGATCAGTTGCAGGGCACCGTCAATGTACGTAGTCATGTTCGGGCTGTTCCCGGTGTCGCAGGCTATGATGTGGTCTTGTCCGACTTGTCCGTCACTCTCAAACAGTTGAAGCTCTCAGGCCAAGCGAGTCTCTCTGGCCTTCTGACACCTCAACCCACGTTTGCGGTCACCTTTGCGGCCTCCCCGATCCAATTGAGCCAGTTGCTCACGATCGTGCCGGCCGAGTGGGTACATGCACGGCTGCCGGCGATCATTCAGGACCGGGAGATCGACGGGATGGTGGAGGTTGTTTCCGCGACTGTCACGGGATCGTCGATGGCTGGGCCGCAGCTGTCGATGACGGGAGACTTTCGAGTCAAACAGGGGCAAGCCCTGATCGGAGAAAGCCGTGTACCTGCTAAGGATCTGACGGCGGTGGTATCGGTCGAAGCCGGACGCCTCAGGGTGTCGAATCTGAGCGGGCTCTATGGCACGATTCATATGAGTGAGAGCAAGGCGCTCGTCTCCTTTTTGGAGGCGGGGCCCTGGCTTGAATGGGATATTACCGGGACGATGACCGCCGCAGACCTGGTGCAGTATCTCGCGAAGACCGTCAAATCGGAGCAGCTGTCACGTATGTTGGCCGCCTCGCGTGAGGTCGAAGGTGATGCCGTTACCACGTTTCGCATGGTCGGGCCGCTCAACCAACAACCGGGTGGTGTCACCTTTGCCGGGGGGGAGGTCATCGTGCGGCAAGTCAGTCTGACCAGTCCGTCATTGCCCGAGCGGCTGACGGCGGTGCAGGGCCGATTCGTGCTGTCGGAAGGCGGGACCATGTTCGATGGGGTGACGGGACGAATGGGAGATCTAGACTTACAGATTAGTGGGGGCATTACGGGGGGCAGTGGCAGTGCGTTTCAGGATTTCCTGATTCGAGTCAAGGGCGATGCGGGGCACATGGCCAAGTTATTGCCCTCACAGGCCATTCCAGCCGGGGCGCTCGACGGCTTGGTCAACGGCGCCGTGGTCTTAACCGGGCCGACCCTCTCGCCGCATGTGCGGGGCGAGGTTGAACTGACCGAATCGGTCGTGTCGTTTCCCGGTCTGGTCGAAAAACCGATTGGCGCCGAAGCGTCGGTGGAATTTTATGGCACGATCCTTCAGGGATCCGGGGTCTTGCTCGACAGGATTGAGCTGATCGTGCCGCCGCTTCGATTGCCGGTGAAAGGTAAGATTCAATTCGGTGAACGATTCTCCATCGATGCGGCGCTTTCAACCGGCACACTGTCATTGTCCCGCGTGCCGGAATGGATTGCGAAAGGAGGGTTTGAGGCGGGGAATATCGAATTGTCGCTCGACATGAAGGGCAAGGGTCCCGATTGGAAAGCCTGGAAAACCACCGGGTGGCTCGCATTGACTAACGGCCTGATGCACGCCAAGGGGGTCGAGGGACCGATCCAGGACTTGTATCTCCGGGTCCACTTCGTGAAGAACGGCGCGGACATCAAGCGGTTGTCGTTTCACCTGCTCGACAGTGACGTCGCGTTGGAAGGAACGATCCGAAACTGGGCGGCGAAACCCACAATTACCGCGAAGATCGAATCCAATCAGATGGATCTCGATCTCCTCATCCCAAAAGGTGAACGGTCGCCGATCCGAGAGTTTCTGGAAACCCTCGCAGCGACCAGCAAGGTTCAGGCCACCGCGTCGATGGCGCGCGGCCATTACAAGCATCTCAAATTTGGGAGTCTCTCCGCCCGGATCATCATTCAAGACGGCATGCTCGATTTGGATCGTGTGTCTGGCCAATCGACCAATGGAGAGGTTGCTGGCCGTATCGTGGTGCAGCTGCCGCCTAAGCAGCCGGCCGACGCTGAACTCTCAGTTCGGGCGACGGGCTTGTTGGTGGAAGATATGTTGAAATTCTTTGGCCCGAAAGCGGGAGTGATTACGGGTGAAGCTCGGGTGACGGGAACGATCCGCGGCCATGGGAAGAATCCGCACGGGCTGTACCCCACGTTGGACGGCAAGATGGAGCTCTTACTTGAAAATGGTCGCATCTTCAAGTCCCCGGAACGGGCGGTCTGGAAGATCATCAGCATTCTGAATCTGCCGGCGGTGCTGCAGGGGAAGGTGGATTTGGAGAAAGATGGGTTACCCTATAACAAGATTTCAGCGACGGTGATCGCGCGGAACGGGCTCTTCGAGACCGAAAACCTGATCATCGATAGTCCGATCGTGAAAATTACCGCAGCCGGCAACTATGATCTGCCGACGGATCAAATCGATATGGTCTGGGCCGTCAGCCCGTTCGGCTCCTACGCACAATTTCTGAAAACGATTCCACTCTTCGGGCGGCTCTTTGCCGGTGATCGCAAAGGCCTTGCCACTGCCTTGTTCTCTGTCAAAGGGTCAATAGGGGACCCGGAGGTGACGTACCTGCCAATGAAGTCGTTCGCCACCGGCGTAACGGGCCTGGCGCAACTTGCCTTCGATATTTTGAAGAACACGGTTATGCTGCCGATCGATCTGATGACGCCTGATGAGGAGAAAGGTTCCGTGAAGGACACAGTACCCACGCCTGAACCGGCTCCCTCCGTCCCTTGACCGACCTCCCCCCCCGTGCTAGATTTCGACCAGCATTCACTATGGCGTCATCCACTTCGCAGTCTCAACGTGCCACCGTCTTCATCGCTGCCAGCGAGACCGATTCCAATCTATATTACGCCACGAAGTTTATTGCGCCGGACCCCTTTATCTATTTGGAAATTAAGGGGGAACGGATTCTGGTGATGAGCGATCTCGAAATGGATCGGGCGAAGAGCCAATCGTCCGTGGATCGAGTGCTCTCGTATTCAGAGGTGGAAGGGCGTGCGAAGACGCAAGGGATTGCCGAGCCAGGCACGGTCGAGGTGGTCCATATTCTTTTGAGAGAAGCCGGCATCACGCAGATCCTGGTTCCGGCAAACTTTCCGTTCGGCCACGCCCTCAAGTTTCAGTCATTGGGGTATCAGCTGTATCCGAAACGAGACCCGTTCTACGAAGAACGGGTGGTGAAGACCGCCGAGGAAGTCCGCCATATCGAAGCTGCCCAGCGTGCGACCGAACGGGCGGTCGCGGCCGCCCACGACATGCTGCGTCAGGCCTCGATCGATAAGAACCAACTGTGGTTGGATGGGATACCGTTGACGTCGGAGCGAGTCAAGAAGCTGATCAATGTGGCATTGATGGAAAGCGATTGTGTTGCCCAGCATACCATCGTCGCCGGGGGAGAGCAGGCCTGCGATCCCCACAACGAAGGCAGCGGGCCATTGCCGGCCCACCGCAGCATTATCTTCGATGTGTTTCCTCGTTCGGCTACCAACCGGTATTTCGCCGATATGTCCAGAACCGTGGTGCGGGGGACTCCGAGCCCCGAGTTGAAGCGGCTCTATCAGACGGTCTTGGCTGCGCAGGAAGAAGCCATTACGAAAGTCAAAGACGGGGCGGATGGAAAGAGGATTCATCAAGGGATCTTGACCAGATTTGAGAAAGCAGGGTACCAAACGGGACTGGTGAATGGGCGCATGCAGGGCTACTTTCACGGTACCGGCCATGGGGTCGGACTCGATATCCATGAAATGCCGCGCATCAGCCGCACCGGGTCGCTGCTCCAAGAAGGCCACGTCGTCACGGTCGAACCCGGTCTTTACTATCCCGGTCTCGGCGCCGTGCGCATTGAAGACATGGTGCTCGTCACGAAAGACGGGTGCCGCAATCTGACGAATTCTCCCAAGACGTTCGAGCTGGACTGAGCAAGACGTAAAGCGTGAGGCGTAAGGGGCAAGAAGTCCCACCGCGTGTTACGCTTCACGTATTACGTTTCACGTCTTCCATGCGCCTGACCTTCACGATTCAACGATTCAATCCCGAAGTCGATTCCACACCCCATCCTCAAGAGATCCGGCTCGACGTCGGCCGCGGGATGACGGTGCTCGACGCGCTCATTCGCATCAAGCAAGAGTGCGACGGGAGCCTGGCACTTCGCTATTCCTGCCGCTCCGCGATTTGCGGTTCTTGTGCGATGACGATCAACGGCAGCGAGCAGCTGGCCTGCCGTACCTCTCTCCGCAAAGAACTTGAACGGTACGGACATATCGCGGTCGCGCCGCTCCGCAACTTGCCGGTCATCAAGGATTTGGTTGTGGATATGGCGTCGTTCTGGGAGAAGGTCCGCGACGTGCATCCCTGGCTGGTGCCGGCGGTTCGGCCTTCGCATGAGGGCGTGCCTGCTCGGACGCAGGCTCAGGACCATGGCAATCCGCAGTTTCACAATGTGGATGCCTGCATCATGTGCGGCGCCTGCGTCGCGGCTTGCACCGTGCATGAAGTCTCGAAGGGGTTTGCCGGCCCTGCCGCCTTGGCAAAGGCCGATCGTTTCCTCTCCGACCCGCGAGAATCCCCTTCGGCAACGCGAGTCAGACTCTCGGCGCTTCAAGACGAACATGGGATCTGGGACTGTACGCGTTGCAACTTCTGTGTCGAAGTCTGTCCAAAAGACGTCAAGCCGATGGAAGCGATCATCCGGTTGCGGCGGGCCTCGCTCGAATATGGGTTAACGAAGACTGGCGGCGCGCGTCACATCCTTGGCTTTACCGATCTGATCAAACAACAAGGGCGGTTGAACGAAGCGATCATGCCGCTGAAAGTGGTCGGGTTCGCGCCGCGTGGCCTCTTGCGCATCCTCCCTCTGGGCATCAAGATGTTCCTCAAAGGGAAAATCCCCAACCCATTTGGCCATGCGCTCCCTGGGCTCAGCCACCTCCAGGCCTTTATCCGTCGAGTGAAACGTGCCATGCCGCCGGCCTAGCCCGCATTATTCATGAACACTTCTGCTACAATCGCCGATCCGTTGCTACGACACGCCTTCGGCCGACGGGCTCGCCCCTCGGACCCTCACCGTACGGTTGGGGACTGGGCGCCCTTCATGTTGGCGCCTGTCCCCGTCTGAACGCAGCGGGACAGGCACCGCCGCAGACGTCGGAGCCAGTCCCCTGAGCTCCGCGCGCCGGTCTCGCGACACGGCTCAGCGATTTCGCGACGAACTGTCATGAACAATGCGGGCTGACCCTATGGCCTGGACCTTTCGATTTCTTGAAGATATTGCCCTGGCAGATATCGGTTTCGAAGCCGAAGGGGAGTCGGTTGAGGAGATGTTTCGCGGGGCAACGCAGGCTCTCATTGAGAGCATGGCGAACCCTTCCACGGTGTCTGGGGGATGGGAGCGCGTGATTGAACGGAGCGATGTGGACCCGGCGGCGCTGTTGTTCGAGTGGTTGTCGGAGGTGGTCTACTGGAAGGACGCCGCAGGGGTGGTATTTCGAGAGGCGTCGCTCGCACTGACGCGGGAGGGTGAGGTCTGGCTGTTGCGCGCATGTCTGATCGGCGCACCGGTGGATCATCAGACGCAAG
Source organism: uncultured Nitrospiraceae bacterium (assembly GCA_963825145.1). Classification (GTDB taxonomy): domain Bacteria; phylum Nitrospirota; class Nitrospiria; order Nitrospirales; family Nitrospiraceae; genus Palsa-1315. Next base: position 151,644 of record CAWGSC010000012.1, read on the forward strand.
AACTCCACGCCGATGTGAAAGGGGTTACGAAACATCTCTACGAGCTCAAGCAGACAGGCGATTGCTGGAAGGTACGCGTGGTGCTCGATGTCTGAAGCGGCTTTAAAGCGAGAAATGCATGATATGCGGTTCGAAGCTCCAGAAACCCCTCGAACTCTCACCCGTCGCGCTTGTCTCGCTAGTCCCGCAAGTCTCGCCCACTTGATATGAATCTCAACACCGACATGACGGTCAACCGGGTTACGGACGAGATCTGGGAAATCCCCATCTCTGAAAAGCCCGGCATGCTGGTGCCGGCCAGGATTTATGCCACCCGGGACATTCTCCAGGCCATGGACTCCGGGGTCTTCGACCAGGTCACCAATGTCGCCTGCTTACCCGGTATTTGTCGGTATGCACTCTGTATGCCGGATGGGCATTGGGGTTATGGATTTCCGATCGGAGGTGTCGCCGCGTTCGACGTCGAACGTGGCGTCATCTCTCCCGGCGGTGTGGGATACGACATCAACTGCGGCATGCGGTTGATCCGAACGGATTTGACGCTGGCGGACGTGCAGCCGCATCTAGAGAAGCTCATGACTGAACTGTTTCGGAAGGTACCGGCCGGCGTGGGGGCGAGCGGATTCGTTCGACTCTCGAGGGAGGAATTTTGTCGGGTCATGACTCATGGGGCCAGGTGGTGTGTGGAGCAGGGATACGGGTGGCATCGGGATCTAGCCCGTATGGAAGAAGGAGGCTGTATCGAGGGGGCCGATCCGTCGATCGTGACCGACCATGCGATCCAACGAGGCATCAACCAGCTGGGAACCTTAGGGTCGGGCAATCACTATCTTGAGGTCCAGGTGGTCTCGAATGAGCGGATATTCGATCAGGCCACGGCTGCGGCGCTCGGCATCACCGGCCACGACCAGATCGTCGTCATGGTCCATTGCGGTTCGCGCGGCTTCGGCCATCAGGTTGCGAGCGACTATCTCAAGGTGTTTGAAAAAGCCATGCGCCGTTATGGCATCACCGTGCAGGATCAGCAGTTGGCCTGTGCGCCGTTTCGATCTCCCGAGGGGCAGGACTATTTTTCCGCCATGAACTGTGCCGCGAACACGGCGTTTGCCAATCGCCAAGTGATCACGCATCAGATTCGCGAAGCCTTCGCGACGGTCTTCGGTCAGTCCGCCGAAGCATTGGGGATGGAGTTGGTGTATGACGTGGCGCATAACATCGCCAAGGTCGAACGGTATGCAGAGGGGGAGTTGGTGGTGCATCGTAAAGGAGCGACCAGAGCGTTTGGGCCGGGGAGTCTGGAGCTACCAGAAGCGTTTCGGCAGACAGGCCAGCCTGTCATCTGTGGCGGCTCGATGGAGACCGGCTCGTATCTGCTCGTGGGGACAGATCGAGCGGTACGCGACACGTTCGGGTCGACAATGCATGGGTCCGGGAGGACGATGTCCCGTGCGCAAGCGAAGCGAACGGTCCGCGGCGCGGAGCTGCAGCAGCAGATGAAACAACGCGGGATTCTGGTGAAGGCCGTGTCGATGTCGGGGCTCGCAGAGGAGGCCGGCCTGGCCTACAAAGATATATCTAAGGTTGTCGAATCAGTCGATCGTGCGGGAATTGCAAAAAAGGTGTTGGAATTGCGTCCGATCGGGAATATAAAGGGGTAGCAACGTATCGATCTGCGAGGCGCGACGATGGAGCAACGGAAGAATATCCGGTTTCCCGTCCAATTTCGTAGTTCGTTTTCATCTACCGCCATGGTTGGCGGAGAAGGCAGCCTCGTCGATCTCTCACTCAGAGGGTGTCGAATCGAAAGTCCCACCGACGTTCAGCCAGGAGCGTCTCTGGAGCTCCGGATTGCGGCGATGGAGCACGGGGTTCCAATTCAAGTTCAAGCAGCGATTGTCCGATGGAGCCGAGGGCAGCAATTCGGCCTTGAGTTTGAGGTGATTGCGTCGGCAGAATGGGCGCACCTTCAGGACGTCGTGAAGCAGATCGAACTGGAGCCCTACCAGCGAGATCAACAGGAAAAAGCAACCGACACCTAGCAGGATGCTGAAGAAATCCGTCAGCAGCCATGGATTGTGACGCGAGAAGCGCAAGGCATGCGCGAAAGGCGGGAAGCTATACCTCAACTCTCGTTGTGCTTCGGTGGGGTGGAGACGATGTGGATGATGAATCGTGTTGGACGGTTGTGGGTTATCGTGGGAATAGGGTTGCTCACCATGCCCGTATTTGCGGCGGTTGCAGCGTCAGAGAAGCCGGTGACGGGTGACAGAATTGTTCGGGAAACACAGGAGGCGGTGAGGGCCACCAAGGACTATACGATTCAGCAGAAAGATGCGTTTCAGCGAAAGATCCAAACGGAACTTGATGAGATGCAAGTGCATATTACGCAGCTACGTACGCAAGTGAAGCATGAGTCAGGGAAAACCAGAGCGGATGTACAGAAGGCGATCGAGGAATTAGAAAAGAAATCGGATTTGGCCAATAAAAAATTGCAGGACATTCATTCCGCAACGACCTCTTCCTGGGAGCAAGCGAAGTCGAAAACAGCAGCTGCGATGGACGATCTTCGAGATTCTCTCAACCGGACCCTGTCCCAACTTCCATAACGGTACACCGGAACCTATATTATTTCACCCCTAAAATCCGAGTCCCGCTGCGAGCACCGCAGGCTGAAGCCAAGCGCGCCAACGCCAACAAGTAAGCCTATACCCGCTCGCGCTCTTTCCTCTTCCGCCACTCCCACGGCGGCACCGGCTGCGGATCAGCCCACAAGCCTTTCTTCGCTTCTCGCGCGTCCTTCTCTAGCCCTTCCAGCATCGTATCCCCTGGCGCATACTTCCGATACCACCAGCACCAGCCGTCTTTGACCAACTCATGGTTGCAGGCCAACGAGCGATCCTGGAGCTTGAATAGCTCTATCAGGGTGGAGGCGGAGAAGTGGGGGCCAGAGGTTAGGGTTTATTTAGGACGACTCTGAGGAGGCTACTTTCGTTCGACACATAGATATAGCCATCTTGCCCCGGCACATTCAATCCATGCATGACGGCAATCAACCCACCGTGTCCACAATTGCAGGCGATCGTATGACTGAGAAGGTCTGTCAGCCCTGGTAACGCAAGCTCAATGCGATGAAGTTGGCCGGCCTTGAAATCGACGAATAGTAAGTTGTTGTGATACTGCGTCGGATAGATGGAATCCTCTCTGAAGGCCACGATCCCGGTTGGCGCAATGGTGGGGGTGAAGGTGATGATCGGATCAATATACAGAGGGTTGCCGCCGCACGGGGCATTGGGCCATCCATAATTCCCTCCCCGAACGATTCGATTGATCTGGTCACAGTCGTTCTCACCGTTTTCTGATTCCCATAAGTCGTTGGTATGGGGATGGAACGTGAACCCGAAACTATTGCGATGGCCCCAGACTATAGACCTTCTGTGCATTGGCGTTCAGATTCGAGAAGAAGGGATTGTCGCTCGGCGCGCTGCCATTGGCCGGATTCACCCGCAAGATCTTGCCTCGCAGGGACGTCAGATCCTGCGCGTCAGGTGCGACCTCGTTCTCTCCCACAAAGATATACAGCATGCCATCGGGGCCGAAATGGATGATGCCCCCGTTGTGACCGTGTTGAGCATCAGCAGCAGGAAGATTATCAACAATCACTATCGGGCCGCCTGGAGCTGCAACGGTATCCCCGCCAGACGTCGTGGCCGTAAATCGGACGACGCGATTGACCGGGCCGGCTGCGGTATAAAACACATACACATAGCCGTTCACATCAAAATTCGGATCGACTTCGATGCCGAGCAGCCCTTTCTCAATCCCCATCACGACAGGGAGTGTGGCAAACGGTGCGGCCTGCAACTGCCATGGAAGTTGGGCGGTCGGTGTGACCACCCGGATTTGCCCCTGGTTTAGTTCGGTGACAAAGATCCGTCCGTCTGGAGCCGTCGCCATCGCGACCGGGAAATCCAGGTTGCCGACGACCTCTTGAAGGGACAATTCTCCTCCTGTCCCCGGCAGGATGGTGAAGACCAGCGTCTGCTGCGTACTCGGTAGTTCAGTCTCTGCTTGATCTTGATCCACGAGCACGAACCGGACGTGATGAGAACCGGAGGCCAAGGCATTGAGTTGAATCGAGCTCCCTGACTTCCAATGGACGAAATGCGTGTGCACACCTTGATAGCGCACCCCGCTCAAACTGCCATTTTCCACGATCCCTGGTCCATCATAGAATTTGTACACGGTCGCATCGTGATCGACATAGAAATGCATCCGTGGCTGGGTGGTCGAGAGCGGAACTGGAGAGTGCTGAATATCAAACGTGACGAGCACAGGCCCGGGAGACAAGTGTGCCCCGTGGGCCGGACTGGTAATGGTCAGGGGAGACCGCAGGGGGGGTCGTAGTCTCTCCCCCACCAGACCCGCCTCCGCTACATGAACCCAGAGCCAGCAAGACTGTGGCACAAGCAATGACCCTACTGAGCGATTGGTTCAATCCTGGCATGAGCGACGACTCGTGAGGTTCTCTGTGGTAATCGGCCAGCCAACCCTGAGGGGATTTTGTATACTTAGCAAACCCACCACAAGCTCCCACCTTGTTTGCAGTATGCCACGCCAGTCGCCATCGGTATAGCGCGTAGAATATGGGCAATAATTCTACTTGCATCATCCCGGCCATTCCTTGTTGTGCCCCACTTAATATTTGGACAGGTAGCATAAGGCAGGAGGGCTAAATGGACACCGTGATGAAACCTGTCCAGAATGGGCGTGGCCGAAGGCGGCAGTGGAGCAGTGAGCAGAAACTGACGGTGTTGCAAGAGTGGCAGGCTGGGGTGCCGTTGGAAGAGATCTGTCGGAAGTATGCGGTGAACGCGGCGCAGATGTATCGCTGGAAGCGCAGCCTCGACCAAGGACTCAAAGAGTCTGGCAAGTTGGTGCCGAAGAGTCTCGTGGGCGGGCTGCAGAAGCGGGTCGGCCGCGCCTTACCGGAACGTATATTATTTCACCCCTAAAATCCGTGTCCCGCTGCGAGCACCGCAGGCTGAACCCAAGCGCGCCAACGCCAAGAAATAAGCCTGCCCACTAACGCGATTTCGCCCTTTCCGCCACTCCCACGGCGGCACCGGCTGCGGATCGGCCCACAAGACTTTCTTCACTTCCCTTGCATCCTACTCCAAGCATTCAAGCACCCTATTCTCCGCTGGGAAATGGTTTCATGGCTCGCGCGGCTGTTGGTATTGCTCTTGCCCGGCGAGCAAAAATGTATACCTAACATTTTCCCTACGAATCTTCTTGCAAAAACAACATAGGAAGGCGCATAGATGCGCTCGTGTCACAGGAACACGCCTGTTCGCTCACAGACTCCTCGTGAACGAATTGTGGTGGATCTTCCCTCCCTCCATCGGACTGAGGACCACCATGCGTCTTCAATCATTCTTCTCCAGTAAACACGCACACTCCTACACAACAAGACGTGCTCGCCTCGGTCCTACAGGGAGGCTCATAAGGTGGTCCACAGGGCCACGGAGTGGTCGGCGTCGTTCCGCGATACAGAACCCTGGAGGGTGCTGCGACCGCCCCCTAGGGTTACCATTAGGCCGCGCATAAATAGGAGGGAGTACTATGCGCACTCAACGACTTTTCGCGTACGCATTTGCAGTGTGTCTTGTCTCGCTGTTGGCGGGGCCGGCCATGGCTGACTTCGGAAGCGGAAATTTCAACCCTTTCCTGCAAGGACAGTATCAGGTCAGCGCAAGCCTTGCTTGTTCCACGGGGCAGACTGTTGAATCAATTGGGTCCGGGCCGACGTCCTTCGTCACCTTCGCTGGGGTCATTACCTACGATGGCCACGGTCACGCCACGCTGAAAGATCAAGGCGTCGACATTGGCACGGGTAGTCCGGATAGATTCGACGAGACGTGCAAGTTTAGTTATGAGGTGGCCCGCGACGGTAGCTTCACCCAAACGGGTAGCTGCACGGATGCTGGTGGGTCGTTTTTGTCATCCGGCATCAAGGAGAGGGGCCAGATCGGTGTCGGGGGTTCGGTATTGATCACGAACCAGATCGGGAGGGACGTAGAAACACTAGAGGTGCCGCCGGGGAATATCATCCAATATCGCATCTGCGGTGGTGTGGGCACAGCGGTGCGCATAAACCCACACTAAGCGAGCTTGGTCAGCGCGGCCTCATGTGGCGGACCCGGTGCTCGCGTTGAAGGGCGAGCGCCGCATCCGTCTGGCCTTGCGATAGACCCACGGTGGAATGGATGCCGGATCGGCCCACAACCCTTTCCGCCTCTCTCTCGCTTCTTTTTCTAACCCTTCCAGCACCGTATCCCTCGGTGCATACTTTCGATACCACCAGCACCAGCCGTCTTTGACGAGTGTGTGGTTGACATGGGTGCCATCCGGCAGGAGCACATCGGCAAGGGTGCGCTTGTACTTGTCTTTGCATGACTTTGCCGACCATCAGCGGCTCAATGCCTTGGTGAATCTCCGGAAGCATCTGGGGCTATTCGGTGAACGTCATTTACTCGGCGGGCTCGATGGAGGCGAGACTAAGCATACGCAATACATGGAAGTGGTCTTCGTCGAATCCAAGAGGTCACTATGAAGGTCAGCTCTCTGGCCCACATTCATGTCGGACTCGTGATATGTAATACCCGCTCAGGCGCATTCGCGCCCCCGCCCATAATCGTGTCGCGTTCGCGCTGTACGAACTCATGTCCAGCTCGGCTCATCATTCCCGCTGCAAGGTGCAACGGGCCTGCCCGCTCATTTCTCCCAATTCATTGACTCTCCAATCCCAACCGCTACACTGTGAGATGTTCATGAACATCCTCAAAGGCTCCCATGTCAAAAGCTCGGACTTGCCCCGTTCCCGCTATCTTGGCCATCTTGGCTGTGCTCCTAACCGCCCCCATCCTGAACAGCCCGGCCGTGGTCCCATCTGTCTCGGTCACGGATCTGCAGCTTAGTGGGCCTTATGGCATTCGATTGATCGCAGACCTCCTCGGGCTCGTCATCTTCTGTATCCTCTATATCCTCGCCTTCGCTGCCTTACAGCAGATCCCGGACAAGGGCCGAGGAACAAGCGT
>CAWGSC010000013.1:0-14854 GCA_963825145.1 uncultured Nitrospiraceae bacterium
AACAGACAGCGTTTGAATCCCATCTTTGCCGCTTCACGAATCCGCATCTCAACCTGAGTGACCGCGCGCACTTCACCGCCGAGCCCCACTTCACCTAATACCAACAGTCCCGACTCAATCGGCACTTCACGTAAACTTGATGTCACCGCCGCCACAATACCCAAATCGATGGCCGGCTCGTCGATATGCATCCCCCCGACAACGTTCACGTAGACGTCCTGTCCGGACAGATGCATGCCCAGCCGCTTCTCCATAACTGCGAGCAACAGCGAAACCCGATTCTGCTCCACGCCATTCGCCATCCGTTTCGGCATCGCATAACTCGTGGACGATACCAATGCTTGTAGTTCCACTAGAATTGGCCGCGATCCTTCGAGACTGGAGACCACCACCGATCCCGTCGTACGCTGTGATCGTTCCGCCAAGAACAACTCGGAGGGGTTGCTCACTTCCTCCAGTCCGGAATCTTTCATTTCGAACACGCCGATCTCGTTGGTTGAACCAAAGCGATTCTTCACCGCGCGGAGAATACGAAAGCTGTGGCCCTTGTCTCCTTCAAAATAGAGCACCGTGTCGACGATATGTTCCAATAGTCGTGGTCCGGCGATCGCACCATCCTTGGTGACATGCCCGATGATGAAGACCGGCACGCTGCTGCGCTTGGCGTACCACATCAGCTGGCCCGCCACTTCCTGCACCTGGCTAATGCTACCAGGCGCGGAGGTGATTTGTTCCGTATAGACTGTTTGAATTGAGTCGACAACCACTGCGGCAGGCTGAATTTCTTGTACTGCCTTGAGGATTTGTTCGAGGGAGGTTTCCGCCAGGATTAATAAATTCGGATGTTCGATGCCGAGCCGCTGCCCCCGCATCTTGATCTGCCTCGGAGACTCCTCTCCTGAGACATAGAGCACCGGTTCTTCCTTGGAAGACAGGCGCGGAAGCGCCTGGAGTAACAAGGTAGTCTTCCCAATCCCCGGATCACCGCCGATCAGAATGACCGAGCCGGGAATGACTCCACCACCCAGCACCCTATCAAACTCACCGATATGCGTCAGCCGCCGGTCCTCACCGACCACCTCGATATCGGCAATCGGCGTCGCCTTCGGCTGCGCCGTCTTCATCGCAGCAGGCCGCCCCTTGCCGGTCGGCGCCTGCCGTTCCTCTTTCATGGTGTTCCAACCGCCGCAATCGGGGCAGCGGCCAAGCCATCGTGGCGACTGGTGGCCGCATGCTTGGCAGGAAAAACTAGTCTTCGCCCGCATTCAGAAGAGCCTCAATAAGAAGGAAATCTGAGGCTTATACTAAAGGATAGGAGAGGTGAATGGAAGATACAGGTGTCGCGCTAGATTCTTGAGCCCGGAGAGTTTCCGCTAACGCTTCGTGGCACCGGCGGGCCAATCAGCACTCACGACGGAGACCTTGCAGAGACTCCCCCGCTATGACAGGAATATATTCGCCGTACGTCTTCTGATTCCAGGCAACTGCGCCAGGCTAGGACAGCGCGCGTGAGCGTCTCGCAAAGGACAAAACTCATGTCGGTGTTGATCCGTCGTTGTTATCATTTTTCACCCTCCATTGAGCTCGAATTAGCCAACGACGGTTGCGGTAGACGTCTCGCCAATACCTACACCACCTGGGGCAATCCATTTCAACACCAGCCGAGATTCCAGAGAATGTGTTGTTCTCCGTTACCTTGATGCACCTCTGAATGGTTTTATCTGTTTGTTGTGCAGTGACCGGTTCGAGCACCGTCGGAAGTTTCCAAAGTAACAACTCCGTCTCTGGAGCTCGAGCCGACCAACACAAACACCCATAATCGCTGCGTAGCTTTGTCGCGACAGTCGACCACCAGGCGGTGTGGCTTATTGCGATGGAGGATGGATGTACCGACATCTTTGGTTCTTTAAGACCTCAAACTCCGCCTTTCCGTTCTCCAATCCAAAAACACTCGATCTAGTGGCGGATCTGTGGGCTCCAACAAGAAGTGAGCGCGCTAGGAACTACCCAGTAGTCACCGAAAAGCCGCGAACTCTCCCGGCGTGAATTGTGACCAGTGCTTCTCCTTAGTACCTTTAACTATTGAGCATATTGACTGCACCGGCGTAAGATGCGCGAGCCCGGTCCCCCCATTCACCCTGGGATTGTCGTGTCGGTAAAGGATTTCGACCCTTGTCCACGGTCAAGATTACAGACCGTCAAGCGGCATTGATCCGGCATCTTAGCGGCAAGGAGTTTACCTCTTTTTCTCAACAAGCGGGACCGGTGACCCTTTGCTGCTGCGCGTCGAGGAACCGTCATCCATCTAAATGATCCCTCCAAGCTCGCTTGCTTTCCCTCTGTTGGAAGGGCACGCAGGTTGGTCTAGGTGCGGCCGTCGAACGAGGCCCTTCTCAGGGCGCGCGTTCCGGGAGCACATAGACCAACGTGGGTGCCCTTCCAATCCTTTTCATCTTCGTCTTCTACTTATCTTTCCTCTCCACCCAGAGCGGAAGGCATCCCCACAAGCGGGTGGCCAGGTGGCTCCTTCACTGCGCGCGTCGAACGAGCACCGTTTCATCGTGCGCGTTCCACGAGCAAGAAGGAGCATCCGGTCACCCGCTACATTTTCTTCCGCACGTCTTTCCACTCCTTTGCCACCTTCGCTTTGCGCGGCGCCTCGCCCTTGGCTGGTTCTGGCACCATCACGGCGTCAAGACGTCGCTGCAGAAACGCTTCGGCAAAGGCCTTCGTGCGCCCCACACCAATTTTGAGCGTCTTCCACCCGGCAGCATGCATTTCATCGAGTTTCGCCCCAAACGCCTCTGGATCAGATGGCAGCACGAGAATGTGCCCGACCGGAAACTTCTGATCCTTGAGCCATTGTCTGGCTTGCGCATTCACCTGATCGTTGGAACCTCCCGCCTTATCCTGCGTGACCACATAGAGCACGTTGTAGTAGAACTGCGTGAGCTTGCCGAGTTCGTCCGCGGCATCGGGCATCGGGCGTCTGCCCTCCGCGTCCTTCCCGGGCCAGGTCACAGTCGGCCCCTGTCCGACGGCGTCTTCCATGAGCGATACCATTTCCACCGCCATGATCGGACTGCGATGTTCCCACACAGCCAGGTTCGCGCCAGCTTCGGCCACTCCGACTCTCGGAGTGTCTCCGACGCGCACGATGAATGGGACTGTCCCTTTGGCCTTCGGGGTATACGACAAAAAGGCCCGCCCGTCGCCACCGGTCATCGCGGTTGCGACAACGTTGCCGGCGACGAGAAGTTGGATAGGTTCTCCTCCCAGACCGGTCTCCGTCAGGAGGCTCTTCTCTGTGAGCGTCGCTTCGATGGTGGCCGGCTGGTTGGGTGCGGTAAGGCTATCGTGAACCGTCAATGTTCCGGAAGTCTTCTCCGCCGCGGAGAGGATGGTGGTCGCAGTCAAAAATATGAGGGTGGTGAAGACACCGGCTCTGCGGAAAAAAACACTCATAGGCCGCCAGCGACACATATCACTATAGGCGGAATCGCCCATCGAACAGGATGCATCCCAACTGTCGCACAACCAGATTTCACCCGCCCAGCCACTGCAGCGCGCCAAGACGCGCCTTGTCCCGAGCAAGGGCCGTCCGACTCCCTATACCTCTCTTAGGGGAGTGGCCAAGGCTGCCCTCAACTGCGCGCATCGGACGAGCACCGTTTCACCGTGCGCGTTCTGCGAGCACGGAGGGCACCTGGCCGCTCCCGGCCGCTTTTTCAGCATCCTGCAAAAAGGTTAGGCTTTCAGAGCCGCTATACACTTCATCCGACATGACCGTCGACCTTGACCTTGCGGAAGATCGCCTTCAACTTGCCGGTCTGGTCGATGACAAAGGTACTGCGTTCGATGCCCCAATACTTTCTGCCGTACATATTTTTCTCTTTATAACACCCGTAGGCTTTCGAGACGGTGGCCTCTTCATCGCTCAGCAGCGTGAAGGGCAAGTCGAACTTCTTGATGAACTTCTGGTGAGACTCTTTGCCGTCCAGGCTCACACCGAGAATGACGGCCCCCGCCTTCTTGATCGGCGTGCCGGCATCGCGAAAGTCGCATGATTCCTTGGTGCAGCCCGGGGTATCATCTTTGGGATAAAAATAGAGGACCACCTGCTTGCCCGTAAAGTCTTTCAGGCTGACCGGTTCTCCCGATTGATCAGGAAGCGAGAGAGCTGGAGCCTTGTCGCCCACTTTAAGTTCCTTTGTCATTAGCGTATTCCTTTTCTATTATCGCGGCATACGCCCCACCCATGCCCGGCCTGGTGCGGGCCCCCAATGGACCTTGTTTGTTCTTTTTCGGAGCCTCCGGGTTGCCGTAGGGACGGAGCGCGGGCGAATCCCAGATCACTTTGTCTCCCGGAGCGAGGTTGGCCGCTTCCATGAACTGTTGGCGCGCTTGTTCCGAGTCGCCCAGGGCATTTAAGGCCAAGGCATAGTTATAGTGCGCGGGCCCCGATTGAGGAGCCTCGGCCACCGCTTGGGAAAAATAATTCTTCGCGTCGTCGAACTGCTTCGCTTGATAGGCCTGCGTCCCCTGTTCAGTCAACGTCACCACTTGCGGCTTCGCTCCAAGCTCAAGCGCCAGAGGCACCAACGGTTTCTCTTTGGTCTTGAAACAGGCGGCGACCCCGACGAGCATGAAGACCGCTCCGAGTATGGACAGGAATTTCATCGCGCCTCCGCGTTCCAATGGCAGCTCACGCCTTCGCATGTTTCCGTGTCTCTTCCTCGAATGTTTTCCGATAGAGCACTTCCCACTCCGCACTGCCCTCGACAATCCCGCGAGAGTAGGAGGCCAACTTCGCTTTGACCTTTCGATCGATTTCTGCTTCTTGCGCCAACTCGGATGCGAGCACCCGCTTGATCTCTTTCAACACCCGCCCCTCTTCCCCTAGCACCGTCACCAACGAACTTTTCTTCACCGCCTGAAGAATGACGTGTGAGAGATGGCTGATTTTGTCTTCGCTCAACATACGGAACTCGTCAGGGGTGAGGGGTTAGGCGTAAGGGGTTCCCGACTAGACAGCCCATTTATCTCACACCCCTTAGCCCTCACACTTTACCCTTCACCATTTTAAAGAATGATGCCCCGCTCCCGCGCCAGCTTACTCTTTACCATCGTGAACATCCGCTGATAGTCCACGTGTCCCCGCTCGATGTCTTGCTCATAGGCGTTCAAGAGCTGTCGCACTTCGGCGTTCAGGCGGTCTTCGACCGATAGTTCCTCAATAATGGCATGATCGATCTGTTCGACAAACGCCTTGCGATCCCCAACGATTGCCACCTGCCCCTCCTCCTGCAGCCTGGTGACGAGAGACTCCGAGATGTGGCGAACGCGTTCCTTCGACAGTCGCATGGCTAGCAATCCGTGGAAAATCTATGTCGGAACGAGAAACTTTGGTTGTCCGCACATGTACCACAACACGAGCATGTTCCCGTAGGATGCTCAAACAGTTCGTCCAGCAAGGCCGCAGCCGATGAAAGCACCGGAGGCGTAGCCTCTGGGCTACGTTGAGGATGCTTTCGAGGAGCGAGAACGACGCTGGCGGACTGTTTCAGCATCCTACTAGATCCGTTCGATCCGAATGGTCGATATATCCATCACATGCCGTAGTGCCGAGGCATCACCGAGAATACGCCCGATGACATTGACACGATCGGCTGGAACCGGATCCTGCCCCATGCTCATCGGCGTGCGACCGAAGAAAATAGCCAGGACCTGCCCGGCTCCCCAGAAGGCGACATCGCCGACTTTGACGTGATTCGTCGCGGTCTCTCGATGGTCCTTCACCCCGGCCATTTTAAAATAGAACTCTTCGCCCCATGTGTTGACCGGACTTTCAACCGGTAATGCGGCATAGACTTCCTGCGCCGTCTTTGTCGACTTGAGTTCCGCGTCGAGCTGCACGGAGCCGACGGTGATGCGAATTTTGTGGGGGAGAACAGCCATGACGATCCACTGTCGCCTCCCGCGACTATTAGATGAAACCCCGCTCAGGCTGCGGACTTTAGCTTGTTTATCCGGTGAAATCAAGGCTACAATCCCGCGATCACATGCTCGCGTCATCCTTCGTTCTACTCAAAGGCATCGGCCAAAGTTCTGAACGCCGTCTCTGGCAGGAGGGCATTCTGGATTGGGGCGCGTTCCTCCGATCCCCAACCCTCCCCGGCATCTCCTCGACCAGAAAAGAGTGGTATGACCGCGACCTCGCCACCGCCCAATCGCGTCTGGAAGAAGGAGATGCACACTTCTTCAGCACCTGCTTGAAGAGTCGGGAGCACTGGCGCCTCTTCGAGACGTTTCGCCGGCGTACGCTCTATCTGGACATCGAGACGACAGGGATGTCTGCGCGCGAAGGGCACGTGACGGTGGTCGGATTGTATCGCGACGGACACATGACGAGCCTGGTGCGCGGGGAAACATTGACGGAGGACCGATTGCACGCAGAACTGGAACAGACAGACCTCCTTGTTACGTTTTTCGGCAGCGGGTTTGACATTCCCTACTTGCAGGCAAAATTCCCCCGGTTAAATTTCAAGAAACCGCACTTCGATCTGTGCTTCGCGGCGCGCAGGCTCGGCATGCAGGGGGGGTTGAAACACATCGAGCACGAAGTCCAAATTGAGCGTGAGACCGATGTGGTAGGACTCGACGGATGGGAAGCCGTTCGCCTGTGGCACCAGTGGTGCGCAGGAAACGAGGCCGCACGCGATCTGTTGCTGAGGTACAACGCGGCCGATACCAAAAACCTCGAACCGCTCGCGGCATTACTCTATGACCAGATGGTCGCGCGATTCGGCCCGTCTTCTGTAGGATTTCCGCCGGCCCGTTACCAAAAGCCGGCTGAGGTCGCTCCGTGACACAACCCCAGCAGTGGACCGGCATCGGTCGAACCGAGACGGGTCATGTTCGAGCATCGAACCAAGATGCGCTGGCCCTCCTGAATGATTGCGGCGTCTGGATCGTGGCAGATGGAATGGGGGGGCACCCGGCAGGAGATATCGCGGCACAAACCGCCGTGGCCATGGCCACAGAGCGAGCGCGAGAACGAGCGGCCTGGCTCCGCGAGCACCCGAGCGCTGCTGCCGAGTTCGTGGCAGACCTCGTGACGAGCGCCAACCGGCGAATCCATGACCTCATGCTGGCGAAACCGTCCTTGAAAGGGATGGGCACAACCTTCGTCGCGTTGGCAATCACGCCGACATCGATGCCAGTGGCTCATATCGCTCACTTGGGAGATAGCCGCGCCTACCTCTACCGGATGGGCCAACTCAAGCAATTGACGCGCGATCACACCCTCGTCGAGAAATGGGTGCAGCGCGGCCAGATCGATGCGGCTACGGCGCTCACACATCCTGAACGTCACGTCTTGACCAAAGGTCTTGGCATGGGTGTCGACATGAAACCGGAGCTGACCGAGACGCCCGTGACCCCTCACGATCTGATCATGCTCTGCAGCGACGGGCTCACAAAAATGTTGGAGGACTCAGCCATTGCATCGGTACTCTCCCGCGCGAACGGCGATCCCCATCGAGCCTGCCATGACTTGATCGAGCAGGCTCTGAGCAGAGGGGGAGAAGATAATGTGACTGTGATCGTCGTGGCGTATCATCAGTAGGATGGCCCCCTTTGCTTTGTCGTTGACAAGACAGCACTGGCTGTGTAGCCTGCAATTCTAACCAGTTCCTCCTCTCCGCCATTAAGAGGATGCCACGATATATAGAGGCCCTCATGTCCTGCGTTGTTCGCGGCGCGCTGTTCGCCGTTGCGTTCCTCGTGATGACCGAGCATACGACGGTCGGTTCTGCCTATGAATCGAGCGGTCCGGAGGCAGCCATCCGCACCCTGGTTCGTGCCAACGCGGAGCTGGACATGCCGACCCTCTCTCGCTTCATGGCACACGACGCCGATATCATCAGCTACACCATCGGTGGACGGAAGTATATGGGATGGCCGGAGTTCGAGCACGACATGCAAGAGGAGTTTTCCTCGGTGACAAAACTTGAAATTCCTATTCATGAACTCAAGGTCTGGACGAAAGGGACTCTCGCCTGGTTTACCATGGAACTCGATTACATCCGCTATGTGGGAGATGGATCGAGTCAACGGAGAACGGTGCTTCCTCTGAGGGAAAGCGGTGTCCTCGAACAACGCGGAGGACAATGGGTCCTGCTGTCATGGCATGAGTCGTTCCGTGACATGCAGCTAGGCGCCTCCTTGGCCCAGCGTGCGACGACACCTTCTCCGCAACTCTTGGTCAGCAATGCTCAACTTTCGTCGACGCCGGACTTGAGTGGGGAATGGGACATTCTCGAGGTTGAAGACGACAAGCACTATAAGGCCACACTCGACAAAACCGGCAACGGCCCCTATACCCAGCACGGGGGACGATTCGTCACCACAAAATACGCCGACCGGCTCTGGCAAGGCACCTGGCAGCAGCCGGGCAACGATCGAGAGGGAGAATTTGAACTCCTTCTCTCCGAGGATGGGACCCAGGCCAAGGGCGTGTGGTGGTACTCGCGGGTCGGCTCCCAGAAGAATATCCCTCCCCGCGAACACGGTGGAACATATCAGTGGAAGCGGCTTACACCCATTACACCATCAAAATGACTCGATCTTCCTTCTATTCCCTGCCGGACGGCGTTTCCCCATTCAACGGCTCGATCTCAGATAGTCCATCACTTTTTGGAGGACCCATGCTCCGTCTCTTGTTGTGCCTTCTCGCTCTGTGCATCGGATCGCCCGCATTTGCATCGGGTGGTCACGATCACCATGAGGTCCCCACGCTCAAAAATCAAACGGCTACGACCGTCACAATTCAGGACAATCTCGTGACCCTCACATTCGGTCCCATCGACCTTCCCGCCGCTCACGATGGAGAGCTGGCAGCGTCGATGCCCAAGCATAATTTTCAGCTTCCCAAAGATATGTATATGGTGGGATATAAGACTGCGGTCTTCACCAAAGAAGGAAAGCCCCTCCCGAAGAACTATCTCCATCACATCTTGATGCTCAACAACAGCAAGCCAAGCGTCTCATGTGAGGGCGAGCCGTTGTTCTTCGCGGGAGCAGGGCTGGAGATGACCGAGGCACGTTTCCCGGAAGGCTACGGGGTCAAGCTCGCCAAAGGCGACCATCTCATGTCGATCGTCGCGTTTTATCATAAGGCACCGGTCACCAAAGATGTGATGGCGACCTTCACCATGTATATGGCGCCCGAGGGCGCTCCCGTCAAAGAAATGGACGTGTACCAGGTGGGGATCAATATTGTGTGCTTCAGCAAGTTCTCCCAGCGAGGCCCAGACCAGACGGATGAAGGGATCGAGATTACAGCCGGAGTCCAGACTCACAGTGCGCCACTCAAATTCTCGATGGATGGTTGTGTAAAATTTGCCTACCCACACGGGCATGACGAACTCCTCATGATCGGACTGGACAACAAGACGAAGAAACAGACCCTGCTGCGGACGGTTCCTGATGTCTCCCAGGACGGGACCTTCCGTGAGTTTCTCCCGCACCAAATCTATCAGGACAGCCAGGGATTTCCCGTGACGAAGGCTGATGACTATGAAATGGTCATGGTCCATCACCATCCCTTGCAGAAACAAGAGCCACACCATGGGATGGGAAACTATTTGCTGTACATGACCCCTGGCGCTTGCCCAGCAACATCATCCAATACGTCACTCGCCAAGTAGCGACAACACACCCCTTTATTACCTACCCGCCGCATATTCTGCGGCGGGTACGAGATGTTTTTTCACATAATCACACGCCGGCTCCCCTCCGATTCCGTTCAATTTTGTTCGTCTTCAAAGTCCGTGAGGGTTCCCCCCCTACCAAAGAAGGAGCCCATGCCACCGCACGTAGACTGGGTTTCACACCGTTGCTTGTGGTATTCACATCTTCATTCTCAGACGCGTCCCCGAGTCGCTTGCTTAGAAGCGTAGGGCCTCGTGTGTCTCAGATCACGTGAGGGTGAACCTTGTGATATCGCTCTGGGACTTGGTTTGCTGAATTCCCAGAAAGCACAGGGATATCTTGATGCCGCAGAGTGAGCCGGTCATTATCCTCATTGTCAGCGAACATGCTGAAGCCACTAAACTCATCACCGTCAGTCTGCGCGGATTCATTCCTGGCTGCCGCGTAGACGTCGCCTATTCCGCAGAAGAAGCTCGTGCATGGGCGTCGTCGGACGAATGGACCCTCATCCTCATCGACCAACAATGTCTCGCCGGGGACCACACCTCCCTACCCGGCGAACTCAAATGCCGCGCACCCTATGCAGGGATTATTCTGCATAGCGACCGCTCCGACTCAGCCTCTGCAATTCAAGCACTCCAGGCCGACGTTGATTTTTTTCTCTCGAAGCAATCTCCGGCCTTCCTCACGGAACTGCTGTTCTGTGCCAAGGAAGTCATCGAGAGACGTCACCTGAGAGTAGCTCTGGACCACGAGCACGAGCGCCATCGTCGGCTCAGCGAATTACTCAGCGACATCGTCTACGAACTGGATGCCAGCGGCTGCTTTGTGACCATTAGTCCTGGCATTGCCACACTATTAGGCTTCTCCCGCGATGAACTCATCGGATTGCCCTATACCACACTCGTTCCGGTCGGCCAGGAGTCAGTGGCTCGATACCGTCTCAACGAACGCCGCTCCGGAGCGCGTGGCACCAACCGGGTTGAATTAGCCTTGCGGCGGAAGTTTGCACAGGACAATAAACCGCTGACTCTCATGACGGAGGTCCACGCCAGAGGACTCTATGACTCACTTCGCCGGTTTCTCGGCACGATAGGATTGATCCGCGACCTTTCACAATCCAAACAACACGACAGTACGATTCATCAACTTCGCGAACAACTCCAGCATAAAGATGCATTGCTCGCACTGGCCCAGCGAGTCATGCTGTTGTCCCAACAGCTGCACGATCCACTGGCCTCACTGCTGACACAGTCCCAGCAACTCCTCACCACCATTCGCGACGCACGACTGGATGACCAAGCCAAAACACTCGCCGGCTACGCCGCCGAAGCGACGAAACTCGGAGCACAATTGGCGCAAGCCCTCCACGAGAGTGCGGAGGTTACATTCGGTTACACGATTAACGATGTCCTTGACGACGTACTCGCCTCTATTATCCCGACGAGCGTGGATGACACGAGCGTCATACGGAAATTCTCCTCACACCTTCCCCCCCTCGCCAGCAATCGCGAACAGGTTACGAAGCTCGTTCACTCTCTCTTGACCTACGCGCAAACCTATGTGCTGACGGTGGGCCGTGCGCATCGACTCATCGTGAGCACGCGCGCAGTGGGACCTTCCTCGATCTCAGCAGACGCTCCCACGCTATTTCCCCTCAGCCCGCCTACCGAAGTAGAAGTCGAGCTGCTCGAATCTGACATGGTGTGGTCGCCTGCACCTCCAGCCACTTCACCTCCGTCTATTGATCTCCTCGAGTCGTATCAGCTCGTCCGCCAACTAGGTGGCGCTTTGGATTTCTCGGCGCCGATGCAGGGCCCTCTTCGCCTGATCCTCCGTCTTCCGGCTGACTCGCCCCCCACCCCCAAGATGCTCGCGTTACCGACTACCGTCTCTGCCGCCCAGTCCGAACTCGCTCCTGAAACGAAGAGCGCGACAACAACGGCTGTGCCGACAACCGTTCCCGGCGATCGGCAACAGGAACGGCGCTCTTCACTCCGAATTCCAACTACCCTACCCGCCACGATCACCGTCGGGTCTGCGACGTGGGGCGGCACCATTTCCAACTTCAGCTTCGGGGGGGCCTGCGTCACGCTTCCCGGCGACTTCCCCACCGTCTCGCCACAAGACGCCTATGTCCTAGTCAAAACCTCGGTGGGCATTCTTGAGTTGCACGGTAGGGCACAGGAGCGCTCCGTCTCACTCCAGACCAAGACACTGGCCTCTCAGCTGATTGTGACGTTTGAGCCTCCCAAGCTAGAAGAAGGCGCCGTGCTGACCTCGCTGGTCCAGGCTGCGCGGGAACAAACTCTGCCCTTCTCCCTTGAAGTCCTGCTTGCGGCAGAGCCGCAGAATGAACTGACTGCCGACAACCCCCTCGTACCAGGCGACCCGGAAGATTACGACCCGCGCGAGGCCGTACGGGTGGCCTTACAGCTCCCAGTCCAGCTTGATCTCACAGATCCTGCCGGGAAAAATTACCGGTTCGAAGCGCTCACGACCAACCTCAGCCGAGACGGCGCCTGCCTTCATCTCAACGCTCGTCCCGAACTGCTGGGTGGTATTGCGACACTGCACTTCGCCGTCACACAATCCCAGAAACACCCCGGGACCCATGAACCCGGTGCGCCGGACGCCGCACTGCCCACCCGGATTATCTGGTCGGCTTCAGATCCCGCAGCCCCCACCGAGTTTCGGCACCAAGACTCCGACCCCGCCCTTCGAGTCGGCCTCCGTTTTCAGGGCCTCACGCCGTACGCAGAGCGTGAAGTGAACCGTGTCATCCAACAACATCTCACGTCCGCGGACGAATCGAAGTCTTCCTCACAGCCAGCCTCAGTAATCAGTATTCCGCGAGAATGCCGAAATCCACGCGGTCAGACGATCGTGATCGCCGACGACCATCTTCGCCAGTCGCTCACACCGAACACACCGGTCGTTATTATCGCTCCCGGCTATGGCCAGACCGCGTTGGATGCCAGTACCTTGTCGTACTACCTGGCGCATCACCGGCTCCGTGTCTTGCGTTATGACCACACCAACCACGTGGGGCTGAGCGACGGCGAGCTGCAACAGACATCATTACGGAGCATGCAAGCCGACCTCCTAAAAGTTGTGGAATTTGTCCAGCATACGTGGCCGACCGCTCCCCTTATCGTCATGGCGAGCGACATCACCGCACGCGTCGCGCTCAAGATGGCGGTGCAATCCCGTCCCCTGGACCTGCTGCTCTTGATCAATCCGGTCGTCGATATTCAGGCCATGCTCATGACGGTTCATGGGCATGACCTCGTAGCCGACCATCGATATGGGGTGCGCCGCGGCATCGCCAATCTGCTCGGGCTCAACGTCAATGTCGATCGCTTTATCGGCGATATTATTGGAGGCCACTTCACGGACCTGGCCTCCACGATTGCGGATCTGCGCCTACTTCGATCTCCATCAGCCATTCTCACGATTCCCAGTAGCCCGCTCGGGGCATTGCCTCCAGCTGACCTCCCGCAGGCGTTTCTCAACGCGCTGGGATCTCATACCCGTCTGGCAATAGCCCCCGCGCCGCTGACTGGCCAGAGTCTCCCGCTTCACGAACAACATCCCCCGGCCTTCCGACAGGTCCTGGAGCAAATCGCCGTCGCTGTCTCGCTGCCGACCGCTCCGGCTGAATTCCACGCACAAACCCGCCGCATGCTGGCCCGTCAACAGCGCATCGAGATGGAGCGCACCCGTATTCGCCACAATCTCTCGCAGATTACGCGTAAAGCCCTGAGGATCGCATATCTTCAACAACTGTCCCAACTCGGGAACCTCCATGAGTACTGGAAGCTCTTGGACGATCTCTACCGGCTACTGAATCCACTTGAACCGGGCTCTGTGCTCGTGGACGTAGGAGTCGGCCACGGTGATTTACTCCGAGCCACAATGGTCAACCAGGCCTACCGCTCTCGACAGCGTGGTTGGAGCCCGGAGCGTCCCGTTCACGTGATCGGGCTGGAAGACTCTCAAGACTCGCTGACACAGGCCCGACAGAGTTTTCGTGTTTTGCACCGGGAACTCGACAGCGACTTCGCGGGCACCCTCATGATCCACCCCCCCATGACCACCGAATGGGTGCATGCGGATTGGACGCAGGGCCTTCCCATTAAGGACCACTCTCTCCATCGTATTGTCTGCAATCTGTCCCTTCCATTCGTCCCCTCCCCACTGATCACGATTCGAGAGCTGTACCGCATACTCCATCCGGAGGGACGCCTAGTCCTCACGGTCTTCCACCCAGACACCGATCTCTCGGTGCTCTATCGCCGGCATCTGCACAGAGCGAATCAGGATGAATTTAGCCCACAGGCCCAGATCGTCCTACACCATCTTGGGCGACTCAGAGAGGCTATCCGGAATGGATTGCTGCATACCTTCGACCGGTCCTCACTGACCTCCTTCCTCCACCAAGCCGAAATCCTCACACCCCACATCCTTCCGGCGCTCAACGGACATGTTCTCCTCGCCGTCATTGAAAAAGATAAATCCGCTAGCTGAACGTACCCTGGCCGTGTATACTCTCACCCGTACATCTTTGAACACATAAACATTTCATGCTCCAATTGTATTTCCGCCGGTGGGTAACACGATACCCCTGCGTTCCCTGTTTGCTATGACATTACACCCACCAAATACTGACATCTTGCCGCCTTCCCCCAGCGAGCTATTGAACATCGTTACACGGTTTTCTGCCGAGCTGGGGACGATGACCGACCTGACGACACTCGGGAATTATATTATCCAAGAACTGTGTCGCGCAGGCGCCACGACCCATGGAACACTGTTCGTGCTGGATCGCGAGCACGAATACTATCGCCGCGCCAACATGGTTGGCTTGGTTGCCTCCACGCTCATACCTCCGACGCTGGCTGTGAGCCATCCGCTGCCCCAATACCTGCTTGCCACCAACCGGATCATGACACCGGCCGACTCGGCTGTAGACCTCCAAGAGACTGCCTCCGGAGCCGGCGCACGCACTGCCATGGAAACCATGCAAGCCACACGCGTCGTGCCACACCTTATCAAAGGCCGCCTCATCGCCTTCTCACTGCTCGGCACAGCACAACCGTTGGCTGGAGAAAATGCGCTGACCAGATCCGTGCTCGCA
>CAWGSC010000014.1:0-55961 GCA_963825145.1 uncultured Nitrospiraceae bacterium
TGCGTAATGATCGTGGCAGCTCAGATGATTTCAACGATATCCAAATAACCGGATTAGCGTCCTCTCCGACCTGCCTGAGTTCTGTTATCGCTGCGAGAGGTTCGCCACTCTGTCAGAGAATCCCCGGGCTTCGCACACACTTTCCACCCCAATTCAATACATGCGGGTTATCATGTTACTCCCCACACTCTTTTACTTTCCGATCCTCTAACCCCGCAAGAGAGTCCTTTCGAATTTTGATCTCCGACGCTTTCTCACCCTCAGGAGCGCGCGAGTCCGTGTCTAGTGCTTCTGCGTATAACCGGGCGGCCTCAATACACGCTTTACTAGGAGCCGATTTCGAGTCGCATGCTGCAAAAAGTATTGTGCAAGCTAGAGCAGCGGTAATAGGTATGACAAAACGTGTGATCATTGTATACGTCCTCCAAAATTGAGCGCCCACCCCCTGCCTATGCCGCCGCCATACTACGCAAAACCGGCTCGCAAATTCCACTGTGATTGTCGTGCCGGTTCAACGGCTTCTCAACGAGAATATATGGTCGGATTGGCGCGCGGTACGGATCGGTATCCGCTACAAATTGGGGACATTCTGAATGCTCGTCGACAGCCAGAGCCCTCACGACCGCTATTCACGCAGTGTTATCGATCTTTGAGCCGGCCCACTTTGCTTTCGATCGCCCGTTGTAGTTTGTCTGCAGCTTCGGTCACGGCGATCTCGATAGTCGCTGCCTCATGGCTCACCGCGAACGGCTGGAAACCGGCCAGTCTGGCTTCGAGCAAGCACCGTTTGTCGTCACCTTTCGATTTGTGACTGTTTGTGTCACTGAGATGGGCCTCCACGCGGGTAATCCGATCGCCAAACCGGCCCACAGCCCCCTCGACACTGGAATGGACGAGACGCACGACATCTTCACGTCCTGTAATGTTGTTGTCTGTATTGACTTGAATCTGCATGAATCCACCCTCCTGGCAAGGACCATTCACTCGATAGACCGGACCCTAAACACAAGACTAAGAAATGTCAACCGGATGAATGTACGTGGTCCCAACCACGATGTTTCCTTCCATAGTCATGGCTTTCGCGGCCATGGTTCACATTCCACAACCAGTCGGCTGTCGTCACTTAGTCTTCTTGGCGACAAGATAGACATGGTTCTCCGGGTATTGGTCATATTCAATATGTTGAATAACACAGCCAAAACGCCAGAGGAGCCGGACAAACTCGGGAACCCCCAACGAGCTATATTCAAATCGCTTTCCACCAAATTCACCTTGAACGTTCCCCCGTTCTTCACCACCGCACAGGAAAAGAGGATCACCCCATTCTTGGACAGCCCGTCACACAACTTCAGCAGGACCGGTTCATGACTTTCCAGTGGAAGGTGGAACGTGCTATCCCAGGCCGTGATCAAATCGTACTTGCGCGGAAGCTGCCATGAGCAGATATCGCCTGCCGAAAAATCAGCGTCCGGATATCGTGTGGTCGCTAAGGCGACCATCGCTTCCGAAATATCCAGCCCAGCGCATTGAAACCCGCACTTCTGAAGAATTCTTATAAACCGCCCTTCACACCCACAGCCAACGTCCAACGCATGACAGCGCTTCTCCACAAACTTGAGCGCTCGCTCGAGAGCCGCGACTCCGTAGGTCGACTCCTTCATTTGTTCGAGCCACCACGACGCCATCGCATCGTAGTTCTTTCCAGTTTCTTTTGGATCCATCTATCGCATCAAATCAAACGAAGTAGTCCGCAAGAGGACAATTAAACGGGTCTGAACTAGCCCATTTTTTATCTCGTCCCTGGGCGGGGCGTGTGTTGCACGGCGCCTAGCGTTCTCGATCAAAACGCTCGAGAGCTTCCGCCTGAGAAGGATGCTCCGGAAAGCGAAGCCGCGCATACTCGGGAATATACTCATCACGGACCCGCGCGATGGCAGCCGCCGCCGACAGCCCGGTATCTTGCCGAATGAGCCACACCGCCAGAACGGTTCCGGTGCGACCGATGCCGGCAAAGCAATGTACCAAGACCCCGCAACTCCGCTCGAGTTGAGTTTCGATGAACGCGAGAACGATTCCGAGATCCGGTGGAGGACGTAAATTGGGAGTCTCAACAAAGAGATACTGGAACCCGATCTCCGCTGGATTCGGATCGAGGGGCTTCTCGAAGAGCGTGATGATTGCACCGACACCTTGTGCACGGAGGAACGGCGCCATGGCGACTAGTCCGCCAGACAGATCGGGATGCGGCGCCCCGGCAATTCTCCTGGGCACCAGCCACTTGAAGCGCGAATACTCAAGAATCTCACCAGCGCTCAATAGCTCGCCTCCATTCATGCCACCTAACGGATTGGCATTCATCCGCGGCCGCGCATGATCGTCTGCAGCCGACTGGTGCAACGCCTGTTAGCCTGCAGATCCACTCGTCGGTTGCCCCGCTCCAGCCCTCCAAGTAAGAGCTGTTGTATCGGCGTAGGTTCCATAGGTACATCGCCTACCGAATCTTGAGAACGAATAGGCGGCGACCTGCATAGGCTCTGCGGGCAAATCGGCAGGCAGCGGGTGAGGAGCACCGGCACCAAGAACGTGACTCTTGACCAAGTAGTCCACGGCTCGCCGGCTGAACTCTGGCTCCTGATCGCCCGCGAATTCGATCTGCGTGATGACCATGAACTGATCCTCACAGCGAACGGTCGCCCGGTACATTAGTTGGCCGCCCCAACTCCGCGCGAAGTAGATGTGGGGATTAAAGAAGTAGACATCCCACTTGTCTTCCATCTCAGTCGCTTTGAACAAAGAACCATCGGAAAGCGCCTGAGCGACAGGGTAGTTTAGGGCACAGTCCTTGACCAAGGCATTCGCGGGAAGTTGGTTCCGGTGCTCGTTACCCGTGGCGGCCCTGAGCCGCGCGAACTGCGCCGCCACGCCGGGGGCACTGGTCGTGGAAATCATCGACTGCGTGAACGTCGCGCAGTCCCAAAGGTCAACTCCGTACGGGTTGTCTGCTGCAAGGATGACACGAACGCCTTCCACTCCGGCGTCGGATTGACCGGTCTTGCTGAACAAACGCTTGATAGTCTCCATCCAGGCCATGCTGGTTGCTCTGCGGTCAACGTT
Organism: uncultured Nitrospiraceae bacterium; assembly: GCA_963825145.1. Classification (GTDB taxonomy): domain Bacteria; phylum Nitrospirota; class Nitrospiria; order Nitrospirales; family Nitrospiraceae; genus Palsa-1315. The sequence continues at coordinate 3,115 of CAWGSC010000014.1, forward strand.
TTATTCAGCCGCGCGCTTATGCGCGTCGGCTGCAATGGGCAGTTGGGCGTCTCGAACACTCATGCTCGTCTCGATGCGAGTTGTGCCTTGGGTATTCTTGCCACCTCGTCGATTAGGACGGATGCCTGTGCAACAAACTCATCCAGAGTACTAGCGGCAACTTGACGCACACCGGAGGCAATCAATGGTTCCTGGAACCTTTTTCAGCTACTGATCGGCATATTACGCACACACAGGCCGAAAACTGGCGCCTAATTCTTGCGCGTGTTCAATCACTTGTCAACGCTCTCCTTACCGCGCGTCCTCGTGCCATACAGAAGGACGGGCTAAGTGATCTCCCGCCGCACGTGTTGGAGAAGACTTAACTCTTCGCCTGCACTCAGCGAGGTGGCTGGTATGGTCTCCACTGCGCACATTGAGGCAGCACATTCTGATCGTGCGGCCTCAACGAGCAAGAAGGATGGTCTGGCTGCTCCCCTCCGCCCCTTCTGAAGACACGCGTTCCCCGAGCAAGAAGATGACCAAGTCGCTCTCTCCGCTCACCGGATCGAACAGATGAGATCATGATTTTGCCCATTGGATTCCACCGCACCTTCCATCACATCGTCCGTGAGAACACGCTTTGACTTTTGGGCCGATACTACTATAAGAATTACACAGGCAAACGCTCATTCACCTCATCACCATGGAGGAGATCATGGGAAGAATTTCAACCATCCTAGGGCATTTCGTGTGGGCTTCGATGCTATGTGTCACCATCTCAGCCTGCAGCGTCACCGAGACCGTCAAAGATATTCTCTCCTCCACGACGCCGGGTGATTGGTTTACCGGCGATGGGCTCCTGAAACCAGATCAGAAGGTGAACGCGTTCGTGGCATTCAATTTCGAAAATCTCAAGCAGGACATGGCGAAAGGCCATGGAGAATACCTCACCTCCTTGAGCACCTTGTTAGGGGTTCCGCAGGATCGCCAAGCCTCGTTCTTCGCCTATGCGCAGTCCCGCTACCCATTCGTGACTGAACATCAGAGTAGTCCCCAGGAGGTCATCGCGCTGCTCGTTGGAAAGTCGCCGTCAGCCACGGCGCTCCGTTAACCGCTGGGCTGTCTGAGCCGGGATAGAGCGAACCGCGCCAGGTACTACCGATGCTCCCATTTCGACGGATCTTTCATCCGACTGATTTCTCCGCCGCAGACCTGGCAGCGTTCGCTCATGCCGTGAAGCTCACCTGCCTCGTGCAGGGAGAGCTGACGATGATGCACGTCGACCCGGCGATCGGGCACAAAGACTTCGAGGACTTCCCTCGCATCCGGCCACTCCTCGTTCGCTGGGGAATCTTGCAGGAAGGCTGCTCGAAGGATGATGTCGCGAAATTGGGCGTCCAGATCAAACGCGTCCGCGCCGTTGCAGACAATGCCACGGGCGCTATTCTCCAACAGCTGACGGCGCACCCGACAGAGCTGTTAGTGCTGTCTACGCACCAACGCGAAGGCCTTGCTCGGCTCACTCACCACGCAGTCGCCGAACCCTTGGCTCGCGGCACCCACGCCAGAACGCTTTTTATCCCGGCCGGCGTCGCGGGGTTTGTCTCAGCGGAGACCGGCCGCACAAATCTGACCCGGGTGTTGATCCCGATCGCCCATAAACCACATCCGCAGCCGGCTATCGATCTTGCAGCAGAACTGGCAAGCACGCTGGGCAGTGAGGAGGTCTTATTCGAGCTGGTACATATTGGGGAGGAAGCCGATCCCCCGAAATTCACCCATCCCAAGCGCCCCGGCTGGTCGTGGAACACACTCATCGCCAAAGGCGATCCGGTCGAGTGGATCATAGTGGCAGGAAGAGATTTCGGTGCGGATCTCATCGTGATGATGACCGAAGGACATACCAGCCTGTTCGACCTGCTCCGTGGAAGCACCACCGAACGAGTGGTCCGTGGTGCGCACTGCCCCTTGATCGCTATTCCTGCCTAGCATATTCACTCGACTCGATCTGCGCGTACGGTCTGTCCGCAGCCTCCCTTCCCAGAACAGCTCGCACCACAACTCCGTCACGAAACACCACGAAATTCGACGGCACTGCGGGCACGCGCGGACCTGGCAAGATGATTCCTGCGAGATTTAACGGATCGCTGGCGGATAGTTTGATGTCGTGAGAGGCCGGACCCGACTCATTCCGTTTTCTCGCTGCCCGTAGCGATTCGACGGCTTCCGGCAATGCGAATTGCTCCCCTGTAAAGCCGCTCACAAACCTCCCGCCACGGATCTCGCCTTGCAGTTCCATCCGGCGGTACTGCACCAGCAAGTCGCGCCAGGATTGAACCAGAGACTCACGTGCCAGCAGATCACGGAAGACGACGCCGTAGCGACGCAATAATTGGCGCGCGACGCGCTCAGCGGGAAAGTGCTGAGTGCTCAGTGCTGAGATCGGATGATGAATGGCATTTCTGAGCAGCGACCAGCGACCGGCGGTATGGCGCGGTCGGCGAGACCGTTCTCGTCCTTCCGCACGGCGGCGACGCGGGTCCATGAGGGCACGGAGATTGTCGAAGCCGTCGGCCGTGACCAGGCCGGCAGCCACGAGTTCCCAGAGTCCTTCTTCCACTTCCGTCGGAAGATGGTTGGTCATTCGCACAAGGTCGGCAAAGAAACTTGCGCCTCGTTCATGCAAGGCACGACGCAGATCTTGCGCCACGGAACTCAACTGGGCAAACGGGTCGGGCCCATTCGAAGCCGCGTTATCGTGGAAGACATCTCTCAACCACTCACTCTCCTCACGTGGGAAGATACTAATCGGCGCCACGCTCGTCGGAATGATCCGGCGTCGTTCAAGATCGCCGACGTGCGCAAGCCGTGGATGAGGAGACAGCCTGCCCCAGCTGACTGCCCCACTCAAACAGAGCCGGTCCAACAATCTCCGGCTCATACTTCGCCAGCCGCGGCCGGAGCAGATGCGGTTCCCAGGCCGAGGCTGCTGCTTCGAAACCGGCCAACTGCGCGACGATGTCCAGAGAGACCGGCCTCGCCATGGAGACGCGATCCAGGGGAGACATGCTGCCATTGAAACAAAAATTGCATGAACTCGGCCGCGGTCACTGGTTCCACTTCTTTTCGCAGCCTGCCGATGGTCAAACGATGAATGCGCGCCAGCAGCCGGCGGTGACACCATTCGGGCACTCCGGCGCCCGACAGTGCTGAGTCCTGAGTCCTGAGTGCTGAGTTGGGTCGAAATTGGCCCCGGAGAACTAGACCGGATGCTTCGAGGCGAATCAATGATTGGTCAATCGCTTGGGTTGAAAGATGCAATCGCGTCGCAAGTTCGACCGTCGTCGTTGGCCCGATGCTTTCCATCCAGCCGAGCACCGTGGCATCGGTGGCTGCTTCATCGCCAGACGCAAACATCGATTCCACCTGGGCCCGATGTTCCGTCGCCACCCATCCTCGTACTTCTTGCGCCTCACCCCTCACCCCTAACCCCTCACCTCCCACGTTGAGTTCAACTGCTCGCCCCTCTTCGATCAAGCGTGGCAGGTGAATCGCCCAGTCCTGTACCTCCTCCACCGGCAGCCAGAGTAACGTGAGCAACGCGTCGTGCAATTCATCCGGATCGCGCACGACGGGCCAGGACTCCCGCTGCACTTCCTCAATCGCTGCAGGGTCCAACGCCCCGACCTCGCCGGCCAGCTGAGCCGGAAGCGTGCGCCGCATCTCCACCGCCCGCGCTCGCCGCTCTTCCAACGGCGCATCGTCGAGAAACGCATAGGGGTTGGCATTCAAGATCTCGTGCGAGAACGGAGAGGGCATCGGCGTATCGACCGCCACACAGCGAATGGCCCCGGCTTCAATCTGCTTGAGGAGCGCAGTCAACCCGTCGAGATCCATCGCCTCGGTAAAACAGTCCCGCAAGGTCTCGTTCACGAGCGGATGATCCGGAATCTGGCGAGTCCGCTCGCCGACGATATTGTCCTGACAGGCCATCGCATCAGGAAAGACGGCGCCCAGAAGATCCTCCGCCTTCATCCGTTGAATCTGCGGAGGAACCTTTTTGCCATGGGAGAAACGCAGCAAGACCAACGAACGGCTGACATTCCAACGCCAGCGCGTCATAAACATCGGCGCCTGGAGCACGGCGGGAAGCAAGACCTCGCGAAGCGTATGGCTGTGCAGAAACCCGAACACCGTCTCGAGCGGGAAACTGTGCTTTTCGCCAAGCGAGATCACGATCCCGTTGTCGGTCGCCGCAGCTTGCAATTCGAAATCGAAGGTCACGCAGAATCGCTTCCGCAAGGCGAGGCCCCAGGCCCGATTGATCCGGCCTCCGAATGGCGTGTGCAACACCAGCTGCATCCCGCCGCTTTCATCGAAAAACCGCTCCGCGACGATCGTCTGCTGTGTCGGCACGGTTCCGAGCACAGCCTTGCCTGCCAGCACATACTCGATAGCCTGCTGGGCGCCTCGCTGATCCAGAGCACATTCTTGTTGGAGCCAGCGAAGTGCTGAGTGCTGGGTGACGGTAAGGGAGTCACCGGAAGACAGCTGATCGTCGAGATCGCCCCGAAGGCGGGCCACCTCAGCCGAAAGCTCTGCCGTCCGCGACGGCGCTTCGCCACGCCAGAAGGGAATGTTGGGTGGTGCGCCATGGGCGTCTTCCACCCGCACCTTGCCCATCTCCACGCCCTTGATCCGCCAGGACGTGTTGCCCAGCAACATGATGTCGCCGGCCAGACTCTCCACCGCAAAGTCTTCATCGACCGATCCCACGACCGTGCCTTCAGGCTCCGCGACCACGGCATAGTTCGCTGTGTCCGGGATGGCCCCGCCGGACGTGATCGCCGCAAGTCGCGCCCCTCTTCGGCCTTTGATCCGGCGATTGATCCGATCGTGAAACAGATAGGCCAGACCCCGCCCGCGATTGGTCGCAATTCCATCCGCCAACATCCGCAGCACCTGATCGAACTCCGAACGCGCCAACGCCCGATAGGGATCGGCCCGTCGGCAAAGATCGAACAACTCGTCTTCCTGCCAGGTCTGCGTCGCCGCTGCTGCGACCATCTGCTGCGCCAAAATATCGAGCGGAGCCGGCGGCACGGCAATGCGATCCAAGACTCCTGTTCGAATTGCGCGCATCAGCGCCGCACATTCGAGCAAGTCATCCCTCGTCATGGCGAAGAGACGGCCCTTGGGAATGGCCTTGATCCAGTGACCGGCCCGGCCAACCCGCTGCAGACAGGTGGCAATCGCGCGGGGCGAACCGATCTGACAGACGAGATCCACGGCGCCGATATCGATGCCGAGTTCCAGCGAGGCCGTGGCGACGACGACGCGCGTCTTGCCGCTCTTGAGCCGTTCTTCAGCCGACAAGCGAATCTGGCGCGAAAGGCTGCCATGGTGCGCCGCAACGACGTCGGCGCCTAAGTCCCGCAGCCGTTCTTCCAGAGAGTGCGACACTCGTTCGGCGAGGCGCCTCGTATTGACGAAGACCAAGGTCGAGCGATGCTGCCGGACCAGCTCGGCGACGCGATCATAGACATCGGCCCAAATCGCGTTCGTGGCCACGGCGCTCAGTTCGTCCTTCGGTACTTCCACAGCCAGATCCATCTCACGCTTGTGGCCCACGTCGATGATCGTGACAAGGACTCGTGAGGCGTGAGGCGTCAGGCGTGAGGGAGTGTGAATCAGGGACGTCTGAGCCGGCTCGTCGATTTCCCGACGAGGAATCGCGCGACGGTTTCGATCGGCCGTTGTGTCGCGGAGAGCCCGATGCGTTGAGGCTTCGTGAGCGTCAGCGCTTCCAATCGCTCCAGCGACAGAGCCAGATGCGCGCCGCGTTTATTCGGCGCAACGGCATGGATTTCATCGACGATGACGGTCCGGACCGTCTGCAGTAGTCGGCGGCTCTTCTCTGCCGTCAGTAGGATGAAGAGCGACTCCGGCGTCGTGACGAGGATATGGGGTGGCCGCTTGAGCATCTGCTGGCGCTCCGTCATCGGCGTGTCGCCGGTGCGGACCAGTACACGGAGTTCCGGCATCAAGAGCCCGGCAGACAACGCTGCGGTACCGATTTCAGCCAGTGGCTGCTGTAGGTTTTTCTGTATGTCGTTGCTGAGCGCTTTCAGCGGCGAGACGTAGAGCACCTGCGTATGGTCATCGAGTTCACGCGCAAGGGCTTGTTTGAAGAGGTGATCGATGCAGGAGAGAAAGGCGGCGAACGTCTTGCCGGAGCCGGTCGGCGCGGCAATCAGAACATCAGCCCCCGACTGAATGGCCGGCCAAGCCTGAACCTGGACATCGGTGGGGGTCCCGACTGACGACGTGAACCATTCGGCAATGAGCGGATGAAATCGAGAGAGGGGCATGGCACGTGATCGTACCACGCCACCAGAGGAAGCTCTACTGGCTAGGGCAAGCGCCCGGACGTAGATCTGCTGATTTCCGCCAAGCAGCACCGAGATTAGTCGATACCGACGAGAAGGCTACGAACCCGCCGTTGGCGCTCGATCGATGGGTATGACTGCTAGCTCCGTTGCCGGCATTGCCGCCGACTGCTGTCCTGCGACACAAGCGTGGTCGTATTGGCTTGAGTGTCGCGTGAAAAGATCTGCGTGCCGCTGCCACCCGGAGTCGGCGCCAGGTGTCGTGGCCGATGAAGTGAAGGCCACGAACTGGCCGTCTGAACTGATAGTGGGTTGACTGCTGGCTCCATTACCGACCGCCACAGCCACGCCGGTAGTCCTGCGAGACCAACGTAGTGGTATTCGACTGCGTGTCCCGGAGAAAGATCTGAGACGGGGCTGGCATCCTGGATCCCCCGTCAGATTGCTGGACGCCGAGGTGAAGGCCACGAATTGGCCGTCTGCGCTGATCGGTGGATTGACTGCTGATTCCGTCCACCGACTGCCACAGCCACGCCGGTATCCTGCGAGACCAGACGTGGTGGTATTCAGACTGCGTGTCCCGGAGAAAGATCTGAGACCGGCCTGGCTCCTGGATCCGCCGTCAGATTGCTGGCAGCCGAGGTGAAGGCCACGAACTGGCCGTCTGCACTGATGGTGGGTTGACTGCTGGCTCCATCGCCCGGCATTGCCGACGCCCGTATCCCGCGACACCAAGCGTGGTCGTGATTGGCCTGACGTGTCGCGTAGAAAGATCTGCGTGGCCGCTGGCACCCGGAATCAGGCGCCAGAGTTCGTGGCAGCCGAGGTGAAGGCCACGAACTGGCCGTCGGCACTGATGGTGGGTTGGCTGCTGGCTCCATCACCGGCATTGCCGACCGCCGATCCCGCGACACCAGACGTGGTCGTATTGGCTTGACGTATCACGTAGAAAGATCTGCGTGCCGCTGGCACCAGGAATCGGCGCCAGAGTTGGTGGCAGCCGAGGTGAAGGCCACGAACCGGCCGTTTGAACTGATGGTGGGTTGACTGCTGGCTCCATCACCGGCATTGCCGACCGCGTCTTGCGACACGAGAGACGTTTGGTTCGTCTGCCAGTCATGGACATAAATTTGTGACCCGCCGACGCCAGGGATCAGGTTGCTCGCCGATGAGGCGAATGCCACAAAGCGACCGTCGTTGCTGATTGATGGACTGCTGCTGACTGGCCCCAGCTCCCAGGGACTGGAGGATTGCTATTGTCGACGGAGACCACGATCCGTCCTCGGATGGATGGCAAACAGCACTGAGCCGGTCGCGGTCTGACCTGTGCTGTCCGTCACAGTGAAAGTCACAGTGAAGTTCCCTGCTGCGTGCTCGGTGTACCAGCTCACGACACCCGTGGCTGCATTGAGAGGATAAGCCAGTCGGCAAGACACCGCCCGATAGCGTCCAGGTGAACGGAGCCGTTCCTCCTGTAGCCGCGAGGGTCGAAGTATAGGGATTGTCGACCACACCGAAATCGGCTGCGGTCGTCGACACCGCAAAGGCTGAGGTACTGCTCCCACCGCCACCGCCCCCACTGCCTGGAGCAGCCTAAGAGTCCGAACCCAAGGGCAATGATCGACAGCACAGACGCAATGGATTTCATATGGGGCATTCTCCTACGAATTCCTCTATTGAGGCAACAGTTGTGCCATTATACGCAACTGTGAAAAGATGGCCCAGCCTTACGGATGGAGGGGTATTGAGTGACGCGACAGGCGACATCACCGCTGGTTGTGCTGGGATCCGGCTACACAGGACATGTGTTGCACAGAATGGGAACCTCGCAGGGGTGGACTGTCCATGCCACCAGCAGGAATCCCCTGAACAATCTCGCAGGCATTCCTTCGGAACAGCGCCTGAGATTCGATTTGGAACAGCCCTCGACCTGGCTGAACATTCCTGCGGGCGCCGATCTCATCTGGTGTTTTCCGGCCACACCGCTCGAACAGGTGCAGGCCTTCGCACGCACACTCGACGCGCCACACTCGACGCATTGTCGTCTTAGGGAGCACGTCCGCCTACGAGGTATCCGATCATTCCGCCGAATATCCTCCACCCTGGATTGACGAATCAGCCCCGATCGACCTGACCAAGTCGCGCGTGCAGGGCGAGGAATATCTGCGCAAACATCTATGGCGCCATCGTCCTCCGTGTGGCCGGAATCTACGGACCAGGGCGGAACCCGCTGGATTGGATCAGGCAAGGCCGCGTCGGCCCATCACGCAAGTATGTGAATCTCATTCACGTGGAGGACTTGGCCGCCATCTGTCTGCTAGCGCTCGAGAAAGGGAAGCCCGGCGAGGCCTACAACGTCAGCGATGGCACGCCTTATCTTTGGAGTGAGATCTGCGCAACTGCGCAGCAGCGATGGGGCGTGGCACCGACAGCAGCAAAAGAAGACCGCTCATCGGGAAAACGAATCAGCAACGCCAAACTTCGAGCAGAACTAGGCTACGCTTTAAAGCACCCAGACTTATACGAGGCTCTCGCATTGATCGAATCAGCAGACAGGGTAGCAGCGCAGGATGGTCAAAATGGCTTCCAGCAAGGCCCGAGGCGAGAAGGAACCTGAGGCGTACCCTCTGGAGGGAACCAAAGCAGGTATCATCACCCCGCCAATGCACTAGATTGGCACCAGCCCTCGTTTTCTCTTAGCGGGCGGTCAAACTGGCTCTCCAACTAGGCCGCAGGCGAGCCACAACCGGAGGCGTACCCTCTGGGGTACGTTGAGGATTTTGACGAGCCGAGAACGACGTTGGAAGCCAGTTTTCACCAGCCTGCTAGCGGAGGAGGGCCATTACGGCAAGACACACCAGCAGATTATTGATCGCATGGGCGAGAATGCCGGGCAGGAGGCTTCCAGTCTTTTCGTAGATCCAAGCCCAGAGCACGCCGCTCCAACAGACACTCAGTAATCCCACCAATCCATAGCCATGGGCGACGCCGAAGATGCCCGCGCTGATCAGCGCAGCCGGCAGAAAGCGGAACTTGCGGCGGAGAATCGCGAACAGCAATCCACGAAACGCGAGTTCTTCAAACAAGGGTGCAAAGATCACGTATTCGACTAAACTGACGGCCGTCAGGGACGGCGTGGCCCAGACGAGATCTGCGTCGAACCATTCGACCCAGTGACTCGTGAGATGGAACGGTTCCGACAACCGATCCATCACCCACTCTCCCCACAAACCGGCTGCCACCACCGCCAATACCGCAGCCACCAGACGACCGGCACGGGCCCATCCGATTTCCAGCCCAAATCCATCATCGAACGTCATGCCGGACGGCCGGAAGAGATGGTGGTAGGCCAAGAGGAGTACCGGCACATTCGTCAACGGAATGGCCAACGCCCGGAGCGAGACATTGTCGGGTGGCGTATAGATCAAAAACAGCGCCGTGAGCATCGCGCCGATCGCGCCCCCGCGCAGCAACACCGCCGCGCCGATCCCGCCAGGCCATGGCGGCGGCACGCCCGGTTCATGCAGCCGAACGAAACTGGACGGTTCATTCCGTCTGAACCAGAGCAGCACGCACACCACGGTGCCGGCGGCCATCGCGCCGAGTTCAACGAGCGTCACGCGATTCGACCGGACAAACTGGCGATCGACACGCACAGCGGCCTGTTCGTGAATCCTGGCCACGAGCGCGGCATCGTTGGCACGACGTGCCAAGCGTTCAGCCAGGCGATCGTAAAACCAGCCGGCAGGCAATACCTCTGCCACCTCTGCTTGCCACAAGACATACCGGTCCGCGTCATGAACCGGTCCTTCGCCATAGGCGGCCATCACCAGATCGGCAAACTGAGGAAGCGGGTCTTCTGCCCTGGCCCACTCATGCGCGGAGAGGAGCGCCTGCGAGACATGACCGGCCTCGGCTTGGAGAATCGCCAACTGAAGCGGTACCAACGGGTCTTCAGAGATCTTTGCCAGTTCTCGATACCATTCAATCTCGTGCGCCCGTTCAGCCTCGTCGCCGCCGGAGGTCCAGGCCAGGAGCTGCTGTTCCCACTGAGGCGCACGCTTGAGTCCTTCCTGCACATCCCTGGTCCGACTGACCATCAGACTGAGCGCTTGCTCAGGGCGACTCGATCCGATCCAGCTTGGATGCCGATGTCGACAGCCCTACAACCGACCCCAGAGTCACTGTGAGAAAGAGCGCGGACAACAGCGTGACCATGGGCGAGAACCGCCCAGAATAGACCCCGATCGTCGGCGGCGCATCCGTGGCTCGCCACCAGGACTTGGACTGCTGCGGATCGTTGAGAGGAACAGCGGCTGATTCCATCATCGCTCGAACTATAACATGCTATTTTTCTCTCTCGAAACCCCTCGGAGTGGCTAGGAGTCTGAAGGAATTACTCGGACAGACTCCGTGCCGAACGACCGAACTCCGCATACGAGGAGCCGTTCAGAATACCCGTGGCTGAAAGCGACTGAACTCCGCTATACTAGCTGTTCTCTATTGCATATTTGGAGTGCTATGCCAGTTCAGAACTTCATTCCTCCACGCCGGCTGCTCCTTGGCCCAGGACCGAGCATGGTGCATCCACGAGTTTTGCGTGCCCTCTCAACTCCCCTGCTCGGCCATTTGGACCCAGCCTTTCTTAGAGTCATGGACGATATCCAAGCCCTGTTGCGCGTCGTCTTTCAGACCAAGAACCGCTTCACCATTGCAGTCTCCGGCACCGGCTCAGCCGGTATGGAGGCTTCGATTGTGAATATCGTTGAGCCGGGCGATGCGGTAATTGTCGGAGTCAATGGCGTGTTCGGCACACGCCTTGCCACTATTGTTGAACGCTGCGGGGGCAAAGCCATCCGGGTTGAAGCCCCCTGGGGACAGATCATAGAGCCAGAGGCCATTGAAGCGGCATTGCGCCGATCCGGCCCGGTCAAAGCCGTGGCCATCGTGCATGCCGAAACTTCGACCGGCGCCTGGCAGCCGCTTGAGCCGATCGCCCGCCTGTGCCGCGACCATGACACGCTCTTCGTCGTCGATGCCGTGACCTCGCTGGGAGGCGCACCGGTCGAGATCGATCGTTGGGGCATCGATGTCTGCTATAGCGGCACGCAGAAATGTTTGAGCTGTCCGCCTGGGTTGTCTCCCTTCACCCTCAGCGACCGCGCGTTGGCCGCCATCAGAGCCAGGCGCACCCCCTGCCAGAGTTGGTACTTGGATATGGCCTTGATCGCGGACTACTGGGCCGAAGGCACCAGGGCCTACCATCACACGGCTCCGATCTCCATGCTCTATGCCCTGCGGGAAGCGTTGCGACTCGTCGAAGAAGAGGGATTGCCCGCCCGCTTCGCTCGCCATCAGCTGAATAGCGACGCCTTGATCGCGGGCTTGACCGAACTCGGGCTTTCTCCCCTTCCTCCAATCGGACATCGACTGCCGATGTTGACCTGTGTCACAGTCCCCTCTCATATTCCTGAAGCCGAGATACGGGCGAACTTGCTCTCGACCTATGGCATTGAAATCGGCGGCGGGCTCGGTCCACTCAAGGGGAAGGTCTGGCGCATCGGCTTGATGGGTGAATCATCGACCGAGGCTCATGTCTTGACCCTGCTCAATGCACTGGAAGAAATTTTTGTCCGCGGCGGCTGCGCTCTCCACCCCCGGGGTCGCACTCCAGGCTGCCGCACGGGTCTATAGCCGTACAGCATCGTGACGGCAGAGGACATCGATCGCATGAAGAACACACCATCACTCTGGATGCTCGCCGCCGGGGCCTTTGCTCTTATCGCTATGGTCGCGTACTTGTTCTTCGCCCTGACGCTGGCCGATCATATGCAGCCGGATCCCATTCCTGCGGGTAAGGCCGCGACTACACAATCACCGATGTGAGAGACCGCACCATCACCCTTCCCTTCGATACACCATCATGAAGTCGCTTGCCATTCGCTCAGTGCGCGTCATCGACGGGACCGGTCGGACGATCGAACGGGCCACGGTCGTCGTTCGCGGGACCACGATTGCCGCTGTCGGATCGGATCGAGATCTTTCCCTTCCACGTGGAGCGACCAAGATCGATGGCCGAGGACTCACGCTATTACCGGGATTGATCGACTGTCACGTGCATCTCTGCCTCGGCGCTGAACCGGACGTCGTCGACGCGATCGCCCACGAGACGCCCGCTCTCACATTGCTCAAATCGAGCCAGGCCGCGCGACAGACCTTGGAGGCAGGCTTTACCACCGTGCGCGACGTGGGATCGCGAGACCATTCCATCTTTACGTTGCAACGGGCAATCGACGCAGGACTCGTTCCCGGGCCTCGCATTGTCGGCGCAGGCCTGGCGATTTGCATGATCGGCGGCCACGCCCGGTTTATCGGTCAAGAGGTGGAAGGGACGGAGCAAGTCCGTTCCGTCGTGCGCGCGCAAATCGCCGCCGGGGCCGCCGTCATTAAAGTCATTGCGTCAGGCGGCGTCCTCACGCCCGGCACCTCGCCGGACCAGGCGCAAATGACCGTGGAGGAACTCCAGGCCGCTGTGGATGAAGCGCAACGAGCTGGGCGGAAAGTCGCCGCCCATGCCCATGGGTCGTCGGGGATGAAAAATGCCATCCGTGCCGGAGTCCATTCGATCGAGCATGCCACGCTCATGGACGAAGAAGCCGCGACCATGATGAAACGGCAGGGTGTCTTCATGGTGCCGACACTCTCTGCGCTTGCCACCACTGCCGCCTGCCGACTCGGGTGCGGCATTCCCGAAAGCGCCTTGGACAAGGCCAAATCCATGACGAAGCGCCATCACGTGAGCTTCAAGAACGCCCTGCGGGACGGCATCCAGATTGCGATGGGCACGGACGCGGGGACGCCCTTTAACTTTCACGGCGAGAACGCCCAGGAACTCGAGCGGATGGTCGCCTTCGGGATGAGCCCGATGCAGGCGATTCTCGCCTCGACCTCCGCTGCCGCACGCTTGATCGGGATTCAGGACCAGGTGGGAACGATCGAGAAGGGGAAACTGGCGGATCTCCTATTGTTCGAGGGGAATCCGCTTCGTCATATCGACCTGCTACGCGATCGCAGCAGGATTATCGGAGTGATGCAAGCGGGCAAGTTTGTCGCCGGACCGCTCGCGCACCAGATGTAAGGGTTAAGAGGTGAGACGTGAAAGCGATTCTCACTTCAACTCCTGCACTTTCACCTTTTACTCCTCACCGTCTTTCGTAGAACAACTCCAGCGCGGCAACAAAACCCTTCAGCCGTCCGTTGCGGAACACCTCCTCAAGCTGCCCGCGTAGCGATCTGACGCCTCCCTCATCGCCTCGTTTGACCACGTCTTGGGACAGCAGCATCTCCGTCGCCACTTCGACGAGCCGCTGTTTGCGCCCGTCCATCTCCGCAGTGACAAACTCCTCCATGACCTCCGATGCCCGCTCCCGAATGATCTCTTCCTTAAACGTGTCATACCCTTGATCTGCCACGGTCCGCTCACGAATCACGGCAAGTTCGGATTTGATCCGCTTCACGTCTTTCATCAAGACCGCGAACACTTCCTTTCGCCCTTCATCGAAGAGCTTCTTCTCCATCTCGTCGAGGATGACGGCTGGATCGGCCACTTCATCTCGCGCGGTTTCATCTCCCCAATTGAGCCGATCATAACTCCGACGTTTGTCCGGATCGCCGATGACTTCGTAGGCCGCATTGATCTCACGGATCTTAGGTTCGGCGTGAGTGCTATCGGGGTTACGATCAGGATGGTGCTGAAAAACCAGCTTCCGGTAGGCCTTCTTGATTGCCTCGTCGGACGCGTCCCGCGAGACCCCCAACACCCGGTAGAAGTCGATTCGTGCCATGGCGGCGACTATAGCATGGGGTTTCTAGCGGCTTCACCTTGACTCCTCTATCGAACAACTCTAGCCTGGCGCGGCACGGGACGGTTTGTCTGGTTAGTCAGGTCTGTCTGCTCCATCTCGTGAGCTTGATCGTGGGACTTTATCTTGCCGACTCGCACCCAATCGTGGCGACACGGTGTCACACGTTATCAATGGCTGGTTTTGTTTATCGCCTGGCTTGGCTGGGTATTCGACGCGATGGACGCGACGATCTACGCGATCGTCCTCCACCCGGCGCTGCATGATTTACTCCAGGCCCCTGGTGAAACCGTCTCTGCTGAGCAGGTCGGCTGGTACGGGGGGATCATTTTCTCTATCTTTCTCATCGGCTGGGCCATCGGCGGGATTACATTTGGCATCCTGGCCGACCGCTTTGGCCGGACCAAGGTCTTGATCGCGACCATCATCATCTACGCCGTCTTCACCGGCGCCGCAGCGTTATCGGAGACCTGGTGGCATCTCGCCATCTATCGATTTCTGACAGCGCTCGGCATCGGCGGTGAATGGGCGGCCGGCGCGGCGATCGTCGCGGAAACCTGGCCGGAAGAAAAACGAGCGAAGGCTGCAGGGATTCTCCAATCCGCCTGGGCTGTCGGGTTCTTTCTGGCCGCGACGTTCAATCTCACGCTCAAAGAAACGTACGGATGGCGGGGGCTCTTTCTCATCGGCGTCCTCCCGGCGTTTGTGGCCCTACTTGTTCGCTGGTGGGTGAAGGAACCGGAACGTTGGACTCATGCCCATGAGCAAGAGACCATTCCACTCTCCGCGATCTTTGAGGGCAACTTACGGCGAGGGACCTTGGTGGGTTCGGCCTTAGCATTCGTGGCCGTATTTGGTCTCTGGGGTTCGACGAACTGGGCCCCGACTCTCATCCGCGAGCTGCCCGATCTGAAGGGACAGGATCCCGCTACTCTGACGAAATACGTCAGCTACGCCATTATGGCTCTGAACGCGGGGGCGATCTTCGGCTATCTGGGTTTTGGTCCACTGGCGGATCGCTTCGGACGCCGGCCTGTCTTCGCCTTCATGTGTGTGGGCAGTTTCGTGATGCTCCCGATCACCTTTCTCGTTCCAACCAGCTACAGCGGTGTACTCATGCTGTTGCCGATCCTCGGATTTCTTTAACAACGGCATCTTCAGCGGATTTCCGATCTATCTCCCCGAACTCTACCCCACCAGGCTGCGCGCCACCGGTGCCGGCTTCTGCTTCAATGCCGGGCGTGTGCTGGCATCCGCCTCACCGTTTCTCACCGGCTGGTTGGTGACCGACGCTGGGCATCGTTCGGACGAGCCGCCAGCACGGTGGCATTGATCTATCTGGTTGGATTAGTGGTCTTAATCTTTGCACCGGAGACCAAGGGCAAACCGCTACCGGAGTGAAGCTCCCCACAGCCGCCTACTCCGCCGAAGTAGCCACTTCGGCTCGAAGGCCTGACGCTACAGGGTATTCGGTGAGAGAGAATAACCGCTGTCGACTCAGCGTCATATACATCAGGCCTTGACATCCCACCAAAGAGGCTTACTTTCATAGCATGACTACCACACCACCCAAAGCCCTGACCCACGACGAGAAAAAAGCTGCCGATGCGGCCTTCGCAGGCCGCCCGTTCAACGAGGCATGGTCTGCTTCAGCCCGAGCGGTCTACGACGGTATCGTGAAGGCTATGCCTCACACAGACGTCGCGGTTCCTGCCCCTTCCAATGCCGGAGAACTTGAGATGGCTCCTTCCGCGCAGCGCGAGCCTCTCCAGCCTCAAGAGCCTCTCCCGCAAGAGCAGGTGGATGGACAAGAATTGTTGGAGCGGACTGTTCTGCCTGCCAACCATTCGCGACCGAGAAGCGGCGATTCAGGCCGGGACCTTGATCGACGTAACGTCGACCGCCCTGGAACTCGGTATCACCTTTCCTGTCACGATCACCCGTCCGCTCTGGGAAGTGGGAATAGTCACGAACCAATCCCTCCCCGAAGAAGATCAAACCAGTCGGCTGCGCGACATTCTCATGGCCTTTCGTCTCCGCCTGGCCAGTCTGACGACGGTGTCACCGCTGCTCGACTTTCCGGTTCTACTGGCCTTGCCACCGAGCAAGGTGCCTCAGCCAGTGCCGTTATTTGCCCTCATTCAACCGGACCCCACGCACCAGGCAAACGTGACGCTCTTGCTGCCGAACGAAGTGTCGCTGTCCATCACCTCGCTGAATTAATCGGCTGCTGAAAAAGTCCGTCAGCAGCGTTCTCACATCGTTCAGATACTCAACATTGAAGATGAGTCCTTCGGAAGTCGGAAGCAATGTAGGGGGACTTTTCCGTTCGCCAAGACCCATTACACAGGCGAACGGCCCACACGAAGTGCGGGTCTGTACCTCCTCGCCCCTTCACTCGCTGCGGCTTGGCTGAACGGCCTTTTTGAGCAGCCGGTGGGCTAGGGTGCGTTCGTCCGCCTCGGTCTTGATCATTCCATCGATGCGCGCATCCAACAATTTTCCCAAGATGGTCTTGTACTGTGGTCCAGGCTGCAGCCCCATGGCCTGAAGATCCCGCCCCGTCAGTGCCGTTTTGACAGCCTTGTTCTTCATATATGCCACAAGATGTCGTTTCAGCAGGCTCAATCGCGCCCCGTGCTGCGCGCTCACCTGCTTCGCCAGAAGCAACACGAGCGCCTCATTCGAAGAATCTGCTAAGAGGCGATATACCTGGGATGGCCTTGCCATCCTTTTATCGGTGAGTCTTTTCAGCGCGCGTTCGACTCGACGCCCTACAATGCCCATGTTCTTGGCCTGCTCACGTGAAAGCGCTAACTGCCGGATCATCCTGGCCACCACGGCCTGGCTGGACTCGCTCGACAAGGCCATGAGATAGACCATCGGCCGGTCGATTACAGAGTCCGGGAATCGACGCGCCCACCAAGCGAGCGCCTTGGGAACGGCAGTAACGACTCGCTTCACATCCTTCGTGTAGCACAGACGGCGGTGGAGGAAGCGAAGCAGCTTCAACTGCCCCAGTCGCGCAATCGCGCGCACCGGGTCGCGCTCGGCGAACAGCAGCAGGATTTCGTTCTGCAATCGAGGACCGGAAAGTCCCTGGATCAGATCCGTGGAGGCCACTTGCGCAAGCAGACGCACCGTGGTGCGCTCAAGGCAGAAACCGAACCGTTGTTCGAACCTGATCGCTCTGAAGATGCGCGTGGGATCGTCTTGGAAACTGCCTGCGTGCAGCACGCGGATCGTGCGTGCCCGAAGATCGCCTTGCCCTCCGCAGGGATCGAGCACGTGACCGAACTGGTGCGGATTGAGCTGGACCGCTATGGCATTGATCGTGAAGTCCCGCCGGGAGAGATCTGCTTCGATCGACGCCGGCTGAACCGTCGGCAGAAGAGCGGGCTGCGCATAGGACTCTCGCCTGGTTGTCGCGATATCCATCTTGAGGCCGTCAGGAAACACGAGCCGCGCCGTCGCAAACCGCCCAAACACCGCCAGCCCAGCACCATACCGGTCTGCCACCAGCCGCGCGAAAGCAATCCCATCTCCCTCTACTGTGAGATCGAGATCCAAACTCTCACGCTGCAGCAGGAGATCGCGAACAACCCCGCCGACGAGGTAGACGGACACTCCTCTCTCATCTGCAAGTCGGCCGATTTGTCTCAACAGACGCAGGGGCCGCACAGGAATGCTGTTCAGCAAAACGGTTTGCCTTATCGGGTGTTTCATAGCACGCCATTGTAGCAATCTCCTTGTTGCTGAGGAACAATGTTCCTCAGCAACAAGGCGGGGCGCTCAGGATACGATCCTGAGCGCCCCGTTTAGCCATTACACAACTTCGAATTATCGGTGCTGCTTACCCCGACGATCGTGCTTCTCTCGCGCGATATGGCGTGCAGCGCGATCCTGTGCCGCGACAATCCTGGCCCGCTCCTTTTTCGTCATGACGCCGTCGGACTTTGCCTTGTCTTCCATCTTGTTGATATGTCCCTGTTGTGTGTTCAACCGGTCTGCTTCTCGCTCGCTCAGATGCCCACTCGCAATCCCCTGGTCGACCCGCTGTTCCTGATTCGTCTGCCGCTGATCGATCCCGAGTGTTTCGTTCTCGGCAAAGGCCACGCCGGTCACCAAAACTACTGCGCTCACCGCTAGCAACATCTGCTTCATAGTTGCCTCGCTAAGAGTATGTAACGTGTTGGCCCTTGGTTCACTCAACGCATGGACTGCCGCTTGGTTAACCGACGGGTTTCAGTTGTAGGCGGATTTCTTCCCGTATCATCTCGCACCGGCCAACATTGGGCGGCAGATCGCAATACCCGCAAGCAGGATTGCACCGCAGATTGACCTGAAACGTGGCCAATACTGGCCGGCCAGAAGATTTCTAAATGGCTTGACCGCTCGGTCCAGGTCCATGAAGGGCGCCGCCATCATCTATCCTCCCATCAGCAGGTACGATCAAATTTGGACAGGTTTGTGCCGTTTTTTTTCTGTTTTCTTCGCACTTCGAGAGCCTTTCCTCACCGGCTTCTCTAACCTACTGAACTTTCTTGATCGATCTCGCGCTAGGTTACGGCACATGCCTTGCTGAGTGGTTCTGGGTTGAAATTGACTCTCACGCTAGCAAGGAGGCTCATGATGCAGAAAGCAAAAAAGCTGATTCTCCCAGTCCTGGTGAGCACCGTGGCCATTGTGGCGTTGGCGACAACCCCGGCGCTGGCCAAAGACTCAAAAAACAAGAAGGCCAGCCACTCGTCTGCAAAGACGGCGGCTGAAGCAGCCGGCCACGTCCCTGAACAAAACGATGCGTCAAAAGCCGGCCAACAAGACTCCCAACCAGGCCCGGCCTGGAAAACCATCGGTGGAACCGTGAAGAACGTTCACGGCGACATCTACACCGTGGAAGACTATGAAGGTAATCAAGTCAAGCTGCGCGTCGGGCAAGGCACAAAGTACATTCACAAAAAAAAGGTCGGGGACACCGTCCGCGCTGAAATCACACGAGGTGGCTTCGCGAATTCCATTCAGTAACCCTCATTTCGAATCCGCGCACCCGCCTCACCCGCGATAGTGTCCATGAACGGGCCGGCCCTGAACAGGCCGGCCCGTTCATTATGTGTCATTACGCGGCACGGGTCATTGAGCCGACACCTTTACCGATTTCTGAAAGATAATGTCGCCGTAATAGGCCGTAGCCTGTTCTTTGGTATTGTCCGTATCGCTCATGATCGCGACACCGTTGATCATCGGCGGCTCCTCTCCGAACGCCTTCTTATAGTCTTCGTAAATATTCCGCTCTTCGTCGATCCACATACCCACTTTCTGATCGCCGCTTTCGACTACCACCATCTTGGCAAAGTCGGTATAGGCATTATCGACGATCGTGCCGACAGGCGTCTTCGTTTCCCAGATATAGTTCAAGGCGGCGATTGGAATATCGCCGAAGAGAGCCTGTCCGGCTTTGAACTTGAGCTTCTTGCCGAAGCTGACTCTGTCCGGATCGTATGCAAAGGTGATGTAGAGCCGGGCTGGAAAGTCGTCGCCCTCCTTGAGAGCCACGTCGCTACGCTGGAGCACATTGTCGATTTTCCAGCGCCACCGAACGATCGGGAATTCTTTCGGATCGATCACCACCGGCTTGATCAGGCCGGAGGCCGAGGCCTCGCTGACCGCCTTCACGATCGTCACACCTCCATCCTTCACCACTTCATAGGAGGTATGCCTCGGTATCTTCTTAAAGGTGAGAGGTTTCCACCCGTCGGGCATCGCTGTGCCGACTTGACTGTCGGAGAACTTGCCCACCTCAAGGATCATCCCGCTCTGCGCCCAGAGGCATGCCGGAACGATCAACAGCCATGTCGATAAGAGTACGCCCGTCGCAACCAGCATCCTACCATTTCCCTCTTTGAGGGCAGGCGTGGTGCGCGTTCTGCGAGCACGAAAGTCGACCACGTTTGCCCTCACCCCCTCATCCATGCGAACAACTTCATCAATAGATTCTTCGTCCGCTGCGTAAAGTGTGCCTTGCGCCACAGGTTCACGACCTTTTTATTCACCTCGGCTTGCGTCGGATAGGGATGGATCGTCCCGGCGATCGTCTTCGCTCCGGCGCCGGCTTTCATCGCAACTGAAAACTCGCTGATCATGTCGCCGGCGTGGGCCGCGACAATCGTTGCCCCTAGAATCTTGTCCGTGCCCTTCTGAATGTGAATTCTCGCGAACCCTTCGTCTTCGCCGTCGAGAATCGCGCGATCGACCTCGTCCAGCTTGTACGTGTAGGTCTCGACCTCAATGCCTTTCTCCTTCGCCTCCTTCTCATACATCCCGACATGCGCGACTTCCGGCTCCGTGAAGGTACACCACGGCATGATCAAGGATTCGACGCTGGCATAACCCAGACTCAAGGGATGGGGAAATAGGGCGTTCTGAATGACGATCTGGGCCATGGCATCGGCGGCATGGGTAAATTTATAGCGCGAGCAAATGTCGCCCGCCGCAAAAATCTTAGGATTGGTCGTTTGCAGTCTGGCATTCACCGTGATCCCGTTCTTGTCGTACTCAACACCGACCGCTTCCAACCCAATTCCCTCGACATTCGGGGTACGGCCGACGCCGACAAGAATCTCGTCGACCGTCACATCGTATTGCTGACCATGTGAGTCGACTGTGAGCCGCTTGCCGCTATCCATCCTGCTGACCTTGAGATCTTTCGCACAACAGAGCAGCTTCACTCCATCACGCAACATCTGCTGCTCGACAATTTCAGCCGCGTCACGGTCTTCATTCGGCAGGATGCCATGAATCGCTTCAATGAGGGTGACCTGGCTCCCGAAACGGGCAAACGACTGCGCCAACTCGCAGCCGATGGGACCGGCGCCGATCACCCCGATGCGTTGCGGCAGTTCCGTCAGCGAGAACACCGTTTCATTGGTGAGATAGCCCGCCTCTTTCAATCCGGGCGTAGGAGGCGACGATGCCCGTGCTCCCGTGCAGACAGCCGCCTTCGCAAAGGTGAGGGTACGATTGCCGGCCGGTCCTTCGACTTGAATGGTGTCGGCGCCGGCAAAGCGTCCGCTGCCGATGTAGACGTCCACACCCAACTTCGTATAGCGATGAACCGAATCGTTGTCGCTGATCCGCGCCCGCAGTTTTCTCATGCGCGCCATCACCGCTCCAAAGTCGTACTTCACCCCGGGAGGAACATGCAGACCAAACTCCTCGGCATTCCGTACATCGGCCCAAGCCCTTGCCGCGCGAATGATGCCTTTCGAGGGCACACAGCCGACATTCAAGCAGTCGCCACCCATCAAATGTTTTTCGATCAAGGCCACTTTGGCTCCCAGACTCGCAGCAATGACGGCCGTGATCAATCCCGCTGTCCCAGCCCCAATGACCACAATATTGTATCGGCCAGCCGGTTCGGGATTGACCCAGTTCGAAGGGTGCACGTTGCTGACGAGCGTGCGGTTATGCTCATCGTTGGGCAGTACGAGGCTCTCTTCATGCTGATTCATCACAACGATCTTCTCCGACGGCTGTGTGACCATCGCGTCACTCTCACTTTTCTTCTACGTCTCACGTTTCCGGGACTTGCGATCATGCTAGTTTCCCAGACCACTTCTTGTACAGACTCGGCACAAGCGCCAGAAGCCCCAGCAACACAAATGCCCCAATCACTCCGGGAGATGCAATGTCTTTCAACGAATTGATCGTACCGAGTTGTCGGCCTGCATAGGCATAGACGAAGGAACCCGGAATAATCCCAAGTGCCGTCGCCGCGACGTACGTGCCGATATTCATACGAGTCAGGCCGGATACCAGATTCACCACAAAGAATGGAAAGAGCGGAATCAGCCGGAGGGTCATCAGATAACTGAACGCGTTCTGCGCAAAGCCTTGCTGAACCGGACCCAGCCACTTTCCAAACTTTCGTTCTACCCAATCGCGCAGCAAGTAGCGGGATGCGAGAAACGCGAGCGTCGCGCCCGTCGTCGCCCCCAGATTGACGAAGAGCGTACCCCACACAGCTCCGAAGAGGAACCCGCCTGCCAGTGTCAGAATCACGGCACCCGGGAGCGAGAGCCCCGTCACGGCCACATAGACCAAGACGAATAACGCTGCGGCTACGGCAGAATGTGTTTCGGTGAACGACAATAGGTCATCGCGATTGTCCTTTAGAGCCTGCAAGGAGAGAAACCGGTCCAGGTCGAAGTAGAAGAATGCGGCCACCGCAACTCCGATTGCGAGGATCACTGCAATTTTCCCGGCACTCAGCCCGCTCTTTGCTTCAGAAGATCGGCATGTCGCTCATCATTTTACTCGCGTATCATGGGGACTCCTTTTCTGGCTGTCAATGCAGGTGACCGCCTCTTAGTCTCCCAAAATCTCATGCTCTTACTATGGCCACTCCCTGCCACAACACGCAACCGCTTGTTAGAAAGCTAAGACGTGAGACGATGATTGGAAGCCGAGGTAGCAGAGGCGGCTAGCGTGGCCGGCGATCGTGGAGGTCGCGATCCATATCGGGCCGACCGAACGTCCGTTCAACTGGGTCGATCTGTCCATCCTGGTTGCGATCGAGTTCTTGAAAATGGTCATGGGTCAATTCAGGATTGTGGGGGTCCAGAACGCCTGCACCAAGATGATTCCGACGAGGATCGTAGCGCTGCGGGCTTTCCAGCATGCCATGGTACATGAGATCGGTTCTTGGCTGCACGACGGCTTTCGGCATCCTCTTCCTGTGAATTTTCATCCGTCGAGGGCTCTTCGGACTCACCGGATTCATCGGCTTGAGCTCAGCCGGTACTGGCTTGGCCTGCTTCTGAATAGCCTCCGGTTGGCGTTCCGTGGCAACGGGTACGGGGCTCTTCTTGGCACGCTGGATCGATGGGTTTTGCCTTTGCTCGGATTGCTCCTTGGGAAGCTTAGCGGCGACAACCGGAGCCGGCTCTTTTGCTTTTTTGGTTGCCGCAATCGTCTGTCCGACCGTAACTGCAACTACGGCCACGGAACAAACCGCTCCGAGTACAACAAGCCCTAAGAAATTCCGACTCATATCCCTCCCGATCTGTGAGTTTCTGCAAGTGTAGCAGGTCCAGCTAATTGCTAAGCATTGTAACGAGTTAGATAATGTTGTCTATCCCGTATTCTTTCGCTTCATACTTGTAAGACAAGACCTTCTTGCCCTACTCTGTACTTGGAGGTCGGCCTATGGATGAATCTAGCCGTTTAACCAAGACGAAAGAACAGTGGGCAAAAGCCCGGCGTGGCGGTGAAGAACGGGAAGTGTTTTACGAAGGAGACGCTCGTCTGCCGCCGGGACAACATCTCGTCGAAACTTGGCCTGTGCTCGATCTCGGTCAAAAGCCTGACATTCCACTCTCGGAATGGAAACTCATCATCGGCGGATCCGTAGCTCACCCCATAACGTGGACATGGGAAGAGTTTGTTGCCCAGCCCCAGTTCAAGGATGTCTCAGACTTCCACTGTGTGACTAGCTGGAGCCGGTTCGACAACGAGTGGGAAGGGGTCAGTTTCAGGCACATTCTGTCCGTGGTGAAGCCGCTGGCTTCGGCAAAGTTCGTCCTCTTTAAATCGTTCGATGACTATACCACCAATTTACCGCTTGAAGCCTGCGACGATCAGGACGTGCTCCTGACGTATAAATGGAACGGCAGACCCCTCACGAAAGAACACGGAGGCCCGGTTCGCATGATTGTCCCAAAGCGCTATGCCTGGAAAGGCGCCAAGTGGGTGAAAGAGATTACATTTTCGGATAAAGATGAAAAGGGGTTCTGGGAAGTGCGGGGCTACTCGAACAGTGGGTTTCCCTGGGAAAATGATCGATATGGGTGAACCCGTCCAGCAGGATGCTGAAAAAGCCCGCTAGCTTCGTTCTCGGCTCATCGAAGTCCTCAACGTACCCCCGAGGGTACGCCTCCGGGTTCGACTCGCCTGCGGCCGTGCTGGTCGGCCTTTTTGAGCATCCTGCGTGATCTTCTCCCGTTCCTCCAAACGTGTAGGTCAGTGAAGTGCTGGTCTGCCACAACAGTTTTTCCGCAGCCTGTTCGCCCATTGCCTCCATCGCCCCCTTATGATTTAATCCGTACGGTTAATCGTCCGCAAAACAGCTGGCAAGGCTGATCTTCTCCCACTGGAATCACCACGAGACAGACCGCGTGTCATTACGCTTCCATTAACGAGAACCGTAACATAAAGATTCATGCACTCGTTCGGCCGACGTTTGTCAGTCTACTAAGGAGCAGATCCTTTTCTTTCCAATGAGCGATATGTCAGGCGCCATACGTAAAGTGCAGTTCTGGCCGGTGGATGTTCCCATCACTGACCCCTTCGTCGTTGCCACCGGCGCGCGAACGGTTGCAGAGAACGTCTTCCTGCAAATCACGCTGGCCAACGGCGCACAGGGTTTTGGGGAAGCGGCGCCGTTTCCTGAAGTCGGAGGAGAAACTCGCGAGAGCTGCCTTGTCGCGCTCAGCCAACTCAGTAAATCCGTCATTGGTCGTTCGGCTGCAGACTACAAGGAAATTGGGCACTTCCTGACTGAACAAGCACTCACTCATCCAGCCGCACGTTGCGCTCTCGAAACCGCCGTCATCGACGCCTACTGCCGCGCGTCGAACATCCCACTGTGGCAACTTTGGGGTGGCGCGGATGTGCGAGTACGGGAAACGGATATCACCATTCCCATCGCCGACCTCGACAAGACCGTCGCCCTGGCACGCGGATGGTATGCGAAGGGATTTCGTCTCTTCAAAATGAAGGTCGGCAAGAATGTCGAGAACGACATCCGGCGTCTGGAAGCCGTGCATCGCGCACTCCCAGGCATCTCCTTCATCGGCGATGGCAACCAGGGTTTCTCACGACAAGACTGCCTGACGTTTGCACAGGGGGTGAAGAAATTTGGCGGAACGATGCTGCTGCTTGAACAGCCGGTGGTGCGGGACGACCTGGACAGTATGGCGGCAATCCGTCGAGAGACCGGCATTCCCGTTGCGGCGGATGAATCGGTCCGCTCGCTCGCGGACGCGCAAGTGGTCGTCGACCGAGGCGCGGCAGACTACATTAATATCAAGATCATGAAGACCGGCGTGGTCGAAGCGGTGGAGATCGCGTCTTTCACCAAAACGTCCGGCCTCAAGTTGATGATCGGTGGGATGGTCGAAACACGCATAGCGATGGGTTGCTCTTTCAGCCTGGTCCTGGGACTCGGCGGCTTCGATGTCCTCGACCTCGACACCCCGCTCTTGCTGGCCAGTGATCCCGTCACGGGTGGCTACCGATATGATGGTTCGCGCCTGCAACCCTGGTCAGGACCAGGCCTCGACATGAAAGCAACACCGTCCCCGAACGTCACCACCATCAAGTAATTCAACCGGACCCCTCGTCACACTTCTTGCAATTCAAGGTTTCTCCAAGATGTGATCTCCGGCCATCCTCTGTCAGCACCCAGGGCCGGTTTGTCATCGGTGGCTGGTGACGCACGTGCTGACCGTGGCCGCATTGTAGATCGGCCACCCAATCACCATATTCGTCCACATGAAATCCGACAATGGGTTGATGCACGCACAAACCTCCCTTACATCCTCGTTATCGATTTCTTAGCAAGATGCTGAAAAAGTCCGCCAGCTTCGTTCTCGCATCGTTCAGACCCTCAACGTACCCCGAGGGTACGCCTCGGTCCTTCACTCGCTGCGACCTTGCTGGACAGCCATTTTGAGCATCCTGCGGGGGGGACGATTCTCCCAAACACCCGGGCCATCGAATTTCTGCTGTGCCGAAATGGATTTTTTGCAGCCTGTTAGAGCTATGTTACACTCGCACAATCCAGCGCATGCTAACACGAATGGAGGAGCACGCGTGATGAAGCAGTCTGATTCGAAAGTCGGCTTCGTGGGAGTCGGACGAATGGGGGCCAACATGGCCCGGCGGTTGCGGGATCAACAGGAAACAATCGTAGCCGTTTACGATAAGGATCGTGGCACGGCCGCCAACCTTGCGACCGAGCTAGACTGTGAGGCGGCTTCGACCCCTGCCCGCGTCGCGGAACTCGCAGGCACGATTCTCACGGTCGTGTCCGATGACGCTGCGATGCGCCAGATCTTTTCAGAGACCGACTCAGAAAGTCTGCTCCACCACGCCAAGGACCGGCTCTACGTGAACTGCGCCACCCTCTCGCCGTCTATGCACGCCGAGGTCGAAACTCTGGTGACGCAACGTGGTGGCCGAAGTCTCGAAGCCTGCATGGCCAGCAGCATCACGCAGGCGCGCCACGGCACGCTCTACCTCATGTGCGGTGGGCGTCCGGATGTATTCGAGGCGGCGAAACCGCTCTTAGAGAAACTGAGCGCGCATCTCCGCTATATCGGATCGGCAGGAGAGGCTGCGAAGGTCAAAGCCCTCGTCAACATGGTAATGAACTGCAATACGGCGGCACTGGCAGAAGGGCTTGGGCTTGGGGCAGCACTCGGCCTCGATCTGACGATGTTGCGAGACATCTTCGCCCAAACAGGAGCCGCATCGCGGGTATTAGAGACCGATGGCGAGGATATGCAGAACCGAGCCCATGACTGCTACTTTTCAGCTGCCCATGCAGCAAAGGACTCGGGCATCGCTCTCGCCTTAGCGAAAGCCGCCGAACTCACAGTCCCGTTAGCTCAAGCGACTTACGATCAATACCTGCGACTGATCGCTCTCGGCAAAGGCGAACTGGACAAGTCCGCCGTCTCTGAGCTCACCTTCAAAGACCGAAGCTCTCACTAGCAGGATGCTGAAAAAGTCCGCCAGCTTCGTTCTCGGCTCATCGAAATCCTCAACGTACCCCCGAGGGTACGCCTCCGGATTCGACTCGCCTGCGGCCTTTCTGGACGGCCTTTTTGAGCATCCTGCCAACTATTCATGCACTTTCCCTCTACGTACCACACAACAGCGCGTCGCACAAAAAACCAGTTATTCCGAAAACTGCTAGGAACCTGCTCAACGTTGTCATCCCCATCCCTCACCGTTTCTCAAAAGGGAGTTCTGGCCGTTGACTGGCAGGAAAGTAGGTCCAGCGCTTCTGCTCGTCTTCATCGAAGCTGCCGAGGAACGTCACGAAGCGATCGAGGGTGCGAAATTCTGAGAGTGTGATCGTACAGTGCAGCACATCGATCACGCGGGCATCGAACTGACCCACCACATAGAGCACACCCACTCCCGCTTGATAGAGATTACGCCGACTCGCATACCCCGTATTGGGAAATAGGTCGACCCCGACGGAGCAGCCTCCAGGCCTGACGAACGTGAGCCGAAGATCGTGCCGAGAGAGGAACGGATTGGTGGCGGTTCTGGTGATCGTCAGACGCACCTGATCTGCCGAGAACTCGACAGAGGCCGGCACCGGCACATCACTGCTGCAGGCCGCCAGAACCAGGAGCAGACCAACCAAACACCTTGCCGGATACGCCCCAATCACTTGACTGCTGGAACTTTCGGCGCAGCGCCAATCGCATCCAACCCTGCTTGAGCACAGGCATCGTCGAGGTGTGCACCGGGTGCTCCACCAACACCAATCCCTCCGACGATCTCCCCACCGATCTCGATCGGGAGTCCACCCCCGAGCATCAGGACCTGATCGTTCATCTCGCGAAGAGCTTGCAAGGTCGGCACCTTGTTGATCAGCTCAGCCAGCTCGGTCGTAGGACGGCGGAAACTCGCCGCGGTATAGGCCTTCTTCCTGCTGCTATCGACCGTATGCGGCCCGGCCCCATCGGCTCGGGCCATGGCGCGAAGCACACCGGCTCGATCCACGATCGAGACGCTCACCCGGTAGCCATCTTTGTTGCAGGCATCCAACGATGCCTGGATCGCCTTGCCCGCCAGACCCATCGGCAAGACAGCCTCCTTCGGCAATTCCTCGGCAGCCGGCACCGTATAGGGCATCAGCATCACACACGCCGTTGCGATCATGAGCCGACATGCCATAGGCACAGCACGCCTATCATATTGCAGGTGAACGCATGCCATAGGTGTGTCTCCTGGTTAAGAAACAGAGGTACGGCAAGGAGCGTACGAAGACGTGAGGGGGCTGTCAAGAGGGCAACGTTGGACCGGGGATTCAGGAGATGGAGAACGCGGTCGCTAGCTCCAGACGACGCGTTCTTGATTGAGGAGATAATCGATGACTTCGATGCTATTGCGCATCTGGATTTGCGCCTTTTCAGACATGGGAAGGACAGCGCCAACCAGCTTGCCTGATTCAACGTCGTCGAGCGACGGAATCCCGTCAGGTCCACGCTTTTCAAGTTCCTGCCGGTAGCTTGCCACGGTTGCCTCCGTTTCTCTGACAAGTAGATCAGCAATTCCTACGCCAGAGATCCATCATCTATATGACTGACGGCGTACAGGTAGCATAGCACATGAAAGTCCGTGCTCCGGTGAGAGTGGGCCATCTTATTGATTCAAGACTACTTTTCAGTCTGTCAGTGTGTGGCGGTTGAGGCAGGAGCGAGGGCGCCGAGGTATGGGAATCGACCGATTTTGAGAAGCGGCGTATCGAGACGTAGGCGAAAATCGTCATGCACTGGGTCAACAAAGCGCGGGTCGCCGGTAATATCTGACTGGGCCTTGAGCTCCGGAGCCGGTTGGTTCGGATTACCCTCTCGCAGATAGTCGCCATCCGCGTTGTAGAGCGCATTGAACGAGGTGCTGGTCTGACTGGACGGGGCAATCACAAAGCCCTCTTTGATTCAGCCCGACCACGTTGCCGCTGACATCACTCTGGGACTGTCCGAGAAATGCTGCGCCGCCACCATTCTTGACCAAGGTATTGCTCACCAGCACAGCTCGGGCACGGTCGCTGACCACGACGGCTTCAAAAAGACTTCGGGTAATCACGTTTCGCTCCAACCGCACATTCGACTTGCCGGCAATCGAGACGCCATGATCGTTATCATGGATAAAATTCCCGATGAGGACGGCTTCTGAGTCGGCAAACTGAGCGCCGGTCGTCTCGCTCCCCCCGATGACACAATCTTCTATCCGCACATCGTGGACTTGCTGGCTGAACAACATGCCATTGATCTTGACCCGACGAAGGACAATGCCTTGCCCATTGAAGAGACCGACTGCATGCCCCCCTTGGTCATTGATGGTCATATCGCTGATCTCAATGTCCGTCGCTCCATAGGGCCACTTGCCGACATGGAGAGCGCCCACCACAATATTACGCCCCAGAATCGTCACCTGATCCATTCCAGCCCCGACGAACTTGATCTTCTCTTTGCTGTGAATGGTCACATCCTGAGGATAGTGACCCGTCTTGACGAAGACGGTGTCGCCCTTCTTGGCTGCATCGACCGCTTCTTGAAGAGAGACGTAGTCCCCGGTTCCATCCAGCGCAACCACGAGGGTCCGAGGGCGAAGTGGCGGCCCCTCCTCGGCCCATACCGGGCCGAAGCCCCAGCACCCAAGCACCGCGATGAGACCGAGCAGGCTGCGGAAAACTATCGTCGCGCGCGAGACAGGCGTGACGAGCGAGACGGGCCAAACGAGATGGAGGCCCAATCTGTTCACGTCGCGCCTTTCCCGCATGTCTCGCGCTTCACGCGCCACGGTCCATGGGCGCTGGCGGACTTTTTCAGCATCCTGCTCACAAGCGGCTTCATGCAGGAACTCATACAAGCCTCCCCCGCCCGAAGTCAATCGAGGTTGAGATTGATTGTGAGGCGAGCACTCGCGTGCTATGCTCCGCACCCATGATTTTGGTCGGCCTCACAGGCGGCGTCGCCACCGGGAAAACTACCGTCGCCAAGATGTTCAAGCAATGCGGCGCAGCGGTAATCGATGCCGACCAGTTGGCCCACGATGTCGTGAAGCCGGGCAAGCCTGCCTGGCGCCAGATCGTAAAAGCCTTCGGCAAGACCGTCCTCAATCCTGACCGCACCCTCAATCGCCGTGAGCTGGGAGCCCTTGTTTTCGGAAACAGGACCAAACTGCGCCAGCTTGAACAAATCATCCACCCCCGTGTCGCCCGCGAGCAACAACGACTCGTGCGTCGGATCGCCAAACGCAAACCCCATACTGTGGTCATCTACGAAGTGCCGCTCCTCTTCGAGGCCGGCGTAGACAAACGCGTCGACACAACCATCGTGGTCACCGCCGACCGCGACACCCAAATTGCGCGCCTCAAGAAAAGAAACGGCTTCTCCCGCGCTGAAGCGATCCGACGCATCCGCAGCCAGATGCCATTGGCAAAGAAGATCCAACGGGCCGACCATGTGTTGAATGGAACCTTCCCTCGCCCGTCTCTCCGCAAGCAAGTCGGCCAGTTATTCAACAGCCTCCACCTCTTCGCCTAACCCCTCTGCCGTGCATTCCCTCACCCCCCTGTGTTAAATTTTGCTCATGCGAAACGTCGTGATCATCGGCTCGGGACCGGCTGGACTCACCGCCGCGGTCTATGCGGCGCGGGCGAATCTTTCGCCCCTGCTCATTGAAGGATGGCAATCTGGCGGCCAACTGACCACGACGACGGAAGTCGAGAACTATCCTGGCTTTGCCAAGGGCATCATGGGCCCGGAACTCATGAAGGAAATGCGGGCCCAGGCAGAACGGTTCGGTACGGAGTTCTTGACCGCTGACGTCACAGCAGTAGACTTCAAGCAGCAACCGTTCACGATCACTGTTGACGCTGAACAAACAATCCGCGCGAAAACCGTTATCATCGCCACCGGCGCATCGGCCATTCAGATTGGGGTGAAGAACGAGACCCGCCTCACGGGGCACGGCGTCTCAACCTGTGCGACCTGCGACGGATTCTTCTTCAAAGGAAAGGAACTGATTGTCGTCGGCGGCGGCGATGCTGCGATGGAGGAAGCGACCTTCCTGACAAAATTTGCAACCAAGGTCTCGATCGTCCATCGGCGCGACAAGCTGCGGGCTTCCAAAATCATGCAAGACCGCGCGGCGAAGAACGAGAAGATCACGTTCGTCTGGAACTCCGCCGTCGAAGATATTCTTGGGAACGACATGGTGACAGGCGTGCGAGTGAAGAATCTCGTGACTGGCAAGGTCACAGAAGTGCCTTGCTCGGGTGTCTTCGTCGCGATTGGGCATCGTCCCAACACCAATCTCTTTAGGGGCCAATTAGACATGGATGCCAAGGGGTACATCCGCACGACACAGGGAACCGCCACAAACGTGCCAGGCATCTTCGCCGCCGGCGATGTCCAAGACTCGACATACCGCCAAGCTGTGACCGCCGCCGGCTCCGGCTGCATGGCCGCCATCGACGCCGAACGATTCTTGGAATCGCAGGATCACAGCTCATAAAGGCATGTAGGATGCTCAAAATGGTCGTCCAACTAGGCCGCAGGCGAGACAAACACCGGAGGCGTACCCTCAGGGGTACGTTGAGGATTTTGTCGAGCCGAGAACGACGTTGGCGGCCATTTTCAGCATCCGTCTAAACCATGAGATGCGCGATCGTCCATTACCACGAACTCGCCCTCAAAGGCCGCAACCGGGAATATTTCGAGCAGCGGCTCGTACGCAATATCCAATGGACGCTAAAGGACCTCGGTGTCAGACGCGTCGAGAATCTTCGCAGCCGGATACGCGTGGTCCTACCTGACACAGTTCCGGACAAGACCATCAAAGAACGGCTCACACGAGTCTTCGGGATCGCCAACTTTTCGCTCGCCCATGGGTTGCCCCTTGATCTGGCCCATCCAGACCTGGGAGCGCTCAGCAGGGCGGTCATTGACGCGCTCCGATCGGAATCTTTTTCCACCTTTCGCGTATCGGCGAAACGAGCCGACAAACGGTTGGCTCTGACCTCCATGGAAGTCGCGCGGGATGTCGGCACAGCCGTGTGTGAAGGAACAGGTAAGAAGGTCAGCCTGAAGGATCCCGACCTCACAGTGTATCTCGAACTGCTCTCCAAAGAGGTCTACTACGCGATCGAAAAGATTCAGGGACCGGGCGGAATGCCGGTGGGTGTCAGCGGGAAAGTCGCCTGCCTGATCTCCGGAGGGATCGATTCGCCGGTCGCAGCCTATCGCATGATGAAGCGCGGATGCCGGGCCCTCTTCATCCACTTCTCCGGCCGACCGCTCGTGAGCCGTGCCTCGGAAGAGAAAGTGCGCGAACTCGTGCAAACTCTCACGGTGCATCAATACACGTCCACGCTCTACATCATCCCGTTCGGGGAAATTCAACGCGACATTGTGGCGAACGCGCCAGCCCCGTTTCGCGTGGTGCTCTACCGGCGCGTCATGATCCGCATTGCGCAGGAATTAGCCAAACGCGAGCACTGCTGGGGACTCGTCACTGGCGATAGCTTGGGGCAGGTCGCCTCGCAAACACCGGAGAACTTGACGGTCATTGAGGAAGCGGCAGAGTTGCCGCTCCTGCGCCCGCTCATCGGGATGGACAAGGTTGAAATCACCGACCAGGCTCAGCGTATCGGCACCTTCACCATATCGATCGAGCCCGATCAGGACTGTTGCTCACTCTTCACCCCGCCGCACCCCAGCACGAAAACCAGACTCGATGACATTCAGAAGATCGAACGGATGTTCGACATTGGTGCGCTGGTGAAGCAGGGAATCGAGAAGGCTGAGCTATCCCAATTCACATTTCCTCAGTAGCAGGGTGCTGAAAAAGCCCGCCAGCGGCGTTCTCAGCTCGCAAGAATCCTCAACGTACCCCGAGGGTACGCCTCCGGTTCTTGCTCCGCCTGCGGCCTTGCTGGACGGGCTTTTTGAGCACCCTGCAGGATTGTTCTCTTTGTGCCTCACTCATGGCCCCGGCTGCTGCGCCTGCGCGAGCGCCTTTTCCCTGATGATTCGAAAATGCGTTTCTAGATCCCGCCGCATCGCCAAGGCAACCATCCAATCCGGCATATTCCAATCAACCTCAACGAGCAGTTCAAACTCAGCCTTTGTGTGAGCCCCACCATCGACTGGGCTGAGTTTCCAGAACCGACGGTACTGCTTGAAGTCGCCCCCCTTCAATTCCGTCAGTATCCCGCCGGTCGGCAGGGTCCTCGTCTCACTCAACAGGCGCTGCTCTCCTGGGAGTAGGGCATGGTCAATTCGAATATCCGTGAACGCCTTGCCGTCTTGCACCCGTATCTCCGCCATGCGCATCCGTACATCGAAGAGATCAGGCCAATGGGCATAGTCGGTCAGCATTCGTTGAATGATCGCCGGCTCCACCGGAAAGAAAATCGTGGCGGTCGCCCGCACGCCGCCGGTGGGTTCCGTACGAACATCCAGCACGACAGGCTCGGCCGCACGGCTCCACCCGGACCAGCCAAGTACTAGACAGCCCATGACGATCATCACACGCCACAACATGGCGTGATTATATAGACCGACTGTGATCCAGGCGAGGACAAACAGGATGCTGAAAAACGCGAGACAGGCGGGACGAGCGAGACGGGTCAAACGAAATGGAGGCTCAGTCTATTCACGTCGCGCCTTTCTCGCCTGTCTCGCGCTTCACGCGCCACTGTCATGATTGACGCATCAAACGTCTCTGTGCTACGATGCGACGCGATGAAACGCTGGCCCTTCCTATTACTCATGCTCATCGGCCTGTGGGGCCCTTTAGAAGCAGCTCACGCGCAACCCATGGACGATTCACACGCCACGACAGAACAGTCTTGTAGTTTCGGTATGGCAAAAGGAGAGGCTTCGCAGAGCTGTCACGTCCCCTTCCCCATCGGCTGCCTCGTGGCCAGTATCCCCGGAACCGACAAACCCTGGACGACCATCTCCAAGGGTGGAAAAACATTCTGCCGATTCGACGACAAAACCACAGACTGGAAAACCAAGATCACCGGCTCCTGTAGCCGCTGCAAATCTGACCATTGTTCGGTCCAGTTTAGCGTCCGGTTTGACTGTTCCCAACAATCGCACTAGCTATGTCTCTTGCTGAGAGCGATCAAACGCGAAGCACTCGCCCTAGGGTTCGATGCCGTTGGCATAAGCCGAGTCCCCAATAGCAGTCAGCCATTAGCTGAACTCCGTCCTTCCCTACCCCCAGACCCCCTTATCCCGTTACCCCATCTCTTATTCAGCCGCCTCACGGAATGGCTCCAGCGAGGCTACCACGGCATGATGGCCTGGATGACTCGCGACCCCTCTCGTCGAAGCGATCCACGACTGGTACTACCCGGATGCCAATCGATGGTGTCGGTCGGAATGAACTACTACACGGACAATCGTGCGAACGAGCAGCCTGGAATGGGCCGCATTGCCCGTTACGCCTGGGGGAAGGATTACCATACCGTGATGAGCCGGCGACTCGCGCAACTCGAAGCGAAAATCGCAGCCCTTGCGCCAGGGGTGACCACCAAAGCCTACGTCGATACCGGCCCGATCATGGAAAAGGCCTGGGCGCAGCAGGCCGGCCTCGGCTGGATCGGGAAACATTCCAATCTCGTCTCGGCCGAATGCGGCTCATGGCTCCTGCTCGGGGAGATTCTGACGACTCTGGATCTGGAACAGGATGAACCGGCCACGGATCTGTGCGGAAGCTGCACCCTCTGTATTCAGGCTTGTCCGACCGGTGCCATCGTAGAGCCCTATGTCGTCGATGCCAGGCTCTGTATCTCCTACTTGACCATCGAACTTCGCGGCGGGCGAGAAGTCATCTCCGACGACCTCGCTGCTCAGATGGGCAATCGCATCTTCGGCTGCGACGATTGCCTGGATGTCTGCCCCTTCAACCTACGGGCAGACGCAACGAGTGAACCAGCCTTTGCCCCCACCCCCTTGACCCTCGCTCCCAACCTCAAGACCCTGGCTCAGATCAGCGAGGAGAGTTTTTCGACCACGTTCAAGGAGAGCCCCCTCAAACGAGCCAAACAGAGCGGCCTCATTCGCAACGTAGGGATTGCACAGGAGAATCACACGCGACAGACAGGAGGCCGGGCCTTCTAGGGCCCCCCTGTTTTCTTGGCGGGAAGAGGAGTAGGCTGTTGCTTGTAGTTGGTGGTTCGCGGGGAGGCCTGAACAAGGAATGCCCCCTATGCATCCTCCGATCTTGCTGCTCATCTCGACCGATTCCCACGCCAGGCTGCTGCTCGAACAAGCCCTCGACCCCTGCAGCGCCACTATTCTCTCTGCGACATCGACCGAAGAGGGTCTGCGCATCTTGAAAGACCAAGCAGCCCTTGCGCTCGTCGTATGTGACGAGAGCCAGGGGCGGATTGCGAGCCAAGTGATCCTGTCCCAGGCCAGACGCATCGCTCACGACCTCCCAGTTATCATCCTTGGAACAGACGGGTCAGCAAAAGCCGCGGTGGAGGCATTACATCGTGGCGCCACCGACTATCTCGCACAACCGGTCACTGCGAAGGATCTCCAGACTGCCATCCACAGGACCCACATCTTCGAAGCGCCAGAGCCCCGAGCCCGGGCAGAGCGTCCCTCTGCATTCGATCAGATCGTCAGCCGGTCGCCTCAGATGGAACTGCTGAAACATCTGGCAGCAGAAGTCGCCCAAACCGATGCGACGACCGTCCTCATTACCGGCGAAAGCGGCACCGGCAAGGAACTCTTCGCCCATGGGATCCATGCCGCCAGCCCTCGCTCCAACGGCCCCTTCGTGGCGCTCAATTGTGCCGGCATTCCCGAGAACCTGCTCGAATCAGAACTGTTCGGCTATCAGCGCGGCGCCTTTACCGACGCAAAGCAGACCAAACCGGGACGATTCCAACTCGCGGAGGGCGGCACGCTCTTTCTCGACGAAATCGGTGAGATGAGTCCATCCGCGCAGGCGAAACTCTTACGTGTCCTGGAGAATCACCAGGTCGATCCACTGGGCGACACGCGCAGCATCCGCGTCAACATTCGCGTGATCGCGGCCACGAACGAAGATTTGCCGGCTCAGATCAAAGCCGGGCGATTCCGGCTGGATCTCTACTATCGGCTGAACGTCTACCAACTGCGCATCCCGCCGCTCCGCGAGCGACCAGAAGATATCGAACCGATTCTGACATCGTTTTTGGAGGTCGCCCGCCGGGATCATGGCTGTCGCATCAAGGGCATCACCCCAGCCGCGCTGACCATCTTGCAAGGCCACGACTGGCCCGGCAACGTTCGGGAGCTGCACAACGTGGTCGAAGGGCTCACCATTACTTGCAAGGACGAGATGATCCAGCCGGACCACCTCCCTGCCTCTGTGCGAAGCTCTGGATCGGCGGGATCAAACGGGGAGATCGAGAAGACCTCGCTCCTGGCCTTCGGCCTCTCGGCTCAGGAGATGGAAAAGAAGCTGTTAACAGAAGCGCTGCAACGCACAGGCGGCAATATTTCCGAAGCCAGCCGGCTCCTCAAGATCACCCGCAATACACTCCGATATCGCATGGCAAAGTACCAACTCTCCTAGCCGGATACTGAAAAAGTCCTCCAGCTTCGTTCTCGGTTCATCGAAATCCTCAACGTACCCGCAGAGGGTACGCCTCCGGTTTCGACTCGCCTGCGGCCTTGCTGGAAGGACTTTTTGAGCATCCTGCGGGAATCCTCCCTTGTCGTGCCGCTCAACTTCGTTCGTTGCAGACACACATGCCGACCATCGAAGTTCTGCTGTGCCGAAATGGTTTTCCCTTAGCCTGCTTAGATTCTGAAACACCCCCCCAACTTCGTTCTCGGCTCGACACAATCCGCAACGTAGCCATGAGGCTACGCCTCCGGTTTTGTCTCCCCTGCGGCCTCGCTGGGGAAGAAGCGCGTCCCTGGGCAAAGAGGCTATTTTGACAGACTCAGGGCGGGTGGGTGAAGTTGTCGGCAGGGTTGGGCGGATGAGAAGTCTGGCTTGTTTGAGCATCCTCACATGAACTCACCGCAGTCACAACCGCCGCAGCCAAAGAGGTGGGAGCTTCTACCATCAACTGGGTGGTCTTCCTTCAAGCCATATTTGACTTTATTATTATCGCTTTCGTAACCTTCATGGCGGTGAAGCAAGTCACCCGCTTCAAGAAAGAAACGCCACTGTTGCTACGAAATTTCCCACGATGCGGGAATGAGAAGACTCACACGATAGATGCGCCACACAATTGAGAAGGGAGAGACCATGATGCAGACATTCAAAATCGCCATCCTAGTAGGAGGCTTGGCCGCTCTGGCAGGCTGTGCGAGCTGGGATAATGGCCCCATTTGTCCTAAGACTCACGGATGGCAGGCGTGGTCTGACAGTCGTTGCAACGCCGAGGTCGCCGAGCAGGCCGTCGGTCTTCAGGCTGGGGTAGGAGACAAAGATAAACTCGCAGCCGACCTTGCCGAGGCCAAGCAGCGGAATGCGGAATTCGAGAGGCAGCTGGCTGATCGCGACAAGGAACTCGCCGGTTTGCGCAGCGAACTCTCTACCGAGATGACGAAACTGAAAGAAGCTCAGCGTAGATTGATTCCGGCGCTTCGTCCTCAGATCGAGAAGGGTGACATCACCGTCGATCTTAACAACGAGCGGTTGTTGATTAACCTGGCCTCCAGCTATCTGTTCGGGTCCGGTCAAGATGAACTAAAACCGGCGGGCGCCGATGCGCTGAAGCATGTCGGGGCGGTCTTGAAAGATTTCCCAGAGTACAAGGTGGCGGTGGACGGTCATACCGACAACGTGCCGATCCAGGGCGCACTGCAGAAGAGGTTCCCCACGAACAAGGAACTCTCCCAATCCCGTGCGGCCAGTGCGGCGATGGCGTTGACCAAAGGTGGTCTTCGCACCGTCATGACGCACGGGTATGCAGATACCAGGCCGGTTGAATCGAACATGACCGCTTCAGGTCGGGCGAAGAACCGTCGCGTCGAGGTTCGCGTCACGAAATAGCGCTTCGTCAGGAGAACGACGGCAGGGGCTTCTCCATACCGGAGAAGCCCCCGTCACCTCGTTAGCCACTGTCCACAGTAATTAAGAGAGCTGAGAAACTCGTCTTGAAGTCTGAGGATTGATCTTCCACTGTGCACGACTTTCCACCCGCCCACCCACTGGCAATTTCACCCGCCCTACCCCCGCTTGCTTCGCAAGCGATTTCCCATGACGTGCCATTAGCCCTGGCGAGGGCCTTCAGAGACCGCGCGTTGTGCGAGCAAAGAAGATCATCAGGCTCCCGCAGGATGCTCAAAAAGCCTTCCAACTAGGCCGCAGACGAGTCAAAACCGGAGACGTACCCTCTCGGGTACGTTGAGGATTTTCGACGCAGGCGAGAACGACGTTGGAAGGCTTTTTCAGCATCCTGCTAGTGACCGCTCATCCGCCCATCGTGAGTACTACTCGAAACCGTGCCTTGCCGCTCAGCATGCGATCGTAGGCAGCAGCGGCTTGTTCGAGCGGGAATGTCTCGACCATAGGTCGAATGCCGGTCAGCGCACAGTAGTTGAGTGTGTCTTCTGAATCCCGGGCGGTTCCGGATGGCCAGCCTTGAATCGACCGGCGAGCGCCGATGAGTTGAATGGGCGTGACGGTGATGGGGTCGGCTGATGCCCCGACTACCAGCAGCTTGCCACCGACACCAAGTCCGTCGATCAACTCCGACATCGATTTGCTGTTCGGCGCGGTTGCCAGAATAACCGAGGCGCCCCCCATCTTGGTCAATTCGTTTGCTGCGTTGGTCGTGTCTGTGTCGAGATAGAAGGCAGCACCGAGCTTCAACGCTAACGCTTCCTTGTCTTGGCCCCGCCCGATCGCCACGGTGCAATAGCCCAGCTTGCTGGCAAACTGGATGCCCAGATGCCCAAGTCCACCCAGTCCCTGCACCGCCACCACGTCGCCTGCTTGCGCACCGCTGTGTCGCAAGCTGTTGAAGGTCGTGACGCCAGCGCAGAGGATGGGCGCCGCCTCGACCGGCGAGAGTGAGTCTGGAATCGCGGCCACGGCTTCGCCCCGTGCAATCATGTATTGGGCATACCCGCCGTCTTCTTGGAATCCCGTGACTTGAAAGTTCTGACAGCCCATGAAATCCCCACGGCGACAGGAGACGCATTGTCCGCAATGTCCGCCGTGCCACCCCACGCCGACCCGTTGGCCCTTCTTCCAAACCGTCACACCAGGTCCAACGGCATCGATCACACCGGCGACTTCGTGCCCCGTCACTCGTGGGTATTGCAGGCCCGGCCAGTGCCCTTCCTTCACAAACACGTCACTATGACAGACGCCGCAAGCCTGTATCTTGATGCGGACGGTATGAGGCCCCGGTTCCGGCACCTGCCGATTCACGGTTTCGAACGCGCCGCCCGGACCGCTCACTTGCACTGCAGTCATCTGTGACATGACCGGCCTCCTTGGGTTGGATTGCATGTGAATAATAGGCACGACGCGCGAGTCACGGAGGATGGGTAATAGATCTGGTGCGTCGTGCTTATCTCACACTTAGGTCGTGGATTTTTGAGGCCGCCCGCGAGTTACTGCCTTACACTTATCTCCAGTTTCACCCCATCCCGCTCAACGGTCACAAGAAGGGGAAGTGATATCGGGTCCGTCCAATTTCCTAATGGCTGACCATTCAACGCGAGAATCTGGTCACCTGGTTTGAGTCCAGCCCGGAAGGCCGGGCCCCCTTGGAGAAGACCGAGCAGCCGCATCCCCTTGCCGGGCCAGCTGTAGTCAGCGACCACCCCAAGAGGATTGTCGCCAAACGCCGCCGTCAAGGCTGCTAACCCGTAGGCTGTGGCTTCTTCGACCACAAGACGACGGGCAACGGGGTATGACTCATAGAACCGACCTGTGGTTGCCTCTGCCGCAGAGGGACTGTTTGTCGACGAAGCGATCTGGCGAAAGACCGTGATACCGCTCTCCACCTTAAGAAGCCGAAGTTCGAAGGACGCAGACATTGGCTCACCAGAGCCCGATGTGGCCAGACGATAGGTCAGCAGACTGTCCGCACCGACGAGTTTACCCACGCGAATCGTCGTATCTTCATCAACTCGCCCGGTATATTGAATGCCAACCTCATCGAGAACTGTTCGCAGATCCTCCCGTTCCACAAGCACCAACTCCCGATGTCGTGTGCGCAAAAAATTTAGCGTGAGATCAAGCCATGAGATGACCCGGTTATCTGTTGTT
Source organism: uncultured Nitrospiraceae bacterium (assembly GCA_963825145.1). Classification (GTDB taxonomy): domain Bacteria; phylum Nitrospirota; class Nitrospiria; order Nitrospirales; family Nitrospiraceae; genus Palsa-1315. Next base: position 43,406 of record CAWGSC010000014.1, read on the forward strand.
CCAGCGACCGGCAAAATCGCCAGCCGCTGTGGCAATGGAGAGATGGTGGGAGGCATGAACACAGGAATCACGGAAACCTGCAATCCTCCCCTCACGAGACCTTTTATCGACCGAGATCCCTCCGGCCTCGTAGCTTTCCCACAGACTTTCCAGGCCAAAGAACGGACGACATCAGGCGTGCCCCACATGCAAAGCTGATTGTCCTGTAGCACCACGTAATAGGGGTTGGCAGGCTCTGCTGGGAAATAGCAGTTAGGAAAGAATGGACAGTGCAAAAGGTACCCCATCCACTCGCCTTTTGGATAGAGCTGGTACTCCCATATGGCTTGCTGTCCATCATCCTGAACCACACGGTCAGGTTTCCCCAAATTCTTCAGACCTGCTCTTTCGGCGTCGACACGGCCAAACGGTCCTCAAGTTTTCCTGCATCGTACATGTAGGGGAGGACCACCCCGCAGCCGGACAGGGGAAGCAATAAGATGAGACAGACCAGTGCTCGCTGCATGGCGCTTGTTCCTGTTGCGGTATGGAATGCGGAAGGTCTTCTCAAAGGGGGCTGTCTTCAAGTTAGCCATAGGCGACTTGTTATTCGAAGCTGTGAAGGCCAACCACATGTGGTCGGTATCCTTGATCTATTCCGGGTTGAGTGCCTCGCTCTTCGTGCTCAGAAGCGAGGAATCACCCCATGCATCTAACCCTTGCTCCCCCTGGCCCTTAGGGAATCGGCTCTCGCCGTCCTTCGCTGGGTGGCTCCCCAGGATTGATGAGGATGGGCGCCTTCAGTTGGTCCGGCAAGAGAATCAATTTGGAATTGGGGCTGTCATACAATTTGTATCGAAGATAGGCTGGTGTGAGTGTCTGTGAGATAGTCTCCTGCGCCTTGGCTTGTCCGGCGGCCCGGATACGGTTCCCTTCTGCCTCACCTTCGGCCCGAATCCGAATCGAATCGCCCTCGCCTTTCGCCCGTGTGCGGGCAATCTCGGCATCCTTGGACGCGATGGTCAGTTCGAATTCTTTTTGTTCTTTCTCCTGTTCCTTCGCCTGTTTCTGTTCAATCGCGCGCAAGACAATTGGCGGAAAATCGACATCGGACAAGGCGATACTATGGATTTCCAAGTGACGGCCTTTGAGTTTTTCGACCACCACCGCCTGGACTTTGCTCGCAATCTCCGCGCTCTTTTCCGGCACCGTCACCATGTTATAGCCGGAGACCACACTCCGCACCGTGGCCATAAACTGGGGTTTGACAATCCGCGGATAGAAGTCCGGGCCCATTTCTTGGACCAGAAAATACAGCTCCTCCGGAATGGGCCGGAGGATGATGGCCGCCTTAATGAGCACCTGCAGATCATCCGCGCTCAAGGCATCAATGTCCTCGGTGAAGCTCTGCCATCGAATATCGTAGTGGTAAATGCTATTCCAGGGCGCCTGCCAGTAAAACCCGTCCTTCAGCGTTTCGGTGGAAAGCCCTTGGGAGAACGGACGCCAGTACAACCCACGTTGGCCTGGTTGGATGCTGGTTCCACAGGCCGTTGTCAGCAGCAGTCCGACGAGCACAAGACTCGTCATGGTTGGGCGTGTCATAGATTCCTCCCAGTACGGCCACGTCAAGCGTGGCAGGTTAGTGACCTCGTGATCGTGTCGGCTGATCGGACGAATGCACCCCTACCCAGCTCCAGGTGCAGATCGGCGAGCCGGTCCTGTTCACGTGCAGCGTCTTCGTAGAACTGGACTAAGCAGCCGTGTGCCTGTCACCCATTCAGACTCCGGCCCGAAAAGCCGTTCATAGGCCACAATCGAACCGGTCAATGCCTCGGCCTGCTGGCGTGACTCCGCCGCCTGGCGGCTGTAATACGCCGCGATGGCCCAGTGGTCTTGACCGGGATCGCGCGAGGCAGGGTCCAGCAGAGCCGTGGGTCTTCCGCTGCAACCAGACTGGAGGAAGATGGCGAGGAGCAAAACGAGGATGGCTGTATGCATCGTGGGGTCTCCTCCGTCGTCCCCAAGGGACAGTCACTGGGCGAGATGCACACGCGGTTGAAGGAACCCGACCGCCGCGGCAACGCTGACCGACGACACCGTGATTATCGCATTCGCATCCACTTCAGCACAATATCACGCTGTAGCCGTCAGTGGGGGCTTAAACTGTACGAGCAGGTGGGGAGATGCTTACAGACAGAAAGAGTGGGTCTATATCGTCCATGCGAGATACGAGATAGGCTTCACGAGAAATGCACTTTCGGATGACTTTGCGATGAACCGTCATACATATGCGGGCTACGTATTGACTTACTGGGGCCGCTCAGAAAAATTTCAACGGACATCTTGACCACTCCTGAAAAAATCGATGATCGCCTTATTGTTCCCAGGCCATTTGGTATGTGTCCCCGTGCCTTCGCAATAGCGTGTTGTGACGTTGTTCTTACAACCTGTATATGTGACACAACCGTCTGCGTCTTTTACAGGGCTTGCCGTATCGCAACCGTTACAGGCAGCCCACCATTGTATGGCCTCTTTCCCATACCCTGGGAACAGGGTGTCCTGACTACTGTGCATGACCATAACGGGAAGCGGGTTAGGACAATGATACTCTTTCAAGTCCTCACCCCTGATGCCCACCGCACTCGGAGCAATCGCCGCTGGAATATGTTTGGTGCCATTGAGAAACGCGATGGCCATGGCAGCAGTCCCGCCATCGGAATGACCGGTGAGAAAAATCCGTTTCTTGTCGATGCACCATTTCTTTTCGATCAGTCCCGGTATTTCAGCAAGCTCTTCGATCGTTTTGGTACTCATTGTGCGGTGATCGGCATAGGCGACGATAAAACCTGCCGCCGTCGCCTCTTGCGTGAGATGCATATATTCTTCCGATTCATATCGATTTCTTCCCCCTGGCGCGTAGACCATGAGTAACGGATGGGCAATGGTTGCATTGTAGTTGACCGGCGTTTTGACCATATAGCGAATACCGGCCGGTGTCTTCTCGTCATTGCTGGCGCCGGCAGTACCGGGTTTTGTTCCTGGGTCGCAGCGTAGCGTATTATTGTCGACTGCATACACAGTCTCACTCAAGCACATTGCCGGCTTCACAACTTCAGCATTATTCTTTCCAGCAGATTGAATCGCACCCGCGCCGGAAAGACCGATGACCAATAGGCTTATTGCGACGGCAATGATCGTTGGACGGCCGGGCTGCTTTTGTCCGAAGCGTATCCATTCCGGCTTCACGATACCAACCATTAACAGGGCGACCGAAAGGACAATCAGCACCCTGAAGATCATTAAGAACAACTCGTTCATCGGTTTCACCTCGTATCGTTCACTGCGAGAGGATTAGGGTAAGAAGCCTGAAACTCTTCCGTATGGAATAGGCCATTAGGTCTACAATGAGCCGAGAGATGGGAATGTACCAAAAACCTCAGACTCGTTCACGACCGAAACAACACGGGCGACCTCCACCTAGGTAGGAGGTCGCCCGTGGATGGCGCTCAGACGCCATCAGTCTCTCTATGTTCAGCCGAGTCGATCAGCCACCAGCCACGCCCTTAGTACGGGATCACGTGCAAGCAGTCCTTGCTCTCGTTGTTCCAGACCACATCGCACAGGTTGGACATGCGCGCCACGATCTGCGCCGCCACGCCGCCCGTCCCGCCGAACAACCCGCACCAGCCCAGGGTCACAAAGCCCCAGTGCAACGGCGCGGCAAAGAGTTCATCGACGAACCAGAACGCATGCCCCCACTCGTTGAGTCCCACGTTGGGCAGAATCATCATCGGCCCCACGATCGCCCCCACCAAGGGGAACGAGACCGCCTTGCTGAACTGCGGCAGCCGGGTCATGGCATACAGGTAACTCGCCACGCCACAGGTGATGTACAACGGGAAGGTGAAGTAGAAGGCGATGATATGGCTGGCGGTGAAGCTCGTATCGCGGATGATCACCTGGTGCCACGACGCGTCCTGCTCAAGGGTGTAGCTCCCCGCCCAGTACACGCCGAACACATACATCGCGAGCCACATCATCCAGTAAAAATACCGCTTGAGTTCCGTCTTGGGATCCACGTTGGCCACGTTGCGATCCCGCGTTTGCCAAATCCACCCCAGGGTCGCGGCCGAGAAGATGATGTTGGAAATCACGTTAAAGCGCCACAGCCCCATCCAGACAGTTCTCGAACTCCGGCGTCATGGAGTCCAAGCCGTGGGAGTACCCGAAGACGCGCTGAAACACGACCTCGGCGCCCACCGCCGCCAACATTGCGAACCAGCCGATCTTGAGAGGCCTGGAATCGTACCAGAGCGACATGTCATACCCGAGGTCGCTCCCTCCGAATGTTGTTGTACTTGCCATGTTCTTAACCTCCCTTCATATACTTGAGAACCACCCCTGTGGGTTGGTCCTGGACGTCTCCTCGAAAGATCTTGCCTGCCATTTCCACCTCCTCCTTTCTATTGAGATCCACACGATGCAACCGTCAATTCATGATGATGTCCATGAGCAATTCACATTCCAGCAGAGCATCTCGCGTGACTTAGCCATCGATGATGCTGAAACTTCATTGGAATGAGTGATTTCGTTCTAGAATGTCGGCAGCAAACACAATGACGTGCCGAACGACGAGCTGCTGAATTATCAGCACGGTGCCGAAAAATCAGCATTCACTCGGAACACTCACAGGGGCTGTATGAGAAACCAGATTAAGAAGGGCGAGAGATATCGAGCTTCTCTACTTATTAGGCCTGAAAGGTTTCCCGTTTCATGCCAGGACCGATTGACAGGGTGGATGAATGAACACAACGTGGTGAAGCCATTCTATGTGCCGATGCATGACGTCCAAGATAAAGGCTTACGGCACCTGTTGATAATCGAAGGCTAGTGATTTTTGGTCGAGTACCGGGCGTATCATTGATCTTCTGTGATATGATCTAGACGTTTCCGCCTCCGTCGGCGGAGTGAGGTGCGCAAGCGGCAAGCCTCCGTTGAAGACTCGCCAGGAGGCGTAGGCGTCGGGCAATGACGGGACGATAGAGAGTTCGCCTTTCGCCAGCAAGACGACGGCCAGACGAACATCCCTCTTTGCTGGTCTTGACGGAACCTGCCCCTATTCAGGAGAGGACATATGAAAACCAACCGTCACAATGAAACCAATCAGCGATCAGCCACGCCCGATGACCTCTCTCTATTCCGATATTGAAGACCGTAAACGGGCCGAGACATTGCTTGCCGGAGAAAATCGCCTTCTCGAGATGCTCGCCACCGGATGTACGCTCTCAGAAATCCTTGATGCCTTGTGCCGACTCATCGAAGATATCGCGAGCGGATCTCTCTGTGGAATTGTGCTGGTCGATCCTATCAGCAATCGACTGAAGCACGGTGCAGCGCCCAGCCTTCCCCTCAGCTATAACGAGTCGATCCATGGCAGACCCGTGAATCTCTATTCGGGTCCCTGCGCCATGGCGGCATTTCTCAAAGAACAAGTGATTGCTGCCGATGTCGCGTCGGACACACGATGGGACACATACGAATGGCGCGCTCTGGCAATGGCACATGGACTGCGGGCTTGTTGGTCCACTCCAATATTGTCATCCGATGAAACAGTATTGGGCACCTTCGCGATCTACTCGCGCGAACCTGGTAGCCCTAGTGCGTACCATCAACACCTCATCGGACAGATCACGCATCTGGCGACGGTGGCTATTGAGCATAAGCATAGGGAGGAGAAGCTCCGCCAAGATGAACAGGAGCTGCGACGCATCACCGACGCGATCGCTCAACTCATTTGTGTCCTGGGACCCGATGGAAAAACTCTCTATGCGAATCGATTTGTGCTCGACTACAGCGGTCTGAGCTTGGAAGATGTCATGGCGGATGACTTTCGCGCACGATTTTTTCACTCTGATGATATCGAGAGATCACAGAACGAGCGCCAGCATGCGCTCGAACGCGAAGCCCCATTTGAATTGGAGCTACGTGCTCGCCGTAAGGATGGGCAGTATCGGTGGCTTCTGATCCGCTATAACCCCTTGCGGGACGAAGAAGGACGGATCATTCGCTGGTACGCGACAGGAACCGACATCGACGATCGCAAACGGGACGAAGAGAGGATTCAAAAAGAAAACTTGGCGTTGCGCGAAGAGATCGATCAGTCTTCGATGTTTGAAGAAATCGTCGGCTCGTCGGACGTCATCCGCAACATATTGACGCAAGTCACCAAAGTGGCGCCGTCAGATTCCACGGTACTCGTGCTGGGTGAGACCGGGACGGGCAAGGAGCTGATCGCTCGGGCCATTCACAAGCGCTCGAAGCGGTCATCCCGGGCGTTTATTACCGTCAATTGCGCGGCGATCCCCGCTTCGCTCATTGCCTCTGAGCTGTTTGGACACGAGAAAGGCGCATTCACCGGCGCGCTGCAACGGCGTCTGGGACGGTTTGAACTGGCCGATGGCGGGACGATCTTCCTTGACGAGATCGGAGACCTGCCGGCCGAGACCCAAATCGCTCTGCTGAGAGTGCTCCAAGAGAGGGAAATTGAACGGGTCGGCGGCAGCCAATCGATTTCCGTGGACGTGCGCGTGCTGGCCGCCACGAATCGCGATCTGAAGGCGGCCATGGCGGCAGGCACATTTCGCCAGGATCTCTTCTACAGGCTGAATGTCTTTCCAATCCAGATCCCCTCGCTGCGCGAACGGGTGGACGATATTCCGTTACTCGTCACCTACCTGATTGAGCGCTATGCGAAGAAGGCCGGGAAAAAAATTAGGAACATACAGAAAGAGACCCTGGAGCTGTTTCAGGCCTACGACTGGCCCGGCAACATTCGCGAGCTACAGAATGTCATCCAGCGAGCTATCGTGCTGTGCGAGAGCGAAACATTTTCCGTCGACGAGACCTGGTTGAAACGGGAAAAGCACAGGCTGTCGGGGTCGGTGGTTCCCTTAGGCGCCACGCTTGCCGAGCATGAAAAGGACATCATTGAAGCGGCGTTGGCGGATTGCGGGGGCCAGGTCGCGGGCCCGACCGGCGCCGCTGCCAAGCTCGGACTCCCGAGGCAGACGCTTGAGTCGAAAATCACGGCCCTGGGAATTAACAAGCATCGCTTCAAGACTCGACAAGCCGACTACGCACGATAAAAAGCCAAAAGTTGTTTGGGCGCCATCTGCGAGAACCGGTCTCTCGTGAATCATTGCTTCTGTTTTAGACGACTCCTCTGACCCCGCACCCTGCTCACTATCTTCCACGCAATCGGACCGAGAATTGGAATTTCACCGAATACTCCTGCCTCTTTTGCCGATCATTCAGCAAATGCTGAAATTTCGGCAGCCATCTCCACGCTAAACACAAGCATCTCAATGGTTTACAACTGGCCTCTTCATTGCACTCTTTTTATATCGTCCAGGTTGCAGAGGTCGCAGATGACAATAAAATTTGAAAAAGAAACCCGCCGTCTCAAGACGATGATTTGTCTGAGCGGTCGGCTGCAAGCGAAGCATCTGGAGGAATTGAAGACGCAACTGGAAGGCGCTCGGTCGCGGATTGCACTGGACCTCAACGGAGTGACGCTCGTGGATGTCGAGATCGTTCGATTTCTGAACGCCTGTGAAAAAAACGGTGTCCAGCTCCTCAATTGCTGGCCGTACATACGGGAGTGGATGAGCCGTGAGAAGGGCAGAGAAGGATAAGGCGATGCAGTTCAGACAACCACAGCAACACATATAAAAGGAGGGAATTCCAATGGCAAGTACTACTCTTCAAAAAAAAGATGACTCCATGAAGGGCATCATTTTCATTATTCTTGGTGCCGTGCTTGTGATGTGCCTGGCACTGGCAACGGGCCTCCTCAGGCCTAATTCCAACCTTAGCCGTTGGGATAGCGAGTACCGATTAAAACTGAATGCGACGGTTTGCGAATGTCCATAATTATCCGACGGATTTCCGTTTCTCAGCCCTTCAGCAAGGAGCCTAAGAAAGCACGACAGGTCAGAATACTTGGCTCTTCTTTAAGTCGTGACAGAGAAAGGAACTCATCGCGATGCCAGTGAATAAAAAAATCTCCTTTTCGGTCCTGTGTGCCTTTCTCACGATTGGGGCAGTCATGTTCGTGCACAATTTCATCACGCCCATGCAGATGCTTGAAGAGCTTCCGTATAGCGAATTCAAGACGCTCCTGGCGGCCGGCAACGTGGCGGAAGTCACGGTCACTCGTCAGTCATTGCTCGGGAAACTGAAGCCGGAAGAAGGATCAAAAGAACCGAAGCTGTTTACGACTGTCCGGGTTGAAGATCCTGATTTAGTCAAGGAACTCAATGTACGCAACGTCAAGTTCACCGGCATGATTGAGAGTACGTTCTTGCGAGACATTATGTGGTGGGTCATTCCTGCGCTGATCTTTGGCGGTATCTGGTTTTTTGTGATTCGGCGCCTCGGTCAGGGGCTTGGACAGGGTCAAAAAGGGTTCATGACCGTGGGGAAGTCGAAGGCGAAGATCTATGCCGAGAAGGACACGAAGGTCACCTTCGCGGACGTGGCCGGTGTGGACGAGGCGAAGGAAGAACTGCGCGAGGTGATTGATTTTCTCAAGACGCCGGAAAAATTCACGCGTCTCGGAGGAAAGATTCCGAAAGGCATCTTGCTCGTCGGTCCGCCTGGAACCGGCAAGACGCTCCTGGCTCGCGCTGTGGCAGGAGAGGCAGGCGTGACGTTTTTCAGCATCAGCGGGTCCGAGTTTGTGGAAATGTTTGTGGGAGTGGGGGCCTCCCGCGTGCGAGATCTGTTCGAGCAGGCGAAGATCAAGGCGCCCTGTATTATCTTCATCGACGAACTGGATGCGTTGGGAAAAGCCCGTGGGGCGGGACCCATGGCGCATGAGGAGCGTGAACAGACCCTGAATCAGTTGCTGGTCGAGATGGACGGCTTCGATCCCCGCATCGCCGTCATTCTGATGGCGGCGACCAATCGGCCTGAAATCTTGGATCCTGCACTGTTGCGGCCAGGCCGGTTCGACAGGCAAGTCTTGGTCGATCGCCCGGATAAGATCGGCCGCCTGGCCATCTTGCGCGTCCATGCCAAGCAGGTGACCCTGGGGCCCGATGCAGACCTTGAGGTGATCGCCGCGATGACCCCCGGGTTCTCAGGCGCCGACCTCGCCAATATCATCAATGAAGCGACACTCTTGACCGTGCGTCGGAATAAGGAGCAGGTGGGTCTGCTCGGAATTGCAAGAAGCGGTGGAGCGGGTCGTGGCGGGGTTGGAAAAGAAGAACCGGGTGCTCAACAAGATGGAGAAGGAACGAGTCGCTTACCATGAAGTGGGCCACGCCTTGGTGGCGTTGTCATTCCCGGGAGCAGACCCGATTCAGAAGATCTCGATCATCCCTCGCGGCGATTGCCGCGTTGGGCTATACCCTTCAGCTCCCGACGGAGGATCGCTTTCTGATGGCCAAGACGGAGCTGGAGAACAAGATTGCCGTCTTACTCGGAGGGCGGAATGCGGAAGAATTGATCTTCGGCGAGGCGTCTACCGGAGCGCAGAACGACCTGGTCAGGGCGACGGACATTGCCAAGAGCATGGTCAAGTCCTACGGGATGAGCGAGAAGCTGGGCACCGTGACCCTGGATCGTGAACGCCAGCCTCTCATCATGCAGATTCAGGCGCCTCAGGAGAAAGGCGACTACTCGGAGGAGACCGCCCGCGAGATCGACTGTGAAGTGCGCCGGATCATCGATGAGCAATACGATCGCGTGAGATGGCTCTTAGCTGAAAAGAAACGCGCACTCGTAGAAGGAGCAAAAGCCCTGCTCGATCGCGAGGTGATCAGCGGCAGTGAGCTTAAAGGCATCATGGACAATCACTGAGGCGCAAACGCACATATGCAGATGCTCAAAATTCTAACAGAAAGACCAGTGCGAAAGGTGCGAAGTATCTGACGCAAGACCCCATCAAGGAAGGAGGCATGCGATGAGGTGCACACGCTGTGGGGGATTGATGGTGCGTGAGACGTTTGAAGATCTTTGAGCACTCGGGTCGGGTGACGATGAGTTTGCCGGATGGCGCTGCATCAACTGTGGCGCGATTGTCGATCCCGTGATTGCTGCACATCGACGCCTCACGTCGCAGGCAGCAGCATCGAGTCCGGCACTGACAACCGCGTAAGGACGCTTCGTCCATGCGCACGTATATCTGGAGAATTGGTGGCGCCGCGAGTCAGCACGGCGTCTCCCGCTGAGGTAGATGGGCCCCTCTTAACACCCCGGAGGGGCCTGTCTCCTCAGTGACGCAACAGATCCGGATGACTAGAGTAAGGAGTGGGCCTGTCGGCAGTGATGAGGAGAGCGGCATGGACCAGAGCGTAGCAAGGTTCCAAAATAGGAGGGTTGACCATGATCAAGCACATGACACGAGCAGGCGCTATGGTGCTCCTTCTTGTTGCCGCACTGTACCCCGGCACAGCCGCTGCGCATGGCGGAGCGGATTTGGAAGTTGACCCTTGCGTGCGCTGGGTCGGTGAAAGCGCAGTGCATTTCAGCACCTACCAGCCGCAGCACGAGCTGAAAGCTCAATACTGCACGGACATTCCCAAGACAGGCGAGACCTTCCTGGTGGTGGACCTCGTGGACCCGGCACTGCGCAACGTTCCGGTAGGTCTGCGGATCGTGAAGGGGAACGGGAGTAATGAGGCAGAAGCTCAGACGGTGGCAGACTGGCGTCCGAGCCACCACCCGACCGGAGTAGTCAGTGGCGAAACCACTCTGGACGAGGGTCTGTACAGAGTCATCATTACGGCGGAGGGGCGAAATCCTTCGCGCTACCAGTATCTCTTGCGGGTACAGATGATCGATTATCAGAAGTTGGTGAATTCCGTGGTGGTACCACTGCTCGGCGTGCTGCTAATGGCCTGGCTCGGGTACAAGCTCCTACGATCGAAGTGGCTGCGGAATCGGTGGGCAGGCGTCCGTTCGTAGGAAGCCGGGCGCTCCAGCCCGCGAGCACATGGTTCACCATTCCAGAGGGAGGAGGCTGACAATGTCTATACAATTTCTGAAACCTGCTGGCCCGCGCTTCGTGACATCGCAAACCGACGCACCTTTGAAAAAGAAAGACAAGATTCCTTGGTATGTCTACTTTATCGGAGCAGCGATCTATACCGCTCTTGCCGGTTGGCTGTTCGCAGAATCGTCTCCTCTGGCATGGGTTTGCCTCATCAGCGCACCGGTGGGATTTTTCTATGCCTGGGGAGCCTGGAAACAAGAGAAACAAGACTAGAGGTAAAGTCTAACCCTGTGCGACAGCGAGCCCGACTATTGCGCGATGGACACAATCCACTCCTCATATGCCCGGTTGCTGAACTAGGGGTCGCTAAAGAGCACTGAATCGAAACAAGACAGCCAATGGCCAACTGCTGCGATCAGACGGAGATAGTCATGGAGGAGGAGGTCTGATGGAATCATTGATGGATACTCTTGTCGACCGTCGGGCAAACAACAATGCGGGTCTTATACCGTTCCCCGCTCCGACCTATGCGCAAGTTCGCTGTTTCTTCGGCGGCTTGGTACGCGCCATGTATCGACTCGAGGTGGTCGGCGCCGATCGCCTCCCCGTCACCGGGCCTATGGTCATCGCACCGAATCATGACTCGGTGCTCGACGGGATCATCCTGGGGGCGGCGATCTCGCGGGAACTGCGTTTCCTCGCGAAAGGCGGAACTCTGGCAGTCCCGACTGCTTGGGTGGGTGCTCGACGGGCTCGGCGCGATCGGGATTAAGCGTGGCGGCGGCGACCACCTCGCTCTCGCTCGGATGCGGCAGGCGATCAAGGCAGGACAGGCAGTCGCAATTTTCCCGCAAGGCGCCATCTGCGGCGACCGTGTGTGGCACCGGGGTGCCGCACGCCTGGCGCTCGTGACGGGCGCGCCACTTGTGCCGGTCCGCCTCGTCGGCACGGCACGAGCCCTCTCGCGGGGCAGAATCGGCTTCCCGCAGTTGCGCATCATCTTCGGCGAGCCGATCAAAGTCGCGCGGGCGCAGGAAGAATCGGTTGCGGCGACGAAGCTGACCGAGCGGTTACGCGCCGCGGTCGAATCGCTGGCTTAGTTGGCTTCTCTACCCTAGGACCGAAGAGAAGCGCCAAGGAGGGGATACGATGTTTGTAAAAACCCTAGCTCAGACCAAAATGTGGGGGTTTTGGCAATATATGTTTGATTTCTGCAACGAGAGTTTTTCCTGCGTGCTCGGCTCGTTAACGGCTATAAGCCTGGTTTTTTTGGCTATCGTATTGGGCTTGGGTGCCATGATGACGCGCCTCAATAATAGAAGAGGGTAGCCGGATGCGTCATGCTGGGTGCCAAGAGCGTTGACAAGATCTGGGGATGGTGAGGGGAGTGGCCAAGGCTTCCCTTTACTGCGCGCATCGAACGAGCACGATTTTTATCGTGGGCGTTCTGCGAGCAAAAGGGAGGCTTGGACGCCCCCCTCTCCATCATCCTTCGGAAACCGTGCATTGTGTGAGCAAGGGGGGATTCAGCAGCGCACCTTCACGATCGTCACTCCGTCCCCGCCTTCTCCC
>CAWGSC010000015.1:0-28029 GCA_963825145.1 uncultured Nitrospiraceae bacterium
GTCCCTTTTCCGCCTCCGCAAGCAGGACTCCGGTCTCATCGATCAAACGATAGCCTGTCGCATTCGTTTCCATTGTGGCGCGCCGTTCGACGATTCCGTTCCGCTCATAGGTCACCGTCGTGCCTCGATCACGCTCGACCATCGTCACGGTGACCCCGCCCAGCTGGACGACGCGGGTCGTTCCGTCGCCTCCCGCATCGGTGGCCTTGACGGGATTGTCTCCACTCCAAAATTGAATGGAGTTGAAGATGAAGGCGTCGAGCAGCGCGGAGAACATGTACACCGGAATAATGATCATGCCGAAGAAGACGAACTCCTTCATCCACTTCTCGTTCACTTCGCTGCTGCCTTTGATGTTGCTGTTCCAGTGATAGACATTTCTGGTCAGATTGAACGGTCCATAGCAGGCCGTGGTGACCGTCAGGAAGCTTCCCACCACTATCGCCGCGACGATCCTCTTTCTCAGCGTCTTTCCCGTCATGTCGTTCTCCTTTTTCTTGGGCAACTTACACCCGTAGATCTATTTCGGCGATTCGCATTATCGCTCAAGCGAATCAGCTTGGGTAGAACTTTTTCCTTCAGAATGGTCAGAAGCCCGATCCCGCGTGGGAGTGAGAATCGCTTCGGTCCCGCTGATCCTGGATTGAACAGCAGCGTCTTGCCGAACCATTCAACTTTCGGCCGATGCGTATGACCAAAGATGCAGATGTCCGGTTGCTCACGTTCTAAAAAGGTTCGCCCGTCTTTTGTAAGCTTCCCGCCTTCATACAGAATATGACGGATGGCAATGCGGCGGCCTGCCAGTTCGATCACGGCCTCGGACGGAAATCCGCTCTGTTCATCATCATCGACGTTGCCGGAGACGGCGGTGACCGGAGCGATCTGCTCCAGCTGTTCGATCACGGACCGATCGCCAATGTCCCCGGCGTGGAGAATGTGATCGACGCCTCGGAAATGTCGCCGGATGGCCGGATCGAACAGGCCGTGGGTATCGGTAATGACGCCGATCCGAATGGCGCTCCGCTGGTTCATGGGACGGCGACCGGCTGGGATCCGAGCGAAGCCTGCACGTGTTTCCAGTCGAACGTAAACGGCTCCGGCGATTTCTTCGGCAAGGCGGCGAGCTCCGCTTTCAATCGTTCGGCCCGGGCGGTACTCATCGGATGCGTCGAGAGCCATTCCATCCGACCTTGGTCTTTCTCCGCGAGCCGTTCGAAAAACCGGATCATGCCGGAGGGATCGATCTTCGCCCGCTGAAGCAACTGCAATCCCGTCAGATCGGCCTCGGTCTCCTGCTCCCGGCCGAACTTGAGGGTGAGCAGTTCGACACCGAGCTGTTTCATCATCCCGACGAGGCCCTGTTGATTGCCAAGCACAATGGCCGCCACCGTCAGCAGCCCAAGACTTTTCACGATCCGTTCAAGCCCATGCCGTTGCAGCACGTGGTTCAGCTCATGGCTCAGCACGCCCGCCACTTCTTCGCCGCTTTCTGCTTTTTTCATGAGCCCGGTGAATACCACCACATACCCGCCAGGCAGTGCGAAGGCATTGATGACGTCACTCTTCACCACGGTCACATCGAACTTGTAGGGATTATTCGGAATCTGTTCTGTCAGACGATGCGTCATCTCTCCCAGCGCTGTGACCGCGGGACCCTCTTTCATCACCTCCTGATGGCTGAGAAAATCCCGATAGGCCGATTCGCCCAGCTTTTGTTCCCACTCTACCGGAATCCGACTCACTGCAAGTTCGACGAGCAGATCGGATCCGAACCAGAGTCCCAGCACCGTGGCCAGGATCACCCCGCCGACCAGGCTCCAGACGAGCCGGCGTCGGTGACGCACCTGTCGCACCTGCTCCGCGGCCTGTGCAAACGGAAGATGGAGATGGTGGGGGACCGTTTCCCGAAACGCCCGAATCACGTCAGGATTCTTCAGATACAGCGTCCGTTCCCCTTGCACGCTATTCCATTTCACCACGAGATGGTCATGGTCGAGTCCGCCTGCCGAGACGGTCAGACTTGAAAAAGGAACGGATTCCGGCTGGCCATCGGCAGTATCAGATGCAAAAGTGACGGTGAGTCCATGCTCCTCGACTTGAACAAGACAAGGCACGCCGGCGGCGGGAAATTCGTCACCGAAACAGAGGGCGTTGGGGAAGAAGTGAGTCATGGTTAATTGACGATTGATTATTGAAGGTGAAAATCCTTGTACGGATGCTCAAAACGTCGGCCAACAAGGCCGCAGGCGAGCAAAAACCGGAGGCGTGATAGTTTCTACCCTCCCTCCCCAAGCTGCCAAGACAGCTCCTTCCTCGTATGGGGTACGTTGAGGATTGTTTCGAGCCGAGAACGAAGTTGGCGGGCGTTTTCAGCATCCGCTACTCGGAGACCGGGATGAACTGGCGTATCCACGCTCCGAAACTGCCCGGGTTCCGGCTTTGAATGTATACGAGTCCAGGCCCTCGGAACCGGCAGACAAACCCTTCGCCTGAGGTGAAGCTGGCGACCCAGCCAGAGGTGGCTTTTTCGATGTTGTACGAAGTCGTGGTGGACCAGGCCACCAGGTGGCTATTGTCCACGATGTATTCCTGATCGGGCTTCAACTCGATCTTGTGAATGGCCCCGAAGCTGTTCAGAACGAGTGTCCCCTTCCCGCTGATTTTCAGAATGAAGAAACCCTCTCCGCCCAGCAATCCACGGCTCAGGCTCTGCATTTTGCTTTCGATGACGATCGCGTCGGCGCCCGCGAGGAAGCCGTCTTTCTGCACCATGTACTCGTTCACGCCGTCGAGCTCCAAGATGACAATTTCGCCGGGCACCGTCGGAGCCAGCAACGCTTCGCCGGGCCCGCGGCTGGCGCGCAGCGTCTGGAAGAAGAACTTCTCCCCCGTCAGGAGCTTTCGCGACAGGGCTCCGAGAAAGCCGCCTTCCATCTTGCTTTCAATGTCGATGGTCGGTGAACAAGCCACCATCGCGCCCGACTCGGCTTTGATGTTCTCACCAGCCGCCAATTCCACCCGCACCATCGGAAAGGCACCTGGATATAAGATTTCGCTCTTCATGTCGTCACGTCCTCCATCTATTCACACTGGTTCTCACACCACCCATCCGTAGGCTTTGCGGCTCGGCTCCGGTCCTTCTTCCAGATAGCTTATTCTGAGTTGCCCCAGAACGTCTTGCGGCAACTCATTCCGCTTCGCCTTGGCATCGACGCCAAACAGACGCGCCGCGTTCAGTCCGAAGATCCGTTCCTTCACCTGGCGCGTGAGCGGCTGGTACCGATGCTGCTCGATCAGCTGATCCGGAATCTGGAATCGCCGAAAGGCTTCGATCTGCCATTGCGGCGAACCATACCAAATCGAGTCTGTCCCCCAGAGCACGTGATCGACACCAAACGCGTCGATGATCTGCCCAAGCACATGCGCGCAGACCGCCGGATGAGTCGTGACGAGCTGCGCAAAGGTTGAGCCGAGCTCCATGTAGATATTCTTGATTCCAGGCTGCGCCTGCTTCATGCGGCAGAACTCGGTGGTCCAGGGAATTTCACCTGTCTTCGCAAACACCTTATCCACCGTCGAGGTACTCTTGAGCCCCGAGTGATAGACCAGAAAATCGATGTCCGGAAAATCTCTTGCGGCCTTGATCAAATCCTTGGGGTGGTTGTAGTCCGGCACCGGCCCAAGGGGAAGTCCTTTGTGGACGCAGACACGCTTAATGTTGAGCTTCCGGGCTTGCTCCAGCATCGGATAGGCGATCCTCTCATCGTCCATCCACCAGCCACGATCGAATCCCTTTGGACAAGAGCCGGTGTAACACTTCCACGCATCGACCTTGAGCGTCTCCGCCTGCATCGCCATGAAGTCTAAATCAGCTGCCCCCAGTTGGGGCGTGGCCAATCCATGCGCGAGCATTCGTTGGGACTGCGCAAGGCGATTGATTTCGTCGCGGATATGCGCCATCTCTTTCGGCGGCACGACCGCTTCTTGCGGATAGGGTCCCGGCGGCGTACTGATGAGGCCGATGGTGGTCTCGCTGTCGAGAAACACTTCTTTCACAAAGTTCTTCCACGAAAGATCGTCGATGGTGCCTCGATCGCCCGCAAGCTTCGGGTTGAGTCCTGATTCCCGTATCCTTCGTCTGAGCGACAGCAGCGCCTGTTTGGAGACGGCACCCTTTCGATTGTCTTCGGCATCTGTCGGGTCGAAGTGCGAACTGACGTAATGCGTCTGCACATCGAAGATAAAATAGGGCGCGCCCTGCTGCTCGGCAAAGGCTGCCGTTTCAAATAGTTCGATCTCTCCAATGTCAAAGAACTTCCCAAATATCGAGTTCATGGCCAGCAGCGCGGCTGCCATCCCGCCGGTCGTTTTGAGAAAGTCTCGACGCGTGAATCCTCGTCGAACTGCGGTCCGTTCCACGAGCGCGATGGAGAGCTGTTCAACACGGGCCTGCGCTGCGGTCTGGCCGAAGGGAGCGAATTCTTCGTTCGACACGATCCGCGTCGGAATGGCGGATTGAAATGTGGTCCCTTTCCTAGCCGAGGGAAGGTGTGGAAATGGTGATGGTGAGGACGCCATGGTGCCTATTCTCGTGAATGGTGTGCCGTGATTCTGTGGAATACGACCGGCAGTGTCAAGCAACTAGCCCGCATTATTCATGAAGATTCGTTGCGAAAGCGTGCAGACGCGAAGCGAGACGGGCACTCGGAGGCGTGAAGCGCTGAGGCATACTCGTGCAGTATGTCGAAGGGCTGAACGGCGAGACTGCCCATCACAGCCTCGTATCCACGCTTGCAGCAGAAGCTGCATGAATAATGTGGGCGAGAGCGGGCGAAGTAGTCAGAAATCTTTGACTGCGGAAGGGAGGGGACCGGTGGATTACTTGGACCGGGGTGGGGACACGGAGCGACTGCTCTCGATCGCGACCGATTGAATCTTAGGAATTGTTGCGACTACATCATGCAGGGGATCACCTTCTTGATCTTTGCCGTCTTGCCCGACACTATACATCACCCCTTTCTGCTGATTGACCAGCATGGGAAGACCGGTAAAGGGATCGGAGTAGGCCTGTCCTGCCTTTGCGAGGCGCGTGACCACATTTCCATCTTGCGCCCCTTGTCTGATCCAGACTTGCAGACTCGCCAGACGAAGCCGCGCATCGGTCTCCACCGTTCGCCCAACATAGGGATCCCATGAAGGGAGTGGCTCGATTCCAATGATGTGCTCGATCGGATTCGCCACGTAGTCCAGCGCGCTGACAGCGGGAGTTCGAATGAAGCTGGACGGTTTCGGCAAGTTGGTGTAGCGCCCTTCCGCCACCGCTTTGCTCGCCGCTTCGTAATAGTCGGCATAGGCATTGGATCGCCGCTGCACAGGAAGGGGCATCGCAGCCGCCAGGGCAACATATAGAGGACGCTCGTTGGTCTTGTCGTTCTTCAGGCTCGTCGTCACGGCCTTCGTCGCCCACAAGAGATGGCTCTGCATCGGCCATCGGAGAGACTGCTCAACTTGATCGAATGGACGAACGATCTTGCCCAGTCGACCAATTATTGCCCCTCGAGATCCTGACGGGTTAAGAGCCCGGATGCGATCGCGGCATCGTCCTGGACTGCCGTCGCTGCCAGCATCTTCACCATCAATGTCTTCGACTGTCCGATCACCGCACGCCAGGATCCCATATCGGTCTCAAGTCGTCCGAGACCGGTGTTGAGATCCTGCGCAAATCCTTCTGCAAGGTACAACCGATGGGCCAGCAAAATATGGGCGCAGTTCGGACTTAGAATTTGCCCGTAGCCCACATCTTCAAATGGCATTCCAAGCCATTGTTGGTAACGCTTGAGGGCGAGCGACTCTTGCGACACCCATGATCGCACAGCTGCAGCCTGCGGCTTCAGTTGTGCCACCGGGTCAGCACTGGTGAACCACGCCGCGCACCCCGTTAGCGGGAGCTCCTGTCGTCCCTTTTCCCTCATCACCGAGCATGCACGCGCTTGCAGCTTGAAGATCGCTCGCGTCTACCTTGCGCTCGTAACCCACTTGGAGCGGATCCTGTTCCCCGGGAGCCTCAAACCCGAGCAGCATGAAATACCCGTTTTTTCTCGAATCAGTGAGTGCCAGTGGAGGACTCGCTATCAGGTTGTGATAGACCGGCGACGGGGGAACTTCCATCACCATCCAGGCCAATCCAACCGCCCCGATGCCGACCGCCACCAGCGCAACGCAGGAGAGCGCCAACCCCACACACAACAACACAATCGATCGCGTTGTTGAAAAGCAAGATCCGATAAACGATGAGATACCAATGCGGACTCGCGCCACTCTGGCGGCAAACCGAGGGCGTGGTCTTGGCGACGTCAAACGATCCCGTGTAGAAACTTGACTTTTCTCTCCCGTGGAATCAAAAAGCACATCAACGGCCGACGCGGCGACCGAGAATGCAGATTCTGGCTTCGAGTGAATAGACTCAACACCAGAGTCCTGCCACGTCGCGGAAGACGGTGGAGGAGTATTCACAAACGTGATCGACTCACTCGCCCGAACCCACTCCGGTCTCGTATCTTCCTGAGGAACAACTTTTCCCACGATGGGAACGACCGCTTCAACGACAGGAGCTCGCCTCCGAAGGAACCGATTCCCATCCACCGCTACGCGACAGCTCGACGACCGCTTCAGGTGACTCCTCAACCAGCGGTAACGGAGCCGGCGAATCGACTGGAGCCTCCCCCTTATCCTTGTCCCAATTTCGTTTCTTTTCAGACGGACGATGTGGGTGAACCTCGACTTCGCCAGTGTTCCAACGCGACAATGTATCCATCGAGGCGGGAGATGCCGATGGCGCGTCACTTGGCGCTACGGAGAGCGGAGGAGCCGAGGCGGCCTTGACCAGTGTGAATGGTATTTCACGGTGTTCTGTGGAAACCGGTTCAGGTGCAGGTGGTGTTTCCGGGATGACCGCTGAACGTGAAGGCTCCGGAGGGGATGCTTCTGGAACTAGCGCTACGGGCTGCAGTTCCACAAAAGACGGGAATGAAACCGGCTCAGATTCACGAGCGGGTTCGACCGGCTCTGACAGAGGCGCCACCGGAAGGCCTACTTTGAAGGAACTTGGGACATCGCTCGAAGGTATCGATGGCTCCTCCGGTTGCGAGGGTTCTTCCGAAACGACGAACCAGTATTGGCTGTGGAAGATCGGATGCCCCGATCGCATCTGATTCTACAATCGATCCACTCGCTTCACTCAAGATCGAAGAGTGAGCCGATGGCAACGGCTCGGGATTGTTGAATGAGACAGGCAGCTCTGAGGTTGATGTACTGGATGGGGAAAGGAGCGGTGGGTCCGGCACGGATTCTGGCTGAAGTGAATCTATGTCCTTCGCACCCTGTGAAGAATCCGCATCCGGCTTGGAGGGTGCGGCAGGCGAACTCGACGACAACGTTCCTGACGCAAACTTCCATGCCCCGTCGAAAACAGTGTTCCACGAAAAGGGGACTGCGGGAGAGGAATCAACGGTAGCGGTAGATGGTGTCGGGGTTTCGGACTCTGGAAGTACCGCGGGACTCGTTGACGGCTTCACCGCAAAGATCGACTCACTAGGCTCCGTCAGATCTGGCACATGAACTGGACTCGACAACTGCTCTGGTACAAATTCAGGCTGAGTGGTAGCGGATGGCGCAAGAACGGATTCACCACCCAATAGGGGTGTTCCATCCGATTGAGCTAACGGAGCTGTCGCCGGGGTCGCCTCCTCAATTCTGACCGTCGAATTCTCTATCTGCTCCCAGGGCATGGGAGAAGATAATCCCGGCGACCCAGCAGAAGGGGTAATGACTCTCTCTACGTCTGCCGTATGCTCCTCTAAGGAACTAGGCGTAACTCCCTCCTCCGCAAACGGCGAAAGGTTGACAATCGGCGCCCCCTTATCATCATGTTGTCCACTCGACGGAAGCGGCGGCTCGGCTAAAATCGATGGCAATATTTCCTTATCAAAGTTATTGGCCCCCTGGATCGGTCCAGTAGATTCTGACGGAGGAATCTCCAGTTCCTGTGGAGCCAAACCGACCTGCGCCGGGTCTATCACAAAGCCCGGAACGTCGAGCGATTCGATGACGGGATTCGACGAATCGGGTAGCGGAGTCTCCTGAATCGGAGACGTCCCATCGAACTGTTCCCACGGCATCACATCAGACGCCCTAGCTTCTTCAGTGGTGGTGAAGGTTTTGCCCTGAGGCTTCGAGGGTTCGACTTCCAATGACGTCTCCGCGGTAGGAGCCAGCGGAGAGGGCACAATAAGCTCGCCTGTTTGTATGTCGAAGAGAGAGGCATACTGAAAGGCCACAGGGCTCGCTGGCGCAAGTTCTCTCACTTTGGCATAGAGCTGAGACGGTTTCTTGGGATCTTCAGAGTCTGGACCTTCGATAAGAATCTCGATGGCCTTGCCCAACTCGGCCACTGCAGCCATGGCATCCCCCTTTTCCTCGTGCACATGGGCCAAGAGTTCGAGGAACGGGACGCAACGGGGTCCGGCAGCCAAGTATTCGCGTAGTAAAGATTCGGCCAACCAGAAGTCTTGTCGTCCGATCGCTTCATTGGCGAGGGACTCAAATGCTTGCCGAGCTGTGACAAGACTGCCTAGTCGTAGATGCAACGTGGCAAAGAGCCGTCGAGCTTCCGTATTGTGAGGATCAAGTGTGAGCAACTCTTTCAACGCAGCGGACGACCGGCCGTACTTGCCGGTGTTCATGTGGGTGATGGCTTCCTCGAGAAGCGCGCTTTTCTTGCTGTAGCCGACAACACCCCGGTTGTGAACTCGGGAATGAGTCTTTTTGTCAGCTTTTTGAGAGGGTTTCTTGTCGGTCCGCACTTTACAACCTTAGCAGATCATCGAAAGATACCAAGTGGCTCCCCTGGCCTCTTTGCACCAGATTTCGTTTCCGTTCGGTTTCTTACGATCTTGAGGGGAAGGCAAACTAGGCGGAGGAATGCAATCCTGGTGCCATTACAGTCTTTACGGCGGATTTTAATGCTGTTTATTATTCAGATGTTAGATGAGTCTTTTCCCTTCCTTCTCCTAAGTCTTTCTCAAAAATGAACAAGCCCGACAAGAATCGCGTTGAGAGAGCACTCTCTCGAAGCGACGTATGGGGAATCTCCAAACGTCTGGGTTCATCTTTTCCGCAAGAAGCCACGAAGCAGGAACCAGGGCAGAGTAGGCAAGGGTCTCGTCTCTGAACAGGGTCTCGATCAACCAAGCAGTACGCCCGGCCGCCTGATCGAGGAAATCTGGCGCTAGTCAGTGGTTGCAGTGGCAACTCTCAGGTAACAGACATGCGAGTTGGTTGTGTCGATGACAAGCCTTATGGTACCGTTCTTCATTCCCATTGTCATGCTCGACCAGGTCCGGGGGATGATCGGTCTCCCCACATACACTGCTTGGAAGTCATGGATTTTTTCTCTTTCGGACAATGGTGGTGGATCAGGCAAGCCTCTCTCATTTGTCTGCTGGCAGTGCTCAGTGGATTTCTGCTTCCTCTCACCCTGCGAGCTGAACCCGGAGGAAATGCCTCCGGACGCGTCTCCCTCGACTTCAATGATGTCGAACTCTCTGTTTTTGTTCGCTTCATCAGTGAGTTGACCGGTAAAAACTTTGTCTTGGACGATGTGGTCAAGAAGGCCGGGGGGAAAATCAGCGTGTATTCCCCTACCAAAGTCACGCACGACCAAGCATACAGCATGTTTGTGGCGGCGCTCGAAGTCAGCCGTCTGTCTGTCATCACGAAAGGGAACGTCAATCAGATCGTGGCGATGGGGGAACTTCCTCCGGAGCGTGGGGTATTCGTCTATAAACTCAAAAACGCCAATGCGACTGACCTTGCCGCCATCTTGACCAATGTCGTCGCCCGATCACAGACAGTCGCGCAGACGGCACCAGGGACACGACCACCGTTTAGGCCCTTGAGCGAATTCGAGGCCCCTGTCCAGGTTTTTGCGGACAAGGCCACGAACTCGATCATTGTCAGTTCGACCAAAAGCGCCTACGCCAAGTTGCAGTCTGTCATCCGAGATTTGGATACGCGCCGCAAACAGGTATTTGTCGAGGCCGTCATCTTGGAGGTGCAGGTCGATCGGCTCAGACAGATTGGGAGCGACCCTCTACAGGTAATCGCTGCGGGCAGTAGCGGTTCAGTGCAAGGCGTTGCTGGATTCAATCTCGCGCCAGAAAATTTGTCATCCCTCGCGGCTGCCATTATCGGGAGGCGCTGCGAGTGGAGGAACAGTGTCGCTCCTCAATACTGTCAACGTGCGCGCATTCTTGCAACTGTTGCTGAGCCTCACGGACACGAATGTCATCTCGACCCCCCAAGTGCTCGCGGCAGATAACCAAAAGGCCAAGATCGTCGTGGGTGAAAATCGTCCATTCCCAACCGGCCAGGCCCAAGGAATCACGGGCGGAACTCTCGTCACGATCGAGCGAAAAGATGTCGGCGTCACACTGGAAATCACCCCGCAGGTCATGGAGAACGACCTGATACGACTAGAAATCAAGCAGGAGATTACCGCGATTGCTGAGAATGTCGCGCAAACGATCGGGAGCGGGACATCCAGCGTTCCGGTCGGACCCACCACGACCAAACGGTCAATGGAAACGACCACCATCGCGAAAGATCAACAGACGATCGTCATCGGGGGGCTCGTGCGGGATAACGTCATTCTCAACGAACGGAAAGTCCCTCTCCTTGGCGATATCCCATTCTTAGGTTGGCTCTTCCGCTTTCAAAGCACAGCGGTCCAGAAGCTCAATCTGCTCGTATTCCTGACCCCAAGCTTAATCAGGGATGACGCAGACGTGCTGGAGTTGAATGCCCGCAAGGCAGCGGATTTGGGGACACTGCAGCGCGAAAGTCGGGTTGAGGAACCCACGAGGCTCAAGCAAGATGTCTTAGAAAAACTCGAACGGCCGAATGGAACTCCTCGCCCCCTTCCAAATACAGTAGATCCATCCGCTCCACTCCAGCCTTCCGCCCAACCTGAGTAATATCTGAATCAGCGTCGGCGATCACTGCCTTGGCTCGTATCTCCCACAAGTCCATCATCCCACCCTTTTCGAAGGCAACCCTCCCTTACTTAAAATGGTGTGACCACGCCATGACGTCAACAATCAACGGAATACCTGTAAAAGTTAGTCGGTCAGAGGTATGGGGTGAGTGCGCGAACGATTTCAGAACTTTCCTACTGAGTCAGCTAGAGTTGCCCTGCCTTGAATTGGTTTCAGGTTGAATCTGAGACGCGCGGTCCAGGAAAGTGTTGTCACAATCCTACTCCATCCCACTCAGGCTCACTCACCGCCTCGAAGGACCCGAAGTAGATTGGTCTATCACGCCCTGGGTGAATTTGTGACGCTATTACCCGGAATCAGATAGTAAAGACACAAGGTGGAGTTGAGCACAAGATGAGCACGGCTCCGGGGCGAAGGATAGACAATCCGTAGCACCTGACACTGAGAAGCGTAAATCCGCTGTGTCAGAATAGTCGTACAAGTCTACAGGGTTCTGTTGGACTAGCCTGCTGATCCATCCTATAGTTTGACCTTTCTATGTGCCCGCAATTCATTATACATTACCGTCTGCGGGGGCAGTAGAGGATCATGCTCAAGACAATTGCCATCATCCCCACCTATAACGAGCGTGACAATATCCCACCACTGGTCGAGCGTCTATTGGCACTTCCTCTCGATCTCGACCTCTTTTTCGTCGACGATGGGTCGCTGGACCAGACTGGCCGATTGCTCGAATCGATCCAGGCAACGCAGCCACGGGTGCGTGTTCTCCACCGTCCCGGGAAGCTGGGGATCGGGACAGCCTATCGCCAGGCGTTCCGCATGCTCTTGCGTGAATCCTACGACTGGTACATCGCCATGGACGCCGATCTGTCGCATCCGCCTGAGTCTATTCCAAGTCTACTCGAAGCTACAAACCATGCGGATCTCGTCATAGGAAGCCGATATGTCGAAGATGGTGACGCGGTCAATTGTGCTGCACACCGAAAACTCTTAAGCCGGACAGCCAACCAACTCGCCCGTCTGGCGCTGGGGATCACCGTGCGTGACGCGACGGCCGGTTTCCGGTGCTATCGGCGGGAGTTGCTGTCGACACTGGATCAATTAGCGATTCGCTCGAATGGCTATTCGTTTCAGCTCGAAGTGACCTACGTCACCCAGGCCCTGGGGTACCGTGTTCGCGAAGTACCGATCATTTTTCGTGATCGCGTTCACGCCAAGAGCAAGTTGGGGATGGGCGAGATACTGAGCGCAGTTCAAACTCTGTTCAGGCTTGGGGTACATCACGCAATCGGTAAGGCGTATCCCAGCCGAGCAAGAAAGTTCGATCCTAGCTCGGGGTGCGTGGGGAGCGCTCCCGGTCACCACAAATGACCCCAAGCTGTCACGCAAATCATCTCAGTCCTCGCCGGGAAGACTTGTGTCAACAAATCGAGCTTGTGCGTTTTTCCCGCCTGAACCTCGAGCGTGAACCTCATCAGTTCATCAGGCTCACAAATTTGAACCTTGGTCCTTAATGACTGGTGACCTTCGAAGAGAGACACCGCTCATGAACCTCATCATTTTTGTCCGACGTCACCCTATGGCGGTTCTGTTGCTGATAGGGGTGGCCATCTACTATTTCAGGTTCAGTCTTCACCCTGACGGGATGACCCTCTATCCAAAAGCGGCGGCCTGTATGCTCAACGGCCAACCGATGGGAAGTTGCAGCCCGGGCTTCACCTATCCCCCACTTTTCGGCTTTGCCATGATTCCCTTCGTGTTCTTGCCCATGTGGTTGAGAAATATGGTGTGGTATGCGGTATTAATAGGGTGTACCTGCGGCAGCTTTCGACTTGCGGAATCTCTCGTATCTCAATCGCTAGGTATCCAGTTCCACAAACAGGAACTCACCCGTTTCCGTCTGGTTTCCCTCGCACTTGTGCTCAATTTTGTCTTGGCGGACCTGGAAAATCAGGCCTATGATGTGCTGGTCTTGCTCTTCCTACTTATAGGTCTGATTGGGTTGACGAGAGAACAACCACTCTGGTCAATAATTGGTTTTGGCCTCGGAGCTGCCCTCAAAGCCACACCCCTGCTGTTTTTCCCTTATATCCTGTTCCGATACGGATGGAAACTCTTCACTTTCTGTGTGCTGTGCTATCTCACGCTCTCTTTACTGCCAGACCTTTTCTTGAGCGTGGAGGATGGTCTGACGACCTATTATGGAAATTGGATTCGACAGGTGGCGCTGCAGCCTTTTTTCGCAGGAGACTCTGGAGGAATGCCGCGGTTCTGGGAAGGAGAGAATAATTTAAATCAGTCATTGCGAGCATTCGTGTACCGCATCACACTTGGAATGCAAATTCAACAATATTTCATTCCGGTCTTATGTGGAGTCTATGGTCTGTGCTTGGTATACATGCTGTGGGTGTTCTCTCGCTCCTTCAAGCTCCAAAACCATGTTGTATTGGATGGATCACTTCTCGTCATTGGAATGTTGCTCCTTTCGCCAATGAGCAGCAAATCCCATTTTGTGGTCCTCATGTTGCCGTTCATGGTCATCACGGCATACATGATGACTGACCAGCGGTTGCGTACGGGGCTGATTCTCACTTCAGTCCTGAGCTGTGCCCTCAACAATCTCACCTCGCAAGATCTGGTCGGCCGTCAGCTGGCAGTCATGGCGGGCTACTGGGGAAGCGTCACACTCGGGACGATTACTCTAGCCCTGGCCATTGGATACCTGGCGAATATTAGGCAGAAATGACAGGCCCCCTTTGTTGAAAGGGAGTTCGAGAATAGAAAAGGGGTCGCGTGGAGAAGCCTGATTAGTATGAGAAAAATGCATGGGGTGAGTGACGGGTTTCGAATTTCATCTGACCCCCTTGATAGTCAAGAAGATCAAGCACTTGACGATGCAAAAGAATGAAAAACACGGCAGAAATTCCGCAATTCTGCAACCAGACGCAACCAGCCCCGCCCCCCAAGCGGCACAGACCGGCGTACCCTTGGGCATGGGTCCCATAAGCGCCTCTCACCCCACCGGCAAAAAGGGGTTGCGCCGGCCATGTCTCCGGGGCAGCAGCGGGCCCATTGAGAGTTCGAGCCAGACCGGCATACACTGTACCTATCCAAGACGTGTCACCATGAAGATCCTACTCATCCTCCTGTTGGTGCTCCTGCTGCCCATCACCGTACTCGCGCAATCTGGCAATAGTGTCGAGTTCGGCAACACCACCTTCTACAATTATGGCGGGGTCTCGGGGACCAGCCAGCAATTCGGCAACACCGAGTTCTACAACTTCAACAATGGTCAGTCGGCCACGCGCCAGTCCTTCGGCTCAACGGATGTCTATTCTTCGTCGTCGCCAGGACTGAGCGGCACCGTCCAGACGTTCGGCAATCAGTCCTTTGGCAATTGGAACAATGGCACGCATTCCACGCACCAGAGCTTCGGCGCCACACAATTCGACACCTACCAGCGTGGCAACCACACTACGAACTGCACCTCACAACACTTCGGGAATCAGACCTATACCAATTGTCGTTAGGAGTCCGTCGACCCCACCTATGTTTAGCGTCGTTTCCGCCACTCCCACGGCGGTACATGAACGGGAGTGACCTTCCTCCGTTTGTTGCACCACGCGAACCTGTCCATCGCTGCCGCCGCTTGCCTCGACCGGATTATCCCCGCTCCAGAACTGGATTGCATTAGAGCTGAGAGTCTCCTGACACGACTGTGCAAGGGTGTGCACTGACTGATGGCCACAGAATACAGCAGCACGTGTCAACGTGAATAGCGTGACGATGGCTCGAAATGCGGCCCATCACTTCATCTCATGGACTGACCACCTCAATGGGATTACGGGGTCCTTGAAGACGGCTGTGGCATCGTAGTTGCTCATAAGTGCCACCACGTGTCGAGGGACCACCGACTACCCTCTAATCATGAGTCGAGTGAGACCAATTTCTCACGGCTTTTGAAGGACTGCAGATGGCGCTATCTCGGATGTGGCGACGATTGCGGAATTTTCAGCGTTGGAAGAAAGCAACCATCCCCATGCTGCTCAATGCTGACACGGGAGAGTTGATCCCATTCTCCAGCTACACCGCGCCCCCAACAGGGAAGTGGATGCTTCGCCGTCCTCTCACGCTGCCTGGGAGTACGCTGCCTCTCTTTCTCGAAACTCCGCTCATTCCTAGTGGCCTCGCTGGACAGAAAAGTGCAGGGGCCTCCAACCTGCCACCCCATCAGGTCGGACCGCAGCACAATATAGAAACCCCACTTCCTCACCCGCTCCCGCAGCAGTCCACTTAGCTTTTTCCCTTCGGCAGCAGCCCTTTCCGCCACTCCCACGGCGGCATCTGAACCGGATCAACCCACAAGCCTCTCTTGGCTTCTCGTGCTTCCTCCTCCAACCCTTCGAGTACCGTATCCTCTGGCGCATACTTCCGATACCACCAACACCAGCCATCTTTGACGAGCGTGTGATTGACGTGGGTGCCATCCAGCAGGAACACATCAGCAAGGGTGCGCCCGTACTTGTCCTGTCCGTGGGTCTGGAGGATTACATCTTTCCCGAAGACTAACGCTGACGCAGCCTGCTTAGCTCGGTTGCCAAAAGCTTGGCCTTTCTCAGGGCAGTCGATGCCGCTGAGGCGGATACGCTCAGGGTGGGTGTTGTGCAGGGCTTCGATGGTGTCGCCATCGAATGCGGAGACGACTGGGACGGATAAGTAGAAGGTAAACCTGCATGAATAACGAGATCGCTGCTAGGAAAATTGGAGGGGTTTTCAGGACATGCTGCTGACCGGCACCGATCACGGGATCAGAGCCACGGCCGTCAGCACCGAAGAGTGGGTCATGGGAACTCACCGCGCAGTGTTGTGTAGTGTCATGATGATTTAGAGCAGGGAGGGTCACGGTTGATACAAGGATGCGGGCGCGTCAGGTCCCCGGGGTGCATGAGGCGCACACGGGAAATCGAGAAGCAGTAAGCGGAGATCATGATCCGCATTACCATGACCATTGAGGAGATGTGGGCGAGGAGAGGACAGTGGGCGGGGCCTATTGATTTCGAGCGTCACTTGTAGAGAAATGTTGAGCCAAGAGACCATCTCCTTCACACGCCCGTGCAAAAGAAAGGCAGGATGCCCAGAGTGAGTAGACATCCTGCCTCATTGGGGAAGAGCCTATCGTACGGGCTAGAAGAACATCTTCGCACCGAACAGGAAGCCAAACGAGGACGCGTTCCAATCGTTATCGCGGACCCCATTCACTGTGACATGTCCGTCGTTCCGTTTGTAGGCCATTTCTGTGTTCAGCGCGAACTGTTTGGTGAGCATGTAGTCCGCGCCCCAGCCGAGTCGCCAGGCAAAGTTGTTGCTGGGTGAAATAGTATTGCCGCTGATCTGACTGCTTTCCCCAAAGCTGTTGACGTTCATGCCAAAACTCATGTTAGCGTAAGGAATGACCGGGCCGAATTTGACCGGACGGACTTCCACCGTCGGCAGCAGCGAGACGGTGTCTTGATGGCCCAAGTCCAGGCCGGACCCTGCTGTATTCATGGAATGGCGTTCCCACTCCAGCATCATGCCGACTAAGAACCACTTGTTGAGGCTATACATGGCCTGAAAGTTGACCAGGGAGCCGACATCAGTCGAAGTGCCTGCCGAAACGGTTTGGGTTACTGGGGCAAATCCTGCGCGCATGCCGAGCATGACTTTGCCTGGGTCTATACCACCCTGTTCCATCTTCCAATCTTCCGCCTTAGCCTGGCCTCCTAGGACAAGCGCGCATATCACCATGACACCCACCAGGCCCCAACGAATCATATTGACACCCATGTATATCCTCCGTGATGTAATGATGAGAAATTAGGATTCAGAAACCCATTCTCTGGCGTCAGGCTGTTCAGTCGATAATGTCTACTTTCTTCCCCATCGCCTTGGCGCGCTTGAGACACTCGGCGTCTGTCACTGAACACCGAAGTGTGTCGAGTTCACTTTCTTCTACCAGCTCGACCTTCTTGCGTTGGGCCTTCGCTTGCTTCATGCACCCGGTGTCAGTCACCAGACACTTCATGGTGTCATTGGCGGTCGGAGCTGGAACCATCTCGACCTGCTTATCTTCTTCTTTCGCACGTCTGAGGCACTCCCGGTCTGTCGCAACACATTTGACCGTGTCCTCGGTCTTCTTGATGGCTTTGTCGATGGATTGATCGATGTTCTGATTCACCCGATCCTGCGCTTTGCGTTTGGCGCTTTCGGTGGCTCGACCCATGAGGCCATCGAGGTACCCCTGGGCCTGTACCTCCACAGTACTGATGAACATCAGCGCTATAACGCAGCCGATGATACGCATCGTCATAAATAACCTCTTTCACATCGAGTGCTGCTGCGACTGACTGGAGAGATGGTCTGACACCCTACCTATAAATAAGAATAGCAGATCGAGAGAACTCCGCTAACCTATTCACCAGGAAGGAGTTCGGACAGGATGATGATGGGAAAGCGACGGTCGAAACGAATCGAGGGTGGCATCGGGGCCTCGCAGGGAGGCGTATTGTAGGAGGGTTGCTAACTAGGTGCAAGGGCCGCAGGAATGGAAATTATTGTATTTCGACTCACCCTGTCCTCGTTGAAGATGTCACTAGACAGACGGTACAATTGCTGCTCGACCAGGCACGAATTGTAACCGTTCAACACTGCGGGGGAGGTTGTCATGAGCACATTAACGAGACCGGGTGTTCCTGCCGGGGGGTTCAAAACTGTCGGACAAATTCATGCAACGAACACTCTGGTATTTTCACGGAACCAGAATGCGATGGTAGCGGCGGTTGAATTACTGTCTACGCACACGCCGGGAGCGCCGGTGGTGGATGAACGGGGCGAATTCATCGGGTTCGTCAGCGAGTTTGACATCCTTCGCGTGCTTGCGTCGAAGAAGGACTTGAATCAGTTGACGGTAGAGGATGTCATGGCCAAGGAGCAGATCTCAGTCACGAACGAGACCAGTATTGACGAGGCCGTGAAGGTCATGGATGAGAAGCGACTCCTTAGCCTACCAGTCAAGGCACACGGTAAGGTGACCCATTCGATCACGCGACACGATCTGCTACGGGCCTGGATCGGTCTTGGAATGGACATCGAAACCAATCAATAGTGCCTAAGCAAGGTGCATCAGGGTGAGGAGGACTGATGGCGCAGGCCGTCGCGCGTATGTACTGGTCAACAATCGGGCTGAAGGAAACGCGCCGCTGACGGTCGAAGGACTTGTGGGGATGTTGCGGAGCTAGGGCTGCGAGGGAAGGCATAATAGCTAGGAGAACGGGGGGGGATGGCGTGGGCTGTTCACTTCGGAGCGACTCTTAGTACTTTCCCCACGAGAAATACTCCCCCTGAGACTTACCTTTCATCCTACCGGCTACATCGTCTATGACAAGGCGCTGCTTAGTTCTTTCAGGGGTGTTGCTTTGATCTGAAAGCTGCGGACATGAAACCTTTAATTGGTATCGTTCGTCTGAGGATTTCATCACGGTAAACAAGTGACGGAAGGAGCTTTCCAACTTATCGGTAAGTTCAAACCCTTTGAATTCGCTGCGCAGGTAATCTCGAATGACTTCCACGTTCACCTGGATGCGGGCTTTTTCGCCTTCGTTGCTCATTCTGCCCAGCCTTTCGTTTCAACGGATTCAATAACCGAGGGGGATGGCGCAGGCTGTCCCTTGTTCACTCGCAGCAGGTCTAATTCGGCATAGGATTTCTATTTTCATCGAACGTAAGATCTCGGCCACACACTGTGCAGGCAAAGGCTCCTGTCGTCAGGCCGAGATACCGTTCTTGCACGAGGCGGGGATGGTTACACGGTTGGTCTCCCCACTCAGTCTGCTTTTCTTTCTTCATCGCCAGAAATGCTGTTCTCTGCATAAGCCCTCCTCTGTCTCTCATTTTTTGCGATGCATGATGCACCAACCCAACCGCTCGCGCTGTCTGCTTTTATACAATTCCTGACTGGTGGGCTGGAGCTGGTGTGATCGATGCCGAAGGAAGATTGGTACCAACCTATCTAGTGTCTCTCTTCCTTCTCTCCTCGGAAGAGGTAGGCACGAAAATAACGGCCCGACCCCTTTCAGAGGGCCGGGCCTTCTCAGATTCCGCCATGGTGGCACTGCACGCACATGAGGAGGACTGTGTGCATGGACAGGGCTTCCATATCGGTTTCTCAAGCATCCTCATGCTATAGCATCCGCGGCTGTCAATATGGTCAATAGTGAACATCTTTCAGGTGAGCCCGTGCGCTATAAAATTCCAAAATCCATGGGGTGTCTTTACCGCTAATCGAGGTGCTCATCATGAGCCTCTGGCGTCGCCGTCAAGAGTATAGTGCTGCCATGATAGGAAACTTCTTCATCACACTGACGCAGATCGCCCTCATGTTTGCGGCGGTGTTTCTGTGGTTCTTCGGCTGATCCGCCGTGACCTTCGCTTCTCCATGTCGAGGTGCCGATATGGGGGCTCTAACACAGACGCATTGCCCTCACCCCGGATAATCGGGCCACTCTTCCCGCGTCTCTGCTCACACCCTTCGATTGTCTACCTGCTTCCCGGTCCTGTCGATGGCGGGATCGGGCCACGCCACTGGGCTCTGAGTTTCGACACGGGTTGGTCTTTGTCAGGCCACCAGACGGTCAGCTCTCCGTTGGTCTCCCGCACTTGCACCATGATGTCCCGGGATGGAGGGTCACGCCGAAACCAGTAACAGCCAGGTTGGGTGGGCGGCTCTGTCGTCCAGTTCATACCGAAGTCTCTGCGTCGTACGGCTCATGAAGAATCTTAATCATGTGTCGCGTCAAGGTTTCCTTCGAATAAATTCTATTTCTTTGCTGGAATGGCTTCGCTCTTATTCCCACTTTGCGCCGCCTTTTCAATTTTGCACTCGTTCTCGCAGGTCTTCGCGTGTGTTGCCTGCTTCTCGTGACAAGACCTCTTATCCTCTTGGCTAATAGCCTCGTCAATGCACTTTTTCAACTCCTCTTTCGCGGTTGCGAGACATTGCACGCAAAGGCTCTGATCGATCTGTGCATAGATCGGAGTTCCAAGCATGATGAGTGGAAACAATGCAAACGCAAATTTGAATTTCATATCAGTCCTCTGATGCGGAGTTCGCGACATGAAATACCTGGGCCATTGACTATTGGCTCCTCGTCCAGTGATCGCAGACAGGCTCGTGACTGATTTACTCCGTCTTGGCTTTCAGTTCTTTGGCCTCGCCTTTGATTCGCTCTCCGGCTGCTTTGGTTTGTCCCTTCGCCCGTTCCATCTCGCCTTGCACGTTATTCCCTTTCGCCTCTTCTGTGAGGGCTTTCGCTTCCCCCTTGGCCTTCTCAGCGTTCGCGTTGGCTTTTCCCTTCGCGTCTTCAACAGCGGCCTTCACCTCATCGGCTTGGGCAATCTGCTGCATGCCCACGAACACGAATAGAAATGCCATTGCGACAATCATGAATCTGCTCATGTGAACCTCCTTGTTAAAAAATGAAAAACATGGAAACTGCACTCGGCTAAGCATTTGCTTCTGCCAGGACGAGCGAGATGCCTTCTGTTCCCCGTGACGATCTATTGATCTGCCTCCCTCCTACCGGATGTCCTGCGTTTTATTTTTCGAGCTGGCGAAGAGACAGCACAAGTGTCTCCTCGTTCACTTCGCGCACTTTCGCTTCAATACGATCTCCTCGGCCAATAGGTTCGCTCATCTCGGTGCCTGAATCGACACGGTACCTCACTTCTTTACCGTCAGACTGCTTGATGAGATAGTCATCACCATCAACGCGCAACACTTCTCCCTTGATGGTGTGGACGCCTTGCTGTGTGTCTCGATGCTTTTCGGCCGCTTGCGTGACATTGGAAAGACTGAGACACAGCACGAAACTACACGACATGACACCAATGATTTTGGGAATGGATACCATGGGAGGGCCTCCTCGGTTAGATATAAAAACGTATACCTATGACGGTACTCTCTCCGGGGTCTTGCCAGCTGAGCAATATTGCTCAGCTGGCGGAAATTTCCTAGGTGTTTGGCGACGAGTCGCATGGGCGTAACTGTCGGGTGGGCGAGTTTCTTCCCTCCCCCTACAAAAGTGGGGGTGAGGCACCATTGATCAATATTGACCAGTATGAACCAGATAGTCCTAGTTATAGTGGGGCCTCGCTGGTAAATGAGTTCGCCGTTCTTCGTGTCAAGATAGTTGGTCGATGTGCCTAACTCAGTAACAAAGGAGGTGGGTCCATGAGAGGTGTGGCGTTGGGGAGCGTAATCACGCTCATTTTGTTTACAGGGTTGTTCGTGTCACAGGTTGAAGCGAAGAACCACGACAATGAGGGTAAAGACAAGAACAAGCACGTTGTAACAAAGCATGTTGTACCGACCCATGTCGTACCGAGTCTCGTCAAGCATAACGACACGCGAAGCGTTCCCATTCCCGGGACCTTACTGGCATTGGGTGGAGGGCTTGTTGGCCTGGTAGCTTGGCGGGCGAGACAACGAAAATCGAGGGCCTAACTCACGATCGAGCCTCAGACCTTACAGACGGTTCATAACTCAGGCTCTACACGGGCCTGAGTCCCCCCACCTCTACCACTCTACCTTGAAGCCAGCTGGCATGGGGACCATTCCTCTTCAAACACCAACTCAGAGGCAGCCTGCTTCGCTCGGTTGCCAAAAGCTTGGCCTTTCTCAGGGCAGTCGATGCCGCTGAGGCGGACACGCTCAGGCTTGGTATTGTGCAGAACTTCGATGGTATCTCCGTCGAGAACGGAGACAACGGGGCCGGTGAAGTTGGCAGTTGCTAGGCGAGCACACAGAAGAAGAAGGACACCGGCACAACCGACGCGAAGACCGGCTCTTGTCCAACGAGTCAATTCTTTGTTCCCAGATACCCATCTCGTTGGGCATCTACGACAAACTGCGCAGTTGTCGAACGCACAGCGTCTTCGAGAGTATAGGTGAAGAAGTTAATCCAGGAGAATGGAAGCAACAATAGCCAGTAGAATGCTTTTACCGAAATTTCGTATGTGTACGTCTTTGTGAGCGCATTCCGGTCATAGACGCTATAGGACAACTCCCAGCCGATATGCTCAATAAAGGGGAAAATAAAGAGCGACCCATATGCCAATTTATGCCAGAACTCCCTCCACTCACCAGGAATTTGTTTTTCCAGAGCGCTGACCGCGACTTCCGTCTCTGCCCCCTTAGATTTATGATCACCAGGGGAACCGCTGCTACAGCCTCCGTAACTTTTAAGTGCTTCTTGCAGTGCCTTAACCAGACTCAACGGTACCAGCACGTCCCTTTCCGTTACAGTGTAAGTCGATCCGTCTGCCAGACGAGCTACATACTTAACAGTGTGATGACAACGAGGGGATGCAGCCGGCTCATATGGGCTTGGGAGGGGGGTCACAATTGGGAAATCCCGTATACGTCACGATACAGCCCGTGAGTGTGCCTAGAAGTACAAGAAGACTGAGGCTGCGCGTTCTCATGGATTACTTCTGCTTCGCCATAATCTTATATTTGGCCTGCTCGTATTTGCCTCCTTGTCAGTGCGTCGTCCCCTTCGCCACCCGCTGCCCCATCTCAATGGATCATCTGCCAGCTCCACATTCTTGCCAAGTTTTATAGATTTTGCCCGAGTGAGGCGAAATAAAAGCAAACTCAAACGCGTTCGCTAGATTCGGAAGATCGGGGTTGCGCTTAACGATCACACAGCCATGGCGCATTCCGATGGATGCATAGAAATCCCCATTTTCGTCGGACTTCAAGAAGGTAATGGCGGTATCCGTTTGACCAATACCCGTAATGGCAATATAGAGTGTTTTCCCGATTCTATATTCGCATTCGAGGACCTGATGTGAGTCTTCCTGGCACTGTTTCCCTTTGAGTGCTAGCTCATAGACGCTGGTTTCAGCCTGAGCTGGTGAACCTGTTATCCACAACAAACCTAGGAGAACAATCAGGATCGAGGGATGAATCGAGAAGGGCATGAGAGCCTCGCAGGGAGGCGTATTGTAGGAGGGGTGCGAACGAAGACGCAAGGGCCGTTCGCATCGCACACCTGACAGTGCGTGGGTGTAATGAGACCTGACTCGACTACATACTTCCGGACTCACGCTCTAGATCAGAACTGCTCTTCGTTTCGGTGACTGATCTGAACGGCTATGCTATTTTTCACTCGCGAATCGTTATGTCTACCCTGACCTGCCCGGGCAAATTTGGTCCAGGGTGAATGTGAGACTGGACCGCAACCAGGGAGGTCAGGGTCATGCCCAAGAAACGGTATACGCCCGAAGAGATTATTCAACATCTGCGAACACATCGGCCTTGGCCTGAGCTCGACACCGGTAAATCTTCCGGCCGTGCTTCGTCTTCAGCGGGCGAAGAAGCTCTGGATCACCGATTGTCCCAGACGTTGCCCGCCCGGCTCATGCGACAGGTGACGCCGTGGTCGGCCAGGAGACGCTGGAACGGCTCACTCGTATACTGGCTCCCTCGATCTGAGTGATGCAGCACGGTGTGGGGCGTGCCCCGCCGCCAGATCGCCATCACCAGTGCAGCGGTGACAAGCTGCGCGGTCATCGTCGCACTCATGGACCACCCGACCACCCGTCGCGAGAAGAGATCGACGACCGCGGCGACATAAAGCCAGCCTTCGGCGGTCCAGAGAGTAGGTGAAGTCGGCGACCCATTTGCGGTTCGCCGAGGCGGCGTCGAACGTCCGGTTCAGCACATTCGGCGCGACGGCGTTCGTCGAGCGCACGCCGGTGTCTGATGGCATGCGTCGCCGTCTGGGGCGGGCGCGCAAGACGGCGTGCCGCATCAGCCGCTCAATGCGATGGAGGCCGCAGGCGATGCCCTCCACGAGCAGGTCGTGCCAGACCCGCCGAGCGCCGTAGGTGCGATCGCTGGTGAGGAAGCTGGCCCGCACTCGGATCAGCAACTGCTCGTCGGCCCGCGCCCGGGCACTTGGCGGCCGGGTCCGCCAGGCATAGAAGCCAGCACGCGAGACTCCGAGCGCCTCACACAACCATCCCGCCGGCCAAATTCCCCGGTGCTTCGCGATGAAGGCGAACGTCACAGCGCCTCCTGCGCGAAGTAGGCCGCGGCTTTTTTTAAGATGTCGCGCTCCGCCGTCAACTTGATGACTTCACGCCGGAGCCGTGCGAGTTCCGCCTGCTCAGGCTTCATCTGCCCCTGGCCGGGAAAGGCCTGCTGGGAATCGGCGGCACACTCCTGCACCCATCGGCGCAACACCGAGCCCTGCACGCCCAAATCCCGTGCGGCTTGCGCCACCGTCACCCCGCGTTCTTCAACAGTGGTAGGTGGTACAAAAACTCCCGGCTGGTCACTTCTTGAGTGTCATAAAGAGGCGCTGGATTCTGGCCGTCCACTGAGCGGCGTCACGTCCACTGTGCGGACTTCAGTGTAGCCTCGTCCTTGTCTTCTGTCTTGAGACTTCGCCAAAGCTGTTCACGACCCTTGAGGTAGGGCTGGAGCCTGCGAGGAACGACAGAACGATGGTAGTAGGTTTTGCGCTTGGGATGGAGAAAAACTGTAGGCATAAAACCTCCAAAAAGTGTAGCTCGACTGTAGCTGCTACAACTTTTTGGAGGCGCTGAACGCTGAAACACCGCTCTAGGAGCTGATGTTTAGCGAGTTGAATGGGGTGAGTGACGGGTTTCGAACCCGCGACCTCCGGATCCACAATCCGGCGCTCTAACCAGCTGAGCTACACCCACCATACGGAGGAGACACTCGACACAGGTTTTGTAACGGAGGGGATCTTAACAAAGACACAAGAAGACCCGCAACCAGGCATGACGTCGGAACGTCAATCGTGAAAGGCCTTCTGCTCAGCCATCATTTCCACTGATGGCAATTGACGATTGACAATTGTCAGCCCCTGGCATCGAAGGCCGCCTGCATTTCCGCAAGAATTGCGGCGGCGGCGGCCGCGGGATCCGTAGCATCTCTGACGGGCCGGCCGATCACCAAGTAGTCAGCTCCCGCCGAAATCGCCTGGGTCGGCGTGGTCGCCCTAGCATGATCATCGACATCTTTTCCGGCAGGACGCACCCCTGGTGTGACGATCAGAAATCGCGGACCGACTTTGGAGCGGAGGATCGCCGGCTCCTCGCCCGAGGCCACCACCCCATCACAACCTACCTCAGACGCCAATAAGGCGCGCGCGGTGACCAAGTCCTGGACGCTCCGCTGAATGCCCATTTCTCGGAGATCCTGGCTGTCAAAGTTGGTGAGCACCGTTACCGCCAACAGTTTCAATGTGGACTCGCCACGGCCTTGAACGGCTGCGGCCAGCGCCTTCCGGTTTGCATGAACCGTCAAAAATTCCACGCCCATCGCCGCAACCCGCGCAGTGGCCCGACGAACTGTTTCCTCAATATCGAGAAACTTGAGATCCAGGAACACCCGCTTACCTTGGGTGATCAGGCGCCGGACCATCTCCGGTCCGGCAGCAGTGTAGAGTTCGAGCCCGACCTTCACAAACACGACCTGATCATGCACGCGATCAAGAAGCCGGTTGGCTTCATCGCTTGAGGGCACGTCGAGGGCTAAGATTAAACGGTCACGGGCTATGATGGTTGACACAGGTTTGTCCTTTTGAAAAATGGCTCACCTTGACGCTTCGGAGAACCGTGTGGTACAAGTGCATTCTTTTCTAGAGGAGTCTACTATGCCGGTTGTACATAAATCGACGATTCGCCGAGCCCGCCAAGCTGTGAAGCGCCACGATCGTAACCGTGCGACGCTGGGTGCCCTCAAGAGTCTCGTAAAGAAAGTCCAATCGGCCGTGGCCGAGAAGAAGGTCGAGGATGCAGCGGTATCCCTGCGTCAGGCCACTTCGGCTCTCGGCAAGGCCGTGACGAAGGGTGTGATGAAACCAAATACGGCTTCGCGTCGGATTGCTCGCCTGACGCTCCATGTCAACTCCTTGTCCGTTTCCCGCTCGTAATCGTTCGCACGTTCGAGATGGTTCTTGCCCTCATTGGTTGCGCCAACTCGGCCCCACGACCTGGTGAGGGGAGACGTACGTTGACTTGTGCACGGTCGCATAACCGTAACAACACGTCTTCAAGAATTCGAGCAGGACGCCCACCACTTCCACCCTTCAGCCTGGCATCGGCATCCAAAAATAACTGAAGCGCCTCATGCAGGTGGGCGTCGGGAAATTGATCGAGAAATGCTCGCACCTTGTAGGGATCCATACGCAAGGTCCGAGCGGCCTCCCCCTCACGGCCCCCTTGCCGTACGACTTCCTTGACCTTCCACAGTCTCCGATATTGCCAGGCCAGTGATCCAAGGATTCTCAATGGAGCCTCCCCCGCTTCCAGATTCCTGGC
Source organism: uncultured Nitrospiraceae bacterium (assembly GCA_963825145.1). Lineage (GTDB taxonomy): Bacteria > Nitrospirota > Nitrospiria > Nitrospirales > Nitrospiraceae > Palsa-1315. The sequence continues at coordinate 26,454 of CAWGSC010000015.1, forward strand.
CAGGATCGCCAATACCCGCCCGCGGTTTTTCCCGCCGATCGCCAACGTCAAATCAAACACTGAAGCACCGGGCTCCGTTCCGCGCAACGTCGCCACATCGCCGGCAGTGACAACCTGACCGGGCGAGACATACGCAGCCAGCTTTTCCAGTTCACGCCGAACCGAGTAGAGCGAGCCACCACAGGCCTCTTTGAGCAACTCGATCGCCTCCTCGTTGAGCCGGACCCCGACCCGTTCAGCATCCTGTCTGAGCCAAGGAAGCCACTGCGCCTCTCTGAGAGGAGAACAATCGACCGTCACCGCGGCCTTTGCTAGGGCCTGGGTGAACTTGAGTCGTCCGTCAAGTTTCGGTGCGACGAAGATCACGGCCGTGGAATCATTCGGCTCCTTCAGATAGGGAAGGAGCGCGTCGCACTCCCTGGCCGGAAGTTTATCGGCTGCTTTCACCACCACCACTCGCCGAACCGCGAACACGGCGACTTCCGAGGCACAGGTGACAATCTCTGCCCCGCTCACATCGTCTCCATAGAACAGATCGCAATTGAAGTCGCTCTCGCCCTCCCCCAACAACGCGGTCTTCAGCGCACCTAGAGCCATATCGCGCAGCAAATCTTCCTCGCCGACCACTGCATACAGCGGCGCGACCGTTCCTTGCGCAAGCTGGGCAGTGAGCTGAGCATGAGAAATAGTTGAGGCCATCGTGGATACCCGATTTATTTGATGTTGGTGTCCACGCTGTCCGACGCTGGGCGCGCGGCGGCTTTGCCAGCTTCCCCGATTCCAACTGGAGCAGAAAGCGGGATGCCAAATCCTCGGCGATGAAACGGCCAGCTTGTTCCAAGGCCCTATTCTGCAAGATGCGATTGAACTGCAGGTCGGTCGTTACGTAGAATTCTGAGGTGCCCTTCGCCGTTTGCGCCCACACGAGACGGTTCGTCCTGGTCTCCTCCACCTTGACGATCACCACAACCTCTGCACGGCTTTCCAGCGTGCTGGTCTGGGTGAAACTAAGCGTCGGAACAATAACCGAGAGAATTTGCCCGGACAGCACAAGATCGGCCGCCTCAGTATCCGCAACGATCTGTGCTCCACTGCCAGACGAAAACTCGTGCCGGGATAGTTGGTGTAACGGGTTTCCAGGTTAGGTTCAAAACTTTTATTCTCCAAGGTCCGGACTATCGACCGCGGTGGCGGTGACATGGGAGAGGAAGTCGCTGCCGCTCCTCCAATCGTAGGCCCAGCCCCCTCCACACGGAACTGATAACCACAGCCGACCAAGAGCGCGAGACAGGCGAGACAAGCGAGATGCACGGGACAGGCAAAAGCGGACCTGGCTTTACACCCTTCCTCCACATCCCGCCCTTCTTGCTTTTCGCGCATGTCCCGGCCTTCTCGCCCGCCCCCGCAGGTCGCTATATCACAAAGTTCATCAGCTTTTTCTCGACATACACAATCTTCTTCGGCTCCTTGCCCTGCAGCCACTCCGCGATCTGCGGGCGAGCCAGCCCTTCGACCTGCTCGCGAGTGGCGTCGGCTCCCACGTCGAGTTTGGCCCGCAACTTTCCGTTTACCTGGA
>CAWGSC010000016.1:0-65727 GCA_963825145.1 uncultured Nitrospiraceae bacterium
CGAATGCATGCGTCACAGCGGGCAGACGAATAAGTCTGACTTTCGAAATTCTGGATACATCAGGCGTTGTCTACGAAGAATGGCACAGAATACGGGACACTGGCGGACGCGGAGGTAATGGTCGGCCGCGGTCCCTTGAAGAGGTACGGTGGCGAATAAATCTCCGATTGATAGGCAAAATCCCCGCCCACTGAGGATCCTCGTCCGTCACGGCAACAGGACAGCGATCCAATGGTAGAAGCGTCCCACCGTCTGACTCGCCATCGTCGTCCACTGTTTGGTGTGTGTATTCCACGATTCCGCGGCGTAGACGGGTCTCGCGTATCGTTGAATCCATCGCCGCTGGTGCCGCCAACCGCAACACGTGTCGTCCGGCAACAGCACCAGGTTCAAGTGTCGTCGGGGAAACGCCATGGGGTTGGTATACTGCCATGTCGGAATCGCGATCAGCGATATTGAGAATTTCGGCGGTATTGGTGGGCGGCTGGCTACCGCCGGCTATCAGGATTTGCCACGGGCTGTACATGACCGACGACCCGTAATCACGGCCACGTTGGGCCCAGGGAAGTTGAACGTGGTGAGATTCGTCCAAACGCCGGTTCCCGAGATATCCAGATAGCGCGTGGTTGGCGGGGCCCGACAACGATGGCATTCTGGAATGGTGTCGTATAGACCCAGGAATAGGTGTAGATCTTCAGGACGCGCGTTTGTGAGATTACGCCATGACGGCTGACGGTGGTTCCCAGACCTGCGGGCAGCGGATTTTCCCCTTGAGTGGGATCAATCATGCCGGCTCATTACCAGCACATTGCCTAAACCCATGGTGGTAGTGCTGGGATACCAACGAGCATCATTCATATCCGGCAGACGCGTCCAGACATTAGTAACGGGATTGTACGTGCTGGCGTTCGGCAAGCCGATAGAAGGGGGTGCTGGAGTTGTTCCTCCTGGAATCAAGATGGTGCCATCCCGCATGAAGGAATTGCCGCTACAGAATAAGTCATAGCCGGCTTTGGCCAGACTTGTGGTCGTATTCGCAGCCGGGTCCCACACGCGAGCATCGTCCCCAATTACCGTATTCCCTGGAATGAAACATCACCTTTCCGCTTGGAAGGACCATCGTGTTAATCGGGGCAATATCCCAGAATGGTCCCAGAGACCATTGGCCAACCTCAGCGGGGTTTTGCGCCTGCGCGGTCCCAGGAACAGCACTCCAGCTCATGAAGAGCGCGAGCAACAACCTAAAGATGGCGTATCGGTTCATGTCGACTTCCTCCTTGTTCTTTGATAAATGAAGAGAGAGAGATCAGCCAGTCATCGATCTGACCCTTGAGGCAGGTTCTCAGCGATGCTAGCCCGCTCTTTTGCACAACTCTTAGGGTCCGCCAGGCGTCAAGAGGAACACACGACTTAGCCCCCTCGTGATTGGCATGAATATCCTTCTGATCTCTGCCCAACACCACAATCTGCCCACGCTCATTGATGCCAACTGCCTCCCTCAGCACCAACCCGGGAGGTACAGACACCAGGGTATTCAGGTCCTGTGGCTCTCCACTGGGGCTCCAAAGAACCGCGCGGATCCCCCCCAAAGAGCTTTCTGCGCTGCCGACTATTTCTCCGGACTCGCTAATCGCCGAGGCAGTACTAAATCTCCCGCCTGGCAATGCAGGGAGGGCTTGCATCCCCTGATTGGATTTCCACAGAAAAGCGCGCATGCCGGCTCGGTCCTCTTGAATTTCCGACGATACTGCCGGAATTATTGATCGCGTGGGCTTCACTGAACGTCTCTCCTGGTAACGCCCCGAGGTTCTGAATGCGGCCGCGCCTCCAGAGACTGGCCCGAGTCCCCAATGGACCTCCGGAGCTCCCCACGATCAACTCGGCGTCATTGATTCCGAAAGCTTTGCTATACGTGCCGCCAGGAAGCGGGGCAAGGGGCTGCATTTTCGAATCGGGTGTCCACAGGAATGCTCGGACACCGTCGGGACCACTTGAATAGCCGACTACGGCGCCCGAATTGTTGATGCCGAATGCTTCGCTGGCATTGCCCCCTGACAATGTGCCGAGATACACGAAGCCCGGTCTTTTTCGTCCAAAGAACTGCTCGCACCGTGCTGATGGGGCAGTTTCCTGAAGGTGGCGCTACAAAGGATTTTTCGATCCCCGGAAGATCGTCAACAACAAGTCCGGGGATATCAGCACGACAAGGACGCGATCCGAAACTTATATTGGCAGAACCCACCACGTCGCCCGAGTCATTAATTCCATTCGCACTGATGTAATTGTCGACGGCAAGAATCCTGGGACGATCGGCCTTTCCGCCTTTGGCAGAATCCTCCACGTCGCCCGAGTCATTAATTCCTTTCGCACCGATGTCATCGTAGACGGCAAGAGTCCCGTGACGATCGGACCTCCCGCCCGGTGTGATACGACGCGAAGTGGTGGAGACGAATCCGGACCGGACCGCGACCTGACCGGACCGGTTTGGGCCTGCGGCCCTAATGGCGTCCACAACGCCGAGTTCCTGAATCGTATGCGACTGGCCAGCCCATGGTGCCTGAGGCACGAGAAGTTGTAGAACGGACATGCCAAGAATGAGGGCACTCGAGTAATGACGGATTCTCATGGTTGCTCCTCCTATTCCTTGAAAGATGATTTGCGATCCGACCACCGCCGTAGCGTACTCATGAGGGGGAAGAAACGGTTCGAAGCCGCTCCCCTCAAGACGATCTCGCACCAATTTATTTTATTGTGACGCGAGCGAGTGCGTCGTGCGAACCAGTAGGACAACGAGGTGTCAACAGTAGAGGACATTACCGCATCTTCCTCGGTCGGGACTGTACAAAGGAAAGACGGCGCTTGCGCGTGGGCTCTGTAGGGCGGATACGAGTCGGGCGTTCAACCCGGGTATGTTCACCGGTGTATGAGACGCGTGAGCATTGTGTATGTAACCCCCGCAATGGAGTAAAGCTATCCTACTAAGGAGGGGGTGCGTGCGTGGGTCATCCTGCGGAGCAGCGGGAGGAATTGAGCGGATCCCTCGCTCCGTGCGGGGTCTGCCAGCAGCTCGGTAATGATGTGTTCGACGGTGTATTTGATGCGCGGCATACGGCCCTCCTTTCGACCAGACCCTAACAAAAGATCTGGACCGGTTTAAGGGGGGCAGGTCACCTCCCTGCGGTGAAACCTTTTCTTGACGAATTAGCGCGGTTGGGTTTTCACCTCAGTAAGGTCGTACAACGGAGAATCTTGGCATGTGCCCAGGAGTGATCCTGCCTGGAAGGCATTATGCGGGCTAGCTACCGGCTTGCCGAAGGCTTGATGGTAAGCCGGTATCTCAGAGACGGCCACCTTTCTTCAGGCGCTCATAAACACGCCGGTACGGAAAGGCCCGTTCTGCGTGACGCTACAATTTGATGGATTGGTGCGATCGTGGCTTCTGCTCAAGCGTGTGAAGTGCTTGAGTGATTTTCTTTGCGATGTCGGGAGGAAGGGCCAGAAACTCCTTGCGAGCCCGAGGTTGAAGAAGAACCTCGTAGGCCATTATCGCGGAAGATGGACGTGGTGCATGAGTTCATACTCCTTCAGCACTTCAGCGAAGTGCACGCCCTTTTCCGCTTTGGCTTTTTCTCGCCGTAGATCTTCGAGGTCCTCCAGCTCTTCCATCAGGCTTTCGTACCTCGGGTTCGCCCTGGCCCACTCCCACACTTCGCGGGAGATCCCGATCGCCGCATTCTTGCCTTTTGACCTCAGCGTAGCCTTTGTCTTCGCCATATGCATTGCCTTCTTCGATTCGGATGTGTTGCCATCTTAGCGAGCCCCCTCTGGCTGGTCAAGACGGTCTCCATCACTTGGGGACGGAACGAGGGGGCATTGTTTGACGTTGCACCAGTCGCTGCCTCGCCCACATTACTTAGGCCGGTTCATTGCGACGTTGGTCGAGAATGCGCCAAGGCATGAGATCTCACGGTTTCATGTATCCCTTCCCATCCCGACTTCCCGCAGGGCCGTCCAAATCCCTTTCTCTGCATACCAGCGCGTGGGGCGTGGGGCCATCATCGTCCTTCTTGAATATGAAGTACGCCATGCCGGGGGCTGATTCCTCGAGTCGCCGCTGGTTTCCCTCTTACATTCTCAATCACCGGCGGCCTCTCAAAAAAAATCATAATCCGAACATGCGGAATTCGAAACTCATAGGAAACGACACACGTGCCATACTGCCACAGAAAAGCCTAGAAAATGCTTTTACTGACTTCATTCGAACGGGGGCTTTCGTTCCCATCTGAGTCATAGGCGGTGATGACGAACATGTATGTCGTTCCCGACTGAAGACCCTCTGCAGTGTAGGTTGTGATGTTTCCTTGGAGTGTTGCGATCGGTGCCCCGTATCCACCAGGAGTCGTTGCGCGATAGATTTTGTACCCAGCCAAGTTGCTATCCGTATTGGCATTCCATGTCAACGTGACGGATGAGGTGGTCGGACTCGTTCCGATCGCGGGATTGACTGACAGTACCGGGACTGAGGGCGGCGAGTTCAATTGTGCCAGCCCCGGCATCCCCGCAGCTAATTTTCGCATCGTTCGCCCACCGGCGCCTCCGCTTCCTGAGGTAGACGAGTTGCCCGCGCCTGCAGCGGCCAGCGGGATGGTTCCGGTTGATGCTATGCCGACGGCAGTGGATCTCGTGGTTGTTGCTGATGACGGTGCGACGCTCATGGTGGCAAGAGGCACGGCTACCCCGACACTTCTATTAAACGAGGACGGCTCCTTGGATTGAGAAGTCGCGTTGTCGCTTTGTAGCGACGGTGGGGGCGTTGGCAAGGAGTTGACAGGTGAGGAGCCGGATGGAGAAGGTTCGACGGACGCGATGGGAGCGTTCTGTGGCGTTCGAATTATTCGGTGCGGCCTGCGGGTCGAGGTTTGCGCGTCGTTCTTCTCCAAGGATTTCGTTGGGGATGGACGGGTGGGAGCAATACTCTCGATGCGCTGACCTTGAGTGCCTGTTCCGCTGGTTTCCCGACTGACAGGGCCTGTCAGCTGCTGGGCGGAGGCGGAGGGAATAAGCTGAAGCAGTGACAAGAAGACTGTTATGACGCCCAATGAGCGCGCGTGCGTTAGCAAATGGCATTTAAGGTCGCAAGTCTTGGACCATTCAAGGTGGTTTTCGAACCCGTTAGGTTTCAATGGCCTGTACACCTGTCTCCGTCAGGGTGAGAGAGGGAGAACAGCGCATGCTTTTGTGCAGGTTCGTCCAAATTTGCTCCTGCTGCCTGGCAGGATGCTGAAAAATTAAGCCAACGGTGTTCTCGCTTCGCTCAGAGGCTCGGTGTACGGCACAAAGTACATTTCGCCTCACTTACTTGCCAGCAACCGTTCCAGGTGCTCGACGATCCGCTCTGCCGCCTTGCCGTCCCACTTTGGAGGAATCGCGCCTTTTTTCCACTGCCCCGCCATCAATCGAGCCAGCGCTGGAGGCAGCTTGCTCGGATCGGTCCCAATGAGTTCGTTCGTCCCAATCGTGATGGTTTCTGGTCGCTCAGTGTTGTCACGCAGGGTCAAGCACGGCACGCCCAGTACGGTGGTCTCTTCGGTGATGCCGCCAGAATCGGTAATCACGCCGCGGGCATGCTTCACCAGGTAGTTGAATTCTAAGTAGCCCAGTGGATCGACATAGTTCAGTTGCGGCGTCTTGCTGTCGAGATCCCGAAGATTCTTCGCGGTACGTGGATGAACTGGAAACACCACCGGCAAACCACGCGTGCCTTCGGCGATGGCATGCAAAAGCTGTAGTAACTGATGCTCCCCGTCCACATTTGCCGGGCGATGCAGGGTGACCACAAAGTAGTTGTCCGGCTTAAGCTTCAGCGATTCCCAACAGGCTGGCGGACGTAGGCGCGGGAGCTGCTTGAGCAGCGTGTCGATCATGGTGTTTCCCACGAAGAAGATGCGATCGTCCGTGACACCGGCGCGGCGAAGGTTGTCGTTGGCCGTCTCGCTGGTGGTGAAAAACCAGTTGGTGATGGAATCGGTCACGACCCGGTTGATTTCTTCCGGCATGGTCCAGTCGCCCGAGCGGATGCCACCTTCTACATGCGCCACGGGCACTCCCAACTTGCGGGCCACGATGGAACAAGCCATGGTCGAGGTCACGTCCCCCACGACCAGGCAGAGGTCGCTCTTCTCTTTCAGCAGGACTTTTTCATAGCTCACCATGATGGCGGCGGTCTGTTCAGCCTGGGTGCCCGAGCCGACTTCCAGATTGATGTCCGGATCCGGGATGCCGAGCTCCTCGAAGAAGCTCCCGGACATGGCGCGGTCGTAATGTTGACCCGTATGGATCAGACGAAAACGCAGCGAACCACCCCGCGTCTCGGCCGCGTGCAGCGCATCGATGATCGGCGCAATCTTCATGAAATTGGGCCGTGCCCCTGCGATCAGATCAATCCGCTTCATGGTCTGGCCTCGATCAGCATGAATACACTCTGGATGACGCGCTGGTCCTATTCAAGGGAAAAGTGGCGATGGATCGTGACGCGCGAACACCGGCTGGTTGCTCTGGTCTGTCTCATTTGTTTGGATGAACACGATGAACCAGACAAACGGCACACGAAGAGGACGGGCCGTTGGAGGAAAACTCAATTGATTGGTTCGTCTTCCACAACTGAGAAAGATTTTGTTGGATCGTTACTTCCCGCTTCGCCGGAGGCCCTGCCACATCTGCATCGCCTGTTGTGCCCACGGACTGTTGTCTTGTCTTTGGCGGTTGTTTGTGTGCATTCGCCTCGTACTCAACGACTCGATTCGCATGGCGACATCTCGATATTGTGGTGCTTCACGGCGGAGCCATCGATAAGCCTCCAACGCTTCGGGAATACGCTCGAGCGACTCTAACGTTCTCCCTAAGAGGTAGAGAATCTGCACTCGTTCTTTCAATAATGTTGCCGATACTTGCAGCGCTCGCCGAAAAGCCGCGACGGCCTCTTCCTGTTTTCCGCTCTTCTTGAGGCTGAGGCCCATTTGGGCGAAGCCCTTCAGCGCGTATGCGGGATCCTGTGCGGCTTTCTCAAAATGTTCTGCTGCCTGTCTGAAGAGGCCCACATTCTTCAGCGCCGTTCCTCGTTCATATAATTCCTGTCCGTCCGGTGTCTTTGTCGATGCGGTGGCTTCGATTATCTGAAGCTGTGCCCCCGGTGTTGTGGGGTTTTTTGCATCTTCCAACGAGGCTCGGTGTGAGTCTGAACGACTTTCTTGCGGTAGGGATGCGGCCTTGGTCTCGTTCACGGTCTGGTTTCCTGTGGGATATGAAAGAAAACGTCATCTAGTTCGCAAGTCTTGGACCATTCAAGGTGGCTTCCGAACTCGTTACGTTTCAATGTCTTTGTGGCTGTCGCTGGGGTGTGAGAAAAGGAAAACAGCGCATGCTATGGTAGGTTCGTTCAAATTTGCTCCCGCTGCCCGGCAGGATGCTGGATACTGCGAGATAGGCGAGACTTGCGAGAGACGCTTCGCTGGCCGAGAGGATCAGGCGAATGCGGCAGGTAGGCATGAATAGCTCAGGCTAGAAGGTGACTTGTCGAAGATTGTGGCGATTGGCAAAAAACCACTGCATCGTCTTCTTGAGTCCTTCCCGGAGTGCATGTTTCGCTTGAAAACCAAAGAGTTGCTTTGGCTCGGCTGACATCCAGGCACCGTCGAGGCTGCCCGTTGGGTTTGGTGGTGTCCCATAGAATCTGACCTGCAAAATTGGCCTCCGCGGCAATCATGGTGGCAAGGTCGCGAATCGTGACTTCCTCCCCTGTCCCCAGGTTGACGGGTAGACTTCCTTCATAGTGCTCAGCTGCGAGAAGGATGCCTTCTGCGGCATCCTCAACATACAAAAACTCTCGAGTCGGAGATCCGTCTCCCCACAGCGTGAGTGTGGTCTGGCCTGCTTCTTTCGCTGTCACACATTTGCGTATTAACGCTGGAATGACGTGAGACGTTTCCAGATCAAAGTTATCGCGAGGGCCGTAGAGGTTCACCGGAAATAACACGATTGAATTGAACCCATACTGTTCACGATAGGCCTGCGACTGCACCAGCATCATCTTCTTCGCGAGACCGTAGGGGGCATTGGTCTCTTCGGGGTATCCGTTCCAGATGTCGTCCTCTTTAAATGGAATGGAGGCAAACTTGGGGTAGGCGCAGATGGTGCCCAACGCCACAAATTTCTTGAGTCCCCGTTGGCGCCCGACATCTATGAGCTGGGTGCCCATCATCAGGTTGTCGTAGAAAAACTTTCCTGGATTGGCTTGGTTCGCGCCGATCCCTCCGACCCGTGCGGCCAGATGGATGACCATATCGGGGGTTCGATCGCTGTAGAGTTGTCTCACAGCGTCCATCTGAACGAGATCGTAGTCTTTGCTGCGGGGTACGAATATGTCTCGGCAGCCTTTCGCACGGAGCTGTTCCACGACAAACGATCCAAGAAAACCTGCTCCGCCCGTGACGACGACGCGTGTATTAGACCAGAAGGATGTCATAGTTGCTGCGGTTGGAGGTTGGAAGTTGGAGGCGAGAGGCCTGAGGTTTGAGACTGGACCCCCGTCTCACCTCTATCCTCAATCCTCCAACCTTACCCCCACTCCTCTCTTTTCTTTCCCCTTACCGAGTTCATCAATCCATTCAGCTTGCGATCGATGTGCTCTGCTCGTCTGCGAATTTCGACGCATGCTCCTTCATTGAAGAGTTTCCTTATGCGAAACACTTCATTCAACGTAACCGTTTCATAGAGAGAGCCCTGGGCAATGCTCAAATACTGCAAGAATTCTTTCCTGTGCTGCCGCCCTTTTCCTTCAGCGATATTTTGCGCAATGGATGTCGCAGCCCCCTCCATTTGAGAAACCAAACGAAGGTGTCTGCCTTGAGGTACATGTTCGAGCAATCCCAAGACATAATCAGCAAGCTCGACAGACTCCTGCCACACTTCCAGCTTCTCGAACGGAAAGACATACCTCTCAGCCGTTTTGGTCTGTCCTTCTCCTCTAACCTTCTCCCCTCCTACCTCCAACATCTAACCTCCAGTCTCCCCCTCTCCAACCTCTAACCTCTCCACACCTCACCTTAACCTCACTCTTACCTCCAACCTTCCCCCTCCAACCTCTAACCTTTACCCTCTCTTCCGCGTGCCATCCAATTTTTCTTTCTCTGCTGCCAGATCTGCGTCGACCATCATGGCGATCAACTCGTGGAAACGCACCTTCGGCTCCCAGCCAAGCTCTTTCTTCGCTTTGCTCGCATCGCCGATGAGGAGATCCACCTCGGTCGGACGATAGTACTTTTGATCGATCTTGACATGTTTCTTCCAATCCAGTTGCAGACGGTCGAATGTGAGCTCGAGCATTTCCTTGACGGTATGCGTTTCGCCGGTGGCAATCACGTAATCGTCTGGGGTCTTCGCCTGCAACATCATCCACATCGCTTCGATGTAATCACCGGCGAAACCCCAGTCGCGCTTGGCGTCGAGATTTCCCAGAAACAGATCCTGTTGGACGCCCAGCTTGATGCGGGCTGCCGCTTTCGTGATCTTGCGCGTCACGAACGTCTCGCCGCGGCGGGGCGATTCATGGTTGAACAAAATGCCGTTACAGGCGAAGAGGTCGTAGGCTTCTCGATAATTGACGGTGATCCAGTAAGAATAGACTTTGGCTGCTCCATAGGGACTGCGGGGATAGAACGGTGTGGTTTCGCGCTGAGGTATGTCCTGCACTTTGCCGAACATCTCGCTCGACGATGCTTGGTAAAACTTCGGTTTCAATCCCGACTCCCGAATGGCTTCCAGGAGGCGGATCGTTCCGAGCCCGGTAATCTCGCCGGTATATTCGGGAATATCGAAACTCACACGCACGTGACTTTGCGCGCCCAGATTGTAGATTTCATCGGGCTGGATCGTTCGGATGATGCGGTTCAGCGAACTCGCGTCGTTGAGGTCGCCATACACCAGGTGGAGCCGTCGATGCGGAACATGCGGGTCTTCATAAATAGGATCGATCCGTCCCGTATTGAACGAACTCGATCGTCGAATAATGCCGTAGACCTCATAGCCCTTCCCGAGGAGAAACTCTGCCAGATACGATCCATCTTGCCCTGTAATGCCGCTGATCAGCGCTTTTTTCACGAGACCACTCCTTGGTGATGGCGGAAAGTGGCTGAATTATGTCCTGATTACACAGCCTTGTCTACGGACTGTATGGTTTTGATCGTGTCACGGACTTGTTAGTTGTTGTTGCACAGGACTTTCACTCCGCATTAGAATGTCTTGCTGGATGGGATGGTTGATTCAGGGTCGGTCTCGAAACCTATGAATATACGTCGGGGTATCATACTCGCCTATGTGATGTGTGGCGCTTTCCTCGTGGCCCACATCATCAACGCGGTGATTGCGGAGGCCTTGTCTGTTCCGGGAGGGGTGGTGCGGCCATCGCCGGGTTCCGACAGAGAGGTTGACGTGAGTGCGACCTTGCCCGTTTTGGTTGAGCGCATTCGGACGAGCGGACTGTTTCCTCTGCCGCCTGATCCCTTAGGTATGGGCACGGTATGGGCACTGCGGGGTCCGTTGCGCCGCCTTCCCGTGTTCCGTTAAATCTGGCGTCGAAGCTTAAGCTGCTGGGGGTCGTGATCGGCGATCATGAAGGGGTCTCCGCCATCGTTGAAGAACTATCCAGCAAACGCCAATTATTCTTTCGGCTGCACGACCAAATCCCCGATGTGGGTGAGATCAGTGAAATCCGACGGGACGGGATTGTCGTTCGTCAGGGTGATCAACAGGAATTGCTGGAACTCGCCACATCGCAGATCGAGAAGCCTCCGTCTGCCCCGGTCGCAGTCGTCCCGGCCGTCGCTCCGGGGCCTGGGAGTCCCGTGCGTACCGTGCTTGATCGGAGAGACGTTGAGCAAGCGATGGGCGATATTCCCAAGTTATTGTCCCAGGCGAGAGCTGTGCCATATCTGGTGAACGGAGCGATGAATGGGTTCCGCCTGGACTTTATCGCTCCAGCCAGTTTTTATGAGAAAATTGGGTTGAAGTATGGGGATGTCCTCCAACAGGTCAATGGCGTAGACATCCGTGATCCGGGTACGATGCTCACGCTCTTCCAGCAGCTCCGCAACGAGAAGATGGTCAAACTTGATGTCCTGCGGAACAATCAGCGGACTGCGATGACGTTCGACATCCGTTGAGTCCCCCTGAATCCTCTTCTGCGGCGGCCCCTTATCTGCTTTTGACAACTCGCTGCCCTTCTACGCTTCTGGTATTGGCGGAAATGAGAAGGTATGCCTTGCAGTACGGCTGGATCGGAGGGGCCTTTGTGACCTTGTCAGAGCGATCCGGTAGAGAGTATTCTTTTAAACTCCAAAGGCTTGTGGTCTTGTCCCGAGGCTAATGGGCTCTCCCGGGGATGAACCATCCACTCGTTGGTGCTCTGCGATGAATGACGAATATTCCGGTCGGCCGCTGTTAGGAGCGATCCTTGAAGACAAGTTCGGCTTGACCGAAGCCAAGTTGCTTGAGGCGGTGAATGTTCAAGGGACCAAGGGGGGACGTCTCGGCGAAATCTTGATCCGACTTAGGTCGATTACCGAAGATCAACTACTCCAGGCGCTTGCCATTCAATTTGATCTTCCCTGGCTCCCAAATCTTGATGTGAGCCAGGTCGATCATGAATGGGTCAAGAAGGTCCCTATCCATTTCGCCCGCCGCTATCACGTGCTCCCTCTGAGGACAGAGAATGGATCTGTGCTCGTGGCGACGATCGATCCCACGGAGACGGCTGCATTGGACGACCTTCGGCTGTTACTTGGCCTTCCGATCAAGCCGGTGTTGACGAGCAGCTTGTCGCTCCTGGCCTGCCTCAATCGTGTGTATGACGAAGCGGCAAGCCCTGCGGGCGCCGAGGAAGTCATGGAGGATATCGCGGCCAGTGAGAGCCTGGACCAAATTGCTCACGAGTTGGATGAACCGCAGGATCTCCTCGATGCCACAGACGAAGCTCCCATCATTCGGTTAGTCAACTCCGTGCTCTTTCAAGCAGTGAGGCAGCGAGCGAGCGATATTCATTTCGAATCGTTCGAACGGGGGCTGGTCGTTCGGTATCGCATCGACGGAGTGCTGTATCCCGTTTTAACACCTCCTAAACATCTGCAGGCGAGCATTATCGCGCGATTGAAAATCATGGCTGGTCTGAACATCGCGGAGAAGCGATTGCCGCAGGATGGGCGATTTAGGATTCGAACGGCGGGCAAGGATGTCGATCTGCGTGTCTCGGTCCTGCCGACCTCACATGGGGAACGGGTGGTCCTGCGTCTATTGGAGAAAGAGAATCGTTTGTTGAATCTGTCGGAAATGGGTTTTTCGCAGGATCGGTTGGGCATCATCCAGCAATTGATCCAGTTGTCACACGGCATCATTCTCGTGACCGGACCGACCGGGAGTGGGAAGACGACGACGCTCTATGCGGCATTGACGCACATCAATGCGCCGGACAAGAACATCATTACCGTTGAGGACCCGGTGGAATATCAGCTGCTCGGCGTGGGCCAGATGCAAGTGAATCCCAAGATCAACCTGACGTTTGCCGCAGGGCTGCGGTCGATTCTCAGGCAAGACCCTGATGTCATCATGATCGGCGAAATCCGCGATCGTGAAACCGCTGAAATCGCCATTCATGCCTCACTCACGGGACATTTGGTCTTCTCCACGCTCCATACCAACGATGCCGCGAGCGCGGCTACACGATTGATCGACATGGGCATCGAACCGTTTCTCGTCGCCTCCTCGGTGGTGGCCGTCTTAGCTCAACGGTTGCTCCGCCAGGTCTGTTCGGACTGTAAGCAGCCCTATCAGCCGGCCGATGAAGAACTGATTCGGCTCGGTATCGTTCCGCCGAGGGTGCGCCCCACATTCTATCGAGGAGTCGGGTGCCCGGCCTGTTCCCAAACCGGCTATCGAGGTCGAACCGGCATTTTTGAACTCCTTGTGTTGGACGATGAAATTCGCCGCTTCATCGGGAGCAAGGCGGACTCGGCGTCGATTCGTCAAGCGGCGATGGCAAAGGGGATGGTGACCTTGAAAGATGAGGGGACGGAGAAAGTGTTTCACGGGGTGACGACGACCGAGGAATTGATGCGGATTACCCAACAGGAAGTAGAAATTTAGCCCGCATTACCCATGAACGCTTTTGCTACAATCACGGATCCGCTGCTACGACGAGCCTTCGGCCAGCGGGCTCGCCCCTCGTACCCTCAACGTACTGTTGGGACTGGCGCCCTTCATTTTGGCGCCTGTCCCAGTTTGATGAACAGCGGGACAGGCACCGCCGCAGACGTCGGAGCCAGTCCCTTGAACTCCGCGCGCTGGTCTCGCGACGCGGCTCCGCGATTTCGCGACGAACCGTCATGAATAATGAGGGCTAGCAAGATGCCCGTCTATCAATATAAAGGTTATCGGAACGACGGCGGAGCGGCGACCGGCATCATCGATGCCGAAAGCCCGAAGGTTGCGCGCGTGAAATTGCGGAAGGTCGGCGTGTTTCCCACCGATATGGTGGAACAGGGATCGGCCACGGCCGGCGCGATCACGGGCACTTCCGGCAAATCCGTTGGTGGAATCGGACGCTCCCCTGCCCTCAGCACGACCGATGTGGCGATGATGACCCGGCAGTTGGCGACGTTGCTGGTCGCAGGACTGCCGCTGGTCGACGCGCTCGGGGTGATGGTGGATCAAACCGAGAAGAAATCCGTCAAGAGCCTTATGGCCGATATCCGTGAAGCAATCCGTGGAGGCTCGTCCTACAGCGCGGTGCTCGAGCGCTACCCTCGCGAGTTCTCCCAGATTTATGTGCACATGGTGCGGGCCGGTGAAGCCAGCGGCGCGTTGGATCAGATCTTATTCCGCCTTGCGGAGTTTCTGGAAAAGCAGTTGGCGCTCAAGCATAAAGTGACGAATGCCATTCTCTATCCTGCCCTGATGTTGATCGTTGGTGTCTCGGTGCTGTTTTTCCTCATGACTTTTGTTGTGCCGAAAATCACCGCCGTCTTTACAAGTTTGAAGCAGGCCCTCCCTTGGCCCACCGTCGTGCTGATGACCCTCAGCAATTTCCTTGCGGACTATTGGGCGGTGATCCTTGGTGGAGTGGGTGTGATTGTGTGGGCGGTACGTCGAGCGATGAAAACGGAAGCGGGGCAGCTCACGGCCGACCGATGGTTGCTGAAGATTCCACTCATGGGCGAGGTGGCTCGTATGGTCGCGATCTCGCGGCTCACGAGCACGTTGGCCACCATGCTGGCGAGTGGTGTGCAGTTGTTGGATGCCATGGATGTCGCGAAGCGGGTGATGAATAATCGTGTGCTGGAGCATGCGGTCGAGGGGGCCAGACAGAATATACGCGAGGGGGAAACGATTGCCGAACCTCTGAAGCGTAGCGGAGAATTTCCCGCGTTGGTCACCCACATGATTGCGGTCGGTGAACGGAGCGGTGAAATGGAGGAGATGCTGCGTCGAATCGGCCACATTTATGACGGTGAAGTCGATCGAGTCATTACGCGATTCACGTCACTTCTGGAACCCATCATGATCTTGGTCATGGGCGTCTTGGTGTTCTGTATCGTCGTGGCTATCCTGTTGCCCATCTTTGAGATGGGACAGATGGTGCGGTAAGGAACCGTGATGCGTGAAGGGTGATGTGGGATGAGGTTGAAGGAAAAGGGAGGTGTTCGATGAGCGGAAGAGAGCAGGCCCAACGTGTGCTGACGATGTGGAGCAGGAAACACTGGCACGCGGGTTCCCTCAGACCACGCATCACGCATCACGCATCACGACATGTTCTCCGCAGTGAACGTGGCTTTACGTTCATCGAGATCATGGTCGTGGTGGCCATTCTCGCAATCCTCGCGGCCTTGGTCATCCCTCGTATCATGGGGCGAACCGATGATGCCAAGCGCACGGCGGCAAAAGTTCAAATTCGAAATATCGAAGGAGCGTTGCAGCTCTATAAGCTCGACAACGGTGTCTATCCCTCGACCGAACAAGGATTGAAGGCCTTGGTGGAAAAGCCTTCGGTCGGGGTGATCCCAAAGAAGTGGAAGATCGGCGGGTATCTTCCTAAACTTCCGGAAGATCCCTGGGGAAACCCTTACAAGTATCTGAGTCCCGGTCAGAGTGCCGTTCAGACCTCCGGTCAGAGTTCAGGTCTGAGAGCTGAGTATGAGATTATCTCCCTCGGAACCGATGGCGAAGTGGGTGGCGAGGGAGTCAATGCTGATATCACCAATTGGAATCTGGACAAGGATTAGCAGGATGGGGCAAGGGGTACAGGGGGTACGGGGTACAGGGTTAAGGACATGGAAGACGCGGCGGTTGTCCTCCCTCGCTTTACGCCTCACCCCTCACTCCTTACGGGCCTCGCATGGATTCACCATTCTGGAAATCATCATCGTGCTGTTCTTGCTCGTCGGCTTGCTGGGAATCGTCCTACCTCGAATTTCTCTGGATGAAAATCTTGGGTCTGTCGGCCGGCGGATGGTCGGGACTGTGCGATCCCTTCAGAGCCTAGCCATGACGACTCAGAAGACAGTCCGTCTGTATGTCGATATCGACCGAGGGGTCTACTGGCCGGTGATCCTGGATGGGAACCAAGAAAAGGTGCCGATCGATGCCGCCTGGGCTACGCCGTTGAACCTCCCTGCCGCCATTCGCTTTTCAGACATCTTGGCAGCTCAGGGGAAAAAAGAATCCGGTCGGGTCGATCTGTTCTTCTACCCTACGGGAAGGATCGATCCGGCGACAATGCATTTGGTGGATGCGCGCAATAACATTCTGGCCATTGCCATTGAACCGGTTACAGGAGCGATCCGCACGAGCGATGATCGGATCGAGCCTCCCAGAGCACTCACAATCCCCGATCGGGTGAGACCGTTGCTAAAGACGACCGCAGTAGGTGGGTAATCGCGCCACCGTTGAGAAAGCTGTGTCATCGCAGAATGTGTTTCTATGGGGAGTGAACGGGGTTTCACGTTATTGGAGGTCTTGATTGCGCTCGCCATTCTCGCGCTGGCGCTGCCGATCTTATTGGGACTTCGCAATTGGGATCTCGACCTCCATGCGAGAGCCAAGGAACTCACGACTGCTACAATCCTCGCGCAGGAAAAGTTGATCGAGACAGAATTGGGGGCGCTCTTGCCCCTCGGTGAAACAGGCGGAGAATTTCTTTCTACCCCTCTGGGATCGCAAGCCACTGCCGAGATCACGAATCGCCCGTCGAATTATCGTTGGAAGCGGATTGTGTCGCCCACACCACTGCCGACCGTGCGGGAAATCAAGATCCAGGTTCTGTGGCCCCGAGGGAAAACGGATGAAATAGTCGAGGTCAGCACCTATGCGTTTTCGACAAGCCCCACGGGATTCTGAAGACGGTTTTACCCTGGTCGAGGTTCTGCTGGCGGTGTCTCTAGTTTCCATGATGGCCGCCTTGGTCTTTGGGTCCCTCTATGTCACGACGAGTGCGATTGATGCGGCACGAGCGAAATCGGCCAATGAGCAGATCGTTCGCAGTACCCTACGTGTCATGACCGATGAGCTGTCGGTCAGTGCGCTTCCTACGAATACCGGCCCTTGGATGGGGATCAACGGGCTGCTGGACGGTCAGCCTGCAGATTCGATAGCCTTTCTCACCATGGGCCAGTTTCGAGGGGCAGAGTCGGCCAAAGATACCGAACTGGTTCGGATCGTCTACACCAGAGAAGGTGATCGCCTCCTTCGATTTGTACGCAGGAATCTCTACGGTCTGACAGACGAATCCATTGAGCAAGTCGAGCTGGCTACCAAGGTGAAAGGGTTCAACGTGCGCTATTACGACGGGAAGAACAATCTCTGGCTGGATGAATGGGACGGCCGTGTACGACCTGGGTCTCCCAAAGCCATCTTAATTGAATTGACGTTGCTCCAAGACAAAACAGAACTTCAGACCGTCCGCCAGTGGGTGGCGGTGGGAGCCTCATGACGACTTGGCCGTTTGCCTGGCCTGAGATGCTGATGCGTAAGGGACCCCTCGGATGGGGGCTGGCGTCGCTGGCTTGTTTCATCGTATTTTTGTTCCTGACCTTTCCCTATGGCCCGCTCCAGAACCGCCTGTTGACCGAACTTAATCGGGCGAGTGGATGGGAGGTTCGAGCCGGGGATTGGTCCGTGGGCTTTCCGGCAGCGATCGAGTGGCGCGACCTCGTCTTCGCCAGAGCCGCAAGCGAAGCGATTCCCGTTGAAGCTGTCCGGGCAACAGTTGGCGTCTTTCAGGCAATTTTAGGGCGATTGGTGATAGATTACGTGGTCCAGTTGCCTGGAGTGCCGCAGGCAGGAGCTGGACGAGCTACGGGATCTCTGTCTGCGGCCTCGTGGTCCTTAGAGGGTCCGGTTGCCGTCAAAGGCCGGCTCCAGGATATGGAGCTTGCGAAAGTCCTGAGACCCTACGTGAGCCGAGGGACAGTCCAAGGAGATTTCATGCATCGCTGGGACAACGCACAAGGCGTCGATGCTGCCCTCAAAGGGGAAGGGGCCGTGAAGGTCGAAATCAAGGATCTCGTCGTTGAACCGCTGGCTGCAGGCACCTCCGCAAATCCCTCGCTCGCCTTCGGCCGGATCCAAGCGTCGCTCGCCTGTCACGACGGCGCATGCGATGTCACAGAATTGAAGGGAGACGGTGAGGATGGATCCTTTACGGCTCAGGGTCGCGTGGCGTTGCGGCAGCCGCTGCAACAGAGCCTTCTGGATCTTACGGTTACCGTGATTCCCGGCGCCGGGTTTGCTAGAAAAGCAGCTAGCTTGTCGCTGCCGCCGTTTCAGCCTGGGACCCCCGTGACGTTCAAGCTGGTGGGGCCGATTATGAATGCTAGGGTGGCTCTCTAGCGGGAGAAAACTGTTATTTGGTTTATTTGGTTTGTCTCGTTTGTTTGGTTGAACAACACCAACTAGATGAACAAAACAAATCAAATGAACCAAATAACCCGGGCTCGTAAACAGGGTTGTCGATGATTGCTGAATGTGTCGGACTCGATATTGGACAGACGGCCTTCAAGGCTGTGCGGTTTCGCCGGCGTCTGACAGGGCGCGAGTCGGTGGAATATTTCCATCTGCCCGTTCCCTATGGGCGTCAGGAACACACGGAACCGGCGCATCGCACGGCCATGCTCAGGAATTTTCTCTGGCAGCATGGATTGTATGAGAGTGGGCAGATTGTCACCGCACTCCCCTGCCAAGATGTGTTTGTCAGAACCCTCTCCTTCCCGTTTCGCGACGCCTCCAAGCTGGCCCAGGTCGTCCCGTTCGAAATGGAAAATCTGATTCCCATGCCCTTGGAAGACGTCACCGTCGGCAGTCTGTTGCTGCCGGCGCGAGAATCCCAGGAGGGGGTCGGAAAAAACAACGGGTCCGATGTGCTCGTCACCGCAGCGCCCAAAGCAAAAATTGCCGAACATTTGCAGTTTATGGCCTCTGCTGATCTGAACCCCTCCGTGATCACGATCGACGGCATGGCCTTGTTTTCCGTCAGCCAATTTCTGAAAGAGGAGGGCGCCCAGGTCCCCGGCGACCTGGCGATCATCGATGTTGGGGCCTCGAAGACGACCTTGTGCCTTGTGCATGAAGGCCGTCCTGTGCTGTTGCGGACCGTGCTGTGGGGCGGGAATCATCTGACCCTTGCGCTTGCCGTTCGCTATGCCTGCAGCTTCGCCGAAGCGGAACGACGGAAGCGGGCCATGGCCGTACAGGAGGTCGATGCCTGGCTCGAACCGGTCCTCAAAGAACTACGCGTCTCCCTCCATACCTATGAAGGCACTGTCCATCAGCGACTGACTCATTGTTGGGTATCCGGCGGCGGCTCGAAACTGAAAGAACTGAGCGGGCATATGGCGCACCAATTAGGCTTGCTCCCGGTCGGCCCCCGACAAGGATTTGGATCGAGCTGTCCCCGCGCGTTTTCGATTGCATTCGGATTGGCGATCCATCCGAACATTGTCCGCCCCCGATGGAAGTCGAGGTTGGCAGGGTCGAACCTCGCGCTGGACTTCAAAGCCGGCAGCGATGCCGCATCAGCCACCGCGGATGTCTCGAAACAGGATCGACGGCTGGCCGTATGGGGTGCGCTCATCCTCGCCGTGTTGGCGCTAGTGGATCTCTCCACACGCGTCTTCCTCAAAGATTCGACGGTGAAGGATCTCAAGCACGGCCTCCAGGCGCAATACGAGCAAACATTCGGCCCGGGTGCCGGCCCGGGTGAAGAAGTGGATCAGGCGCGCTATCGGGTGTCGCAGATGGACAAAGGTCTCTCGATTGTGGACGGCAAAAGATACAACGCCCTTGCCGGCCTTGCAGAACTGGTGAAACATGTGCCGCCGGGCGTGCCGTTGAAAGTGCGGGAACTGACGATCGACGGGACCAGTATCCATCTTGGAGGGAGAGACCACGACCTTCGATGCGGTCGAGAAAATCAAGCAGGCGTTCGAGGCGGACGAGACCTTTCAGGACGTGTCTATCAGCGATACCCGTGTCGGAGCCGTGCAGAACCAAGTCGTGTTTCGCCTCACCTATACGGTGCAACGGCCATGATGCAGATGCTGAAAGAACGGTGGCAGCATTTCTCATCCACGCGAGCGCATCATCGTGTCTGCCGGCGGTGCCATGGTCGCAGCAGCACTTGTCTTTCTGCTGATCGTCGATCCGCTTCTGGCATCGATCGACAAGCTCGATCGGCAAGCGCAACGAAAAGCGAAAGACAGCCAGGAACTTGCACTCGTGGCGCAGGAGTACGTACTCAAGCAGGCGCGTATCGCCAAGCTCGAGCAGCGCATGCCGAGCCCGCCGGCTCAATTTTCGCTCCTGGCGTTCATGGAAGAAGCGACGACGACAGCACAGATTCGCGATCGCATCGTCGGTATGCAACCGCAGGCCCCCATTGTCGTCCAGGGCTATCAGGAAACCGCGGTCGACCTTCGACTCGACGGCGTCTCCCTTCCTCAGCTTCTTGCGTTGCTGGTTGCCATTGAACAGGCTCCCTATGACGTTCAGGTGCGTCATTTACAGATGAAACCGAAATACGATAATCCCGTCAATCTCGATGCCACGCTGAAAATCGTGACCTATGCAAAGGTCTGATGAACGCGGCATTGCCCTGCTCCTCACCCTTCTGGTTCTGACCCTCCTGGTTGCGCTGATTCTTGAGTTCGATGCCGAGGCGAGGAGGGAATACCGCGATGCGGCCACGTTTCGCGATAACTTCAAAGCCACCGTGCTTGCGCGCGCGGCGGTGCAGGCAGCCCGTGGCATCTTGCAGCAAGACTTCTTGAAGGACAAGCAAACGGGACAGTTCTTCGATGCTCCCACCGACGTGTGGGCTCTTCCCATCTCGAACTATGCCATCGGCGACGGCCTGCTGACCGCGCAGATCGAGGACGAACGGGGCAAGCTGAACCTGAACGACCTGGCGGCCGGCGGAGACGTCAATGCCAGGAAGCCCAGGGTTCAGAGGGTCAAGCGGCTCTTCGAACTCTTGCAGATCAATCCGGACCTGGTGGATGCGATCGTGGATTGGGTGGATCAGGACGAGGTGCCGGAACCAACCGGAGCAGAAAGCCTCTACTATCAAACGTTGCGTCCGTCCTACCGTGCGGCGAACGAGCCTCTGCAGACGTTGTTAGACTTGCGCCTGATCAAAGGCATGACGCCCGACATCATCGCAAAGATCTCGAAGGTGGTGACTGTCTATCCGCAAGAAGGTGAAAGCAAGGTGAATCTGAACACCGCCAGTCCCCTTGTGCTTCAGGCCCTCGATTCTCGTATTACTCAAGGCATGGCGGCGGATATTGTTCAGGCGCGCCCCTTCAAGACCATTCAGGACTTGGATCGCGTGAGTAGTTTTGAGGACATCGGGAAGGAACTCCGCCAGAAAAACCTCTACGACGTCAAGAGCGACCTATTTTTGGCTCGTATGATAGTGAAGGTGAGTGAAGTAACCAGGAATGCGACTGTGGTGCTCCAGCGCGATCAGAATGGAACAAGCTCGGTGAAGTACTTCCGAGTCCTCTAGCATCGATTACTCTGAATTCTTGGTCACAATCAATAGAGACCTATAACCAGCCAGGGCGAAGCGTTCAGCTCGCCCTCAAGTAACCCTGCCCGCAGCCGGTGTTGGAAGCCGCCACCAGAGCGACAAGCTCGACAGAATCCGTGAGTGACTTCGGCATGACAACTCGTGTCCTGCGTTCTCAACTGAGTGATCAATCGGACCCATCGTGAAAGGACAAGCCGAACACCAGCGGCTTCGCAACGAAACAAAAACAAGAATTTCCAAGCCTTCCCTTACACGTTGCCCCTCTCGCAAGCAGACCGCGCTGTAACAATTTTACACAACGTTAATAATTTAACACGTTGGTAACACTCCGTTATCAGCCACATAACATGCCGCCTCTATATCCTTGTGGTGTATAGAGCAAGTGATTCAAATCATGGTGACCAGGTGAGCATACGGCAAGCTTTCAGCACATGATGCCAAGGAAAACATTCAGGATAGGTTTTGATCTTCACCTCCTGAACAAGCGGTTACCGTCTCAGGCAGCCCTTTTTACCCGTGGCGAGTTCGAACTGAGCCAACCATCCACCCCAACAAGGAGTGAGCCTCATGAATCTTATGCCTCTCTCAGCGCTTGTGACTCTGACCCTGTGCGCAGTGCTGTCCGGGTGTGCTGCTAACACGCCTTTTCCGCCAGACGTCATGGAAAAGGTCTCTCCCACCTTTCATTTTGAGGCGTGGCGTGACGCGGGTCCTACGAATGAGTCAGGGAAATCCGATGCAGGGATCAAAGTCATGCTGGGAGGCCGGATCGTACAGGCTACCAAGAACGGCAAGGGCATCGTGATTGTCGCGGAGCAACTTCCCATCGTGAACCATCCCGTGTATGGACCCACGGAAGATGTCAAGAGAACCGGTGACCATGAATTCGCCTTTCTCTATCCAGGGGAGCTTGAAATGCTGGATCTGATGAGGGGGAACCGGTTCATCATTGTGGGAACGACCACGAGCAGACGGCCGGTTCTGGTGAACGGCATACCAAAAACCGAGCCCTTCTTAATCGCGGACTGCATCCATGTGTGGCAGACAGGCGGGGCCGAAATCGCCGAATTTAAGGAAGATGTTGGCGGAGGCCTTTCACCCCTTCCGGAAAAGACATACTGCGTCGCGAAGAAGTAACGGGATTGGGAACAAGCTATTCGAGCAGGTCACTGCTGAGGAGTGGGTGACCCAAGCTGCCGGCGGCAACCTGAAGCGTATTTCACGAGGCCTCTCTTTGGAGGTGTCTGGAGAGGAGAAGAATGTCATGATGGAGGTATTCGAATGACACGACTGTGGTTCGCAACCATCGCCTGCGTTATCAGCCTTGGGTGTATTGTCCAGGCCGAAATTGCCCAAGCCGGTCTTGAGGACCTTCTCTATGAGAAAGGGCAGATCACCAAAGAAGAATGGCTCAAACTTCAAGCCGATCGTGAAAAGGCAGGACCGGCAGGACAAGGGGCGCAGGCGCCTAGTCCCTCTACCTCCGTACCGGATCCAGTCACGAATCTCGATTCGCGTTTAGGCATGGTCGAGGAGTGGAAAGCCAAGATCGAAAAGCTTCCGTCGCTGAGCGGCAAGTTTAACATCGGATTGAACGCTCTGCAGTTTCTCTACACGCACCAGGACGCCAAGGTCGCCGAGGGCAAGAGCCAAGATAACCTCTCGATCCGACGGTCCGAGGTACTCATGTACGGAAAAGTCAACGAATACATCCCGAAATGGCACACCCTGATGGAAATGCAGAGTAACAACTTGACCACCAATACACCTGGGTGTGCGACGGGGACACCCTGTAACACCCAACCATCAGGGACTCCGGCTGCGACCACGATGTTCCGTGAAGCCTATATCGATTTCAGACCGATGCCCAGCATCGCACCCAACCTCAACGTCATTCGGATGGGTGTGTTTCGTATGCCCTTCGGCATTTTCACGGAACAATCCGGCGGTCTCCGCGATGTGGTCAGCTCACCCTACCTCAATTCGGTCGGCAGCGGCGGCGTAAACCGAAACGGGTCGAATAGCACGGTCGGCACGATCGACTTCATTCAAGAGCGCGACTACTTTGCCGATGTCAGAGGCACCGTATTCCACAAGCTAGACTACGTAGTCGGGATCATGAACAACAATAACTTCCAGGCCAACGCCGTGGGGGCGAATGGCCCCAAAGTTTTCTACTCACGGGCTCGTTTTATGGTGACGGACATTTCATTTATCAGTTTTACGGTGTTGACGGGAGAAAGCAATAATACTGGTACGGAAATCAATGGGCGTGGGAAAGGAGCCTTTGACCGGTACGGAATCGATGCCCGCTATACCTCTCGCTACCTTCCTGGATTGATGGTGCAGGGTGAATGGTGGCAAGGGCATGATGGAGCCAATCAAACCACTGTCGGCACCCCGGCTCAAGGAGCCTGTTCTAACGTGGCCCAGTGCGGCGGTAACGGAGCCCCTGGCGTTCAACGGCGGACATGGTATGTCCTCGGGAAGTATTTTATATCGGATGGGCCTCTCCAAAACTTTGAGCCGGTTGTGATGTATGAACAGTTCGACCCCAGTACCACGATGAGCAATGACATGTATACGCGCACCATCGTGGGATTCAACTACTACTTCGAGAATCTTCCGCCCAAGATCCAGAGTAAGATCTCGATCGATTACGAGTTTCGCCACCACCAGGGGACTGGCCCAGGTACTACGGTCCCCAATACCGATGCCTTCGCACAGAATGTCTTTCTGGCTCAATTTCAAGTCCGTTATCAGTAGCCGGCGTCTGAGTTCAACCAGGCGAGAGAAGAGATGGATGATGGGGAGGTGGCGCGATACAACAGGGTTGATTATAATGCGTTACCTCCCTTTGAGTATGCAGAAGGACATCATCTCTTACCGTTCCCTTGTATGAGAGAAGAATATTGTCCGCGCAAGGATCACGTTGTATTGCCATTGCAGAGCAGCCCTCGGATGGCAAATTTGCAACGCGGGCAAGCTTGGCTGGGCCATGCACACAAAGGGCCTGAGCCTCATGCCCCATCGTGGGGGAATCAACTGGTCGTGCTTGTTGTTTTTTCGCTCGCTCTAGCAAGCTGCATACCGCATGCAGAAATCGTCAATGAAACGGCAACAGGAGGAACAATCCTCTACTCGTACGTTGAGGAACAAGACGTACTGACTTCGTCAGGGCGAGAAGATGCGCTGCGCCTTCTTGGCGAAAAGTGTCCAACCGGCTACCGCATTTCTCGTGAGGGAGAAGTTCCCAGAGTCGACCAAGCTGTCGATAGAGCATGGATGGGACAGTTATCCCGTGATGGGCAGGTGTCCCGGGAAAGGCGCTGGGCGATCCAATTCACATGCAAATAGCCCCCTACCCTTCTGGCATTGAAGTGCAGCTCGTGGCCTGTGCCATCCCTCGGGTTCAAGAGGTGGAAAGAATGCGACGGCCTGCCCTTACGTCCGTTTCTTGTGCCCTGTCATGGCTCACAAGCCAGGCTTGCGTAGCACTCCGCGAAAGAACAGCAGCTGGACTCCTGTTTAGCTTGTCTTGTCTGCTGGTGCTGACAGCCTGCGGAGCAACCAGCCAGCAGCGCGTTCTCTATCAGGAGTCAGGTATTCAGGTCGGCATCATCACTGATTTGTCGACGAATGAGCATGCTACGCCCCCCGTGAGGAACAGGCATCCGGCAGATCTCACTCCGAAAGAGATTCGCTCGCTCATCGGTTCGTTGGAAGTATCGGGGTGGAGCGGTACGTTGGTTGGGCTGTTTTCTGCTCCTCAGCCGAAGCCATTGTTCACCGAGGCGGAACTTGTCTTGCTGGCTGAGCCGCTCGCAGCAGCGTTCCACGAAGCAACCCCACGTGAACGCGTGTTCTTTGTAATCCAAAATCCATCGGCACCGTATGACACTGACCGCACGTCCGGGAGCCTCTTTTTCCGAGACGACTACCTGCATGTGGTGCTCACGGATCATTATGCCTTTTTGCAGGCTGACCCAGGCGGGGGCGAGAAGCAAGATCCGCGGGATACCAAAGGCATGAAACTCTGGGTGGTCGGATCAGCCCGAGCAGCCAGTGTGCCTAATGAGAAGGAGCCGCACTGGAACGCATTTGAAAAGGTCCACATCTCGCTCACACCGGTAGAAATCCTGGCAGGACAGAGGGCCCCTCAATCGGCAACGAGTTCATCTCGATCCCAGGTCGTACTGCCTGCAGCTGGGCTGCCGGCGTTGAAGGCCGACACAGCAGCGACGGTCGCGACAGAATCCGTGAATGACCTGCGTTCGCAACTCCGCGAACTCACCAACGACAATCTTGATCTGCGGGCTCAACTGAAAGAACAATCAGACACGATCGAGAAATTGAAAGCTGAATTCGAGAAACTTCGCAACGAGAAACAACCGGGAACCTCGAAGTCTTCATCAGAACCTAAGCCCTCTCGTAAACAGGCTACACCCTAATTCGTTCTACAGCTTTGGTGTTGATTCCAAATGCCGCACGGCGGCACCAATCGGCTCAGGTACAGTCATAGCCATGACATTCCGGCTGCCCACCGAGTTTTCCCGCAGCGTACTATGCGCGTGCCCGAATAATGTTTTGAATCTCCCCGCAAACTTAACAATTCTGTAATACCCCTGTCATCTCACCTTAATCGATCGGGCTTATCCTTCAAGGCAGCAACGGCAATCGATAGTTCCCAACAGGAAAAATGGAAGTAGTGAAATGACGCGACTGCCGTTCACGACCATCGCCTATGTCTGTACCACACGAGCAGATACCAAAAACGCGCACGATCCGATCCACGATGGGCAGATCCTCGGGTTTCAATTGCAGTGGGATTATTGACGACGGGCTTTGTTTTTTATGGATGGCAACAGAGAGCCCCCCTTGCCAACTCGGTTACATGGAAATAAGTAGAATTATTGCGAGAGTTAACACCGCTGTAACATGCATGTTACACGCTGGTAATAGGCCGCGGCCATACTTCAGGACAATGAAAGGAGTCTCAATGAAAAGATCAACTGCCAAGCCCAGTCTCTGGTGCCTCGCCCTCCTGTGGGCACTTGTTGCCAGTATCCCATCGGCCTATGCCGATAACGCGATCATGCTCGACCCTGCCTTGAAAGGCTACATCAAAGTCAGCGGGGTGTCCGGCAATGTCAACAGCATCGGCTCGGATACACTCAACAATCTTATGACCCTCTGGGCTGAAGGATTTCGTAAACAATATCCCAATGTCAAAATCCAGATTGAAGGCAAGGGGTCGAGCACGGCTCCTCCAGCATTGATCGAAGGCACGGCGCAGCTTGGGCCGATGTCCCGCACAATGAAAAATACCGAGGTCGATGCCTTCGAGAGAAAATTCAGATATAAACCCACCGCATTTCCGGTCGCCATCGACGCGCTTGCCGTCTATGTCAACAAGGACAACCCGGTCAAAGGACTCACGATGGCGCAAGTCGATGCGATTTTTTCGAAGAGCCGACGCTGGGGTTACAATGAGAACATTCAGTTGTGGAAACAGACCGGCCTGAATGGTGACTTCGGCAACAGTCCCATCAGTCTCTATGGACGGAACTCCGCCTCCGGCACCTATGGATTTTTCAAGGATCATGCCCTCAAGAATGGTGATTACAAAGACGAAGTGAAAGAACAGCCTGGGTCGGCCTCCGTGGTCCAGAGCGTGAGTGAAGATCAAGCCGGCATCGGCTACAGTGGCATTGGGTACCTCACATCAAACGTGCGCGCCGTTCCGCTGGCTGAAAAAGACGGCATGCCGTTTAAAGATGCCAGCCAAGAAAATGCGGACAATGGGTCGTATCCCCTCTGGCGCCACCTCTATCTCTATGTCAACAAGGCGCCGAATAAACCGCTGGATCCGATCGTCGGAGAATTCATCAAATTCATCTATAGTAAAGAAGGGCAGCAAGTCGTGGTCAAAGACGGATTTTTCCCGCTGAAAGCCGGCGCGATCGAGCAGGAACTCAAGAAACTTGACTAGCGCCGGCGACCCCTCCCCGCCCCCCTTTCCCGCTGCAGGGGCGTATGGCCATACGCCCCTGCAATCGATATCGCACCACTCAACCAGTGTGACGCGGCGCCGCATCTTCGATCGGCTTGCTCAAATCGTCATTACGATGGGCGGGATTGCCGTCATCCTGAGCATTATCGGGATCTTTATTTTCTTAGTCAAAGAAGTCACCCCCTTATTCTTCCCTCCACAAGGGACGCAAACCAGTCAGCTTACCGGGATGTCTCCACCGGGAGCGCTCCCGCAATCCAGCCTTGTTGGAATGGACGAATACCAAGAGATTATCTATCAACTCACGGCAGGATCCGACCAACAGATTCGCTTCTTCAATGCTCGTTCCGGCTCGCCCATGGCGCATGACCTTCCTTCGGGCTTAGCCAAGCTTCCCATCACTTCCATTGCGCGAGCGGTAGGGAGCGGTAATCAATTTGCCTTCGGCACGAACGATGGTCGCATCATTCCGGTGACGATTGAGTTTGCCGCCGGTTTCGAAGAGGGGGCTCGCCAGATCGTTCCAACCGTCACCCTTGGTTCTCCAGTGCAAGTGACTCTTGCCAAAGAGCAAATTGTTCGTTTGGCCTATCAGCCGACGGAGCGAGGCACACTCGCCGTCGCCCTGACAAATCAAGGGCGCCTGTGGTACGCCGCCACATCATTCGCGACCGCCCCTGTGACACTAACCGATCACGGTACTGAGCCCGTGACGGCCATGATCTTTGACAGCCGTGGCGAAACACTTTCGATTGGGACGGCCGGCGGGAACCTCTACCACTACGATGTGCGAGAAGGCGCTCAGCCGAGCCTGATCGAAACCATCTCCGTGGCTCCGTCCGGTACGTCAGTCACTGCCCTATCCTACTTAATCGGAGATCGTTCATTGGCCATCGGCACCAGCGCCGGCGACGTTTCAGTCTGGATGCCGGTGCGTCAAGCTCAGGAAAGCTCGATCACTCACCTTCGCCTGATTCATCAGTTCGATGCGCATCCTTCCCCTGTCACCGGGATCTCTCCATCGCTTCGCGACAAAGGGTTCATCACTGGCGACGCGCAGGGCAATCTTTTTGTCCACTATTCCACCGCTGCGGAGACGCTGCTGAGGGTTCCAGGGAACCACCAGGCGATTCGCACTCTGACATTTTCCCCCAAAGCCGACGGAGCCGTCGCGCTCACCGACCAGGGAGCATTACTCATCTATGCGATTCACAACCCTCATCCGGAGACAACACTCGCGACCCTGTTCAAGCCTGTGTGGTACGAAGGGTATGAGGGACCGGAGCATGTATGGCAGTCCTCCAGCGGCGCGGATGATTTTGAAGCAAAGTTCGGTCTCGTTCCGCTTATTTTCGGTACGTTGAAAGGGACCTTGTACGCCATGCTGGTTGCCGTGCCACTCGCCATCTTGGGAGCCATCTATACTTCGATGTTCATGCATCCTGATCTTCGAGCCAAGATCAAACCGACTATCGAGATCATGGCCGCGCTCCCGACTGTGATCCTGGGCTTTCTGGCCGGCTTGTGGCTGGCCCCTATGCTCGAACGAATATTCCCTGCACTGGTCGCAATGACTGTGGCTGTGCCTGTGAGCGTCGCAGTCACAGCGATTATTTGGCAATATCTTCCCGCCGCAATCATTCGTCGGCTTCGCCCCGGGATGGAATCGTTTGTGCTGATTCCGGTCATCATCGGGGCAGTCTGGATCTGTCTGGGCTTGAATCAATCGATCGAGTCGTTTCTGTTCGGGTCCGATTATAAAGCCTGGTTTGCGACCCATTGGGGACTCAGATACGACCAGCGGAATGCGCTCGTGGTGGGGTTTGCCATGGGCTTTGCCATCGTGCCGATTATCTTTAGTATTTCCGAGGAGGCCTTATCCAACGTCCCACGGCATTTGATCGCCGGGTCTCTTGCGTTGGGAGCCACCCGTTGGCAGACCTTGGTCAAGCTTGTGCTTGTCTCGGCAAGCCCAGGAATCTTCTCGGCATTGATGATCGGCTTTGGCCGGGCCATCGGAGAAACTATGATTGTCCTCATGGCCACGGGAAACACCCCCATTATGGACTGGAGTCTGTTCAATGGCTTTCGCACGTTATCAGCCAATATTGCCGTGGAAATTCCAGAGGCTCCTCATGGAGGCACGCTCTATCGGGTCTTATTTTTGGCAGCCGTGCTGCTATTTGTATTCACGTTTCTGATTAACACCGTGGCGGAAGTCATCCGGCAACGGCTGCGGACGAAGTATAGTCAATATTAATGCGCGCCCCATTCAAAAAGTTCCTCGCCTCCGGCAACGTGTTCATCTGGGGATGTGCCGCCGGTGTCTCGGTTTCCTTGCTCATGGTCTTCGGGCTGTTGCTGCTGATCATGATCAACGGCTTGGGATACTTCTGGATCTCGGACGTCGCCGAACTCACCCTGAAGGATGGGCAGCACATGATGGGACAACTGGCCGGGCGCGAAGTCATCCCTCGCTCTGTCACACCGGACCGCCCAGAAGGGAAGGGCCGCCTTCGAGTCAAGATCGGAAATCGCGATTTATATGGGCTTGATTTCAAATGGGTCAACGACGATCAGATTGTGTCACTCACCTATCCGACAGAAATGGTGCTCTTGGAACGACGCGAATGGGGCAACATGTATGCCAGGATCAAGGCGGTCTACAAAGGAGAAACGCTCCAGGCAGAAGGGAATGACGCAGGGTGGATTGCATTGGGCCCACTGATCGACACGACCAGTGCCCTTCATCAACAGATTACTCGGATCGAGAGAGTTGAGATCGGTTCTATTAATGCAGATATCGAGCAAGTCAGGTTGAAGATCCGTGCGTTCGAAATGGAAAATCCATCCTCTACGAGGCAGAGGGGGCAAATCGATGATCTTAAGGCTCAGGTCGCTGCCGCCGAGTCCCGTTACCAAGAAAAAACCGTGGAATTGGAAGCGCTTCGCACACAATTCGATGAATACTCTGTCCTCATGGTGGATGCGAACGGACGAGAGAAACAGATCCCGGTAGGGCAGATCATCCGCGCCCTTCGCCCGAACGAGATGAATCTCTTGCACAAGAGCTGGATCTATTTCACGAATGTGTGGTCTGTCCTCAGCACCGAGCCTCGAGAAGCCAATACGGAAGGCGGTATTTTCCCGGCCATTTTTGGAACGGTCATGATGGTCATCATCATGAGCATCGTCGTCGTCCCCTTCGGCGTCCTTGCCGCGCTCTATATGCGAGAGTATGCCAAACAAGGCACTATGGTTCGACTCGTGAGAATCGCCGTCAACAATCTCGCAGGCGTGCCCTCAATTGTCTTCGGTGTGTTCGGGCTAGGATTTTTCATTTACGCCATCGGCGGAACTCTCGACACGCTCTTCTTTCCTGAACGGCTTCCTACGCCGACGTTCGGCACCGGCGGCATTCTGTGGGCGTCTCTGACGTTGGCCTTGCTCACGGTGCCGGTAGTCATTGTCTCCACAGAAGAAGGACTGGCCGCCGTGCCTAGGGAGTTTCGTGAGGGTTCATTGGCTCTTGGCGCAACCAAGTTGGAAACGATGCTCAAAGTCGTGATACCCTCTGCTCTTCCGGGTATTCTCACCGGATTGATCTTGGCGATGGCCCGGGCTGCAGGTGAGGTCGCACCACTGATGTTGACAGGAGTGGTGAAGCTTGCACCTTCCCTCCCCGTGGACGGTTCTTGGCCATTTTTCCACTTCGATCGAAAGTTCATGCACCTGGGGTTTCATATTTATGACGTGGGCTTTCAGTCCCCCAATGTAGAGGCAGCCAAACCAATGGTCTACATCACGACTCTGGTGTTGATCACCGTCGTCGTCCTGTTGAATTTTACTGCGATTGTCCTTCGTAACCACTTGCGCAAGAAGTATGCGGGCTCAGTGTTATAAAGGAATTCCATGCAGCTCTCTCCACCTTCGACTCAACAGCCGTCCCCATCACTAAGGTACAATGTGCAGGACAGCCATCGACAGTTGCCTGACCACGATTCCAGCACGCAAGTCGTCAAACTCACCTTAAATCAGGTCGACTTCTTTTATGGAGACCGCCAGTCTCTCTTCAAAATCAATATTGAAATCATCAAAAATCAGGTTACGTCGTTCATTGGGCCATCCGGCTGTGGGAAATCCACCTTGCTGCGCTGCCTCAATCGGCTCAACGACTTGATTGAAGGCGCTCGATTGGAAGGCACCCTGCTCCTTGACGGCGTGAATATCTATGGTCCCGATGTGGATATCACCGACCTGAGAAAACGTGTCGGGATGGTCTTTCAGAAATCGAATCCCTTTCCGAAATCGATCTACGAAAACGTGGCCTATGGGCCGCGTCTTCATGGAATTCGAAACCGGGGGCAGTTAGATCAGATTGTAGAAGAGGGGCTCAAAGGCGCGGGGCTGTGGGACGAAGTGAAAGATCGCCTCCAAGCAAGTGCCTTTGGTCTTTCCGGGGGGCCAACAACAACGGCTGTGTATCGCCCGCGCGCTCGCAGTCAAACCGGATGTCCTGCTGATGGACGAACCCTGTTCGGCGTTGGATCCCGTAGCCACTGCCAAAATTGAAGAACTGCTCTTTTCTTTGAAGCAGGATCTTGACGGTCGTCATTGTCACCCACAATATGCAGCAGGCGGCACGGGTGTCCGATTGGACCGCGTTCATGTACCTTGGCGACATCGTGGAGTTTGGCCTCACGAAACAGCTCTTTACCACGCCGGCCAAGAAACAGACAGAAGACTATATTACTGGACGATTTGGGTGAACATGATGACACAGCGCCACTTTGACGAAGAACTGGCCGATTTGAAGACAAAGCTCCTGCGAATGGCCGGGCAGGCGGAAGACCAGATCGACAAGGCCCTCACCGCACTGGTGACGCGCGATTCGGTTCTGGCCCGCGAAGTCATCGAACGGGACCACCAGGTCAACGCGTTGGATGTGGAGATCGACGAAGAGAGTATCCGCTTGCTGGCCCTCCATCAGCCTGCCGCGCGAGACTTGCGATTGGTGACGACAGCGATGAAAATCGCCACCGAACTCGAGCGAATCAGCGACCTGGCGGAGAATGTCTGCGAACGGGCGATCGAGCTGAACGAAGAACCGCAGCTCAAACCCTATATCGATATTCCGATGATGGGCAATTTGGCGCGGATGATGGTGAAGCAAAGCATCGATGCATTCGTCAAGGATGATGCCCAGCTCGCTCGGAAGGTGCTCACGGACGACGACATTGTCGATAATCTGATGGAACAGTTGTTCCGCGAGCTGCTGTCGTTCATGCTCGAAGACACACGCACGATTTCACGCGCCATTCGTTTGAGCTTCATTGCCAAATACCTTGAACGCATGGCTGATCATGCCACCAACATTGCCGAGCTGGTGGTTTATCTTGTGGAGGGGAAGATCATTCGCCACACCACTCCGTCAGCACCTGCCAAAACAGATCTTGCAAAAAGCTGAGCCCTCCTGATCCTTCAGGCTGATCTTTTCTCGTCGAAATGAGTCGGCACGATGCCCCTTCTCTGTGCCACAACAGGCTTCAGCGCGTGAGGCAGGTTGAGGTCAAGGTTGAGCGAAGATTCGACTTGTCGAATCTCTGCCGTAACCATCCGTTCATTTTGGAGGACTATCTAGAGAGGGATGCGGTTATGCCACGAACTGAGTCGAAAAGAGCATATACTCAAATCTGTGTCGGCGAAGGACGATCTTGTGGCATCGAGCGAGTTGGTCGACGCAGTGGAAGATTTGATTCCACGTGTATTGGGGCATGAGGCAGATGAGCGAGTCCAAACTGATGACTGACTGCTCATTGAGATGGTCGAGAATGGCCGCCGTGAGGGCATCGGTTTCATGGCGCTCACATCGTTCAGGATGAACGTCCTGAGCTGATTCAAAAAGAGCACTGAAAGGCATCGGTACCTCCTGGTGAGATTATGGAAATGAGAACCCCGGTTGATTGGCCTGTTGTGCGGGAGTCATCAGCGCTGGGCTGTATCGGACGGCCACGATGCGGATGAGACCCAGCGTGAGTAAGATGCCCCCCAGTATCGCGAATTGATGCCACTCCCCGCCCGTGAACCATCGTGAGATGACCTCCGTCAGCATCACGACAAGGACTGTGTCGATAATAAAGGTGACCCTGACGCGCCCCTCGGAGCAGTATGCGAGGGTGGTTTTCAACACTTCGACGACTGCCAGCAGTGTAAGGGTGTCGACCAATACCTTCCGAAGGGCTACTTCCACGTCAGCGGAAAGAAGAAGCCGCAGGTCGAGAAACGTTTTTACGACTCCGCCTGCCAACCCAAGGAGGATCGTCAGGATCAGCAGGCTCAAAATGAATCGTGTGCCTACCTCCCAGACACGCGTAATGTCATAGGCCATGAGCGTGATCCTGAATCGCCTAGGCCAACTGTTCGAGAGAGTCTGTTCCATTGTAGTTTGTGTCATGGCACTATCACGTGCCTCTAGCCTAATCGGGACACATTCCAGCCCTGTGAATTTCTTGTAAATACTGTGTAAATTCTGCATGGAGCGGAGTGATTGAGCTGTTCTGGAGTCGCGGCAGATTGCCTGAAGCCCAGTACACGCGGGAGTGATTGCAGTCGGCACTATAGGCGGAGTGGCGCGCGACAGGCGTGAGGAGCGAGACTCGCGTGACGTGTGAACAGATGGCCCAAACGGGAGCCGGCATGATCCGGTTGTTACAGTAGCTGCCAGTATAAAGTGAGTCTAAATAGAAAGACTTCTGCATCAGAAATCAACGATTGCATCACCCCCCCGTTCGTATCATTGTTGTCCAGACAGAAGGTCTGCTAGCGTGCAACGTGATCACACGAATGGGAGACATCTGTGACCGCCATCGATAGTCTCATGCTGGAGGCGAAGCACGCGATCATGGATGAACATCACCGTCGCTTTCAAACCCTCCACCAGGAAGGGCGATGGGAGGAGGCGCTCCAAGAAATTCAGGTCACACTGAGCTGTGCAGCAGACCTTCTCAATGAGTCACTCCAAGTTCTCGAGAAAGCTCTTGATGGATACCCGGCAGTTCCCCTCCCCCTCCCGCAGCCACGTAGTGATTAGGTCGTGTCTCCCCAAAACCTAGGAAACTCCTGCGGTATGATCAAAACTGCCCAGTCTGCAAGACTTCGGTGAGCGTATAGGTGGTATTGCGTTTATCTACATCTAATCGAGGAAGCTCCCATGGTATCTATTTCCAAAGTCGTCGGTGTGCTGTCGTGTGGCTTTGTGCTGTGCCTCGGGCTGTCATACCCAGCGAAGGCAGAGAATGCACCCGCATCCTCAAGCCCCAAGACGATTACGGGCGAACTGTTCCGCATCGAAGACGGAAACTATTTCGTCAAGGTGAAGGACGGCAAGGAAGTACGTTTTCACACAGATAAGGCTACCCAGATGATAGGGCAAATGAAGAAGGGCGATACCATTGAGGCGAAGGTGAACGAACAAAATCACGCGTTGGTAATTCGCCAGACTCAATAATGAAGCCTGGGAAATTCGGCATGAGGAAGGTAGCCCAATAGATCACCGGAACGCGAGGCGTGTAGTGGTAAGGAGCGGTAGCAAAGTCCCCCTTTGCGTTGGAGTATGCCACACTGAACTCCAGTGCATCGGCGGGGAGCTGTCTCTGAGGTTCTTGATGAACACTCATTGAATGTCCGGTATGACCTCATCCGACTCTCTCCTCTACGTGATCTATTTTCGAGATAGCCAGAATTGTTCAAGGATTAATCTGCGTTGGTCACAACGTCGTGCTCCGCGTTTGTTGGCTTCAGTATTTCTTTTCGTACTTAGGGCGGTATTGTTTCTTGGCCTTCTTATGGCCTTCTTTGAGGGCAACGCTATCCTATCGTTATGTAGTGTCAAACGCTAGCTGAGTCGGTGTCGAGCAGAAGCGGGCCGAGCTGTATGCCAGATCGTGGAAGAGTTATCGCAGATGAGAGGCGGTGCAGTTGGTGCAGCGGGCTGTCAGCGCAGGCAGCTATGCGGATGTGCTGGTCAACAACCGCTGCGAGGGGGATGCGCGGTTGACCGTACAGGGGCTTAGTGGAGATGTTGCGCGGCTAACCCGCGGTCTTGATGCGCTCTGTCCATCTCAGCACGCCCTCACAACGTGCCGGTATCATTGATCTATCCTGGTCCTTATTGAATATTGCTTGACTCCCCTCCTCACAGCGCCCAGAGTGATGTTGCGAGGATGAAGCTCGCTGACTGTCCCATCTCTTGCGCTTCCTCATCTTTCCGGGCGTGACCGATTCTCCAGTCTCCGCCACTCCGATGCCAGAGTTTTTCTGAACGGCTGCATGCCTTGTGTCATGCCATGGTTTGCTCATGGAGTCGGCCAGGAAGCCAGCCATGCCCAGAGGAAGGTTCGGCCAGAATGATCATCTTTGTCACTATCATGTTTGTGCTTCCGCTGGGGCTGGTGGCCCTCTACCTCTATGTGTCCGGCGCATTCACAAAGACCGCTCCGACCTTGTGAGCGCTAAGCCGGTTGCCTGAGCGTCGCGCAGACGTTCCG
Source organism: uncultured Nitrospiraceae bacterium (assembly GCA_963825145.1). Taxonomy (GTDB): domain Bacteria; phylum Nitrospirota; class Nitrospiria; order Nitrospirales; family Nitrospiraceae; genus Palsa-1315. The sequence goes on from CAWGSC010000016.1 coordinate 35,690, forward strand.
CCACTCCCACGTGAGCTTCACAACTCTACCCTCATTCCTTGATTGATTTAAGAGCGGCTGCAAACATCGTTTCATAAACCTGAGCGATGACGTTTGCATACTTCTCCGCAGAGGCCCGGTCATAAATCGCAGTTTTTTTCCAGTGTAGAAGCGACGGCAACGGCAATATCCCTGGCGATAGCTGCGGCCTGTTCTTTGGGACTGCCGTTCTCAAGCTGCAATGACATCGGGGTACCTCCTAGAGTTTCTTGGTTAGGTTTGAATATGGAGGTCCACAAGGAGGCGTATTGTAGGAGGGAGCGCACGACGGCGCAAGGGCCTAGGTGCTGGGCAATAGCCGAAATGAGGGCAACGCACCTTTGACGGTGCAGGAGGCGTCCTCCGAGATGCTACGCGGCTAGGAGCAGCGAGGGAAGTCGCATGCCGGAGAGGATAGACGGTAATAGTGGTGGTTCAGTGTAAAAGGAAATCATAGTGATTGCGGACAACACATTCACCGCACACAATGCAGTAGTAGTTATCCGCCGAATGGCCGAGGGCCATCCCTTCCAATTCCAGGTACCGATGCTCACATTGTGAAGCAATTGCCCGCTGTTTCCACTTCGCCCGTAATGTCGCAGCTCTAGTCGTCGTCATTACATCCCCTCTTTTGTCTCTGCACTCATTGTACCGCCCGTACACCGAGCAAAGCAGGAAAAGATTGCCGGCAAATGGGTGAACCCATACGAGATGGTAGCACAGTGCGGTGACGGCAGCGGAACTTTGTTCGGCGGTTGTGGGTGTGCGCAAGGCCATAGAAGGCGGTGCAACCCGTGGCGGGATTATCGCACGGCATTTCGTACAGCGATGGAGGAGGCGGGGGTCTCGTGGTTTCGGTTTCACGACTTGCGACACTGTGCCGCGACGAACCTGCGAAGGGCTGGCGTAGATACCACGACGGCTATGCAGATCGTTGGCCGTAGGTCTCTGCAGACATAGAAACAGTACAACCATATTCAAGAGGCCGACCTCACACAAGGGCGAATAAACCTTGAACTATATCTAAGAGAACATGCCCGGAACACTTGACGAGAAAGGGGCAAGAAGGTAAAACTCTAACACCGCAGAAGAATTCAGGAAGCTGGCGTAGCTCAATGGCAGAGCAGCGGTTTTGTAAACCGGACCGCGACGAAAGGCCCCTTGTAATCGTCAATGGTTACAAGGGGTTTTTTGTTGTCTCGTTGGGTGCCGGTGGGTACCGGTGGGGTGATATAAGGTGCTCGCGGGCACAATCACGGGCACAGTTACCGCGCTTGCATCGTCCCGCGTCTTCCTCCTAACAATACGCCTCCCCTGCGTCGCTTCCCTAGGGTCGCCAGCCCCAAGACACTATCCCTCCTCCGTAGTACTTCCTTCTGGTCTTTCGCCCCACGCCCCCGCTGCTAGTCTTCTCGTTGAGCGGACATTTCCAGGCTGAAGTGCAAGGAGGCGTCATCATGACCACTCTACGCGCGTTTGTCGGAGGAAGCTTCCTGCTGATCGTCATTGGACTCGTGGTTTCCTCTTCGCTGATGTGGGCACTGATCATCGGTATTGGCCAGGCCCACCCTGAAATGCTCAGCAAGGGTCAATCATCCCAGTGGAAAAATGAGTCGGCGCAGCAAAAGATTTTTCCGCGAACCACTGATGAGCAGAGCAGGTACAAGCTTGAGGCGAAGCAGGAGTAGTCTTGACTAGCCGCACGTATTCGGCTCAGTTGACGGCCTTCCAGAAATAGGGCTCGGAGATGGGTTATCGCGGGCTAGGTGACGGGCTGCTCCCGTCGCTGGAGAAAGAAAGCCATGGAAGAGACCACGTTGATCGAGGTAAAGAATGATGGGCAGACGCTTGTCCTGATGGATGGAAGGGAATTGAGTGTGGATCCAAGAGGCTGGCATGTGGCAATGCGTTGGCTGCCGAACACCCTGTTGGAGATTTCGCACATAACTGTGGCCCCTCTTTTCAACCTCCGGGTGAATGTCTCTGGAACGAACGAGGAGATTCGTGCGAGCTGGAGATGAGCTATGAATGGCGCACAGACCCGCCCTCACAACCCGGCACCTATTGGATTCGGCGCGAGCCTTCATCGCGAGCGATCATAGTGCACGTTCGGGAGACCAATGGAGTGTTGACCGTCTGGTGGCCGAACATCGATCAGCCCGCCACCAAATTCAAAGCCTCATGGCGCGGCCCCATCCCGCCATCAACAGGACTGGGAAGCCGATAGACTCGCCAAAATTATTTAGACTTCGCCCCTTGCGCCTTCCTTCGCATCCGTCCTACAATTAATACGTTTCCCTGCGAGGCCCCTATGCTCTTCACGCTTCGTCCCTACCGTCGCATTCTTAAGCTGCCGCTGGCCTATGTTTTTGGTTTCGGTTCACTGATTACCCTCCTGTTGCTGAGTAGTAGACCAGCGTATGCAGAGTGGGTGCTGGTAAACACAACCGATCATGGGATGACTGCATACGCAGACCCAGACACCATTCGCCGAAAAGGGGAGTTGGTGAAAATGTGGTCATTGTACGACTTCAAGACCGAGCAATACGTGCGGGGTGTACTGCTCTTGTCGAGTAAGGGGCAAATCGAGTACGACTGCGCAGAGGAGCGCCTTCGGGGACTGGCGGTGGCGGAGTTTTCTGGCAATATGGGGAAAGGCACGGTGGTTTATACCGACTCATCCGAAGGCAAGTGGATTCCAGTTGCACCACTTGGTGTTGTTCACGCTCTGTGGACAGTTGCGTGCGGCAAGCGGTAATCACACCATGCTCGAACGGCTGGGATCGATTATTGAGATGGGGCAGCGAGTGGCGAAGGGGATGATGCACTGACCATGCAACGTGCCACGCCCAAGGGCCATGACGATCTGACGCTGCTGGAATTCGTGTTGCAGTTGCACGGCGAGTTCAGACGAAATTTGGAACCAATCCGCGTGACGCCGCTCCAAGCTGGCGTGTTGCTTTTCCTGTGTCGTCATGCGGATGCCAAAGTGACGGACGCCGTAGTGGCCCTGCGCGTTAGGCTACCTACATTGAGTGAGGTGGTAAAGGACCTCGTAAGGAAACGGTGGGTCATCAAGCGGTACTCGGTCGAGGATCGCCGTGCCGTGTGTTTGTCGCTGAGTCGGCGGGGGCTGGTTATGACCAGGAAGATCGAGCAGGGGTACGCCAAGTGAATATCACACTGGCTGAACAGGACCGAAAAACCCTCGGCCTGACTCCGATAGGACGCCGCACCTAGGAGCTTGCGCCTTCCTTCGCTTCCCTCCTATAATGCGCCTCCCTGCGAGGCTCCCATGCCCCTCTCAATTCGCCCCTTCCATTATTATGTCCGTGTGATGCGTAGCCACTACACGGAACATAATGAGAAATCGTTTTGAAGTTTTGCGAGGAACCAGTAGAATTGTATTCATGATTCCTGATAATGCCCCACCTGCTCCACCCCTCTCTTCGTCTCCACCTGGTGGTCACAAGGAGTCCAGGAAATTCCGGCGTATATCAGTGGAATTCCCCTGTTGGTTTTCGGCGGATGGTCCTCATGAGTGGAGTGGGACGACCGTCAACCTGTCACGTGCAGGGTGCGCTATCCGCAGTACAACACCGGTCCAAAAGGGCCAATATATCCGCGTACTGCTATTCCTCTCCGCGAACCAAACTCCCATCGAGGTGACGGAGGCGCCCGTGCGATGGTCAGCGAATGAGCATTTTGGCGTGGAATTTATTACGCTCAGATCACGCGATGCGAACCGATTACAAACTCTCCTCACAAACATTGGTGCCTAGCTCATCCGCAAAGAGGACACAGCGTGGCCCCGATCCCCGAATCGAATCTTCTCATCCTAGAGAACACCGGCACGCGGCTTTTTCAGGCACGTTCGTTTCTCAATCCTGTCCTTGATCACGTATTCGACGAACGAAGCCGCGGGATCAGTTCGAGGCCGTCTCTGTCTGGCATCACCATATCCATTAGAACCAGATCCACCGCCTGATCGTGCATTAAACTCAGGCCTGCTCTCCCATCTGTGGCGCTCAGTACACGATGGCCTGCGGCTTCGAGTGCGATCTGCAAGGCCGCCCGTTCCGATTCTTCTTCATCAATGAGCAGAATAGTCGCCATCGGTGTTTGTCCCCCGTTTCCGGTCTGGTCGATCATCTGGCCATCTGTCAGCGCAATCAACGTGCCAGGAGACCCCGTTCAAGGCTCTAGGATATTTGTCCGGTGATTCGTGGGATTGAGTATGGCTGTCGCGATGGATGCCGCCCAGCGTGCCTAGGTACCGGGGACACCATCGTCCGAATTTGTCGCTTCCGTTGACGTATTGCGGCGCAGAGATTCGCCAGTCTCCCGGAAGAGTCCGAGTTAGGGTGCCTGCCGGCGATCCGCAGCCGGTGCAGCCGTGGGAGTGGCGGAAGAGAAGCCGGTGAGGCCGCGTGCCTGCGACCTCTTTTGGCCGCTCTTGCTACTGAGACTTCCTGGCAGGCGTTTGCTTGCGGGGCTTTCGTGCAGCGTGAATTCCCTGCATATATACTTCGTCTCGGTGCGCATCCTCGGCCATGATGACCACCGCTCCCTTGCTGCCGCGGTTGTTGGATCTCCATATGTCAGCCGGGTACCTTGGCTTGAGTGAGTGGACAGTGAGAACCTTGGAGCAGCAGGGCGTTTTGAAACGGGTACGAATTCCATTACAGGCCCATGGCGAAGTGCGCAAGCTGTTATTCGACAAGCAGGACCTCGATCGCCTGATTGACAGCTGGAAGGGCACCCCATGAGGCAGGTAGCCACGAACGGGAGCCGGAGGGAATCGAGTGAACCCCCCATCACATGGTGGCCAAAAAACGAGAAGGGCGGGCAGCGAAATTGGGTATCCCGAGGCCGCTTCGGGCGATAAGGGCCTATACCCGAACCCACCACAAAAAAGGAGTAACAAAGCATGCTCAGCGGAAAATACCAATTTACAGCCACCCCTCCTGTTCTGTCGACGAAATCCCCCTTGGAAGTAGCGGAAGCCACCGAAGCGGGGAAACGCCTCGCGCAAGGACGGACGGAAACCTTCGTCACCAAGCTTATGGGTGAGATCGACGCCGCACGTCAGACTGTTGCGCACGCACGAGAATGCTTCAGCGAGTGCCTGGCCACGGGCGTGGAGACGACTGCCGCGGCTGATGCGTTGCACTGCGCCGAGAACCGCCTACGTGACTTAGAATCGGAGTTACCCCTCGCCAGCCAGAAACATGAACAGGCGATCACTGATCGGCAGCAGGCCAAAGAGCAGGTTGAACGGGAACGGCTGCGTGAATTGCTGACGCAATTGCAAGCCGCCGCTCAGGTGGTGGACGAGCGCATCGGGAGCCTGAAGCAGGCCCTCAGCGTCGTGGTCCCGCTGATGCATATCACAGGAACCCTAGGCCACGATCTCATCAACCTGAAGCTGAACGACGCGCAAACATTTTTCCGCCAATGGTTGCTTGATTCGTGTAAACAGATGCGAGGCTGCGGAACCGGCTTGGATGTGTTCGTGAAGCGCGGGTCCTGGACGGAGACCTTGCCGCAACCCGACCAAGCCGATCATGTGCGCTTCACGCCTTATTCCGCGTCAAAGCCGATCCCGGGTTGGCAAAACGGAGGCTGAAGTTGTATCCGTCTTCGAAATAATTCTGTGGAGCAGAGCGAATGGACGACCAGAAAGAATATCTGACCGGGAAACAACGCAAGTATGTGCAGCATATTGCCAGTGGGATGGAGTCGCGTGCAGCGGCGAGAACGGCCGGCTACAGCGAAAGCTTCTCACGTGTTGCGGCGTTCAGGTTCGGGAAAAAACCAGCCGTGGCCGCTGCCATTGCGGCAATACGCGCCGAAGGCATGAAAGCCGCGGTATACGATTTAACCCGTGCGATGGAGGAAGCGGCAGAGGTGATTGAGTTTGCCAAAAAAAATCGTAACGCCATGGCCTATTTCAAGGCTGTTCAGCATCGCGCCGCCCTGAGTGGATTACTCATTGACCGTCTGGAGCTTGTGCCCCCCGTCGATCTGAGAGCCGCGTTGGAGCAGGCGAAGTTGCGCGTGATCAATCCCCAGCCTCAGCCGCGTGTGGAATTGGGCCCAGTGGCCGACCTGGCGGTGAGCGGGGGCGCAACCTGGACGACCCGCATACCGGGCAATCCCATCGGGAGTTGAGGTGGCGCCGATACAGAAAGAGACCCGTATGCGGTGGTGAGCCAGGAAAACGAATGAGAAATGCTGGCGAATCGAATCGACAGATGGGGGGATGGGGGGCCGGGTACCCATGAGATTCTTCGCCCGTTCATGGACAGGCAGGACCCATCATCCACCTCGAACATGTTCTCAAGTGAGAATCCGCACTCTCTATAATTTTTTTATTCTCTAATAGCGAGGCTAGGCTCCATGACCCCACACACGGCCCAATATTTTCTTGCCGCGCCTCGTCAGCCCCAGCATGTGCTCTCGTGCTCACGTCACCCATGCGGGAACTACTCGCCTTTCTCTCTGTGCCCGCCTGGTGGACGGGGGGTGCAACAGGTTGGTGCACCGCGGCAGTGCGAAGCACCGCGCGCCCGTCCGGAGCCCCAGCACATACCGCTCGAACACACTGGGCGGACCCTGCTGATACTGGGTCGTGTGATCTCGATGGAGGAGCGCATCATGGAGCCCCTCCGCTTCGGCGCGCCAGCCCGCACTTTCCAGCGGCGCACACACCTGCGTGCTCTCCCGTCGGCACCACTCAATGCGCGATGCGATGTACTTGGTCGCATAGGCCATGGCAGTCCTCCTTTGCTAGATCGTAGCAACGCTGAGGTGCGGCCCGTCTGCCTTGTCGCCACCGTTCCTGTGGCAGTCACAGGAGTGGTACCTGTCACGTTCCACACTAAGGCGCAAGGAGGATACCACGGGAGCAGCCCATCGGCCTCAGTGCACGGAGACCCATATGTTCCAATCAGTTGCAGTGCTTCGATGGCTCGTCAGCAAGGCAAGGATCGGATCGCTGAAGAGAGGCGGGAGGGCAATCTGTAGGATTAAGCATCCAGCCAATACAGCATTCCTGTGTGGAAGAAATGCCCCAGCCACCACGCCACAGTGTCCTGAAAGGCGAGCGGAACAGATGAGAGAAATTTGTTGAAGTCCCTGGCTAATCTCAATCGAAAGGAATCATAATCATGATCGACACCACCGCACCTGTATCAACAGCCCCCGCACCGTCACCCGCCCCGACTGTCGCCCCGACGGTCACGGGCGAACTCAGTCAAGCGCAAGCGTCACAAATGGCGGGCTGGATTCGTGACGATCTGGCCAAAGGGAAATTGTCGCCTGAGAAAGCGGCGAAAGCGTTCGATCAACTCGGCGCCACCCCAGAACAACGCGCCGGCGATACCCGATCCGAGGCGGCTCGGGAGGTGGACGCCATGTACGGGCTTCCGGCGAAACCGGAAGAATTTTTGGTCCGCTTGTACCCGCCTGGACAAGAGCCGCGCGAGATTCCAAAAGAAGTCTCCGTCTTTGAGGGCAATGTCCGAGGGTGGATGAGTGACGCCGGGCTGTCGAAGGAACTCGGAAATGCTCTCTTCAACACCCTCTCGAAGGCGATCCAGCACACGCACGCGCTGACCCCCGAGCAACGCGAGGCGTACAAGGACAGCGAGAATGCGAAGATGGGAAAACTGTTCGGGCCGGACTGGCACGACACGAAGCTCCAACCCGTGGCGGTGATGATTCACGAGCTTGATCAGAAGCGTCCGGGCTTGAAGGAGCTGGTCCGCGCCCATGGCGACCACGCGATGTTCCTCGCGCAGTTGATCCAGGCCGCTCGCGTCTACCACGCCCGCAAGCGATGACGCCGGCGCATATTCTCCCTTTCATTACGTGCGCGGGTGACCGTTCTTTGACTTGCGGCTTAATCGTCCCCCGCCTACAATACGCCTCCCTACGAGGCCCCTATGCCCTTCTCGATTCGTCCCTTCCGTCGCTTTCCTGTGCTCTGCCCTGTCACCTATCATGCTGGTCTACATGAAGGCCAAGGCACTGTATGGAATATCTCACTGAACGGCTGGCGTCTGTCTGGCGATGTGCCGTTGCGAATCGGACAAGCCATTCCATTGACCGTGACTTTCCCTAATCAGCAAAGTCTCTTCGTGGCTGCGGCGATTGTCCGATGGGTGCGAGGGCAGGAGTACGGTCTTGAAACCTTGGTCATGGAGAGGCGGACACAGAGTCGGCTTGAGCAGTATGTGAAACATCTTGTACAAGCTGAGACCCACGCTGAACCACTGCGCCAAGTGCGGACTACTGTATGAATCTGCTGGGATGGCTGGGCGGGATTATGGAGATGGGGCGGCGGGCGGCGAAGCAGACGGATCGTGACGCCAAGGTCCGGCTGCTACTGCGGACTGCGATCGAGACGGCCCAGGAGGCCAAGCAATTGCTGGAGGAGCCGTAAGGGCGGCGCATAGAGGAGGACGTATTATGCGATATGTCGTGATGGCGATAGTCATGGGCCTGACCTGCCTCAACCTGAGCACAGCTCAAGCAGAAACCACCCCTAGTCAGCGTGAATCCTTGCGGGAGTTGTCAGGGCTAGTGGTAGTTATCGAGAAAATAAGCCCAGATGCCCAAGCGGACGGCTTGTCGGAAGAGGCGATTCGCACAGCCGTGGAACTCATTCTCCGGTCCAGCGGAATACGGGTTCTCACGTTATCAGAAAGACCGATGACGCCCGCCGCACCCTATCTGTACGTGCAAGTCAGTACATACAAGAATGAGTTTCTCTATGCTGTAAATGCAAGAGTGGAACTCGACCAACAAATAAGCTTAGTCCATAGGCCAAAGCACACGATGGCTGCGACAACCTGGGCACGTAATTGGATAGGCGTTGTGGGCCAAACTAAAATGAAGGAGGTTATTTCTTCCATCATTGAGCCACAGGTCAAGGAATTTGCGAACGACTTTCTGGCTGTCAACCCTCGCTAGGATGTACTCGGTATCGCCGTCGCTCCAACACCCGTGGTTGTCGGGTTCCAACAGACGTGAGAGACTGAGCGGCAAGAACGCGATGCCAGGGTTCGGCCGCTGATCGCTCAGACGATGGGCGGCTGGATATATAGGGCTTTATTTTTCAGCTAACTGGGAGTTAGTATCATGACACGGAGATTGTCGGACATGATTAAGCAGCGGCGCACGGCACTTGGACTCAGTCAGCGGGCACTGGCCAAGCGGGTTGGCGTAAGCGATGCCTACATCACGCAGCTGGAAACGCGGGAACGCATCAACCCCTCGCTCGATGTGCTGAAGAAACTGGCGAAGTCGCTGAAGGTCACGGTGGCGGAGTTGATGAAATGAATATTCGCGTTTTAAACGAAGGGTGGCGAGATCAGTACGCTCGTATGAAACGTTCGGTCGCTCGATTTAACGCTCCGCATCAGTTCGCCGCCGAATATGACGATGACTTCTATCACGCGGTTCAAGATACGTGGCATCTCAAGGGCTGGATCGCTAATGATGCAGCCCTCGGTCCGCTTGGCCTCACGATTGCTCATGAGGCGTCGACAATCCCATTGCTTGATATTATCGCCGATCTCGCGAACTGCACGAAGCACCTCGTCCTCACAAAGACGATTCGCGCAAATGCAGAGTTGAAGAACAGCAGTTCCAGTGTGAGCTTGCATGATGGCACCATGGATAGAACCATCACGGTAGGCTTGGAGGATGGGTCTGAATATACTGATGTTGCGCTGCTCGATGATGCCCACGATGCCTGGGAAAACCTATTAACCAGGCATGGTCTGTTATGAACTCTACGGCGAGCGGTGTTCACAATGAAAAGGCGGGTTGAGCAATGGCCCACATTCGAAAGGTGTTCCTTGGCCTTGTGAGCCTGGCGACCCTGCTCACCGGTTGCGTGACGGTCGCCTGCGATCCGGATGACCCTAAATTTGGAAAAGACTGCTACGAATGCACGCGCAAGGCAACGTTAGAAGCCAAGAAGGTCGATCGAGACACGGGCAATAGAGACAGCATGAAGGATCGGATCAACGAGCGGACGGAGGAGTGTCTGCGAGAGCGGGGCTACATCAAGCAGAAACAGGAGGATCGCCCATCATTGCCACAATCTATGGGCTACTGAATACCAAGGCCGTCGATCGGGCGTTACAAGCGCGAGTATAGCGTGGCGCAGAATCCCGCCGTGCTCCAGACGTTGACGCAGGACCCCATAACCACCCAATAGGAGGGCCACAATCATGGGCATGCTCTATAAACGCGGTGAGGTGTTCTGGATCAAATACTATAGCGGCGGGAAGCCGATTCGGGAAAGTACCAACACAAAAAAGCAAAAGGAGGCTGAACGGTTCCTGAAAGACCGCGAGGGCCGTGTGGCCATGGGCACACCGATCTTGCCGAAGGTGCAGCGGACCACAGTCGGCGACCTGCTAACCGACCTCAAGGCGCACTATGAAACGACGGGTCAGCGAACCTTGCGAGAAGCCGAGACGCGGCTGATCCCATTGCGGCAATTCTTCACGGGCCGACGGGCGAATGCGGTGAGCGGTGATGTGCTCACGTCCTACATTCAACATCGACAAGCCTCCAGGCTATCGAACGGGACGATCAATCGGGAACTCAGCGTGCTGGGTACGGCCTATAAGTTGGGCCTGGAACATGGGAAGGTCGTGCGCCGGCCCATCATTCACTTGCTCAAAGAGGCTAGGCCTCGGCAAGGATTCTTTGAGGAACACCAGTTCCTTGCGGTGAGGAAGCATCTGCCGGAGGATCTGCAAGTCGCCGTCACCATCATGTGGTTGTATGGGTGGCGACGGAGTGAAGTGATGTCGTTGCAGTTGAGCCAGATCGATCTGGAGGCCGGCACGTTACGGCTTGAACCGGGTACGACGAAAAACCGCGACGGACGCGTCGTGTATATGACACCCGAACTCAAGACCCTCGTCACAGCACAGATCGGGCGAGTGAAAGCCCTGTCACGTCGGTTGGGGCGCGTCCTCCCCCAACTGTTCGTCCATCTGCGTGGCTGCTATACTGGGCAGCCCGTGAGTGATTTTAGAAAAGCGTGGTCCCACGCCTGTGAGCGAGTAGGCTTGGTCGGCATGTTGCGACACGATTTCAGACGCTCGGCGGTCCGCAATATGGAGCGAGCGGGCGTGCCTCGATCCGTGGCGATGAAAATTTCAGGACACAAAACAGAAAGCATCTATCGGCGGTATGCGATCGTGAGCGAGTCGGACATCCAGGATGCGACGCGCCGACTCCTCGGGCACAATTTGGGCACACTCCCCTCCCCATCGGTTGACATCGCGCACGTAAGTGGGTGATATTCCTCGCAGGCTGGCGTAGCTCAATGGCAGAGCAGCGGTTTTGTAAACCGCAGGTTGGAGGTTCAATTCCTCTCGCCAGCTCCAATTTATCAGTAACTTACGAGACTCTACGAAGTTCTATTATTGGAAAGTAGGGGCGAAGTAGGGAACTGGCTCCCCTGCTTGGAGTCGAAGTGGACGTTGGCAGCTACCTCATCACAGGCGGCGTCACGCTCTTAGCGACGCTCAGCGGTGTCTTCGTCGCGAATCTCTCCCAGAATAAGAGATTGCGGGCGCAGCTCGCCCACGAACGGGAGATGAAGAACCGTGAACGAGAGATGTCATTACGAAAGGATGTTTATCTGGCGGGCGCTGAAGCGGTCTATGCAGGTCTGCTCGCTGTAAACCGATTTGCCAACCTCGAAACTCCTCACGAAAAGGTCATCGAGGGGTATCTCGACAAAGCTCCCTCCCTCGCCAAGGTCCATATAATCGCGAAGGAAGAAACGGTGAAAGCCCTCGTAGCTTTCTCGGCTGCACTGGACACGTTATTCGTTCGCCTGTTCGCGAGACGAGGTCCGCTGGTCTCAGAGAAGCAGAAGATTGACGCGCTCATAACTCAAGCCGATATCACAGACAAGGAAAACAGTCGAACGCTCGAACTAATAAAGCAATACAACCTCGAGGGGCTTACTGATCAAAACAGACGGGACTGGCTCCAACGGAACTTCGACTTTGAGCAAAAACAAAGTAAGGCCGCGAGGCAGGAGGCAGCTTCCCTAGCTGTGACGCTATATCTCAAGCAACTTCAACTCATGGAAGATTCCACCGACGAGAAGAACAAACTCGTGCGGCTTTTGATACCTGTGGTTTTCTCAATTAGGAAAGAGCTAGAGCTTTCCATCGACGAGGTCGAGTACCGCAGAGTCCTGGACGCGGCAGCCTCCGAGCAGCTTAAGATTTTCAAGGAATATCTACAAGAGCAGCGTGCCGCCTGTGCTGAAGTGCTGTCTTCGTAGTCATTAGAACGAGGTCTCCAGTCTCACCCCACCGGAGGTCAGATGACTGAAGAAATTCAAAAGAAAGAAACGCTCTATGGTGTGATTGCAGAGGTATGGGCTGCTGCTGGTTTAGTGGACACCCCCTTACGCTAATTCGGCCTTCATTTCGAACTCCATGGGACTGAGATATCCCAGTGTGGAGTGCCTCCGCCGAGGATTGTAGAAACACTCGATGTAATCGAACACATCGGCCTTGGCCTGAGCTCGCGTGCGGTACATCTTCGCGGCCGTGCGTTCAGTTTTCAGCGAAGAGAAGAAGCTCTCCATCACCGCATTGTCCCAGACGTTGCCCGCCCGGCTCATGCGACAGGTAACGCCGTGGTCGGCCAGGAGACGCTGGAACGGCTCACTCGTATACTGGCTCCCTCGATCTGAGTGATGTAGCACGGTGTGGGGCGTGCCCCGCCGCCAGATCGCCATCACCAATGCATCGGTGACCAGCTGTGCCGTCATCGTCGCACTCATGGACCACCCGACCACCCGTCGCGAAAAAAGATCGACGACCGCGGCGACATAAAGCCAGCCTTCGGCGGTCCAGAGATCCGTGAAGTCGGCGACCCATTTGCGGTTCGCCGAGGCGGCGTCGAACGTCCGGTTCAGCACATTCGGCGCCACGGCGTTCGTCGAGCGCACCCCGGTGTCTGATGGCATTCGTCGCCGTCTGGGGCGGGCGCGCAAGGCGGCGTGCCGCATCAGCTGTTCAATGCGATGGAGGCCGCAGGCGATGCCCGCCACAAGCATGTCGTGCCAGACCCGCCGCGCGCCGTAGGTGCGATCGCTGGTGAGGAAGCTGGCCCGCGCCCGGGCACTTGGCGGCCGGGTCCGCCAGGCATAGAAGCCGGCACGCGAGACTCCGAGCGCCTCACACATCCATCCCGTCGGCCAAATTCCCCGGTGCTTCGCGATGAAGGCGAACGTCACAGCGCCTCCTGCGCGAAGTAGGCCGCGGCTTCTTTTAAGATGTCGCGCTCCGCCGTCAACTTGATGACTTCACGCCGGAGCCGTGCGAGTTCCGCCTGCTCAGGCTTCATCTGCCCCTGGCCGGGAAAGGCCTGCTGGGAATCGGCGGCACACTCCTGCACCCATCGGCGCAACACCGAGCCCTGCACGCCCAAATCCCGTGCGGCTTGCGCCACCGTCACCCCGCGTTCTTCAATCAGCTTCACCGCCTCCAGCTTGAACTCACGCGTAAATGTTCGTCGCTCCATGGCTCACCTCCGGTTTCATTCATACACCTAACTCGGTGTCTTTGAAACCGGCAGCAGCCCACATATCGTCCCTCCCGTTTCAAGGTTGAGACAATACTACATAGGACGCAAGATAATTGCTCCTGGGTTGACCCCTAGATTTTTGGGAGTTTGGGAAACCGGATACGGTCTGTTCCAAGAATAGATGTTAGATAGGCCGGTACCGATCTTCCGTAGGGCATCTATGCCGCCCTCACAAGCACGCGCTGAATGGCCCTGTCCAAATCTTCCGGCGTGGTGTGCGCTTTATCAAGACAGGCATATGCGCCGGATTGTTTGGCTACCGCATACACTCCTAGATCTTCGATCGTCGTCAGGACAATCACAGGAACGTCCGGCATACTAGGGATTGGGACAAAGTGTTGTAGTAGCTTGAATCCCGACTCATCAGGCAATGCGAGCTCCAGCACCACACAATCGACACGCAGATACCCAGAGATCTGACGCGCGGTCTGTGCATCGTCCGCTTCTATTGTCAGATAGCCAGGGGTGCACCGTTTCAGCCCATCGGCATAGAACGCTCGCGCGGCCTTATTCGCATCGATAAGGAGCACTGCCGTGGTGATATGTTCGAGGTTCGAGGACATCGTCCCGTACTCCCAGCATGACATGCGCCTGGGAGAACTCTACCCCACCGTTGGGGCTGTGTCTGTAGGTCTGGTCTTACACTGGGCGGCACAGCCCTAGCAAAAGCAACATGAAGAATTTGCCGGCCCACTTCTTGGCGGGTTTCGCGTAGGACATTTCTTACTCCAATACTAGCGCAGCGCCTACTTACCAACGGCGCATTCCTGGTCATATTACGGGGCACTAGCAAGAGCACCTCACCTCAACCGGAGGTCTGACGCCATGCTACCCATAGAAGAAGCGATTCTTGACAAGCTGCGGAGCGGTCCATGCTGCTTTGATGATGTCGTCACGCACCTTCCCAATTTCAGCTGGGGAGAAATATTTGTCGCCGTGGATTGTATGTCGAGAGATGGACGCGTGTTCCTTCGCCAACTGGGTTTCTCGACCTATGAGATCTCCCTTGCCTCGCGGCGCACAGAATACAGTTCAGCAACGAGTGAGAAGGGGATGCAATCAAGTCTGAGAGGTAACCCGACGCCAGCGGTGTAGGAATGTGGCGTTGGTTTGGAAACCGCTATGGAGGCCCTGTGCAGGCACACTCGCCTCCGTGGGCATGCAGTGCGACCATAGCGGAATCTGAAATAACGGCTCGGTTCCGAAAGGAACTGGGCCTTTTTTTATGCCCCTCATCAGCCCCCCTCAATGAGACCATTGCAAGATAATGGGACATCACGGGAACGCGAGGAGAGGCCGGGGTAATGGGCGCTTAGCCCGCGCAAAAGTGAGCAAAAGAGAACAGACACTCAGGCAGGGCTGTTTCATCATGCGTGCGCTAAAGGGAGGCGAGGTAAGCCATTTTCTAGTTCCCACGCGGCGTAGTCCTGTCAGCATGCAGGGTGCCCGATGCCACTCACTTCAACCGGAGGTTCTACCCCATGACGCACATCGAAGAGGCAATCATTGAAAAGTTGCGGAGCGGTGGCCCCTGTTGCCTAGACGATGTCGCCATGTGCCTCCCCAGCTACCGTTGGAGTGAGGTATTTGTCGCCGTTGATCGGATGTCGAGGAATGGGGGAGTGTTGATGCGACAACACGGTTACTCGACCTATCAGATTGCACTCCGTCCAGAGGTTGCCTCCCAGTTCAACGTCGAGTTGCCGAGGGAGAAAGCGCCAGCCAAAGTCTAGAATGCTGAGGTGATGTTACTCTGGAGAGGTCATGGCAAAAATTCTGGTCATTGATGATGCGCCGAATGTACGAGCGCTTCTCGGCATGAGACTCCGGTACCAAGGACATGACGTGCTCTTCGCTGAGAACGGGTGGAAGGGTCTACAGCTGTACCGCCAAGAACACCCTGATGTCATTCTTCTTGATCTGAACACGCCGGAGCTAGATGGGGTCACGGTGTTGAAACAGATACGCAGTGTTGACCTCAAACAGCCGGTGATTGTGTTGACTGGGGACACCACCCTGGAGACCAAGCGGCAGGTCCGCGCACTGGGGGTGAGCGAGTTCATCGCAAAAGGCTCCTCATTGCATTTGCTGGGAGACACGCTACAACGTCCTCTTAAGACTCCCGCCCCTGCGATAGCGACTCACCGATGACGGAGGACCATCCCATGACAAAGAACGAAGCGGCTGCGCTACGACTGACATGGGAACAGCGAGCATATAGATCCCTTGCGAGCATCTGACCCTGGAATTAGAACGCAATGGCGGGGATTATGCGACGGGCAAGTATGTCTGTACTCTCTGTGGTGAACTCGTAGTCCAAAGGTGCCTAGTCGCGTAACATCCCCACCAATCCCTGCACGGTCAACGGCGCGTTTCCTTCCGCCCGGTTATTGACCAAGACATACGCGCGCCGACCTGCGCCGACCGCCTGCCGCACCAACTGCACCGTGTCTCTTCGCATCTGCGGTAACTCTTCCACGATCTTGGTATACGGCTCCGCTCGCTTCTTCGCGGCTGCATAGGACATTCCCAGCGGCGTCAGGAGTCGCAGTACCGTGAACACTGCCGTGAAGCCTTGCATCCGCGTGTGCTGCTCTGCGAGTGTCGGCATGCCGGACCAGTGATTATAGACGTGAGCGACACCATGCCGTGACAGCATCAGGGAGTAGGGCATACCGAGAAGGCCGGGGTTCCGAATTTCCACCGCATACCGAAATTCGCGGGGGAGCTGCAGGAAGAACTGATCAAGCCGTGAGCAAAATTCCTCTGCGGGCATGCCATGGCGTTGGAACTCGAACAGGAACGCGCCGGTATGCGGCTCGAACTTGGCCTCTCGGTACGGTGTCAACACCAAATCCTCGAACAGCTTGGCATCCAGGAATCGCGGATTGGGCTGACCGGCCCGCACACCATAGCGGGCATGCTTTGCAAAGATGGGGATGGTGATCTCCTCCCACACCTTGAAGCACATCTGAAAATCTTCGGGAATCTGAGTCAGATAGTGCCGGAGTTGATTGGCGGTGGGAGGTCGGTAGAAGGTCGAATCGTTCCCTACAGTCCTGAAGAGTGGCTTGCCCTCGTACTGGTACTGGCAATACTCTCCCAGGCACTCCCTGGTGAACGTGCTCTTGGCGTACTGCCGTTTGTAGACCTGACCTTGCCAGCCTTCGTAGGTCCAGGTGGAGGTACCGAAGCGGATCAAGGGGGAGAGTGAGAGAGGCATACAAAGGGAGTGTATCGTCTATCTGGTGAAATCCTCAATACAGCCCCTCGGGTGCGGTCATTCCTCATGGTGGGCCTAGGCTTGCGCCCTCGTTAGCAACCTTCGTACAATGGGCATCCCTGAGAGTAAAACCCAACAATGGAACTCTCGCCTGAAGCACGCCAAGAAGGCGACAGAGAAGGCCCGCCTACAAAGAAGCCGACGCCTGAGGCTTGTGTGGCCACTCCTTGTCGTGTGCGGGTTGGTATTTGTGGTTTCAGTTTTCGTTGTCCGGCAATCCCCTGAAAAGCAAGCACCGGACGAGAAAGACGCGAAGCAGCAATATGACATCTGTAAAGGAAAGTTAGAACAAGCCAAGGAACTCGATGTGCTGTCTGACCTGAATGCCAAGGGATCAAGCATCAAGGTAACTGTTGGTCCTGCGTTTTTTACTGTGCCGATTGACACTCAACAAGAGTTTGCAAGGACCGTGAACTGCTTCTTCGTTAAGGGAGCAGACAGAGGTGTATCGTTTGACCTGATCCACTGGCAGACCGGAAAGAAGGTCGCTAGCTGGAATGGAGACCGTTTGGACGTGGACTGAATCAACTGGCCCTTGCGCCTTCGTTCGCAACCCCCCACTAAGGTTGAAACTTTGACACCTCCCCACGGACAGCGTTAATCCAACCCGGGCGTCTACCCCCTTCTTTTATCCATCGCGGCAGGAGCCATGTTGTGGTTCAACATCATGGAGACGATTTTTGTGAGACGCTCAGCCACATTTGGTAGGAGAGTGTCGAAGTCCATCCCAAACTCAGACCCCTTGACCCATTTCACGATGGCGCGGTCAATCCACAACGGCTCCGGGTCCCACGGCACAAAAATTTCCAGGGCGAGCGCCGTGCCGACGGAGACCGGTCTATTCCCGGTAATGTAACTCCCGCTCAGCGAAAGATGTTTGATGATTCCTTCACCGGCAATCTTGTTCCAAAGGTACCGCACCGGCATCTCATTTTTCGACTTTGACGATGTATCAGCAATGAGGTCCGTATCCGCAAGCGACGCAAATATCAGACTCATCAACACCGTACCGAGAATAAGTTCACATACGATAATTCCATTCATGCTGAGCATGACTCACCTCTTTTCTTTCTGAACGCGTTGCACATCGGTTCATCGCACCGTAGATGAAAAACAACAGCCGACTCATCTTCCACTATATTGAACCACCTCAAATACAGGACTGGTATTATCCCTTGTTATTACGCGATGTACCCTAGGTCTCAATTCGCGCAATAATGCTAGGCTAGCTGGATCACATGCTTGGCGGTCCACTGCCATGGCTCCTCCACTAGGTTTTTTCCCAGGAAGCCCTAGTCCAGGAACCTAGTAGAGTAAACTTGCCTTAGAAACCGTCATGGAAACACGTTGCCGACCCACTGCAGTGCGACCATGCGTAATCTGAGGTGAAAGGCTCGGCTCCGAAAGGGGTCGGGCCTTTGTTTTGCTCCCAGGCGACTAGAAGTTGTATTGGGTCTAAGGATCGTCGCGTCTAATCCCTTGCGCCTTCCTTCGCCTCCCTCCTACAATACGCATCCCTGTCTATGAGGCCCCCCATGCCCTTCTCGACTCGTTCCTACCGTCGTTTCTCTGTGCAACGCGTCGTTAAGTACTGCGTTGTTCAGCTCACAATAGGTGTTCTCTGCCTAACCCCCCTGTTACCTTTATGCTCATTGGCCGGTGCCGAGACACTTACTGCCGTATGCAATGAACCAAAAGGCAGAGTCATTGGAAATGAGGGACCGAGCGGCAGCAATAAAACGGTCGATCAGGCAGAGGGCATGCGTGGGGGGCAGATTACGTTCATCTGGGAGATCGGGAAGGACGAAGCACAAGTTGTAGTGCAAGCAGGTGGTGGCGAGCCCCTTCAGCATGAAAGGGCGATACGTGTCTACTCATCGGATGAAATGCACACATTCCTAGCCACTTATCGATTCGCAGTCTGGGTATACTCCATCTTTCCGAAAACGAGCCGCTTGCTGATGACCCAGCATACGAATCAATTTTCCCCTGATAGAGGCGGGGCTATCGCCAAGTCGATGGAAGCTCGCTGCGAAATGAGCGTGAAGTAACGGAGGGCAGTTCATGAGCAATGACCTGAGGTTACCCTCCTACAATACGCCTCCCCGCGAGGCTCCTATGCCCTTCACGCTGCGTCTCAATCAACGCTCCCCGTGTACTGCGCCGTCACGTACCAAGCGGGTCTGTTCCTCAAGCTGTCAATGGCCTACTTCTTTTGGTTAATTTTTCCTGAACGATGTTCGATTCGATCCCTCCAAGCATAAGTTGCTGCGTGGCGAATAGCCACACGTCGTATCAGTTAAATGTGGAACTTTACCCCTCCACACTAGACCTTGTTCTCGGAGCGTCAGTCTCTAGAAGACGCCAAATCGTTGTTGGAATCGTGAATCAGCACGCCGGGGGACCGCTAAGTCCAAACCAGGCACAGTTCATGCTCGAACGAGAGGGGTAGCCATGAGATTCCATCAGTAAAAAGGAAGAATACCCACGAAAAGGAGAGCTGATTATGCGACGCGTTGATTACATGATAGGCCTCAAGGATTTCGCAACGCTCAAGGCCGAGCAGTTCATGCAAGATGTGGTGTCGTACTATCAAGTTGAGGAGACAGGAGATAAGCTGGCTGGGGCGATCACTGAAGGCGGTTTTGGGAGCGTCCCCATTTTAGCCAAAGACGGTACGGTAGTGGGGATTGTGAGTGAGTTCGATTTACTGAAGGCAATCACGGAAGGCAAAGAACTGTCCAAGGTGACGGCAGGGGAGATGATGACCAAAGGGACCATCTCTGTGACCAAGGATACGTCAGCTACGGAGATCATTCGCCTGTTGCAGAGCCAACATCTTATCCGGGTGGCCGTCGTTGACGCTCAAGGCAAGCTGCTTGGCGTCGTGGCTCGACGAGACATCCTCTTAGGTTACCTCAGAGCGACCAAGCCGATATGGACGTTCTGACTGTCCCTCTATTATCTGAATTAAGGAGGTCGATCATGCGAAGGCAAAGGCATGTATTCACAGCAATCGCCGTTCCTCTCGCGCTGGCAGCGTTCACGCTGCCGGGCATGGGAGTGGACACCGTATACGCGCAGGCCAAGGGGATGGGGGCGCCCCCGTCGAAGGTGGAGATCACCATTCGAGATCGGGAGCATGGGTATGAGACCGTGGGGCACACGATGCCGTCACACGACACGATGATCGTGGTTCATAACCAGGATACCGTGACCCATGGCCTCGCCTCGACCCTGTTCAAAGAGATCCGGGTCAGCATTGAAAACGGGATCGAGCTCCGAGGGAAGCACTTCAGGTCCTTCCATGTGGAGCCTGGACAGACAATGATTCTGCGCTTCGCGACCGCGCCGTCGAAGTTCGAACCGTTGACGGGTCCTGCGGGGAGTTTGCGCTATGCAATCTGGTGTGACATCCACCCGGAAGTGAAAGGCGAGATATACGTCATCGAAACCAGAGGGGAACTCGGCGGCGGCTGATCGCCTGAATCCAGAAGCCATACTATCCTATGAACGAGCTGGCAACCGCTGAGTCTCTAGAGCCTGTGCGGAGGTTTAGTTTGGGGCACAGGACCTCCGGCTGAATGGAATTGACTGCCCAGAGAAAGGCCAAGCCTTCGGCAACCGAGCCAAGCAGGCTGCGTCAGCGTTAGTCTTTGGGAAAGATGTCATCCTCCAGACCCACGGCCAGGACAAGTACGGTCGCACTCTTGGAGATGTGTTCCTGCTGGATGGCACCCACGTCAATCACACACTCGTCAAAGAAGGCTGGTGCTGGTGGTATCGGAAGTATGCGCCAGGGAATACGGTGCTGGAAGGATTGGAGAAGGAAGCACGAGACGCCAAGAAAGGCTTGTGGGCTGATCCGCAGCCGGTGCCGCCATGGGTCTACCGAAAAGCAAGACAAGGGCAATCACTCGATCTGTCTGACCTCGTGCCATTGGAGGGTGAACCTGAGAGAAGTGGCGCTACTCGCGGTCTTAATCCGCGAGACATCACCCATAAGCCAGCCGAGCGGATAAACCCTCATTGACCTGGTTCGGGGAGGTTGGGGAATAAATTGGACGACCTGCCCAATGCAATCGGGATAGTAATGCCCGCAAGTTCTAGTGAGGTTCCTGATCCTCCATCATGGCTTGGGGGGCGGATGAAGAGTTACATTGGCCTGATCCTCTATGAGAAATGGCTCCATCCTAGTCCTACTGAATTGCCAAATTGAAACAGCCACAAATTGTTTGCCCTGCTCATTCTGATATGAAGCTGAATATTCCATGGTCAATTTAGCCTTGTCACTCAGCACTTTCTCGAAGAATGTGTCTGGAAGGATACCGCGTAGCTCTCGAGAGTCATTCGGAGCCAGTGTGGACTCGTACCCGATAGAATCTTCCTCTATCGGCACATTGTGTGTGTCCAGAAACACTTTAAGGTCGGTGACCACACGATAGGCGTGACTTGGACCATAATTCCTATACCGGATAGAAACCAGCGATTTTTGGCTTTCATGATAAAATCTTGCATCATTAAACTGAATACGGGGATTGCGCACCATTGCCTCAAGTTCCCGAACGGTTATCTCCTGGGTAATTGGTGGACTACTACAGCCGTAGGACAGGGAGATCAATACAACCATTGTCAGCGCGCAATATAGAAACATCGCGGTTCTTCCTTAATGCGGACACACATGGCACGTCCTCGACGGCGACACCATCGAAGTTCTGCATAACACCCACCCTGAATGTATTCAGTTAAGTGGGATTGACTGCCCTGAAAAGGGACAACCCTATGGTAATGCATATGGTCCTCCTTTCGGCCCGACCCTAACATACAGGTCGGATCCGCTTAAGGAGGGCCGGTCATTTTCTTGCAATTTCAGTGGATACCCTCGTGTTCGGAAGGTGGTGCAGGCACAAAAAAAAGTAGCCTGTCCCTTTTTTCTCTCCTTCACCTACCCTCTTTGCTGCTATATTACTTTCTTCCCCTGAGACAGGTGCATGACAGCGGTTTCTGCGTGTTTCGTGGCTACGTCAGCATGACCCGCTTTCCCATGCTCAATGGCTTCTTTCAGATGTGAGATCCCTTCCTCCACATGCGGATTATCCGTGCCTCCCTTCAAGGCATGCTGCAGCGCGTCTTCCGCATGTTCCAGGAGTGCCTCAGCATCACCATCTTTACCATGGAACACCGCTACTTTCGCGTGCTCGATGGCGTCCTTGAGGTTCTGCTCTTCTTGAAGCACAACGTCACGCCGCGCCCCCCCGCCCGCGCCGAATACCGGTTGCAAAGGCAGCACAGTGGTGGCGACTAAGGCTAGAACTCCAGCCAGCGTGACAGCTTGTTGCGTTGTAGATCGTCTCATTGGCATTCTCCCTTTCTCAAAAGAAGTGAAAAGACCTCCATTAAAACCCTTCTGCAGATGCAGACCACTAGATAGCATCTTCCGTCTATGGGAACAAGAAAAGGGGACAGTCTACTTTTCCTCGTCCCGGTGGCCTCGACAAAACCTACGCCTAAATCTACCGAAAAAGTCTAGATGCCCCAAAGGCTCTAGGAATTGGAAGGCGTGTCGCCCTTTATCTCCCCCATAATATGCACAGAGATATATGCTATATTTATATATACTATCAATTGCTTATGAAATATATATTATTGATGAGTTAACATTCTTTTTCGTGCCAAGAGAACACCCTCTTTAGCTGTCCTACGACCATTTTACGAAGCTGGCACCGGAATGCCTTTAACCTGACCACTTGGCGATGAGCCAAGGGCTTTGTTAATTTCCCAAATATTTTTGGAAACCGCTTTTCTATGTGTTGTGTATCCCCCTTTACCTGACAGGCAACCGCCCCACAACTGACACCCCTTCCCAAGGGTGGCCCCCCTCGGTAGGTACCCCTTACCGATTGTTAATTACTAGATGTTAACAGGGTGTACACAGCGACAAACTGACAGGATTAGTACTAAGACGAACCGAACAGAAATGACCCTAGCTGATATGCGAATCGCCCAGTGCTGACAAGGCGGATTTCCCAGGTCATCAAAGACTCTGAGCAACCCCCCGTTTCGGTTTTTGTAAACCGCAGGTTGGAGGTTCAATTCCTCTCGCCAGCTCCATAAATTTCAATAACTTGTGATCACACTCTAGCCCTTCCAGCACCGTATCTCCCGGTGCGTACTTCCGATACCACCAACACCAGCCGTCTTTAACCAGCGTATGAATGATATCGTGATTCGCGCGAGACATGCGAGAAAAGCACGACGAGCAAGACTAGCGAGAGAAGCGCAGGCTGAAGGCCGAAGTTTTCGGAACTTCATCCTTCAGCCTTCGAACCCTTGCCCATCCCACCACTCTCGCCCGTCTCTCCCGCCCCGCCCTTTTGGGATTGACCGATCGTCTGTGTTACACTCACTCCCACCGATGACTCCTTCACCAAAGTATCAGGCAGGGAAACTGTCTTACAGTCGTGTGCTTCTGCTGGCCCTGCTCTGTTTAGCCGGCACCGCCTGCAGCACGACCGCCCCGACCGGAAAAATCCTCTTTGAGGACGCTCGCGGATCCGTGTCTCTGCAGACGATTTCAGACCCATCGATTCAGGCCAGTCATCCGATCAAGCTGGAACCAGCCCTTCTCGCCCAGCTATTGACAGGCTTAGAGATTCATGAAGAAGGTATTGGGCCCCATCGTCGTGTCGTCGGGCTTTGCCGGACAGCCATCTACCTACCCCCTCTTCTCGAAAGATCAGATCCAGTTTCTCGCTCCACTGCTTGCGGAGGGCTTACGTACGGCAACACCCAATCAGTCTATCGAGTATCGTGTGGTGACTACGCACGAAGGTTCTAATAGATTTCAATCACCGACCACGGAAACGACCGCCGGTTCTCTCTACGCCTATGGCCGACAGCTGTATGTGATCCTCTCTCAATATCGCTACAACCCGATGCGGACGAACCTGGACAAGGCCGATATCACCTACCGATCACAGGAACCACTCGATTATTCAGGCCTCAGGTACCGTACGCTGCAGTTCACTCCGAAAGCCGCTCTCCGAGCCGATAGCCCGAATCCGCCGACAATGGAAAAGTCGACCGACAGGTTTGTTGCCGTCGATTATCAGCTACTGGACCAAGCGGCGCTAGAAGCAACTCGTGCGGCCGAAGCCCAGGCTCGCTCCAGAGAGGCCTTGGCTCAGGAGGTGGAAACCCTCAAGCAGGAACTGGAATCCATTAAAAAACAACTCGGCAGCCAGAACCCCGGGCAAGACAGCCCAAAGCAGAAAGCCGCACCGCTATTAAAGCAATGAGCGAGACAGGCAAGGGTCTGAAGGCTAACGGCTGAAGCTTTTGTCACTGCGCCACTCCCACGGCGGCACCGGTGAACGAGTGTCATGAAGGTGTTCCTTCCGTGTCGTTGGCGTGGCTAGTTGAGCGGGGCTCCAGCGACGGTGTGTTGAGGGCCCGCTCGGCATATATCGCCGCCTCTTCCCAGGTCTTAAAACGCCCTTCACTCATGAAGTTCTGTACCATGGACACGATCTGTGGGTCGTGCTGTTCTTTAGCCCACTTGGCGAATGCAATCTTCTTGTCCTCCTCCTCCTGGTCACGGGACCTGATGTTGTGTAGGGTTCGGACAAGCCAGACCAAGAAGATACCGACGCCTATATAGATGATTTCCATTCTCGACCTCTCCTTTGTCTCTGCTCTCGAAGAAGGCTCCTTGGAATCATGACGGCGCATTGCACGGGAAAGCGACGGTAGGGACGAATCGAGAAGGGCATAGGCGCCTCGCAGGGAGGCGTATTGTAGGAGGGAAACGAAGGAATGGGCAAGGGGCCTCAGCCAAGGCTCGGCCGCCGCCAATATGCCTCGCCTGTGCTACGCTTGTGTTTGTCGAAATAGCTATCCTTCTCAAGCTGATTGGCAAGGTGAGCAAGTGTCGTTGGCTAACAAACTGCTTGGTATTTTCCTCTGTCTCATTCTCAGTGCCTGTAGCACACCACCCACGGTCCCCACCACTGATGAGCGCGGGGGGAGTGCTGGGGAAACGGAACGGTCCAAGAAGTTATTCGTGGATGGCTGGACCACACCAACACGTGGAGAGACCGCTGCGATAAATAAACAAATAGCATCATCCATGACGGGGAGTGCAAGTTTTGCGTACATTATTCCAACATTCTTCGATCCGACCCACAATTCGCCAATGCTCACCCTCGTCCATCAAGGAGAGTATCCACTGTACGACCTCACCGTCAGAATTCTTGATATGGCTACATTTGATAGCTTGGGGCGGCAAAACAATTCGTACTCCGACAAGTTGAGGGAAGAAGTGCAGTTACGTATCAGTAATATTGCGCCGAATCAGGCAAGCATGCTCAAAACCATTCAGCTCGGCACTGACCCTCTGAGGTGGAATCTTTTCTTTAGTGCCCGAACCGGGTTCTTTACCCAGTTACTTCGAGTACGACGAGTTGGCAATGAATGGAAAACCGCTCTGAAAGTAATACGAACCCGCTCGCCCAGCAATGACCAGGTGCTACTTGAGAAGATTGATTCGGGTTATCCTCTCAGGAAAGACGGTCAAGTCGAGTGGTGATGATAGCCGCAGGTCTCTCAGGCCGTTACGACCGGAACCGCATCCCGATCACATTTTTCCTCGTTGGCGTTGAGGTCGCCGGATCGGGAAAGATATCCTCAAAGGTTCGACCGTCCAAATGTAGGAAGGGCCCGGCGTTGGTATCCATCCCAGGAAATTGTTTGAGAGCATGCCCGAGAAACACTCTCAATCCCCGAGTGATCTCCGAACATTGATAGTTGAGGGTTTGATCCCCGAGCCCACGACCCGCAGCGACCGCAGCCATCGTGCGAGCCCCCAATCTCTCACCTCGGCAATACACCGATCGCATTCCAACACCAGGGTATGGATCTGTGTCTGGATACTCAGCTCAATCGGGTCTTGAATTCGCTGAGCCCCGCGCTTCTCTGCTTCAGTGGCCTTATCAGCACGTCGCTGCAATTCAGCCAAGGCTCCTTCACAATTCCGAATCCCCTGCTCTGCGGTTTGGATCTTGGGCAAGGCGTCATCAAGCGGTGGGTCAGCCAGTTTGCAGGCATCCCGCTCGCGTGTGGCGTCGCCCAGTGCCAGCTTCCAATTGAGTAATCCGTCTCTAACTCAACTTTTTTCGACGGGGTCATTGGTGGGCGTCTCTGTTGTCATAATGGCTGTCCTCCCTCTTTGTAGTTACCTATGTGTTACCTTTTGACTCTCAGACTCGCTCGGGCCCGCTAGATGGTCCGTCAATACAGGGATTGTTTTTCTGAGACCAGCGGTGATGATAACCACAGCATCGCGTTTATGGAGTGGCTTGGTTCAAGGCCCGAACCTTTATTAGTGTGGCAAAGGAGGCGCGAGAGACGAGCGGGACAATTATCCACACGTAAGAGCAAATCGTCGGCAGGTGGTGGATTCTTGGGTCGAAGGAGTTACTGGCCGGGATGTTGAATCTCAGTGGCTTGAACACAGATGCGAACGGGGAGGTTCTCCCTATTGCGGAAGACTCTAATTTGGGCGGTCAGCCGCACGCGATCCCCTTCTCTCAACGGCTCGATGAGACGATTGGCGCGACGGATCGCCACCTCAATGGAGCCCGTGTCATCTTGCAGCGTGAAGGTGGTATTCCCACACCTCACTCCTAGTTCATTCTGGCGCGAACGCGACAGATGGACCTCGCCTTGGAGCGTCACCAATTTCAAATTAGAGGAGTCCGCAGACGAGTGGAGGCTCTCGATTGACACCTGGCCCCACGCTTCGGTGGTGATCATCAGGAGGGATGCCCAATAATCCAGCTCGCACAGGTCCCATGGAATGTTCCTTCCTCGGTTCAAGTTTAGCAGATAGATGCAAATCGGCCATGGTGTGCCCGTACTTGTCTTTGCCGTGCATCTGAAGCCTGACTTCTTTGCGTGCGGCTCCATCGGTCCTATCAAATTTGATCCAGCACCGAATCGTTTTCGATTCACGCGGACCGCGTTCCATCCTCGTGGAGCAGCTTTCTGACAGGCTAATTCTGGAAAAAACTCGCAGTCTGCGCCGAGGCCAACATGACGAACGCCGCAACCGCGCTGCGTGTGACGCCGCCAACATTGAGTGACGTGGTGAATGATCTGGCGCGAAAGAGGTGGCTCACTAAACGTCGGTCAGTCACGGATACCCGTGTCGTGCATTTGCGACTCAGTCGGTTGGGGCACACGCTCACCCGACATATCGAGCGGCGGGTACGCCAAATGGAGGCCACGCTGACCGAGCAGGATCGAATCGCCCTGGGTATGCGCCTAAAGAGCCGCCGTGCCTAGACCCGTGCGCCTTGGTTCATGGTGGTGAGCCCGCGCATTATTGTGTGTTGTTCCGAGAGAGAAGACATTGCAGTCCCATGGCGGAATTCAGGGGGTTTGTCGCAGAGCGGCCTAAGGTTCTGGCAGAACCTCAGTTAGCGACACTGGAGTTGTTGCCGGGAGGCCGTAGCCCAGGTAGGAAAGTTGAGTGCCGATCCCGATGGTCAGCGCAAAGAGGGCCAACAGGACATAAAAGGCAGACTGGAACGCTATCCGATTGGTGAACACGCCGGACACATAGAGGTAAACGGTCACGAGTACCGGCGGTAGAAACAAGATAGCGGCGACAAGGAACATCATGCTCGTCACCTCATCCAGCCTCTCTCCATTCGCCAAGCTCAGGCGAGCTTGTCGAAGGCTGGTTCAATCACTTCAGTAAGCTAAACTTATCGCACACAGGAGTCAACGCTCGTTTTCATGGGGGAAACGCGCGCGCCCTCCACATCGAGAAACGGGTACGTCAAGTGAATGCCAAAGTGGCTGTGATACCAAGGGAAAACTTCCAGCTGGCAATCCTCTATGCCCACCTGGCCGGAGCGCGTGGTGTGGGCTCCATAGCGTTCAATGATCTTCACACGGCCTGTCTATGGCTTGGAATCCCATACTCGGATGCTCAAGAGGGACTGACACAGGCCCGTTCCGGTATGGTGAAGGAGTGGGGAGAGGAAATAATTTATTCCCATGTCTCCTCCGATCAGTATCAGCAGGCAGACCGTCCACCTTCCAATATCTTGTGACTTGGATGACGAATATAAGACGAACATAATCGCGTGCACCCATTAGCATGACCTGCTTGGCGTCCCAGAGGTGCATCGTGAAACCCAAAGAATTAGAACAAGCATCACGGACCCTCTCAATGAGCCTGCACCGCTTACGAAATCCCAGCAGAGGTTTGGCGCAGTGACAGCATTTTTTACGGGGTATTACCGTCCGCCGAATCAGTGCTCATGAACGATATTGATGGGGCGACGCTACTGTCTTGACAGGTCACATTTTTGAGTTTTATCATTTTCACTCATTATGGTTCATGAAACGCTGATCGCCCTATAAGAAAGGTAGGTCATGCCCATGTCCCTACGCAAAGAAGTGAAAGAGTACATTCGCTCGTGTGAGCACCTGTTATCTGACGCCGCCCTCTCGACCGCCACATCGTTTTCACCAGAAGAATGCGGGATCATCGAGTACTACAACGCGGAAGTCATGAAGCTCATCTCGTCAAACCGTTGCCGAGATGAATCTATTGTCATGTAGGAGCCTCACGCTATGTCGCCGATCGTGCCCCGTAGACCCGTCGTGTGACCGGCGCGCGGACATGGTCAGACCCACGATCACGACAAGCACAAGGATGAGTTCTCTCATTGTCCACCCCCCTGTGATCGCCTCACAATAAAATGCAGGCCTGGCGCCTCTCGGAGTCAAGCCTTTGACCTCAGATCCCGCAAGAGTCGCACGTGTATGCGCGAGGCTGGTGTGCGTTGCAGTTGTTCCATTGCGGTTTCTAAAGCGTCTTCACTTTATAGCGTCCCTGGCACCATGCGCAGGAGGAAACGCCACAGTCGTGTTCAGAAGGCCTATTCGAATAGGGGTTTGAGGAGTTCATACCCATCTGATTTAATAGACCTTGAGGTCTGTGGGTCGGTTTGACGTGAGAGACAATGTATCGTTCGTTTCTGCTATCCTTGAGCGTCCGAGATCATGAGATACAAAAGAGGGCAGAAAGTGGCTGACTGGGTGAGGTATAAAAACCATCAGATTAAGGCCTGTTCTCAACACCTCGGTGATGATCGATGGATGCCAAAGGCATTAGCCTGGCGCTCAACGGACAGCCGGGAACCTGTAAAAACCATACAGAGTGAATCGAATGAGATCCGTGACACGGAACGTAAGGCGAATGAGATGGCCCTTCAAAAAGCCAAGTGCTGGGTCGATCAGCATCAATAGGTTGAACCTGATCCACTCCCCCCTCCCACCCGTCGAGGATTGACCCGTCCGGTCATTCTTCTACCTGTGCGTCCCGCTCCCTGCGCCATCGTCTTTGCGATGACATAAAACCTGAATCCGTCGGCCTCACGATCGTATTGAGTGACAGACGCCCGTGCCCATGGAATGACCTTGGTGATCTCGGCTTTAATCGCTTCCCATAGGCTGTGCATATCTTGCTGCGAATTGAGCACCACCGCGACAGCCAAAAGGGCTCGATAGTTTCTCTCAATCCGGTCCACAGGCCTTTCAACACTATCTGAAAGTCCAAATTGAATCACAGCGCCTGCGTTCATGTCTATGACATCCTCGCAGGCATCTGAACCATTCCACTAGAGGAAACTTCTACTCGTTAAGGCATCATGTTCGGACTACGGGATTTTGTGGGAAGAGCTATCTTGAAGAAATCAAACAGGGCGATACTGGAAACATGCCGGCATGAAGTGATACCGGCAAGACTTCATGCTACAACTCATTGATATTCCGTACCGTATTGTTTCTATTTACGTTTCTCATACAGTTAAAAGCCTGAAGCTGGCCATATATGACCATATATGAATGGGTAAATGGGCGTGGAGCGTGTCATTCCTCACAATCAAATAAATAACCTGGGCCTCTGTGGTCGTGGTAGCCGAGACGTGAGTCATGCCCAGCGTGCCTCTGACCAGACTGCGAAAGAGAAGTGTGCCCCGAACCCCATGGGTTCGACAGGTACAATAACACGATT
>CAWGSC010000017.1:0-18018 GCA_963825145.1 uncultured Nitrospiraceae bacterium
ACCTAGAGTGCGAGGAGGAGGTAAAGGTCATTCACGTTGGTGCCGGTGGGACCGGTGACGATGAGCTGATGGAGCTGCTTCAACGCGGGGTAGACGTTGTGGCGTTTTAATGCGCCCTCGAGATCCACCGAGAATCGCTTCGCACGCGCCACGGTATTGCCATCGATCACTGCGCCGGCTGCATCAGTCGGACCATCGGTGCCATCGGTGCCGATCGCCAATACCCACACTTTGGCCAGACCGGCAATTTCCAGAGCGGCAGCTGCGGCAAACTCTTGCGCCCTCCCGCCTGTTCCCTTTCCAGTGACGGTCACGGTAGTTTCCCCACCAGCTACCACACAACAGGGCCTCCGCAGCGGTGTACCCTCGCGCGCAATCTGCCTCGCCAAGGCGCCAAATCTCTGCCCTTCGTCTCGGGCCTCGCCGATTAAGGCCGGCGTATGCACGAGGGTACGAAGACCGGCTTCTCTGGCTGCGCGGACCACAGCCGTGACGGCCGCATCGTTGTTCCCGACGACAGAATGATGGACGCGACGAAATAGCGAGGAGCCGGGTTTCGGAGTCTCACTCGCGAGCCCTCGACATCCACGGTCGAGATGCCGACGCACTCGTGGCGGGACTGCCCGCCAGATGCGATGGCGCTTCAGGATTGCGACGGCCTCTTGATAGGTTGTGGGATCTGGGGCTGTTGGCCCTGAAGCAATGGCGCTGAGGTCGTCGCCCAGCACATCGGACAGAATCACGGTCACGACGGTGGCCTCGGTCAACTCGGCGAGACGCCCACCCTTGATGCGCGAGAGATGTTTCCGAACAGTGTTGATTTCGCGGATGCTTGCTCCGCATCGCAGGAGTTCCTGTGTGGTCCGCTGCTTGTCGGCTAGCGTCACCCCTGCGACAGGAGCAGGCAGCAAGCTAGACGCACCGCCCGAGAGGAGCACGATCAAGAGATCGCGTCGACCAAGTTCTGCCGCCATGGCGCAGAGCCTGGCGGCCGCACGCTGGCCGGGACGATCGGGAACGGGGTGACCAGCCTCCGCCACAACGATCCGTCTCGTCGGTACAACATGGCCGTGCTTGACGACGACGAATCCGCCCTGTAGCCGAGATCCCAACTGCTGTTCTACCGCCTGGGCCATTGAGGCCGTGGCCTTCCCAGCCCCGAGCACGACCACACGCTCATAGCGACGCAGGTCATACCGGCGCTTGCCGATGACCAGCTTCTCGCCGTTTCTGGAGATGGCGCGACCGACCGCCCTCCTGGCGTCGACCGCATTCAGTCCTCGAACGATGAGTTTTCTCAAAAGTGGCCGGATAGGAGAGGGAGGCAGGCTGAGGTCGAGGTTAAGGTTGGGCGAAGACCTGACGTTCTTCATCTCAGCCTTGGGCTCAGCCTTAACCTTCCGATAACACCGACGATGGGCTAGGGAATCTTGTCCTGAGTAAAGCAACGGGTCGGACAAGTCTGCCGTGGGACTTTCATCTGATAAGTCCCGCGGGGAAGCACGTCCTTCTTGAATTCAGGATTCAGCATCTTGAGTTCCAAGAAGTAGGTCCCAAATTCTTCGGCAATCGAGGTGAGGGCTCGTTGGGAATCTTTCACGTTGACGGTGACCGTTTCGGTTTCCACCGGCATATACAGGTCTTTCTTGCTGAGCCCCAAATACTTCTCCGGCTGTGAGTAGATTTCCTTGGCGGCGATGATTCTTGGGACATAGCGCATCGTTTCCCGTGGCCCGTGCATCTTCCAATAGTCGGTAATTTTCTGTTCCTTCAATAACCGACGAATTCGTTCTTCACCGGCATTGTACGAAGCCATGGCCATGAACCAATCGTTTTCCTTGAAATCTTTCAAATAGCGCAAGTACTTGACCGCCGCTTCCGTCGACATTTCAAGATTGCGACGATCGTCGCGGACTGCGTCGCTCTTGAGACGATAACGCCGCCCTGTGGAAGGAATGAACTGCCACGGCCCCGACGCTTTCGCCTTTGAATAGGCGGCAGCCACGCACTTGCTCTCCACCAGCAACATATACTTGAGATCGTCCGGCAACCCGGCATCGGCCAGCTGCTTTTCGGCAGGAGGGAAACAGCGTCCGGTTCGCTTGGCAAGGATGATACTTTCGCCCTGATCTTCTAAAAACTGATAGAACTCATACTCAATACGTTCACGTACCTGCCAGTTATCGAGCGGGACTGGTTGGCCGGCAAAGGTCAGCTTATCAGGCAGCTTGAACGAACTGAGGAAGTAGCGCTCTCCTTCTCGCTTGATCTCCGGAAGAATGACGAGGCGATCTTCTGGCTCGTTGGGGTTCTCAAGGGAATCGAGCAGGATCATCTCTCGCTCTGCTTCTCCATTGGCTCCAGATCGGGGTGTGTTCTCCTTCGCCTCGATCTGTTCAGGCTGCGGCGGCGCTCCCATCGCAAGCGGAAGCGTGACCACCATCCACAACCCACTGAGTACCAGCGCTCGTCGAACCCATGTCGTCATGCCAATCCTGCCTCCTACTTGCAGTGAACGATCAGAAGTCGAGTACGTATGCTAACAGCAGGGCGAGGGACCGGCAAGCATGATCGACTTTCAGATTCATGCTAGACTGCGCCAAATATGCGTGCCCTGACTCTCCTCAACGATCGCATCACCCACTGCACCGCCTGTCCACGGCTCGTCACCTATCGGGAGGCGATCGCCACAGAAAAACGGAAGCAATTTGAGGACTGGACCTATTGGGGACGTCCGGTCCCTGGATTTGGGGACTCCCACGCCCGTCTCTACGTGCTCGGGCTGGCGCCGGCCGCTCACGGCGGCAATCGAACCGGACGGGTGTTTACAGGTGATCGTAGCGGGGACTGGTTGTATGACGCCTTACATCGCTTCGGTTTCGCCAACCAACCCGGTTCTCACCACCGGGATGACGGGCTGAAGCTCTCGGATTGCTACATCGGCGCCACAGTCCGTTGTGCGCCGCCCGACAATAAACCAGCCCCTGAAGAATTCAAGGCCTGCCGCCCCTATCTGCGGGAGGAGCTTCGGTCGTTACGGAAGATCCAAGTGGTTGTGGCGCTGGGCAAGATTGCGTTCGACCATTACTTGAAAGCTTGCCGTGATGAGGGGTTGCAGCTTCCCTCACCGCTCCCCAAGTTTTCCCATGGAGTGGTACAGGTCCTACCGTGGAGCACTACATTGATCGGGTCATACCATCCCAGCCAGCAAAATACCTTCACCGGATTATTGACCAGGCCAATGTTTCACCATATCTTCGCAACTGCTCGCCAACGACTTGCCGAACCTAAACGCACACGATCCGGCCAATAGGTTTTACTTCTTGGCTTGTGTTTCCCAATCCGCCAGGAACTTCTTGAGTCCACTATCAGTGAGCGGATGTTTCACCATCTGCTGAAAAATCGAGAAGGGCATCGTACAGATATGCCCACCAGCTAGTGCAGCTTCGACCACATGCTGAGGGTGGCGCACGCTGGCCACCAACACCAGAGTTTTATAGTCGTAATTGCGGTAGATGGTCAGGATTTGACGGATGAGTTCCATCCCGTTCGAACTGATGTCGTCAAGCCGACCGATGAAAGGGGAGACGCACCAGGCGCCGGCTTTTGCTGCGAGAAGCGCCTGAGTTGGAGAAAAGCACAATGTCACATTTACCTTGATGCCCTCGGCGGCCAATCTCTTTGTGGCCTTCAACCCCTCCGCAATCAACGGCACCTTCACCACAATGTTCTTATGGATCTTCGCGAGTTCCTTCCCTTCTTTCACCATGGCATTGGCTTCGAGGCTGACGACTTCTGCGCTGATTGGCCCATCCACGATTTTGCAAATCTCGATGAGCATTTCCTTAAAGACGCGCCCTTCCTTCGCGACAAGGGACGGATTCGTGGTCACTCCATCAAGAAGTCCGAGGCTGGCCGCCTCTTGGATTTCCTTCACGTTGGCTGTATCAAGAAAGAATTTCATGGGCGTGTCCTTTCATTTCAGGATGAGAAATCCTTGTGCTCAATTCGCTATCGGTTATTCTATGAAGAACTCAACTTGGCCGCAATCATCTGTTGGCATACGCCGGTTTGACAGGCTTCAGACCGCCGGTTAGAATCCGGCTGCTACACAAAGGCTCGTTTCTGCCTTTATCTACTTTGATCGAGGAGCGTGCACGATGCAACGATCGGCCTGGGTTCTCCTTTTCGGTCTGGCCTTGACCGGCTGCGGCGGTAGTAATCCTTATCTCGAACAGTCGCTCAAACCGGCTGAACTTCAAGGCAAGGACAAGGCCTGGTTTGAGAAGAACTGGGGACCGCCGAGCGGCAAGGCCACGAGATTTTTTGGCGGTGAAACCTGGACCTACTATCGCATTGCCGGCGGCAAATCAGGCCCACCCTTCTTTAACTTCACTCCCAATCAGTGCCAGATCACGCTCAAATTCGACAAAGAAGAAAAGCTCTCCGACTCTAGTTACTCGGGCTGTTAGCCGGCAAGCTTTTCCTGAAACTTGTGTGCGCAGGATTGGCTGCAAAAGTAATACGTCTGCCCCCCGATATCTTCCGTTATCGCCGTGCCCCTTGGAACAAATACCTTGCAGACGGGGTCCTGAACCATGTGATTCTTACCAGGAGGGAGAAGGTCCGGCTCGCCCTGGCTTTTAAACTCTCGAAGGGCACGCCGGACGAGAAAGTACAGCACGACAAGTAGCCCGAGAACGAAGATAATTCTATACATAGTGGGGGACTCTTCCTAATACCACAATCCTATGGGACAGCATGACCACTGTCAAGGACTCCAGAATCTGTTCTGGTTGATACGCTGCTGAACTCTTATTTCTACTCTCTACTCAAATGGCCTAGCGGTATATGAGCGGAAAGGCCTACTGCCCAAGAAGACCCAGTACTTCAGATGGATATGCTTCTTTTTTCTAGCATGGTACAGTGCGCCATGACGATTTGTGATAAATGCCGCGGGGCGATGTTACCGGAACGGGCAGTGGATCTGAACGCAGGGCTTGCGATCACAGTGTTTGCTTGTTTGAATTGTGGTCGCCGGAAATCAGCGGACCAGGAACCTCGGCCCATTACCGCAAGACATTAGCCGGCGGCGCTATGACAGAACTGAAATCGCTCACGCACGACGAGCGGAAGGCAGCTGAAGCCGCCTTCCGTGGATATCCGCCTGATGCTGATTGGACGGATTCCGCCCAGGAAATTTATGCCCGTCTATCTGAGGCGATCACGAAACGAAGTACCGCTACCCTCGACCCCACAAGCAAGAGGGATCTAGAAGAAGTCAGTCGATAACTCGTGAAAAGGTTTCCCTGCCGATAGTCTTACCTAAGTCCCAGAGATCATCCTGCTCAACTTTTGATTCCGCTATCGCGTGGTCAGTAAGACACCGGAATACCAGACCATCGACTGCACATGGTACAGAAGGGCGATGCGATCCCCCTCCTGCGCCACACAGTAGCCGAACTCACATCTCTCGCGCTGCTTTGGCTGATGTGAACCAGACTTCGCTTCAGCAGAAGGTCCATCACGATAGCAAGTTGTTGCTGGTCAGATTCGCGATGTGGGAGCCGGAACAGGAAGGAAAGAACTATCGGAGATTCAGCACATCCATCATGTCGTACAGGCCTGGTGGCTGCCGAACCACCCACCGAGCCGCACGCAAGGCACCTCCCACAAAGGTATCCCGGCTACTCGCTCGATGCGTCACTTCGATGCGTTCACCCATCCCGCCAAAGAGAATCGTGTGGTCGCCGACAATGTCGCCGGCACGGATCGTTTGAATCCCGATCTCACCCTTCTTGCGTTCCCCGATCAGACCTTTTCTGGCATAGACGCCGACCTGACCCAGATCGCGGCTCACAGCTTTCGCCAGAACTTCCGCAATCTTGAGCGCCGTCCCGCTCGGCGCATCCTTTTTCAGACGATGATGGGCTTCAATCACCTCAATGTCGTAGTCGTCCCCCAGCGTTTTCGCCATCTCGCTGATGACCTTGTAGATCAGATTGATACCCACGCTCATGTTGGGGGACAACACGCAGGGAAATTGGCATGCAAGCGATTTCAGCTCTTCGAGCTGGGGAGCGGTAAACCCCGTCGTGCCGATCACCATGGCTCGTCGATGTTGCGCCGCCATGCGTACATGCTGCAGGGTCGCCTCAGGAGCGGAGAAATCGACGACCACTTCGCCTCTGCCAAGGAGCGCCGCGAAATCGTCTGTGATCGGTATGCCGACACGGCCACAACCCGCTGTCTCCCCGGCATCATTACCTACAGCGCGATGGCCCTTCTCTTCGATCGCACCAGCCAGCGTGAGGGTGGTCGACTCTTTGATAAGAGCAACCAGCCGGCAGCCCATACGACCGGCTGCTCCTGCGACAATGACGTTGATCATCCGAGACCCCACCCCTTACTCCTCGTGCTAGATGAGGCCTGCATCCTTTAAGGCCCGCGTAAGTTGGTCTTTTGTTTCGGTCGCCATGGCACAGAGCGGCAACCGCAGCTCCGGATCGATTTTCCCCATCAAACCTAACGCGGTTTTCACCGGAATCGGGTTGGTCTCGTAAAAGAGCGCGGTAAAAAGAGGTGATAATGCGAAATGAATCCGACGCGCCTCTTCGATGCGTCCACTCAAAAAGGCCTTGACCAATTGCGCCATCTCGGATGGGACGATGTTCGACGTGACGCTAATAACACCTTTTCCTCCGACTGCCATCATGGGCAATGTCAGGGCATCATCGCCGGCAAGGACCGTCATCCGGTCGCCGCACGTACTCGCAATCTCAGAAGCCTGCTGGACTGATCCGCTTCCCTCTTTGATCCCGACGATGCTCTGTAGCCCACAAAGCCTTGCGACCGTGGATGGCAACATGTTTACGCCGGTCCGCCCAGGAATGTTATACAGGATCTGTGGAAGATCCACGGACTCGGCGATCACTTTGTAATGCCGATACAGTCCCTCTTGCGTCGGTTTGTTGTAATAGGGCGTAATGAGCAGCGCCCCATCGGCTCCCGCCTGCTTGGCGTGTTTTGTCAGTGACACCGCTTCTGCCGTGCTGTTGGAGCCGGCCCCGGCAATCACGGGGACGCGCCGATTGACCACCTCGACGGTCAATTCGACCACGCGGTGGTGTTCCTGGTGCGAGAGGGTGGCGGATTCACCGGTGGTGCCGCAGGGCACAATCCCGCTCGTCCCGTTGGCAATTTGCCATTCTATAAGGTCGCCGAAGGCCCGCTCGTCGACTTTACCATTCCGAAACGGGAGTTACAATGGCAATCAATGCACCCGTAAACATGCTCACTCCTTTGCCGCAGCGCTCACTCCTCAATCGAGGAATGCCGGAATCGTTTCGCCCTTCACTAAATCGTCGTACGTCTCTCTGGTCTTGATGACGTGGATCTCTCCATCCTTGATCAGGACTTCCGGTACCCGTGGTCTTGAATTGTAATTGGACGCCATCACAAATCCATAGGCCCCCGCACTCATCACCGCCAGCATGTCACCCGGATTGACCTCCGGAAGTGACCGGTCTTTCGCCAGAAAATCGCCGGACTCACAGACCGGGCCCACAACATCGACCTGATGCTTGGGCCGTTGCAACACCGCTTCTGACAAGGGACGAATCTCGTGATAGGCCCCATAGAGGCTCGGTCTGATCAGGTCGTTCATCGCCGCATCGACGATAATAAACCGTTTCGCCTCACCATCCTTTCGATACAACACTTTCGTCACGAGAATGCCGGCGTTACCGACGATGACGCGACCCGGTTCCATGATAAGGGTGATATTCAAATCCTTCAGTAGCGGCGACACGGCATCCGCCAAATCTTGCGGCAGCGGCGGCGTTTCATCCGAGTAGGTGATGCCGAGGCCGCCGCCGATATTGACGTACTGGATGTTGATCCCCTGAGCCTTCAAGGCTCCGACCAGCTTCACCACCTTCTTCACGGCCTCGACGAATGGCGCGACTTCCGTCAACTGTGACCCGATATGCTTATGTACCCCGACAACATCGATGTTGGCAAGCGAGGAGGCCAGCGTGAATTCTTCGAGCGCTCGATCGGCGGCGATCCCGAACTTACTCTTCTTGAGACCGGTCGAAATGTAGGGGTGCGTTTTCGGATCGATGTCGGGATTGATGCGCAGGGCGACTCTCGCCTTGGTCCCGACGGAAGCCGCCACCTCATTCAGCGCCTGCAGCTCAGCCGAAGATTCGACATTGAACATGAGGATATCGGCCTTCAAGGCCTCGCGAATCTCTTCCGCGTTCTTACCGACGCCCGCGAAGACGATCTTTGAGGGAGGAACGCCCGCCTTGAGCGCCCGAAAGAGTTCCCCGCCGGACACAATATCCACCCCGCTCCCCTCCTTTGCCATGAGACGGAGGATCGCGATATTGGAGTTGGCCTTCATGGCGAAGGCAATCACATGGGGTACGCTCTTGAAGGCTCCATCGTATACCCGGAAGTGACGAACGAGGGTCGCATAGCTGTAGATATAGCAAGGCGTGCCGACTTCTTTCGCAATCCGGCTGACCGGCACCTGTTCGCAATAGAGCTCGCCATGTCGATATTCGAAATTATGCATCCTTCAAATCTTCATTGAGATGTTCGAGGCCTGCGAGCGAGAAGCCCTGCAAGCCTGCGAGTGAGAAGCCCTCCAAAGAGGTCTCGAACGCATCCTTAAATTTACGAAAACGGACCCTCACATCCGGAATCGCGATCTTCATCGCGTCTGAATCCACCAACGCTTTGAGCGCGTCAGGCGTCGCCAGCTTGAGGTGCTCGAAATTCACGATGATGTCCATACGCGCCTGATTGGCCGCTTCCTTGATCCGCTTGATTAATTCCAACGCATTCAGACGGTCGAGGGTACCATCAAGGTCCACGAACAACGCGGCAAACTTGTCATGTCGCTTGGCCTTGATATGGAGCATCAATGGCTGCGCCGAGAGGGCGTTCGGATCCAAGCGCTGTTTCAGCGCATGCAGTGCGCTAGGAATCAATTGTTCCTTGTCCAACACCGGGAGCTTCGCTTGGAGATTCTTCAACACCCCCGCGAGCGGCGACAGGGACCCTTTGGGACAGGTTCGCTTGACCAGCTTCCGAAATTCCCGATTCATCTCCCACCGCGGAATAAACCGCTGACTGGTGCCCGACAGTCGTCTCCAGATCGAAGGAAGCGAATAGAATTTGTGGTTGGCCCAATGAAATCCGTCTTGTAGTTGCTCGGTCGTCATCCGGCTCGGCTGGAATACCACATGCTTGCCGTCGTACTTCGACCAGTCCCGGTCGAAAATGCGACCGGCCTTTTCGAAGCGGTCGAACAGCGCCGTACCAGGAAGGGGCGTCAGCACATTGAAGTACGCCAATTCCACCTGGTTCTTCGTCAAGAACTCGACAGCCCGTTCGAACACGGTCACATCGTCGCTGTCGAATCCGAACACGATCCCGGGATTCACCATGATCCCGTAATCGTGGAACATTTTGATCTCCTTGGAGAACTTCAGGACTCGGTTAAACGGCTTGTTCGTTTCATCCAACGCGTCTTCATCGAGCGATTCCATCCCGACGAAGACCGACACGCAACCGCTCTCGGCTGCAAGCTTGACCATCTCCTCGTCGTCGGCCAGGAACATCGTGGCCTGGCAGCCCCACTTGATCTTGAGCGGCTTCAGCGCGGCCCAGAGCTCACGACAATAGGCGCGGTTGCTGTTGTGCAAGTCATCGACAAACGCGACAATGCTGCCGTCTTCGATTCCCACCCGAATCCGAAGCGCGGTGACGAAGGCGCTCCACATCGGCTCGTCGCGCAATCGCTCGACCAACTCACTGCGAATCCATCGCTGAACATTTCGAAGTTCGGTGATCACTTCCTGCACCGGCCGACGCCGCGTGGTCTTTCCGTTAAACGGGGACACGCTACAGAACTCACAATCGAAATGACATCCTCTGGTCGTGAAGCTGCACTGCCTCGTCATGTACGAGTCGGGGCTCAGCAATTCGACACGGGGACTCTTGTACTTCTCCAGGGAAGGGAACGACGTCATCTTATACATGCGCTGCATCTTCCCCGCCTCATAGTCCGCAACCAACTGCGGCCAGAGATCTTCGGCTTCTCCACAGACAATCGCGTCGGCATACCGAAGCGCTTCATCAGGGCAGTAGGTGGGATGGACACCCCCCATGACGATCGTCTTGCCTCGCTTCCGAAATTCCGTTGCGATCTCGTAGGCGCGAGGGGCATAGCAGGTCATCATGGAGAGGCCGACCATGTCACAGGGATAGTCGAAATCGATATCTTGAACCGCTTCATCGACCAGACTGACTTCCCAATTCTCCGGCGTGTAGGCTGCGATCGTCGGCAAACTCAGCTTGGGAAACCAGACCGCGCGGCGCTCTGACGCAGTCAATCGATAGGGGTTATTGCGCGGATAGGGATCGACCAGCAATAGCCGCTTGCCCGGTGCATGCTTGACCATTGCCGCCTGTCCAATGAGCTGACTCTGCCGCCTGGGTTGAATAAGCTCCATGAACTGATCCTCCTCACCTCTACTCGGCTATCCGACTGAGGCTCTCAATAGGTTCGTCTAAATGTTCTGAGTAGCTCCCTTCATTGTCTCACGCTGCCGCTTTGTCAGAGCGCCAGCTCCACATGCTCGTCCGGGAGAGCCTGGCTTTCTCGGCACAGCGGAACGCCGCGCCGCCCTGATGTTTCCTGTCCGGAAACGAGCGCACGCCAACCCGGGAATGAGCTGGGAGCGTCCGCAGCGGTCTACCCAAGCGTCGTCCTGCTTCCACGGCCTTATGTCTGCTCTCATTATGGCGTCTTCGTTATCGCTCGCGTGGAGTATTCCACGGAGGGAGGTACGCGGCAACACTCAACAAGCTTCAGTATAGCGTTATCCGGCTATAGAGATCCAGCAAATGGCGGCCTCTCCACTACCGGTTTCCCACCGGTTGTACCGGAGGAAGATCGATATCCTGCCCCGGTAACATCGGGTCCGGTTGTGGCTGGGTAGATTCGGCTGCCGCTGCAGCCTCACGCTGTTTCTCATCGAGCGCCTCTAACTTCTTTTGCCGCTCAATGGTCGGAGTCACACCAACATTTTCAGGAGCAATCGGCGCCCCCACAGCCCCGCAGGCCACCAACGTTCCCAGTCATCACCCCCGCCACGATGGACATCGCATTCGGCATCCGCACCTTCATGAGAGCATCCGTTCGAGATCCTTAATCCGCTGCTCCACCCGACGTTCGGGCAGTTCCGCCTACCTGAGACTTCCGGTCGATCGCGGCAGTGACCGTCAACCGAGCGAACAGGCCCTTTTCAATTCGCTCGGAAAATGTCCGCAGCTCCTCGAGCGAGAAGTCCGTGAGTTCACGGCCTTGATCCAATGCAGCCCGCACCAGTCGGCCCGTGATCGCGTGCGCTTCGCGAAACGGTACGCCTCTGGTCACAAGATAGTCCGCTACTTCCGTGGCCAGCATCCCACCACCCTGAACCGCCTGCTTGAGAACGTCCCGGTTCACGGTGAGTCGGCGCATCAGTTCCGTCAAGACCTCCACCGATGCTGTGACGGTATCGAGGGCATCGAAGAGCGCCGGCTTATCCTCTTGGAGATCTCGATTATAGCTCAAGGGGAGAGCCTTGAGCGTCGTCAACAGATTGACCAAATGGCCATAGACCCGCCCCGTCTTGCCCCGCACCAATTCCGGCACATCGGGATTCTTCTTCTGCGGCATCATACTGCTCCCGGTACAGAAGGCATCGGGAAGCTCAACGAATTGGAACTCCTGGGACGACCAGAGAATCAATTCTTCACTGAGCCGGGACAGGTGCATCATCGTGATCGACAGCGCCGAGGCCACCTCGATCATGAAGTCCCGATCGGACACGGCATCGAGACTGTTTTGCGTCACGGAGGGAAAACCCAACAACCCGGCGGTGAATCGGCGATCGACTGGGTAGTTGGTTCCCGCGAGCGCACCGGACCCCAACGGCATGACATTCACGCGCACCGATGCATCGCGAAATCGCCCCTTGTCCCGCTCGATCATTTCCACATAGGCCAAGAGATGATGGGCGAACAGCACCGGCTGGGCACGCTGTAGATGCGTATAGCCCGGCATGGCGACCGTTCGATTCGCCTTTCCCTTCGCCACCAAGACCCGCTGAAACTGTTCCAGATGCGCCACGAGCTGACTGAGTTGATCCCGCACATAGAGCCGAACATCCAGCGCAACCTGGTCGTTCCGACTCCGGCCCGTGTGCAACTTGCCGCCGAGCGGACCGATCAATTCCGTCAGCCGGCGCTCAATCGCCATGTGAATATCTTCATCCTGAGGGGTGAAGCGAAAGCGGCCTCGATCCAGCTCCGTCTTCACCGATTCCAGACCACGCACGATCGTCCTGGTTTCAGAAGCGGTCAACACGCGCGCCTTCCCCAACGTCTTGCAATGGGCGATGCTGCCCTGGATATCATAGGCGTAGAGCCGGCGATCGACCGCCACCGAAACAGTGAACGATTCCACCAACCGGTTCGTCTTTTGTCTGAACCGCCCGCCCCAGGCCTTTCCGCCTTCCGACGCGGCAGAGCTGCGGCCCGTTGCTCGTGCCATTAGGAAGAGGCCTTCTTTCTCTGGGCTCTGATTTTCAGCCGCAACGCGTTCAACCGAATGAAACCCTCGGCATCTTTCTGGTTATAGACTTCGTCCTCTTCAAACGTGGCGATGTCGAGACGATAGAGCGAATTCTTCGACTTGCGCCCGGCCAACGTGCAACTCCCCTTATAGAGCTTCACCCGCGCCGTGCCGGTCACGTCCTTCTGCGCCGCATCGATCGAGGCTTGAAGCATCTCTCGTTCAGGGCTGAACCAATAGCCGTTGTAAATCAGATCGGCGAAACGTGGAATCAAACTGTCCCTGAAGTGCAGCACCTCGCGATCCATCGTCAACGACTCGAGTCCGCGATGCGCCACGTGGAGGATCGTCCCGCCAGGCGTTTCATAGACCCCGCGAGATTTCATTCCGACGTAGCGATTCTCCACCAGATCGACACGCCCAACTCCATGTGCGCCGCCCAACTTGTTGAGGTGCGCCAACAACGTCGCCGGGCTCATCTTCTTTCCGTCGACGGCCACCGGATTGCCGGCCTCGTAGCCGATCTCGACTTCGAGCGGCTTGTTCGGCGCCTGCTCCGGCGACACCGTCATTTGGAAAATTTCATCCGGCGGCGATTCCCAAGGATCTTCCAAGATGCCGCCTTCATAACTCACATGGAATAAATTCAGATCCATGCTATAGGGCTTGGCTTTCGTCGCCGTGATGGGAATGCCGTGCCGATCGGCATACTCGATCAATTCACGTCGCGACCGCATCGTCCATTCACGCCAAGGCGCGATGATCTTGAGATTCGGCGCCAGCGCCGTGTAGGTCAGCTCGAACCGCACTTGGTCGTTTCCCTTTCCGGTCGCGCCATGCGACACGGCCTCGGCGCCTTCTTTGAGCGCGATCTCGGCCTGACGCCGCGCAATGAGGGGCCGCGCGATCGAGGTCCCGAGCAGATAGCAGCCTTCGTATATCGCGTTGCCGCGTAACATCGGAAAGACATAGTCTTTCACGAAGGTCTCGCGCAGATCCTCGACGTAGACCTTTTTCACGCCGAGCTTTTGCGCCTTCGCCTTGATCGCTTGCAGATCTTCGCCTTGCCCAAGATCGGCACAGAACGCGATCACCTCGCAGCCGTAGGTTTCTTGTAGCCACTTCAAGATCACGGAGGTATCGAGCCCGCCTGAATAGGCCAGCACCACTTTCTTCATGACACGACTCATCGTCTCGTTCTGACTCCTCTTGCCTAATAGGTTCGTTAAGATGGCCTTCTGCATATGCAACCGATTCTCCGCCTGGTCGATGATGACCGACTGCGGACCATCCAGCACCTCGGCGCTGATTTCTTCACCTCGGTGAGCGGGCAAACAATGCATGACGATCGCATCGGGCTTGGCGCGATGCAACAGGCGGCTGTTCACTTGATACGGAGCCAAGACTTTCAATCGTCGCGCATGTTCCCGTTCGCGTCCCATACTGATCCAGACGTCGGTATAGATGACGTCCGCTTCCTTCGCCGCGATATGGGGATCGTGCCCGATCTCGATCACCGCACCGGTTTTCGCGGCCTCGACCCTCGCCCTGTCCACAACATGCTGCTCCGGCTGATACCCCACCGGACACCCGAGGGTGATGGTCATCCCCATCTTCGCCGCCGCCTCGATCAGTGAATTCGCCACATTGTTGCCGTCGCCGATATAGGCGATCTTGATCCCCTTCAATCGGCCCTTCTTCTCGCGAATGGTCAGGAGGTCTGAGAGGGCCTGACAAGGATGGCTCAGGTCGGTCAGCCCATTGATCACCGGCATCGTGGCTTCCCTCGCCCATTCCTCCACGATCGAGTGGTCATAGGTGCGGATGACGATCGCGTCGAGATAGCGCGACAACACGCGCGCCGTATC
The DNA here is from genome assembly GCA_963825145.1 of uncultured Nitrospiraceae bacterium. Lineage (GTDB taxonomy): Bacteria > Nitrospirota > Nitrospiria > Nitrospirales > Nitrospiraceae > Palsa-1315. The sequence goes on from CAWGSC010000017.1 coordinate 14,506, forward strand.
GGCGACACTTTCTCCGCGCGAGAGCTGGATGTCGGCCATGGGCAGGACCAGAGCATGGCCACCCAACTGGTTCATGCCCGCCTCGAACGACACCCGCGTCCTCGTCGACGGTTTCTGAAACAGGAGCCCCAACGTCTTCCCGGGAAGCAACGGATGAGGAACCCCGCGCCGCTGTTTGTCTTTCAACAGGGCTGCCGACGCCAGCAAACTCTCCACCTCCGCCTTGCTGATGGCCGCAACATCCAGAAGATCTTTTTGTGCCGGCCCGCATTCCTGTCGTTCGTGTGGTCATCCCTGATGGGTCCATTCGGCGTGACGTACGCCTTACGCCGCCTGTTCGCTGAAAATCTGACCAAGCGTATCGAGCAAGCGATCGATTTCCAGCTGGGTGATGATGAGGGGCGGCACGAACCGCAGCACATGCTCGCCGGTCCCATTGATCAGAATGCCTCGAGCCAAACACTCGCTCACAACGGCTTTCCCATCCATATCGAGCTCCATCCCTTGCAAAAGCCCAAGGCCACGCACTTCTCGCACCACCCGGTGTCGCGCTTTACAGTCGGATAACCCCTTCGCAAAATACTCTCCCATTCGGCGCGCATGATCGAGTACTTGGCCTTCCAGCAGGGCACGACAGACGGCCAAGCCCGCCGCACAGGCGAGCGGATTGCCGCCGAATGTCGAGGCATGACTGCCGGGCGAAAAGGCCTTCGCGACAGAGTCCGTCGCGAGGCAGGCTCCGATGGGCACGCCGCCCCCCAACCCTTTCGCCAAGGTCATGATGTCCGGCTGCACCCCTAACTGCTCATAGGCAAACAGCGTCCCGGTCCGTCCCATTCCAGTCTGCACTTCGTCGAAAATCAACAGCACGTCTTTTTGGGAACAGAGCTCTCTCACCTGCCTCAAATACTCGCGGTCCGCGACGATAGATCCCTCCCTCACCCTGAATCGGCTCGAGCAAAATCGCCGCGGTCTTGTCGGTCACGGCCGGTTCCAGTTCTTCAAAATTATTGAAGGCGACGTGGCTGAACCCCTGGAGCAGCGGTTCGTAGCCCTTCTGAACCTTTTCCTGGCCCGTCGCCGTCAACGTCGCAAACGTCCGGCCGTGGAACGAGTTCTTCATCGTGACGATTTCGAACCGCCCGGTTCCATACTTGTCATGGGAATAACGGCGGGCCAGCTTGATCGCTGCTTCATTCGCCTCTGCCCCGCTGTTGCAAAAGAACACCTTGTCGGCAAACGAGTGATCCACCAGCATGTGCGCCAGCTTTACTTGTGGTTCTGTGTAATAGAGGTTCGAGGTATGGATCAGCTGCGCGGCTTGGCGCTGGATCGCCTGAACCAGATCCGGGTGGCCATGCCCGAGGACGTTCACCGCAATCCCACCGACGAAATCGAGATACTCTCGCCCCTCGAGGTCGTACACCTTCGTCCCACGCCCTCGCACGATCGAGAGCGGTTGACGCGTATAGGTCTGCATCAAATAATGTGCAGCGTCCTGCTTCAGTTCTTCTGTCGGCATGACAGACGTATCCCTTTGTAAAGTAAGGGAAGGTAGCATAGGCCTGCCGATGGAATCAACTTGAAAGGCGCGGAGGGAATGCGCGCTTCTTTACCCAGGAGGCACCTCCATTGTGATACTCTCGGACAGATGAAACCCTGCGCGCAGTGCCAACAGCAAAACCAGGAAGACGCAAAATTCTGCCACCAGTGCGGAAACACGCTGGCCGTCGAACCGGAACCGCCGATCGCCGCCCCCATAATCCACCCTGAAATCCACCCCGATGAACATCTCTGGCGCCAATTCATCGGTCCCCATGCCGATCGCTATCTGAAACATTTTAAAAAGTTTGGATTGGGAGAACAGCCGAAGTTCGCCCTGACGTGGAATTGGCCGGCCTTTCTCTTTATTTCCTTCGTCTGGTTTCTCTACCGAAAAATGTACATGTATGCGCTGGTCTACGCACTCGGTCCGATGATTTCGACCTACTTGACCGGCGACGTCACCGTGGGTCTCGTCTGGAGCATCATGGCCGGAGCCACAGCGAATTATGTGTACTACTGGCACTGCCGCGAGAAGATTGGCGAGCTCAAGAAGGGCTCGTGGACCGATCCGGCGAAGCAGGACGAGGTATTGAAGGAAGCTGGAGGCGTCCAGCCCTATGTGATCTGGGTCGGCATCGCCTTCTACGTGCTGTTCATTATGACGATGATCAAAATGCTTCAGGACGGGCCACCGGACGGCGAACGGTCACCGGAGAAACCGGCGAAGCCAGACTGCAGCAAGCAGCGTGTAAAACTGGGGGAGTGTGCGTCTGTCTGGCGTGCGCTAGTCGACGGGCGTGGGGGATTGAGCCATCAATCCTCATCTCACGGTTCATTTTTCTGCATCGAAGTACCAAGTCAAGCAACGCCCCCGGTGATCCACCCAAAAGCCTTCTTTCCATGCTAACCCAGCAGGATTGAACGCGAGTGCCAGGGAGGAATGGATCCATCAGATAGACCAGATAGACCGAATAGACCAGATAGACCCGCTTGTCATCCCCTTGATTCCCCGCCTGAACTCTTGAGAACATACGTGCCACGTCATGACTCACCGCGCAACACAGCATGGGACGAGGGCAGGGCGGCACGGCCTGTGGACGTGGTGTGCCGCCGGGCTGTTATTCTTCCTCGCTGGCTGCTCGATCGTCTCGTTCTATCGATATGCGGACTGGATCATCCTGTGGGAAGCCGATCACTACCTCGATCTCACCTCAGACCAACGCCGCGACTTGTCCCAGCGGCTCACGCCGTTGCTGGCCCGGCACCGGCAGGAAGCCATTCCGCAGTACGAAACCTTTCTCGTGCAGAGCCGGCAACGACTCGAACGGGGACTCACGAGCCAGGACATCGACTGGGTCTATGCCAATTACGATCGCCTGCGCGCCGATCTCTTCGACCGGGTCATCGCCGACAGCGGCGTCGTCCTCGCCTCCGTCGATTCCCGCCAGGTGCGCACCCTCGAAGCAGCCTTGCAGAAGGACCACGCCAAAGTCGCGCGGCTCGTGCAAGCCCCCGCGCCGGAGCGGCTCAAGAAGCGGGCGGACGCCATCATCGACTGGCTCGACGATTGGCTTGGGTCTCTGTCCAAAGACCAAGAGGCCCAGATCCGCCAATGGAGCCTCGCGCTCCCCGACAACCAACAGTTCTGGGCCACGTACCAACAACAGCGCCAACAGGAACTTTTGGCCCTCCTCCGCCAACCGCGCACGCCTGAAAGCGTCACCCGTGAACTGAGTGCCTTGCTGGTCGTGTATCCCGACCAGACAGGCCCCCCGGCCTATCAAGACGCCATTCACCAGATGCGCACCGCCGTCAAAACCATGGCCATCGCCGTCGATCAGCAAGTCACCGCCGACCAGCGCCGCCACGCAGTGACCAAACTCCAACGGCTCATCGACCAGCTCCACGACCTGCAGGGGGAATAGCTTCTCGCGACTCTCGTCGCTCTGGTTCATCTGGTTGATCTGG
>CAWGSC010000018.1:0-14502 GCA_963825145.1 uncultured Nitrospiraceae bacterium
CGATCGCCGAGGTGATTCTTGCCGAACTGGCCGCGTGGCGTACCCCAGCTGGCCTGAGCAGCTCGGCGATGGTCGGGTCTTCCTTGTGCAAACCCTCGAGGTCCGCGCCCGGGCAGCCCCGACCTTGGTGAGGCCGGTGCGGATGGGGCAACTGACCCATGATGAAGGCAGCGCGGCCGGCGGTGCAGCTTGGCTGGCCGTAGTGGTCGGTGAAGAGCATGCCCTCCTTGCCGATGCGGTCGATGTTCGGAGTCTTCCCGGCATCATGCCGAGCGAATACGTGCCGACATTCCACATTCCGATGTCGTCGCCCCAGATGACCAGAATGTTGGGTTTCTTGCCACTGGCCTGAGCCGTCGTCAGGCCTCACCGCCTGCCAGCCCGGTCGGCCAGCGTGACGAACGCTGAGTAATCGTCTTCATCTCCACGGCTCCTTCTACAGTAATGCCGTTGTGGTGAACCGGCTGGGTTAGTGTCGAGGGCCTCGCTGAGGCCTGCATCTGAGAGAACGATTTTTTCCAGGAGCAAGTGAAGCGTGACGAGTACTCGGGCCACCCATTGGCAGGCAAGCGCTCGGCCCGGAAGGTTGCGCTATCGCATGGCCTCGGCCATCGCAGTGCGTAGCTCCTGCGCTTGAGGATTACTGACGGTTTTGTCCACGAGAATGTCGGTCGGCTTCACCGGCCTTGCCGTAATAGGCTTGATTGGCCTTATCCAGGACGGCAATGTGTCCTCCCTTCACCGCTGTCCCGACATACGCGCCTTTCGCACGCGCGTAGATGAACAAGTCGGCCGTCAAACCTTCAAGCCCCATTCCGCCACCCATCGGTCCGGCGGCAACCCCGATGTTCATCCCGAGCTTGAACTGGGACCCATAGAATTGTTCCAACCCCCGCTGGCTCCTCACCACGAACACAATCTCCGAGGTACCGCCCCCAATTTGGAAGCCAAGGCTCAGGGCGCGAGCCGTATAAAATGCGGGGTAGGACCATTCGCCGGTATTCTCGTCCCGCACCAGCAGCACGCCCTGGCCTCCCGCGACGCCGACCCCGGCGGCGCCCTTGATGGCGCGCGGCACAATGAAAATGCCTTTGGCCAGCTGGGAGCCAATCATGCAGCTCGCTCCTCAGAATGGGCGACTCGGCGAAGCTCTCCCAGGTCGCTCGCGCGTGGTCCACGAGTTGTTGCTCTTTGGAGGTGTCAGCTGCTCCAGCGGGTGTTCCTCCCAGCGCGAGCATCGCTCCGACAACGGCGCAACCGACCCAGCCGAGCTTGGAGCGTGGGCCCTTCTGATTCATCTGTGACGTCCCCCAAGAACGATCATCGGTGGAGATGAGGGGTCGTGACGGAACTATGCGTCACACCCCTCACCGTTCCTTCACCGAACACCTAGGGCTTCGGCTTTTCACCACAATCGGGTCTTGACCGCGATGACACAGGCGCGGTATTCAGCCTGGAGCGACCAGAAGTCCATCGCATTCTTCACGTCGGCCCAGTTGTCGACCCCTTTGGTTATGGTCTTTCCACCCTACCCGCCTGTCGATCGCGGCCGCGAGCACCTCCCGGTCTCCGAGTCGGAAACTTTCACCTCCGCTTGCACCCCTCCCACAAAGCGAGGGCTTGCGGTGGCCAGTCCCTTGAGTTCGGCGACGACTCGCAATTGGGGGACGATGGTGGAGATCATGTCCAGGGCCACCCAGCTCTGTTCATAGTCAGTGAGGGCGACCTGCCAGCGCATGGTCCCCGGGCCCGGTTGGTCCACCAGCTCAAAGTGTTTCGACAACCCCCACATGCAGCTTGTTGTAGAAGTAGTTGATCAAGATCTGCGTGTGTTCGTTCGAGTTGCCTCCCCCCATATGCTGGGGCTGACGGTACATGACGATCGGGTCGAGGATGATCTTCGTGTATTTGCCCTCTTCGGGATTGCGTCGTCATTCCGCCAACGCAGCGCCGCCTCAAGCTTCGACTCATCTCCCTTCGTCATCTTGGCATAGAGCTCTTCCCCAGAAACCCCGACTTGTCCACGGTCATGGCATGCCGCGTTTGCGCGCAGCCGGTCGATATGACCAGCGCGAAGAGTACACAGGCCATGGCCCCAAGTCCTCTCATCGAAATACTTCCTTTCACCGAACTCCATCCCCGCTGTTTCGCTGGTCATGATCGATCCTCCTTTGAGAGTATCCTGCGTCGACATCCATTAATTCGAGTACGCGTATCGTAGGGTGCTCTCCTCACGCAATTCAACACGAATTTTCGGGGTCCTCCCGCACTTCTCCTTGATAGCTCTACACATGCTCCGTAGAATGCGCGCGCCATGCACCAGAGCGCGTTGACTTTAAACCATGAGCGAGAGCCAGTCAGATCTTCAGACTCACGCTGTCTCTTGCTTGCTATGCCTCAACGAAATCCAATTCTGACGCTGCCTGGCTACGACGACTCGTCGTGCTGTTCGTTGTTCTCGCAAGTCTGTGGCTCCTGCCCCAGCCGTCGTCCGCAGAAGAAGGCTGGTCTCTCGAAGGTCAGGGAACTCTCTTCTATACCGATGACGTCGGATTGTTTTCCGCCACCCGTCGTCTGAGCCGGGACGGCGATCCGACCCAGCCGGCCATCGACTCGAAACTGACGAACCAGGGATCGGACATGGTCTTCGAGCCGTTGTTGACCGTGACGCGGTCGTTGACGAATAGACTTGGACGGCTCGACCTGAATGTGCAAGGCCAGGGCTTCGTCTTCACGGAGAATCCGCAGTTCAACCACGGCACGATGCGGCTCCAGGCCACTCAGGACCTCTCCCCCAATACTCGCGTGCAGGCGCGGTTTTATTATGCTCCGAATCAGTTTCTCGGCGACAATGAAGAGCGTCAGTCAGGCCAGAAACAGCTGACGGCAGAAAATGTGACCAGCTACATCTGGTCCACCCGTCTCATCCACGATGTGACGCCGGATCTTTCGGTCCGATTGCTCGGCCGGTACGGCATGCGCCGCTATAACGAAGCCTTCTCAGAACGCAACACGGACTTCTGGACGATCGGCCCCCACGTGGATTGGCGGGTCGCCCCGAAGATCAAGCTCGGGCTTAGCTACCACTATGAGCGCGGGCTTGCGGAGGGACGCAACCAACCGCAGTTCGAGGACGATACGTCCTATATCAACCACTACCTGTCCGCGGATGCAGATGTGGAACTGACCGAGCGGCTCTCGCTCCTCACCGCGTTTCACTTTGAATACAACATCTGGACCAGCAGTCTGGCGGGTGATGAACGGAACGGCGCCCATGAAAACATCTACCAGGGTGAAGTGATTCTGGCCTATCGCCTGACGGATTCCATCCAGGGATTCGGACGGAGTCCAGCGTTCCAGCCGCAAGGAGAGTTTCGACTCGAGTTCCATCAAGGACACCAACGTCGGCATCGGCCTCTCCGCGCGATTCTGAACAGGCCTAGCCTGTCATTGAGCACTTGGCCACCGCCAAGAGAATCATCGAAACACCGAAAACACAGGGTCCTGGTGTGCTAACTGTCCATCAATGAAGTGGACAGTACGGTCGAAAGCGTTGGAAGGCACCCACAGCCTGCTTTATTTTGCCCAACGATTCGCATCCCGCTGAAAGCTACCAAATGTGGTAGCAGGGAAGTGATTTAGTCATGACTAGCCTCACGCCGACACACTGACCGGCGCAAAGGTGCGGGCAATGGTGCCCAGCTAAAACAGGTAGAGGGTGCCGTACAAATAGAGGAGGTTCCAATTGACGTCGGCTCTGAATCCATTACTGGCGGCGCTCTCCGCATTAATAACCAATCGATCGTAGGCGGCCCCCAGGGCGAAGGGCTTGAAGAGTCGATACTCAAGTCCGGCATAAAACTCCATCATGGAACCTTCCAAGTTGCCGGCCTTTTGATAGGCCAAGAATTGCAGTATATAGTGTTTGTGGCGCATAATACCTCGCAATGGTGTATGCAGCTTGTCTCACATTGCCCCCTCTCCAAGTAGTTCATCCCTCTCCTTTCTCTAGTTGCATCCCTATGCCCCCCAATACAACACGAGATGCTTGGGGCCAGATAACATTTCCATCAGGTACATGACTTGCGTATTAAGGATTCCACTACGGCCAAGGCACGATTCGGTTGGACCACACCGGGGACGATTCATCATCGGCGGCCCCGAATCTGGCTAAGCGTCTTCCGAACGAGGAGGTGAGCAATTGAAATTCCTCGCAGTTCATCCCGGTCCGCTCATGTACACCAAGATCTATCTGCGGCTGGAGCCACTCGGGCTCGAGATGGTGGCCCAGGCTGCCCGCCAAGCGGGACATGACGTGTACCTGATCGACCTACAAGTAGAAACTTGGAAAGATTACCTGGCGCACATTCGGACCTGGAAGCCCGACGTCGTGGCGTTCGCGTGCAACTATCTGGCGAATGTACCGGAGATCGTGGATCTCGCCAAGTTGACCAAGAAGGAATTACCGAACTGCTTTGTCTTTGTGGGAGGGCATAGCGCCTCCTTTGTGGCAAAAGACTTTCTGGAGCACGGGGATGGCGCGATTGATTGTGTTCTCAAGGGCGAAGGGGAGGTTGCTGTCCCCAAGCTGCTGCTGGCCGTGGAGCATGACCGCAAGGCGATCACCACAGTTCCTGGGGTTGTGACTCTCGAGGGGGAAGGCCCTCCGCCACAATTCATCGAGAGCCTCGATGATATACGTCCTGCACGAGATCTGGTCCGGCACCGGCGCAAGTATTTCATCGGGGTCCTGGATCCCTGCGCCTCGATCGAGTTTGCGCGAGGCTGTCCCTGGGATTGCTCCTTCTGCAGCGCCTGGACCTTCTACGGGCGCAGCTATCGGATGGTCAGTACGGAAAAGGCTGTGGCGGAGCTGGAACAGGTTCAAGAACCGGGGATTTTCCTGGTCGACGATGTCGCATTTATCCAGGCAAAGCAGGGACTCGAAATCGGTGAAGCGGTGGCGCGGCGAGGGATTAAGAAACAGTACTACATGGAGACGCGCGGCGATGTCTTGTTGCGCAATAAGGAGGTGTTCCAGTTCTGGAAGACGCTTGGACTCCAGTACATGTTTTTGGGGGTGGAGGCGATCGATGAGGAAGGACTCCGGATGCATCGAAAGCGCATCTCGCTGGGGAAAAACTTTGAAGCGCTGGAGTTTGCCCGATCCCTTGGCATCACCGTCGCCATTAATTTAATCGCCGACCCCGACTGGGATCAGGAACGATTCAAGACGGTCCGGCAATGGTGCATGGACATCCCTGAGATTGTGAACATCAGTGTCAACACGCCCTACCCTGGAACCGAGAGCTGGCACACGGAAGCGCGCAAGATTCAGACACGGGATTACCGCCTCTTCGATATTCAACACGCCGTGTTGCCGACGAAGATGCCGCTACCTGAATTCTACGCGGAGTTAGTCAAGACCCAACAGGTTCTCAACAAGAAGCATCTGGGTTGGGCCGCCCTGAGGTCCACCGCAAGAATCGCGGCTGGGCATCTGATGCGGGGGCAGACCAACTTCGTGAAGATGCTTTGGAAGTTTAACAGCGTCTATAACCCGAAGCTCCAGCTGGCTGACCATCAACGCCCGGTGTCGTACGAAATGTCGCTCCCGCCATCCGCGCAGGAATCCGTGAACTCGAAGCTTCTGTACATTCTCCCGGCAAAAGGACGACGAGCCCGTGCCGTCGACGATTCAACCGAGCAGTTCATCGAAACCACCCGAATGGGGAGCAGCTTCTAGCTGCTCCTTTGCATCGAACCGACAATTTCGCCCTACTACTGTTATAGTGCGCCTCGTTACTCAGACTCGGCGAAATTTTCCTATCGGACGAATTTGAATTGATGGCTGAATCAGTCATCGAACGGGACTGTCACAGTGAGGAATACATGGCGACTCGAAATGGGTTCTTCATCAACATGGATGCACCACACGGGCTAACAGCCTGGGTCACGGTCGGGATGGTCCTGGCCGTGCTATCCGGGTGTGTCACGTCTCCAGTTTATACAATTCCGGCGCCAAAACCGGACCAGACATCCTGCAGCCATGCCATGAAGCCGAGTGACACACTGATCGGGATCGCCATATCGGGAGGGGGGAGTCGAGCTGCCTTGTTTGGGGCGGCCAGCCTCGAAGCACTGGCGAAGGTGCAAGTCGGGCCACCTGCCCATTCCCTGTTGGAAGACGTCTCGGTGATTTCCAGTGTCTCTGGCGGCAGCATGGCGACGTCCTACTTTGCCGCGGTGAAACCGCGAAAGGACGTGCCGATGCTGACGGCTTCAGGCGAACTGAGCGCGGAGTACCAGACGTTCTTTGCGCAGTACAAAGAAACCATGAACCAGGATTATGAGAAGCCCCTCCTCTGGCGATAACCTGCTGCGATTGCGCTGGTTCAATCCGGCCTGGACGGCAAAGTCCCTCGCTGAACATCTGAATAGTCAATTCTTGCATGACATGACATTTAAGGATGTTCGCGAGCGGGAATTGAGCGGCGAGATTCCCAGACTCCTTATCAACACCACCTTATACAACGACGGGCGTCGTTTCGTGTTCACGACGTTGCCGCATGAGCAGACCCAATACGACTTATTGAAAGATGTGAGTCGATCGGTCGGTGCGGGCTCTCTGTCGAAGGAATCCGTCGAACGTGATGAAAGTGAATTGGGCGTCGCTGCAGTCTGTGACTCCTCAGGCGCTGAACCTCGACCTGTGCCCCATTCAATTAGGCGGGGCGGTTGCCGCGTCCATGTCGTTCCCTCCGGTGATCGGCCCGATCACGTTCAAGGTTGAGGGAGAGGACCAGTACTGGCATGCGGGGGACGGGGGATTGTCCGATAATATGGGGCTGGAGTCGTTGGCGATGGTTGCGTTAAACGCGCTCCAGCAGAAGGCGGTCCGTCGGGTACTCATCATCGCCTTCGACAGTTCGTTTCCCTTCGAGGTGGGGTCAGATCGGCTGGATCATTTCCCCGAGGGCTTTACGCTGTTCAACTACGACATGTCCAGAATTCCCGGAATCATGGAGGAACGGGCGTTAGCGTACCGGAGACTCTATTTTCGCACGATGACGGCGCAGGGAGTGTTGCCGGACGAGCGACGATTGAAATTCCTGCAACTGAGACACATTGACGCGGTGTGGAAGGACGATATGAGTGATCTGCCAGACTCATGCAAGAACGAGGAGGTGAAGCTTACGAACCCACCGATGGTCACGAAGCGCCTCGCGAGCGTCGTCACCAGGCTATGGCTCGAATCCGATTGCGATCGTGATTTGGTGGCCATGGCAGCGGCGAAGCTGGTGGAAGGAAAAAAGACGAGATCCAGAAATTCTTGCAGCAGCCGCTTCCATAGCCGACCACATCGCTATCGCTCGGAAAGGTGAAAGGTTTCAGAGGAAGAGCCTTCGGCAATCCTGCCTTTCACTTTTCACATCTCACGCGTATCGAACTTCTTATGCTGGGGGACTTTTTCAGCATCCTGCTTCCAGTCACTCGGATCGAGGTACGAGATGCACGGCCCCTGCTTTGATCGCCGCCACAACCGCTGAACCTGTCTCGAGACCAAGCTCTTCTGTGGCCCCCCTCGTAATTACGGCCCGCAGGGGGAAACCGCAATCGACCGTGACCGTCACCAACACGCCTTGCGGCAGCATCTCGATCACGCGACCGGACAGGTGATTACGCGCACTGGTGACGCCGCTCCCCGCCTGTTCGAGCAACACATCTTCCGCGCGAATGCAGACGTAGACGGCCGAACCACTCACATCCGCTCCTAAGCCCTTCAGTGTCGTTCCGTTTACCGACACAGTCGCGAGCCCATTGTCGTTCGCAATCACTTGCCCTTGCACGACGGTCTCAATACCGACGATCTGCGCAACTTCCGCATTGGCGGGTCTGGAAAACACCTCCTGCGGCGAACCGACTTGTAGGATCTGACCAGCACTCATCACCGCAATGACATCGCCCAACGTGAGAGCCTCGGCCCAGTCGTGCGTCACGACGACAGAAGGAATTTTCAACTGTGTCAACAGAGCTCGCAGTTCTCCTCTCAAGCGACTGCGTGTCGGCGCATCCAAGGCCGACAAGGGTTCATCGAGCAACAAGAGCTGCGGTCGTCTGGCGATCGCACGCGCAAGCGCCACACGCTGCTGTTGCCCACCCGACAACTGCGCCGGCTTGGCCTGTTCGAGCCCCTGAAGTTGCAATAACTCGATCAGTTCACGGACACGCTCCTTCCGCGCCTCAGCCGGCAGCTCGCTCAATCCATATTCAATGTTGCCGGCAACCGTATGCGTAGGAAAGAGCGCGTAGTCCTGCGGCATGTAACCGATCCGCCGCGCCTGCGGGGAGAGCCGCATGCTGGACGCCGCATCAACCCAGGTCGTCGAACCGAATTGAATCCGCCCTTCTTCCGGCCATTCCAAGCCGGCAAGACAACGCAGCAACGTCGTTTTCCCCGATCCAGACGGCCCGAAGAGAATCAGCACGCGCGGTGGGTCGAGCGGCAACGTGAGCTGTGCCGCCATGGTAAACCGACCGGGAAAGGTCTTTCGGCAATCAACCGTCAGCGCTGCGGCCATACGACCCAGACCTTTCGGTTCATCGCATAGACCAGCAGCAGCACACCATAGGAGACTGCCAGCAACAACAGCGCCGTCTTGGCAGCTCCGGCATAGTTGAGCGCTTGCACCTCATCGTAAATATCGATCGAGACGGTGCGCGTTTCGCCCTCGATGTTGCCGCCGACCATGAGCACCACGCCGAACTCCCCGAGCGTATGGGCAAAGCTCAGCACTGCGCCGGTGATGAGGCCCGCCGTCGACAGCGGAACAATGAGATGAAAGAAGGTCTTGAGCTTGGATACCCCGAGGGTCCAGGAGGTTTCGATCAACCGGCGATCGACTTGCTCAAAGGCTGTGGCGAACGGTTGCACGGCAAATGGCAAACTGTAGAAAATTGACGCGACGAGCAGACCTTCGAAGGTAAAGGGAAGAGGATGCCCGACCAGGTCGGTATAGAATCGACCGACCGGGCTGTGCGGACCGATCGCGACGAGAATATAAAAGCCCAGCACCGTCGGAGGCAGCACGAGCGGAAGCGCGACCACCGACTCGACAATGAACTTCCAGCGCCGCTTCGAAAAGGTGAGCCAGTAGGCGATCGGCAGCCCGACGACCAGCAAGACACCGGCCGTCAGGCAGGCCAGTTTGAACGTGACCCAGATCGCCAACCAATTCACAAATCCGCCTTTGCCACGGTCTGTCCTACCGACACCGACGCGATGGTAGGAAGCCGCGATCTGGAAGGTCCACGCACGCTATTTCCCAATCATGACTTCCGTAGCTTTTATGGCGACCAGCACGGAGTCGTTGACCTTCAAACCCATGCTCTTGACCGATCCTTCCGTAATCGCCGCCACAAATTCGAGCGCGCCGACTTTCACCGTTACCTCGGCCATGGCTTGCCCTTCTGTGATTTTGGTAACCGTGCCCTGGAACTGATTTCGTGCGCTGAGCTTCATGACAACCTCCTGTGTTTGGGTAAAGATATCTCCTCGAGCCTCATTTATACTGATCGAACCCGATCATGAATCCTTCCGGACCAGTCACCTCAAATCGAATCGCCTTACGATTTCCGCGACTCACTTCCGGCTTCAATCGAAAGCGAACGATCTTGGCACGCTCTTCTTCGGCCAATTGAGAGAGCGTGGATGCTCGGTATGAGCCTTCCACTTCTGCCTGCACTGCAGCGACGTCTGAAACCGCGAAATTGATTTGTACCCAGCCGGTCGGACGAGGTGTTCGCAAGTCCTGCCGAACCACGATCAAGACGCCGCGGTAACAATAGCCACGGAGACGGTCCACTTGTGGATGATCCAGACTCTGGACAACTTGCGCGTGCAAGACGCTCTCAAAGAATTGCTCGTACCGTGTGACATCGGACGTTTCAACCTGTACGCTTTGAAAGCCCTCAAGAACAGCCGGGCTCTGAATCGCCACATTGCAGGAGCCTTCATGAGAAGCCGAGTCAACCTGGTGATGCCGAGTCGGTGGCACGTCTTCAGCCGACGCAGCCGGTTGCCGCAATCAGAAGTACACTCGCGCTTGTTAGATACACAAGTCTCTGTAGGTTTCTTCGCGCTACTTGCATCGGAACTTGATTCCCCAGCGCCTTCCGCTGACTTCCCCTTCCGCTCCACCCACGGTGGACATACTGCTATACCCCTGCACTTCCCCTTCTTCGAGGACGATGTAGCCGGAGGGACACTTTTCCTCGATGCGTTTCAACGCGTCCTTGCGATATGGCGATCCCATCGGGCCGCCGAGGTCTTCCTTGAACAGGTAGGTCACCACGCCGCCCTGTTCCGTTTCCTGGTTCAATAAAACTGCTTGCGAACAGCCGACGCTGAGACCGAGCACACCAAAGGCGATCACCTTCGTCCATGGCTTAGTTGGGCTGCATGAATCCATTGCGCTTCATGATCTCTTGTCCTTGCTCACCTTTGACAAATGCAAGGAACTGTTTCGCAGATTCCTGCTGCTTCGACGACTTCAATATGACGACTGCCTGCTCAAGGGGCGGATGGGCCCCAACGGGAATCTCCCAATACGTCCCCTTCGATTTCATGGCAGGAGTCACCACCAAAGACAACGCGATGATCCCGATGTCGCACGCTCCGGATTCTATGAACTGTGCCGCTTGCGATATATTCTCTCCCAAGACGAGCTTGTCTTTGACCTGGTCATAGACCTTGTAATACTCCATCGCAGCCACAGCCGCCCTGCCATAGGGAGCATGTTTCGGGTTGGCGATGGCGACTTTCTTGATGGTCGGCTCGCGCAACGCCTCCATCCCTTTTGTCACATCGATGTGCGAGTCATGCCCTGTCCACAGGACAATCCGCCCGATGGCATACTGATAGAGCGAACCGGGAACGGTCAGGCCTGCTCCTTCCAATTTCTGGGGATACTCCAGGTCGGCTGAAAAGAAGAGATCAAACGGCGCACCATTTTGAATCTGCGAGTAGAAATTGCCGGATGATCCGAACGTCAGCCTGACCTGATTGCCGCTCGCTTTTTCGTACTCCGCCGCGACTTCTCTGAAGGCGAAATTCAAATTTGACGCCGCCGCAATCGTAATCTCCTCGGCAACCGCGAGGTTCACACTTGTGATGACGAACAGACACAACGCGAGAATGACTCGAATCATGGGCTACCTCCTCAGAAGCATTGGTGACAATTGATGCGAATTGCATTGTCGATCATGACATCAAAGCGTCTCTACAGTCTGACTCTCACCGAAGCATAAAAATAATCCGAATCTTTGTTTCCACCGGCGGGCATTTCGGCGAGGATGGCGGGAGCTGTCAAAATAGGAGCCCTTGAACCAATGGACGTACCCGAAGTCAAAGTCCATGTTTTGTCTCATAGCCCATAGCGGAGCCCATTGCGCACGAAGTTGCACATCGTTCCCCAAATAGTTGCCTGACCTTCCTGTGGGATCTTGTAAGCCGTTACCCACAAACGCTGCGGTCGCTTCCGCCAGATACCAGAACCGTTGCTTGATTGTGAGTAGCCAAATTTTCGGCGGGTTGAGGATCAGCCTCCAACCGGGAGTACTGATGTTGGACCGGAAAAATGGTCCCCAAATTCCCGTGGGAGTCAAATCAAAATTACGGGCGCCGAACAGGATATCAAAGTTTCCGTCCTGGCTTCCTCCTGGAGTGCGACTGCCGCTGGCATAGGTATACTGCGCCAAAAACCGCGGAGTCCAAGGCAGATTAAACGTATACCCGGCTTCAACGTTTGGGTTATAGGCAAAATGCTCGACGTTGCCCAAGTGTCCCGTTTGAATGGCCCCCTCGAATTCATAATCGAATTCGTTGGTCGCGGGAGACTTGAACAGGCGAAGACCGTACGTACTATACGTACGGTTAAGAGCTTTATTTTAGATAGTAGTTGTTGATCGTTTAACCCGAAATAATACGCATTCACGTTGAACCAGGGAACGTGCGCGCTCTCCACGTAGGTCCCCCAGAAGACACTCTTTGCGGTCTGCTTGTCCAGTTGCACATCATCCCGAATTACCGGTTCCACCAAAAAGGCCCTGAACCGCCAGGTTTGGCCTTCGCCGATTTGCCAATGGACCCCATCGAAGGCATTGGTGGTATTTCGGAAATCATTTCGGGCCACGTACCGACGCATGCCGAAATCCATCGTCATACGACCGACATGCAAGTCCGTTCGCAATCCGCTCCCCCCGACATTGTTTATGGTCAATGACCCGAGTAGCTGCAAGATGTCAAATTGGTTGACCGTTTGGGTAGTCCTGAAATCCCCCGGCTCATCGTTCGAAAACGCCCGCGAATCCTGCCCTTCAAAGAGAAACCGGAAGGGACCATTGCCCCCCAATCCTACGCGCGCTCTGGATCGGAGGAGCTAACTGGGCATCGGTTCCCCCGCCCCCCATACTTGAGTCGATCGCCAGGGATGGTCGTACGATTCAAATCGGGTCCGGTTTTCGAGGCCCAGGTCAATCCAATCGGGTAAGTGCATCGCGGTTTTCACATATCGAGTCCATTCCATATCTCTCCGTCGATTGAGGACCGCATCGGCTGGTTCGATCCAGTTTTTTCCCTTTTGTGCTGAAACTTCGAGGGATCTCTCGTTCGTGATCAGCCCCTTCGTGCGCATGAGTTTGAACACAGGGTCTTCCGTACTTCGAAACACCCACTTTCCGTCTTTCTGCACCATTTCACCGTACTCGACGGCCCTCACCGAGCCCGCTCCCACAACGAGGAGAAGGACGCTCAGGAAGACACACCACCAGTCTTCTCTTGACCATCGATCCTCCCTTTATGCGCAAATGCAACTCGCTGAACAATCGCATACAGAGGCTTTCCGTCAGCCGATACGCAGCGCATGAAGCTTTCCTGTTTCGCTTGTGTCATACCCGCCCAGCGCTTCGATCTCATTTCGAAACGGGCGGCTGACGAGGGTCTCGAACAAATGGGATAGCGTTGGATGGAGCTTCAGATACGCTTTGGGCACGACAAGGTCATAGCGCGCGGCTTGAAGCGGTACGAAATCGAGTTCGAAGAGTTGCGCGGCAGATCGAATCCCGACCCCAACGTCCGCCTGGCGATTTGCAATCGCGCGCGCAATTTCGAAATGCGAGGCGACGATTGTGCTATAGCCCTTCACTTGATGAGAATTGATTCCCGCCGCGTGCAACCGCTGATCCAGTAACAGCCTGGCTCCGGTTCCCTCTTCCCGATTCACGAGCGTCACGTCGGGATGAACTATGTCCTCGATCGCACGGATCGATTTAGGATTACCCGCTCGAACAAGCAAGCCCTCTTCCCAAGTCGCAAATGTCACAACCTCGTAGTTCGAACTTTTCAATGCTCTCCGGAGGAATGGCAGGTTCGATTCCCCGCTCGCCGGATCGAAGAGATGCAGACCCGCGACATGAACCTCGCCCTGCTGCAAGGCTCAAGCGCCGCCATACTTCCCATCGTCCAGCCGACCAAGGAAGTCTGGTCCTTACGACGTCGCATGTGCTCACCTGCAAGAAAGATTGCCGGATCACAGCCTGCCACAGAGATTGCTTGATCAATTGCCTGACGATCTGGGAAAAGTCTCACGCGCACCGTCGCACCCGACGTCTGACCATGCGTTTCGACGACATAGCCATCAGCCGGAACGGTGAGGAAAGCGCCTCCCCTAATCCGGTTATCGGTCGCACGACAGTCTTTGAACCCACCGTCGATACCTTGACTCGGATGGGTGACGCCTTCGGGTCGTATTGCGGAAGATGGCCGATCAACTTGCCCTGAACAATGTCCTCGGTTGCTCTGAGGTTGAAAAGATCTTCGACGCGACATGCCAGTGCTGAAGCCAAGTGAAGGGCAACGCCTGTTGTCGGTAAATACAGATTCGACCTCAATTGAAGACACCGCCTGCCGCGTGATTCCTGCACGAACAGCCAGTTCCCCCTGCGAGAGTCCTTTCTGTGTGCGGAGAGTTTTAAGATGATTGGAAAAGTCTTGAATGGTTTCGTTCGGTTGGTTGGAACTTTTCATATCCATTGATTAGCAAGTATTCTGTCTTCATGTCAATAATTATGTCTATAAATACTACTATTAATTGGCAAAACAGAGCATGGAAGTAACTCATTCATACAGCTGGTAATTTCAAGTGCGCCATTAATTTATATTGTTGACAAACAATATCTAGTTAGTTTATTACATAGACCGCGATACTTGATCGGTTATGTGTACATTGCTTGATGGCTTGGAGGAGTTTCTGAACATGAGTGCCGAAGAGCGAGTGATTCAGAGCCAAGACCATAACCAGGACATCGCACACAAAATCCTGCTCGCCATCAAGGACCTTCGCTTCGGATCGGTGGAAGTCGTTATCCACGATTCAAAAGTGGTTCAGATCGAACGCAAGGAAAAGATCCGCATCGACACGAACTCTTCAAGAACCACCTAAT
>CAWGSC010000019.1:0-18739 GCA_963825145.1 uncultured Nitrospiraceae bacterium
GCCCGAAAGAGTTCCCCGCCGGACACAATATCCACCCCGCTCCCCTCCTTTGCCATGAGACGGAGAATCGCGATATTGGAGTTGGCCTTCATGGCGAAGGCAATCGCATGGGGTACGCTCTTGAAGGCTCCATCGTATACCCGGAAGTGACGAACGAGGGTCGCATAGCTGTAGATATAGCAAGGCGTGCCGACTTCTTTCGCAATCCTGCTGACCGGCACCTGTTCGCAATAGAGCTCGCCATGTCGATATTCGAAATTATGCATCCTTCAAATCTTCATTGAGATGTTCGAGGCCTGTGAGCGAGAAGCCCTGCAAGCCTGCGAGTCGAGAAGCCCTCCAAGAGGTCTCGAACGCATCCTTAAATTTAGAAAACGGACCCTCACATCCGGAATCGCGATCTTCATCGCGTCTGAATCCACCAACGCTTTGAGCGCGTCAGGCGTCGCCAGCTTGAGGTGCTCGAAATTCACGATGATGTCCATACGCGCCTGATTGGCCGCTTCCTTGATCCGCTTGATTAATTCCAACGCATTCAGACGGTCGAGGGTACCATCAAGATCCACGAACAGCGCGGCAAACTTGTCATGTCGCTTGGCCTTGATATGGAGCATCAATGGCTGCGCCGAGAGGGCGTTCGGATCCAAGCGCTGTTTCAACGCATGCAGTGCGCTAGGAATCAATTGTTCCTTGTCCAACACTGGGAGCTTCGCTTGGAGATTCTTCAACACCCCCGCGAGCGGCGACAGGGACCCTTTGGGACAGGTTCGCTTGACCAGCTTCCGAAATTCCCGATTCATCTCCCACCGCGGAATAAACCGCTGGCTGGTGCCCGACAGTCGTCTCCAGATCGAAGGAAGCGAATAGAATTTGTGGTTGGCCCAATGAAATCCGTCTTGCAGTTGCTCGGTCGTCATCCGGTTCGGCTGGAATACCACATGCTTGCCGTCGTACTTCGACCAGTCCCTGTCGAAAATGCGGCCACGCCTTTTCGAAGCGGTCGAACAGCGCCGTACCAGGAAGGGGCGTCAGCACATTGAAGTACGCCAATTCCACCTGGTTCTTCGTCAAGAACTGGACAGCCCGTTCAAACACGGTCACATCGTCGCTGTCGAATCCGAACACGATCCCGGGATTCACCATGATCCCGTAATCGTGGAACATTTTGATCTCCTTGGAGAACTTCAGGACTCGGTTAAACGGCTTGTTCGTTTCATCCAACGCGTCTTCATCGAGCGATTCCATCCCGACGAAGACCGACACGCAACCGCTCTCGGCTGCAAGCTTGACCATCTCCTCGTCGTCAGCCAGGAACATCGTGGCCTGGCAGCCCCACTTGATCTTGAGTGGCTTCAGCGCGGCCCAGAGCTCACGACAATAGGCGCGGTTGCTGTTGTGCAAGTCATCGACAAACGCGACAATGCTGCCGTCTTCGATTCCCACCCGAATCCGAAGCGCGGTGACGAAGGCGCTCCACATCGGCTCGTCGCGCAATCGCTCGACCAACTCACTGCGAATCCATCGCTGAACATTTCGAAGTTCGGTGATCACTTCCTGCACCGGCCGACGCCGCGTGGTCTTTCCGTTAAACGGGGACACGCTACAGAACTCACAATCGAAATGACATCCTCTGGTCGTGAAGCTGCACTGCCTCGTCATGTACGAGTCGGGGCTCAGCAATTCGACACGGGGACTCTTGTACTTCTCCAGGGAAGGGAACGACGTCATCTTATACATGCGCTGCATCTTCCCCGCCTCATAGTCCGCAACCAACTGCGGCCAGAGATCTTCGGCTTCTCCACAGACGATCGCGTCGGCATACCGGAGCGCTTCATCAGGGCAGTACGTGGGATGGACACCCCCCATGACGATCGTCTTGCCCCGCTTCCGAAATTCCGTTGCGATCTCGTAGGCGCGAGGGGCATAGCAGGTCATCATGGAGAGGCCGACCATGCCGCAGGGATAGTCGAAATCGATATCTTGAACCGCTTCATCGACCAGACTGACTTCCCAATTCTCTGGCGTATAGGCTGCGATCGTCGGCAAACTCAGCTTGGGAAACCAGACCGCGCGGCGCTCTGACGCAGTCAATCGATAGGGGTTATTGCGCGGATAGGGATCGACCGGCGATAGCCGCTTGCCCGGCGCATGCTTGACCATTGCCGCCTGTCCAATGAGCTGACTCTGCCGCCTGGGTTGAATAAGCTCCATGAACTGATCCTCCCTCACCTCTACTCGGCTATCCGACTGAGGCCCTCAATAGATTCGTCTAAATGCTCTGAGTAGCTCCCTTCATTGTCTCACGCTGCCGCTTTGTCAGAGCGCCAGCTCCACATGCTCGGCCGGGAGAGCCTGGCTTTCTCGGCACAGCGGAACGCCGCGCCGCCCTGATGTTTCCTGTCCGGAAACGAGCGCACGCCAACCCGGGAATGAGCTGGGAGCGTCCGCAGCGGTCTACCCAAGCGTCGTCCTGCTTCCACGGCCTTATGCCTGCTCTCATTATGGCGTCTACGTTATCGCTCGTGTGGAGTATTCCACGGTGGGAGATACGCGGCAACACTCAACACGCTTCAGTATAGCGTTATCCAGCTATAGAGATCCAGCAAATGGCGGCCTCTCCACTACCGGTTTCCCAACGGTTGTACCGGAGGAAGATCGATATCCTGCCCCGGTAACATCGGGTCCGGTTGTGGCTGGGTAGATTCGGCTGCCGCTGCAGCCTCACGCTGTTTCTCATCGAGCGCATCTAACTTCTTCTGCCGCTCGATGGTCGGAGTCACACCAACATTTTCAGGAGCAATCGGCGCCCCCACAGCCCCGCAGGCCACCAACGTTCCCAGTATCACCCCCGCCACGACGGACATCGCATTCGGCGTCCGTACCTTCATGAGAGCATCCGTTCGAGATCCTTAATCCGCTGCTCCACCCGACTTCGGGCAGTTCCGCCGACCTGAGACTTCCGGTCGATCGCGGCAGTGACCGTCAACCGAGCGAACAGGCCCTTTTCAATTCGCTCGGAAAATGTCCGCAGCTCCTCGAGCGAGAAGTCCGTGAGTTCACGGCCTTGATCCAATGCGGCCCGCACCAGTCGGCCCGTGATCGCGTGCGCGTCGCGAAACGGTACGCCTCTGGTCACAAGATAGTCCGCTACTTCTGTGGCCAACATCCCACCACCTTGAACCGCCTGCTTGAGAACGTCCCGGTTCACGGTGAGTCGGCGCATCAGTTCCGTCAACACCTCCACCGATGCTGTGACGGTATCGAGGGCATCGAAGAGCGCCGGCTTATCCTCTTGGAGGTCTCGATTATAGCTCAAGGGGAGAGCTTCGAGCGTCGTCAACAGATTGATCAAATGGCCATAGACCCGCCCCGTTTTGCCCCGCACCAATTCCGGCACATCGGGATTCTTCTTCTGCGGCATCATACTGCTCCCGGTGCAGAAGGCGTCGGGAAGCTCAACGAATTGAAACTCCTGGGACGACCAGAGAATTAATTCTTCACTGAGCCGGGACAGATGCATCATCGTGATCGACAGCGCCGAGGCCACCTCGACCATGAAGTCCCGATCGGACGACGGCATCGAGACTGTTGTGCGTCACGGAGGGAAAACCCAACAACCCGGCGGTGAATCGGCGATCGACTGGGTAGTTGGTTCCCGCGAGCGCACCGGACCCCAACGGCATGACATTCACGCGCACCGATGCATCGCGACATCGTCCCTTGTCCCGCTCGATCATTTCCACATAGGCCAAGAGATGGTGGGCAAACAGCACCGGCTGGGCACGCTGTAGATGCGTATAGCCCGGCATGGCGACCGTTCGATTCGCCTTTCCCTTCGCCACCAAGACCCGCTGAAACTGTTCCAGATGCGCCACGAGCTAACTGAGTTGACCGCGCACATAGAGCCGAACATCCAGCGCAACCTGGTCGTTCCGACTCCGGCCCGTGTGCAACTTGCCGCCGAGCGGACCGATCAATTCCGTCAGCCGCCGCTCAATCGCCATGTGAATATCTTCGTCCTGCGGGGTGAAGCTAAAGCGGCCTCGATCCAGCTCCGTCTTCACCGATTCCAGGACCACGCACGATCGTCCTGGTTTCAGAAGCGGTCAACACGCGCGCCTTCCCCAACGTTTTGCAATGGGCGATGCTGCCTTGGATATCATAGGCGTAGAGCCGGCGATCGACCGCCACTGAAGCAGTGAACGATTCCGACCAGCCGGTTCGTTTTTTGTCTGAACCGCCCTGCCCAAGCCTTTCCGCCTTCCGACGCGGCAGAGCTGCGGCCCGTTGCTCGTGCCATTAGGAAGAGGCCTTCTTTCTCTGGGCTCTGATTTTCAGCCGCAACGCGTTCAACCGAATGAAACCCTCGGCATCTTTCTGGTTATAGACGTCGTCCTCTTCAAACGTCGCGATGTCGAGACGATAGAGCGAATTCTTCGACTTGCGCCCAGCCAATGTGCAGCTCCCCTTATAGAGCTTCACCCGCGCCGTACCAGTCACGTCCTTCTGCGCCGCATCGATCGAGGCTTGAAGCATCTCTCGTTCAGGGCTGAACCAATAGCCGTTGTAAATCAGATCGGCGAATCGCGGGAATCAAACTGTCCCTGAAGTGCAACACCTCGCGATCCATCGTCAACGATTCGACTCCACGATGCGCCACATGGAGGATCGTCCCGCCAGGCGTTTCATAGACCCCGCGAGATTTCATTCCGACGTAGCGATTCTCCACCAGATCGACACGCCCAACTCCATGTGCGCCGCCCAACTTGTTGAGGTGCGCCAACAACGTCGCCGGGCTCATCTTCTTCCCGTCGACGGCCACCGGATTGCCGGCCTCATAGCCGATCTCGACTTCAAGCGGCTTGTTCGGCGCCTGCTCCGGCGACACCGTCATTTGGAAAATTTCATCCGGCGGCGACTCCCAAGGATCTTCCAAGATACCGCCTTCATAACTCACATGGAATAAATTCAGATCCATACTATAGGGCTTGGCTTTCGTCACCGTGATGGGAATGCCGTGCCGATCGGCATACTCGATCAATTCACGTCGCGACCGCATCGCCCATTCACGCCAAGGCGCGATGATCTTGAGATTCGGCGCCAGCGCCGTGTAGGTCAGCTCGAACCTCACTTGGTCGTTTCCCTTTCCGGTCGCGCCATGCGACACGGCCTCGGCGCCTTCTTTGAGCGCGATCTCGGCCTGACGCCGCGCAATGAGGGGCCGCGCGATCGAGGTCCCGAGCAGATAGCAGCCTTCGTACATCGCGTTGCCGCGTAACATCGGGAAAGACATAGTCTTTCACGAAGGTCTCGCGCAGATCCTCGACGTAGACTTTTTTCACGCCGAGCTTTTGCGCTTTCGCCTTGATCGCTTGCAGATCTTCGCCTTGCCCGAGGTCGGCACAGAACGCGATCACCTCGCACGCGTAGGTTTCTTGGAGCCACTTCAAGATCACGGAGGTATCGAGCCCGCCTGAATAGGCCAGCACCACTTTCTTCATGACACGACTCATCGTCTCGTTCTGGCTCCTCTTGCCTAATAGGTTCGTCATGATGGCCTTCTGCATATGCAACCGATTCTCCGCCTGGTCGATGATGACCGACTGCGGACCATCCAGCACCTCGGCACTGATTTCTTCACCTCGGTGAGCGGGCAAACAATGCATGACGATCGCATCGGGCTTGGCGCGAGACAACAAGCGGCGGTTCACTTGATACGGAGCCAAGACTTTCAATCGTCGCGCATGTTCCCGTTCGCGGCCCATACTGATCCAGACGTCGGTATAGATCACATCCGCTTCCTTCGCGGCGATATGGGGATCGTGCCCGATCTCGATCACCGCACCGGTTTTCGCGGCCTCGACCCTCGCCCTGTCCACCACATGCTGCTCCGGCTGATACCCCACCGGACACCCGAGGGTGATGGTCATCCCCATCTTCGCCGCCGCCTCGATCAGTGAATTCGCCACATTGTTGCCGTCGCCGATATAGGCGATCTTGATCCCCTTCAATCGGCCCTTCTTCTCGCGAATGGTCAGGAGGTCTGAGAGGGCCTGACAAGGGTGGCTCAGGTCGGTCAGCCCATTGATCACCGGCATCGTGGCTTCCCTCGCCCATTCCTCCACGATCGCGTGGTCATAAGTGCGGATGACGATCGCGTCGAGATAGCGCGACAACACGCGCGCCGTATCGGCGACACTTTCTCCGCGCGAGAGCTGGATGTCGGCCATGGGCAGGACCAGAGCATGGCCACCCAACTGGTTCATGCCCGCCTCGAACGACACCCTCGTCCTCGTCGACGGTTTCTGAAACAGGAGCCCCAACGTCTTTCCGGGAAGCAACGGATGAGGAACCCCGCGCCGCTGTTTGTCCTTCAACAGGGCTGCCGACGCGAGCAAACTCTCCACCTCCGCCTTGCTGATGGCCGCAACATCCAGAAGATCTTTTTGGCCGGCCCGCATTCCTGTCGTTCGTGTGGCCATCCCTGATGTGTCCATTCGGCGTGACGTACGCCTTACGCCGCCTGTTCGCTGAAAATCTGACCAAGCGTATCGAGCAAGCGATCGATTTCCAGCTGGGTGATGATGAGGGGCGGCACGAACCGCAGCACATGCT
Source organism: uncultured Nitrospiraceae bacterium (assembly GCA_963825145.1). GTDB lineage: Bacteria > Nitrospirota > Nitrospiria > Nitrospirales > Nitrospiraceae > Palsa-1315. Next base: position 6,616 of record CAWGSC010000019.1, read on the forward strand.
CGCCGGTCCCGTTGATCAGAATGCCTCGAGCCAAACACTCGCTCACAACGGCTTTCCCATCCATATCGAGCTCCATCCCTTGCAAAAGCCCAAGGCCACGCACTTCTCGCACCACCCGGTGTCGCGCTTTACAGTCAGATAACCCCTTCGCAAAATACTCTCCCATTCGGCGCGCATGATCGAGTACTTGGCCTTCCAGCAGGGCACGACAGACAGCCAAGCCCGCCGCACAGGCGAGTGGATTGCCGCCGAATGTCGAGGCATGACTGCCGGGCGAGAAGGCCTTCGCGACAGAATCCGTCGCGAGGCAGGCTCCGATGGGCACGCCGCCCCCCAACCCTTTCGCCAAGGTCATGATGTCCGGCTGCACCCCTAACTGCTCATAGGCAAACAGTGTCCCGGTCCGTCCCATTCCAGTCTGCACTTCGTCAAAAATCAGCAGAACGTCTTTTTGGGAACAGAGCTCTCTCACCTGCCTCAAATACTCGCGGTCCGCGACATAGATCACCTCCCTCACCCTGAATCGGCTCGAGCATAATCGCCGCGGTCTTGTCGGTCACAGCCGATTCCAGTTCTTCAAAATTATTGAAGGCGACGTAGCTGAAACCCTGTAGCAGCGGTTCGTAGCCCTTCTGAACCTTTTCCTGGCCCGTCGCCGTCAACGTCGCAAACGTCCGGCCGTGGAACGAGTTCTTCATCGTGACGATTTCGAACCGCCCGGCTCCATACTTGTCATGGGAATAACGGCGGGCCAGCTTGATCGCTGCTTCATTCGCCTCTGCCCCACTGTTGCAAAAGAACACCTTGTCGGCAAACGAATGATCCACCAGCATGTGCGCCAGCTTTACTTGTGGCTCAGTGTAATAGAGGTTCGACGTATGGATCAGCTGCGCGGCTTGGCGCTGGATCGCCTGAACCAGATCCGGGTGGCCATGCCCGAGGACGTTCACTGCAATCCCACCGACGAAATCGAGATACTCTCGCCCTTCGAGGTCGTACACCTTCGCCCCACGCCCTCGCACGATCGAGAGCGGTTGACGCGTATAGGTCTGCATCAAATAATGTGCAGCGTCCTGCTTCAGTTCTTCTGTCGGCATGACAGACGTATCCCTTTGTAAAGTAAGGGAAGGTAGCATAGGCCTGCCGATGGAATCAACTTCCCGCTTCTTTACCCAGGAGGCACCTCCATTGTGATACTCTCGGCCAGATGAAACCCTGCGCGCAGTGCCAACAGCAAAATGAGGAAGACGCAAAATTCTGCCATCAGTGTGGAAACACGCTGGCCGTCGAACCGGAACCGCCGATCGCCGCCCCCATAATCCACCCTGAAATCCACCCCGACGAACATCTCTGGCGCCAATTCATCGGTCCCCATGCCGATCGCTATCTGAAACATTTTAAAAAGTTTGGATTGGGGGAACAGCCGAAATTCGCCCTGACGTGGAATTGGCCGGCCTTTCTCTTTATTTCCTTCGTCTGGTTCCTGTACCGAAAAATGTACACGTACGCGCTGGTCTACGCACTCGGTCCGATGATTTCAACCTACTTGACCGGCGACGTCACGGTAGGCCTCGTCTGGAGCATTATGGCCGGAGCCACAGCGAATTATGTGTACTACTGGCACTGCCGCGAGAAGATTGGCGAGCTCAAGAAGGGCTCGTGGACCGATCCGGTGAAGCAGGACGAGGTATTGAAGGAAGCTGGAGGCGTCCAGCCCTATGTCATCTATGTCGGCATCGCCTTCTATGTGCTGTTTATTATGACGATGATCAAAATGCTTCAGGACGGGCCACCGGACGGCGAACAGTTACCGGAGAAACCGGCGAAGCCAGTCTCAGCAAGCAGCGTGTAAAACTGGGGGAGTGTGCGTCTGTCTGGCGTGCGCTAGTCGACGGGCGTGGGGGATTGAGCCATCAATCCTCATCTCACGGTTCATTTTTCTGCATCGAAGTACCAAGTCAAGCAACGCCCCCGGTGATCCACCCAAAAGCCTTCTTTCCATGCTAACCCAGCAGGATTGAACGCGAGTGCCAGGGAGGAATGGATCCATCAGATAGACCAGACAGACCGAATAGACCAGATAGACCCGCTTGTCATCCCCTTGATTCCCCGCCTGAACTCTTGAGAACATACGTGCCACGTCATGATCCACCGCGCAACACAGCATGGGACGAGGGCAGGGCGGCACGGCCTGTGGGCTTGGTGTGCCGCCGGGCTGTTATTCTTCCTCGCTGGCTGCTCGATCGTCTCGTTCTATCGCTATGCGGACTGGATCATCCTGTGGGAAGCCGATCACTATCTCGATCTCACCTCAGACCAACGCCGCGATTTGACCCAGCGGCTCACGCCGTTGCTGGCCCGGCACCGGCAGGAAGCCATTCCGCAGTACAAAACCTTTCTCGTACAGAGCCGGCAACGACTCGAACGGGGACTCACAAGCCAGGACATCGACTGGGTCTATGCCAATTACGATCGCCTGCGCGCCGATCTCTTCGACCGGGTCATCGCCGACAGCGGCGTCGTCCTCGCCTCCGTCGACTCCCGCCAGGTGCGCACCCTCGAAGTAGCCTTGCAGAAGGACCACGCCAAAGCTGCACGGTACGTGCAAGCCCCCGCGCCGGAGCGACTCAAGAAGCGGGCGGACGCCATCATCGACTGGCTCGACGATTGGCTTGGGTCCCTGTCCAAAGACCAAGAGGCCCAGATTCGCCAATTGAGCCTCGCGCTCCCCGACAACCAACAGTTCTGGGCCACGTACCAACAACAGCGCCAACAGGAACTGTTGGCCCTCCTCCGCCAACCGCGCACGCCTGAAAGCGTCACCCGTGAACTGAGTGCCTTGCTGGTCGTGTATCCCGACCAGACAGGCCCCCCGGCCTATCAAGACGCCATTCACCAGATGCGCACCGCCGTCAAAACCATGGCCATCGCCGTCAACCAGCAAGTCACCGTCGACCAGCGCCGCCACGCAGTGACCAAACTCCAACGGCTCATCGACCAGCTCCACGACCTGCAGGGGGAGTAGCTTCTCTGCGACTCTCGTCGCTCTGGTTCATCTGGTTGATCTGGTTTGTTTGGTTTTTCTGGTTCGGTGGCCAACAGCAGACGAATTAGACCAGACCAACCAGCCAGACCAAACAAACCGTCTTCGTGCCCTTACGCCTAACGTTTCACCTTTCACGCTCGTTGCCGCGGCTATCCGCTCTTTGCGTTCCCTGCGAGACAACAGTGCTTGTATTTCTTGCCGCTGCCGCAAGGGCAGGGCGCGTTCCGGTCGATTCCCTGGCGGCGCTTGGGCATCAAGGGGAGCAGCGACTCCGTGTCTTGGTGAAACATATCCCGCAACATGGCGTACAAGACGGGGTCGCGCCGTTTCAACAGCTCGGGTGACGTGAAGAAATACTCGGCCAGCACCGCGAAGAATTCATGTTCGTTCGTGTAGGCATAGGCGCTGATGTGGGCGCCATGTTTCGACGGCCGAGCCAGTTCCCGAGCCACATACCGCACCCACTGCCGGACCGCCATCCAGGGGACTTCCGGGGGAAGCCCATACTCGCTCGCTTCCTTCTCAACCAGGTGCGCAAACTCATGCACCCCCACATTATGATTGCCTGATTGATGGTCGAATCCCGCCAAGAGAGCCGGCTTGGAGAGGATCATCACCCCGCTCAGATGATGCAGCCCGACCATCCCAAGAATCGTTTCATCGGACCCTCCACGGCTCTGATAGGCGTCGTCGAACGCATCAGGATAGATCAGTACCTCACGCAACCGATGGTATTCCCAGTCGTGAAACCCGAAGATAGGAATCGCCGCACTTGCCGCCACCAGCACCCGAATCGTCTCGTCCACCTCTGTGCGAATGCCCGTGATCAGGACCTCGTCGAGAAAGATCTGCACCAGCTGCCGGAACCGCGCCTTTCCCGCATCGTCGAGCGCTTCGAAGAACGCCACGTGTGCGCGAAGAATCTGCTCCCACTGGTCGGGAAAGGGCTGTTGCACCACCGCCATCCGACGGAAACACCGTCGCCGCACCCACCAGTAACTAAATGGACTCAGTCCCAACAGGAACCACAGGGGAGAGGAGAGCCAGACAAACAATCCCGCCGCCCAGGCCACCAGGCCCGCGACAATCAGCGCCTGCCGCCGATTCCGAGCGTTGGCTTCCGCCGTCACGATCATCGTGTCGTCTCCAATGTGAGAGTGCTGCCAGAACCACTGCGCCTCGCGCAGGCGCATGGAGCCCACAACGTGCGGATCTTCGGGTCCGTAGCGAGGGGCGAGGCTCACGCTGACAGCGATATCGACTTCCTCGTCGAAATGGACAACGGACGCAGCTTGCTCGATCTCATCGAACTCAGCCAAAACCTGGAAGCACTGCTGCAGCGCAAAGTCGACGTCCTCACCGATAAGGGCCTCAGTCCCTACCTCGAGCAGCGAATCCATGCCGAAGCTGTCCTCCTATGAAGGACGATCGCATCTATCTCCCTCAAGGACCTTGGGCCACTCACGAGTTAGGCCAGCGGCCTCATTCGTTCAGTCCTAACACATGTGCCCTTTCTGGTTTCTCTGGTCTGTCTTGTTTGTTTCGTTCGTCCGGTCAGTGAATCAGATGAACCAGGCAAACGAGATGAACCAAACAAACCTTCCCCGTCGCGCCCTCGTCTCGCCCTGTCTCCCACCAACCAGATAAACTAGACAAACCAAACAAACCAGATAGACCAGACAAACCTCTTCCGCCGTTCCCTGAAAGGCGGAGTGCTTTCTCTAAGGGAACCGGGTATTCTTCCGCGGCCACTCCCAGGCTGCGGAAGCACAAATTTTATACACAAAATGCCGATGGAATCTTCCGTATGGCATTGACGTCAACCTAATTTCAGGATGCTCAAAAAGGCTGTTCAGCAAGGCCGCAGCCGTACGCCTTCGATTCCGTCCTACCTCAAGGGCGCGGCCAGGCGTACCCTCTACGCGCGTACGTACGAGCGCATCCTGTCGTGCGAGTTCGCGAGCAACGAAGGCACCTGGCGCTCCCCGACTTTTTCAGCATCCTGGCTAGAGACCCATATGCAGTCAACACCTCGCCTAATCCCGCTGCCGCTCTACACACAAGTGCTCATCGCGGTGGCCTGTGGCACGTTGCTTGGCGTGGTCTTTGGTCAAGAGCCGTATCTGGGCGGCCTACAGAATGAGCATCTAGGCTGGCTCGGTCTGCTGCTCGTCACGCTGCTCAAGACCCTCGCCATCCCGCTCATCTTCTTTGCGATCCTCGATGCGCTCGTCCGCACCAGCCTCCCGCTACGTCAGGGGGCCAAGCTGCTCCTCATCTGCTTCGTCAACGTCTCCGTGGCCATGACGATCGGCCTCGTGATCATGAACACCTGGCAGCCGGGCCTAGCCTGGAATGGCCACGTCGAGGACTTGCTGAACGTCGTACCAACCGCCAAGCCATCGGCAGGCGCCTCCGCAACAGTGGAGACCGGAACCCAGAGTCCGATCGAATACCTCGCATCCTATATTCCTCGTACCATCATGGCTCCGTTTTCCAGCGGCAACATCATTGGAGTCGTGCTCCTTGCCCTCTGCATCGGCGCCACCCTTCGCCGCTTGCGGGGTCATACTGACCAGGGTCGTGGAGTCGTGCAGACCCTCGTACGGGTCATTGAGCACGTCTATTCTTGGCTCGTGCAGATGCTCGGATGGATCATCCTCGCGGTACCGCTCGCCGTCTTCGGCGTCGTCGCGCAGGTCGTCGGCAAGGCAGGCATCGGTGTCTTCGCCGTCCTCTGGATCTTCCTCGTCACCATGCTCGTCGGACTCGCCATCCACGCGCTTGGCTACTACCCGCTCGTCGCCTGGCTGATCGGGAAGAAGTCGCCAAAGATTTATCTGGGACAGGGGGCCGACGCGATCATGACCGCCGTGTCCTGCAACAGCAGTCTCGCCGCCGTGCCCGTCACCCTCCGGTGCCTTGACCGAATGCAGGTCTCGCCTCAATCGGCGCGCCTCGCCGCCTGTGTCGGCACCAACCTCAACAACGACGGCATCACCCTCTATGAAGCGATGGCCGCGCTCTTTCTCGCCCAAGCGCTGGGCTTTGACCTGCCGATGGACAGCCAGGTGCTGATCGTCGCCGCGTCGATGATCGCGGGAGCCGGCGTGGCCGGCATTCCGGAAGCAGGGATGATCGTATTGCCGCTCGTCCTCTCAGCGGCCGGCTTGCCGCCTCATGTCATCGGTGCGGCCATTCCACTCATCATGACAGTGGATTGGATCATCGCCCGAGCCCGCTCGGGCGTCAACGTCCTGAGCGACATGCTGGTCGCCATCCTCCTCGATGTAGGGCGTATCACACCAGCCACCGAACCGAGCGCGATTCAGTACGAATCTGACGGCACTCCTCCTACTGAGCCACAAATATCCTGAGTGGGCAGGATGCTGAAAATGCCCGCCAGCGGCGTTGCTCTCCTCGCAGGTCCTCACGTATCGAGAGTGTACTGTCTGCGGCCTGTCTTCGGCTCTGGCCTTGGACCGGATGAGCATCAGCAGAGCATCCGCAGATTGCAACCAGACAGACCAAATAGACCGAATAGACCAGACAGACCTGTTTCCCGCTAGTCGCACCCTCTCCCCCTCATTCCATTCATCACTTAGCATTCAAAATTTCGCTCCCCTCCCTCGAAAGGCGGGGTGATTTCTCTAGGGGAAAGAGGTATCCTGCGCCCCATGCCTACCCCTGAAGATCAAGCGCGCGAGCACATCGACCAGGCGCTGGAACGGGCAGGCTGGAGAGTTCAGGACTACAAGAGCGCAAATCTTTATGCCGGGAGGGGCGTAGTCCTCAGAAATTTTCCCCTCGTGAGCGGGCACGGCTTCGCGGACTATCTCCTCTATGTGGACGGCAAGGCCGCCGGCATCATCGAAGCCAAGAAAGAAGGCGTGACCCTCATCGGCGTGGAAGTCCAGGCCGAGAAGTACAGCAAGGGCCTTCCCACGGACTTACCCGCCTATATCCGACCATTGCCCTTTCTGTATCAGAGCACCGGCGTGGAAACGCGATTCACGAACGGCCTCGATCCCCAACCTCGCAGCCGCCCTGTGTTCAGCTTCCATCGACCCGAGACGCTGGCCGCCTTAATCCCACAGCGCAGCGAAGCCCCAAAGGATCTGCACGGCGCGTCCCTAGCCGCAGAAACGGCAACGACTCTCCGCGCTCGCTTGAAGACGCTGCCACCCCTGAGTACCACCGGCCTCTGGCCTGCGCAAGTCACCGCCATCAACAATCTCGAAAAGTCGCTGGCTCAGGATCGTCCTCGCGCCTTGATCCAAATGGCCACCGGCAGCGGCAAGACCTTCACCGCCATCAACTTCATCTATCGACTCATCAAGTTCGCAGGCGCGCGCCGCGTGCTCTTCCTGGTAGACCGCGGCAACCTCGGCGACCAGACGCTCAAGGAATTTCAGCAGTACGTCTCGCCCTACAACAACTTCAAGTTCACCGAAGAGTTCATCGTCCAGCGACTGGCGGGCAATACCCTCGATACCACCGCACGGGTCTGCATCAGCACCATCCAGCGCATGTACTCCATGCTGAAGGGGCGGGAGCTGTCGGACGAGGACGAAGAAGCCTCCGTGTCCGGCCTCGAACGGCTCTTCAAGGAACCCGAACCCATCGGACTACAATCCGGCCATTCCCATTGAGACCTTCGACATCATCGTCACCGACGAATGCCACCGGTCCATCTACAACCTCTGGGCGCAGGTGCTGGAATACTTCGATGCCCACCTCATCGGCCTCACCGCCACGCCCAACAAGCAGACCTTCGGCTTCTTCAATCAGAACCTCGTCATGGAATACTCGCACGAGCAGGCCGTGGCCGACGGCGTCAACGTCAACTACGACGTGTACCGCATCCGCACCGCCATCACCGCGAGCCGGCTCCAAGGTTGAGGCAGGTGTGTATGTTCAGAAGATGGAACGTGAAACGCGCAAGAAGCGATGGGAAGAGTTGGACGACGACTTCGCCTACGATCCCGACCAGCTCGACCGCGACGTGGTCGCCCCGGACCAGATCCGCACCATCGTCAAAGCCTTCAAGGACAAGCTCTTCACCGAGATCTTTCCCGGCCGCACCGAGGTGCCCAAGACCCTCATCTTCGCCAAGGACGACGCCCACGCGGAAAACATCGTCGAAATCCTCCGCGAGGAGTTCGGCAAGGGCAACGAATTCGCCCAGAAGATCACCTATCGCACCACCGGGGTGAATCCCAAGGACCTCATCAAGACCTTTCGCAACAGCTACCATCCCCGCATCGCCGTCACGGTGGACATGATCGCCACCGGCACCGACATCAAGCCCGTCGAGATCGTCGTCTTCATGCGCGCGGTCAAATCCCGCACCTTCTTCGAGCAGATGAAGGGCCGGGGTGTCCGCGTCATCAAGCCGGATGATCTGCAAAGCCGTCACGCCCGATGCCACGAGCCAAAGACCACTTCGTCATCGTCGATACCGTCGGCGTCTGCGAGCAAGACAAGACCGACGCGCGACCGATGGAGAAAAAGCCCAGCGTCGCCTTCGACAAGCTGCTCCAAGCCGTCGCGCTGGGGAATACGGAAGAAGACGTGCTCACCAGCATCGCCGGACGGCTGGCCCGCATGGAGCACCGGATTACAAAGGAAGATGAACAGGCCATCAGCAAAGCCAGCGGCGGCCTCACGCTCAAAGACCTCAGCCGTCGTTTGGTGGAAGCCGTGAATCCGGATCGTCACGCCGAGCGGGCCAAGCTCGACGCAGGACTCCCGGCGGACTCCGCAAAGCCCATCAGCGAACAGGCCATCACAGCGGCGGCGATCAAGCTCATCAAAGACGCCGTCACCCCGCTCCACGATCCGAAGCTGCGCGAACTCCTGATCGAGATCAAAAAGAAGAACGAACTGACCATCGACCACGTCAGCCAGGATCAGGTCATCGAAGCAGGCTTCAGCGCCGACGCCCTGGCGCGTGCCCGCACCATCGTGCAGTCGTTCGAGCAGTTCATCACCCAGCACAAAGACGAGATCACCGCCCTGCAAGTCCTCTATAGCAAGCCGTACAAACAGCGGCTGAAGTTCGAGGACATCAAGGATCTGGCCAACGCCATCGAAAAGCCGCCCTACCTCTGGAACGAATCGCAACTCTGGCAGGCCTACGCCGCGCTGGAGAAGTCGAAGGTCAAAGGCGCGAGCAGCAAGCGCATCCTCACAGACCTCGTCTCCCTCGTCCGCTTCGCCACGCATCAGGACAACGAGTTGGTGCCATTTCCCGAGAAGGTCAATGCCAACTTCAAGGCTTGGCTGGTGGAGCAGGAGAGAAGAAAGAAGTTTACGGACGAACAGCGCCATTGGCTGGAAATGATCCGCGACCACGTCGCAGCGAATCTTGCGGTTGAGCCGGACGACTTCGAGTTCGCGCCATTTGCTCAAGAAGGTGGGCTTGGGAAAGTGCATCAGATTTTTGGGAACGAGCTGAACAAGATCATTGAAGAATTGAACGGGGCATTGGCAGCGTAATGGTACAAGTCGAAACAACCATCGACACAAGTCGGCTAGGCTATATTCGCCAAAAACTCGGAAGAAACTTGCCGATGGGCTGGGAGTTAACAACTCTCGGAGATGCACTAGAGTGGGGAAGTGGCGGGACGCCGAAACGTAATGAGGCGCGTTACTACGGTGGCGCTATCCCGTGGCTAATAATAGGTGATCTTAATGATGGAGTGGTTTTAGATTCGGAGACTCGCATAACAGAGGATGGCCTCAGGAACAGTTCGGCAAAGTGGGTAGAACCTGGATCTGTTCTCCTGGCGATGTATGGATCATGGCAAGCTTGGGATTGCAGGGAAGCGGCTGACAACAAACCAGGCAATTGCTTTCACCAAGCCAGATCCCATCGATGCTAAATACCTTTTTTACTTTCTAATGTTTACGCGAGGAGATCTTGCAAGTCTTGGAAAGGGAGCGACCCAGAAGAACATTAGTCAGACCGTTATCAAGGCATTCCCTTTTGTGCGGGCTCCACAGACCCAGCAAGCGCACATCGTCGCGGAGATCGAAAAGCAATACTCCCGCCTCGACGAAGCGGTCACCAATCTCAAGCGCGTCAAAGCCAACCTCAAACGCTACAAAGCCGCCGCCCTCAAGGCCGCCACCACCGGCGAGATCATCAAAGAATGGCGCGATGTAAACAAAGATAAACACGAACCGAGCTCCCAACTACTCGAACGGATACTCAGACGAAGTCGTGAGGAGTGGAGTGGGAAAGGAATATATAACAAGCCGGAGTCATTTAGTCTTAATGAACTCCCGCCTGTGCCCGAAAGTTGGTGCTACTGCTCGGCGGACACCATTTGCACTGAACTGTTTTTGGGGCTCACATCGAAAGTCGACTACGTAGAGGACGGAGGTGTCCCTTTGGTCCGCGCAAGGGATATATCCGGAGGGCACCTCTCTTTCACAGAAGCACGGTGCATCTCACAGAGGCAACACCAGGAACTAACTAAATATCGCAAGGCTAAAAAAGGGGATGTTTTAGTGAGTAAATCTGGGTCATTAGGGACCTGTGCCATAGTGGAAGTAGATCGCGAGTTCAGTATTTACGAGAGCATTATCTGCATGAGGACTTTTGGTGAGTTTTTACTCCCGACGTTTCTCCTGTGGATACTTCGAAGCCAAAGCGTTCAAGGGCGCATGCTTGGAAAAAAAGTAGGCTCGACGGTAGGGCACCTCAACCTTGGCAGCTTTCGAAAACTGGTTATTCCAATCCCGCCAGTAGCCGAACAACACCAAATCGTCGCCGAAGTCGAGCGCCGCCAGTCCATCATCGAGGAACTCGAATCCGTCGTCGAAGCCAACCTCACCCGCGCCGACCATTTGCGGCGAGCAATTCTCCAGTGCGCTTTCACCGGCAGGATGGTGAGTTCGGCAGGTATCAGGTGAGTACTTGGGAGGAAATCTTTAGCTCCTGGGCACAAGGGCCAGGAGCTACCGAGGCTGAGAAGTGTGAGAACGCAGAGAGAGCAGTAAAAGAAAGCCATAGCCGCAGATAACAAACTATCAAGTCTTGGACATCAAAGTCTTCGCTCGGAGGGTCATACAGGGTTCGAACAAACGTCAAGCAGGATAGTGATGTGGATGTGTGCGTCCACTACGACGAGGCATTCTTTGCTCACTATCCAAAAGGTAAAACCAGAGATGATTTTGGCAACGTAGAAGGTAATCTAAAATTCGCGGAATTCAAGGACATGGTGGGTAAAGCTCTTACATCTTATTTTGGTGTATCGGCCGTGGCCGGCAAGAGGAAACAAAGCTTTCGACGTTCACGAAAACACTTATCGAATTGACGCGGATGTGGTTCCAACCTTTGAACACCGTCGTTACACCGGAGACTTCAACCTGGAAGGCACACATGGGTACCTTTCGGGTGTCGCATTCTTCCTGATAAGGGAAGCATGATCATAAATTGGCCTGACCAAAACTACAGCAATGGTGTGCAACGCAATGATGCAACTGGGAGAAGGTATAAGCGTGTAATTCGTATTCTCGAGCGGTTACGCAATGCCATGCAAGAAGACAAGATTTCAGGGGCCGACAATGTGGCGTCCTTCCTAATAGAATCGCTTGTGTGGAACGCTCCGCTAGCGGCCTTTCAGCATGTGCAATACACCGATGACGTGCGGTATGTGATCGCTGATATCTTCAATCGAACGCGTACCGAAATTGCGTGTTCTGAGCTGGGGTGAGGTGAACGAACTGCGAATTATCTCTTCCGACCATCACAAGCTTGGACAGCAAGGGAGCATGCAAATCGATTTCTCGATGCGGCCTGGAAATACATCGGCTTCGAATGAAGAATCTTCACCCGAAACGGTTTGCTCTGGTTCTGTTTGGCGTATTTGCTGTCTTCTTCATTGGCATTTCGTTCCAAAGCGATAAGACTGTTGAAGACCTGTGGAGTGCTCTCACGATCGCCTACAAGACAATCCCTTTAGTTTTGTTGGTGGTAGGAGTCTTCGTAAATTGGGCGTGGCGTTGGATAATTTTTCGTAGCTGGTTGGTTCCATTTCCAGAATTAACCGCACATGGCATGGCACC
>CAWGSC010000020.1:0-120771 GCA_963825145.1 uncultured Nitrospiraceae bacterium
ATTTGTCGAAGGAAGAAAAGGAGTCTCTTAAAACACACTAGACCCTTCTTGCGCACATTTCCAGACAACCGTTTTGATTAGCGCACCTGCAGACCCTGAGGGGGATACGGGCTTGCGGTATCGCCTGAAAATTCATACGCGCCAACATCAAAGGCCACCCCTTGGGGCGCGACGACCCCTTATAGTCGGTCGGGACTCCGATACTACTAAGATCTATCCCATAATCAATCCCCATGCTGCCACCTAGGAGCGAGAAATCCGGTGAGGCAGGGAGCGTCGCTGGAGCATTCGCCATGTTCGGTTTGGTCGCGGTACTGTTACCAGACGCAATATACGTGCTACCAGCAGAACCCCCTGAGATAAAGATGGTACCACCGGCACCTGTGGCGTAGAACACATTGTTTTTCACGACCGTACCGATGGCCCCAGTGCTCACAAAGTCGATGCCCGATCCACAGTCCGCACACGCTAAGGAGTTCTCGTACAGGATGTTGTTCTCGATCCGCGTCCCTAACATTTCTGAAGCGACATTCGAATTGGCCTGCCAGACGCAAATCCCCGCCCTCGTATTGGTATAGGCAATCGTATTATTCGCAATGTAACCCTGAAACCCGGAGAAATTGCTATTCGGGCGCGGAAAGGCTCCAAAGGGATACCCGGCTAAATTGAGACCGTAGAGATAGGAGTCGTAAATGACGTTGTTCGTGATCATGCAGCGTTTGCCCGTGAGTAGACGGCATGCGTGTGGCAGGGCAACACCGCAGGATTGCAGACCGAGAAATCGCCCGTATGGTGAATTTTATTGCGGTCAATGGTAATCTGATACCCTGCCGCGAGATCAGATCGCGGGATACCACGTATGATGGATATGGTTGCTCCGAATGATGAGATTGTTCGCGCACTCAGCCTTGATACCATTATAGGCGTTCGCAATTTCCAGTCCTTCAATCACGTAATACGCCACGGGTGTCGAACCGCAGGCGACCGTCCCTGGCGAGATGGCGATGCGATTCGTGGCCACCGTTTTATCGGCAAATTGCAGTAGCGGGGTATGACCAGGATAGTTCTTGAGCGTAATCGGATTGCCCGCACTTCCCGAGTAGACGCATTGACACCGATTCGGGATAGGTCCCGTTCTTCACGAGGCAGGTATCGCCGGGGTTAATCGCGACGGTGACGCACTTTGGAATCGTGAGGAAGGGCGAACTTTCCGTGAGACCGCTGTTGCTGTCGTTGCCGGGCAGGAGGCGATCGACGTAATACGTCGCCGCCTGGGCAGCGCCGGCTGATGCAAGGGTTGCAAGCACTAGCAACGGACATATGGTTCGTTTCAGATCAAACATAGGAGTCTCCCAAAATTCCGCCTGATGTTGGGTATGCTGGCGAAGTCTTTAGCTGTCGAGGCAATACGCAATTATTGTACCTCGAATGTCATTCATAAGTTGTTGTAAAAAAGCCAACTAATACACATATACCTCCCTCTTGGCTTAAAAACTGTCCATAGAATGTAGATATTGTAGGTTGAGGGACACAGGGAGATTAATGGCGATACTGCCCTCCGCTGATCATATCTCCCTCACTATGATAGTGTTCGAGGGATATGTTTTCAAGGCTTGAAGAAATAATGGGGCAAATGCTGAAAGTCTCTGCAGAATCAGAAAAGTCGATGAGTCCTACCATCTCCATTGTCGTTCCATGCCGGAATGAGAAGCGTCACATTGAGACTTGTCTCGAATCCATTCTACGCCAACAACTACCCGCTGGAGATTTTGAGGTCATCGTTGCGGATGGGATGTCTGAGGATGGGACCCGCGAGATCCTCATGAGGATGGCCGAGCAGGACAGCCGACTACGTATGGTGAACAATCCTTCGGGAACAACCCCTTCTGGGTTTAATGCCGGGATCAAAGCCGCACGGGGTCAATACATTGGGATCTTGGGGGCTCACACGCAATATGCATCGGACTATGTGCGAACCTGTGTGAAATTGCTCGAAGAACATCCTGAAGTGTGTTGCACCGGCGGTCCCATCACCAGCCAAGGTCGAAGCTCCTTTGGACTGGCTGTCGCGGCGGTCATGTCGCATCCTGTCGGGGTCGGGAATGCCAGACATAGGTTTCCGGATTACGAAGGCCACGCCGAAGGGGCGTGTTTTCCAATGTTTCGAAGAAAGGTCTTTGAGAAAGTTGGCTTGTATGACGAAAACCTTTTACGGAACCAAGATGACGAATTCAATTATCGTCTCACCCTTGCAGGGGAGAAAGTCTTCATTTCTCCTCGAGCACGGAGCACGTATTTCGTGCGAGAGACTCCGTCGCAGCTCTTTCGCCAATACTTCCAATATGGTTTTTGGCGTGTCGCGGTGCTGAGAAAGCATCGTCTACCGGCCTCCCTTCGACAAATCGTGCCTCCGCTATTTATGTCCTTCATGCTGGTGCTGGCGATCTTGGGATTGTTGTTGCCAGGATGGTGGCGACTCGCAGCCGGTGCGCTGCCTTTGGTTTATGCAGCGACACTACTTATTGTCGGAGCGAAGCAATGTGCCAAATCCGGCTGGCGGGTTGCGGTCCTGTTTCCCGTCGCGGCGGCGATTATGCATGCGGCTTATGCGGCGGGGTTTGTGTGGGGACTTCTCAAGAACCCCTATCGCGCTGCGCAGAGTGTGCCAAGCAATACGAGCAACAAAGGAGAATGTCATGCGCCACGAACCTAACGCGGCAACCTTCTTCAACGGATTTGCCGAGACCTTCGATACTATTTACGACCAAAAACGCAACCGCTTCATGCGTTGGGTGGATTGCACGTTTCGGAGCGACATGTTCATCCGATATGCCCTCACGTTCGAGGCGCTCGGCCAGCTCGAGGGGAGTACGATTCTTGATATCGGATGCGGCTCGGGTCCGTACATCCTCGAGGCGTTCAAGCGCGGGGCCTCTCGGGTCACGGGCATTGATCCGGCTCCTAACATGCTCGCCCTGGTGCGCCAACGACTTCATCAGCACGACATAGATACGAGTCGATATGCGTTACATGTAGGGACATTTCCGGGGACAGTCGTAGAGCCGCACGACTTCGCCATTGTCATGGGCGTCATGGACTATGTGGCCGATCCTCAAACCTTCCTGAACGCCCTAAGGCCGTTAGTCAAAACCCTTGCCGTCGTTTCCTTCCCGAGCGAACACTGGTTCAGAGCCCCCTTCCGGAAACTGCGATACCGGCTGCGACGATGTCCCGTCTACTTCTATGATGATGCCCGCATTGTAAGGCTGTGTTCAGCCGCCGGCTTTTACGGACATTCGACATCCAGAAAATACCGGGCGCTGGAATGGACTTTCACGTATGTCTGAGACCATGAGCTACGGCCCCCCGGTCATCTCCATCGACGTTGAAGACTGGCCTCAATCCACCTGGGACCGGAATCTTCCGATCACGGATCGAGCGGTTGAAAATACGCGGCGTGTCCTTCGTCTTCTGCGCGAGGCAGAGGTGCGGGCCACGATGTTTGTTCTCGGCAAGCTCGCCGAACGCTTTCCCCAGGTCGTCAAGGAGATCCAGGCAGACGGTCATGAAGTGGCGTGCCACGGCTATGGACATGTGGAAATTGCTCAGCAGTCACCCGACGAATTTCTGGCCGACATACGTCGTGCCAAGGATCTCCTGGAACAAATCACTGGAGAGAAGGTGAAAGGATATCGTGCGCCTGATTTTTCGATTGTCCGGAGTACGCTCTGGGCTTTTGATGCACTTGCGGAAGCAGGTTTTGAGTACGACTCCAGCGTCATGCCGGTCCGACATCCTCGGTATGGCATTCCTGACTGGCCGGTCCTTCCGGTGCGGGTTCAATCTTGGCCGGGGCAACAGCATTCTGGAGGCTCCATTGGCCACGTTTCGTGGACTCGGAAGAAATTGGCCGGTAGGCGGAGGTGGATACCATCGTCTGCTGCCAGGATTTGCGAGTCGATATTTCGCACGGCGCGTGATGAGCGCGGCCCCCTTCGTGTTCTACTGTCATCCCTATGAGTTCGACGTGCAAGAACTGGAGGAGATCCCGCTCCGTGTCCCACTTACCGTTCGACTTCACCAAGGTGCAGGGCGACGATGGTTTGAACAGCGATTCCGGTCTTTTGTCAGTTGTTTTGGCGGACAACCAATGCACGATATGCTTTCTTCGCAGCAATGGTCAGAATTTCATCTCCGCAGCTTGAATTCGGATTCCTCCTCAAAACCGGGGCCACATTCCGAGATCCCTAGTAAGCAGCGTCACTAATCGCGAACGAGCAATCCGCAGGGGACGAATGCGGAAGCTTCTCGCTACACATCCCACAGAGGGCCGGCCGCACAGCCGGCGTCTCGCTCTACAGAAAGGATGCGAATCATGTCGGACACATTGAAAGCGGCGCAGAACCGCACAGGCGCAGGGAGTGCTAAAGAACTGCCGTGCCCTCAGGTGGCGGTTATTGGTTCCGGTTACTGGGGGAAGAATCTGGTTCGTAATTTTGCCAACCTGGGTGCGTTATCGGTCGTGTGTGATAGCCACACCGAAACACTTCGCACGCTGGGTGAGCAGTATCCCCAGTGCCGTACCGTGACCTCCTATGCCGAAGTCTTGCGAGACGATGGCGATTCAGGCAGTCGCGATTGCCACACCGGCCGAGACGCACGGAGCCATGGTGCGCGAGGCCTTGCTCGCCGGCAAGGATGTGTTTGTCGAAAAGCCGCTGTGCCTCTCCGCCGAACAGGGACAGATCTCTGGTCGCCTTGGCGCGAGAGCGCGGTCGCATCCTGATGGTCGGTCATTTGCTCTGGTACCATCCCGCTATTCTCAAACTCAAAGAACTTGATCGACGCGCGGCGAACTCGGACGCATCCAATATATCTACTCCAACCGATTGAACCTCGGAAAAATTCGCCGTGAGGAAAACATTCTCTGGAGCTTCGCCCCGCACGACATCTCGGTCATTCTTGGATTGCTGGGTGAGATGCCGACCTCAGTCTTCGCCCAAGGGGGAAACTACCTCCATGAACAGATTGCCGACACCACTGTGACGCTGTTGTCATTCCCGAGCGGCGTCAAGGCTCATATTTTCGTGTCTTGGCTCCATCCGTTTAAAGAACAAAAACTGATTGTAGTGGGCGATCAAAAGATGGCGGTGTTTGATGACATGGAAAAGAAGGACAAACTGCTCCTCTACCCGCACTCGATTAAATGGAAAAGCCAGATTCCGATCGCGAATCGTGCTGAGGCCCAGCCTGTCGAGGTTGGGACCGAGGAGCCTCTCCGGGAAGAGTGTGCGCATTTCTTGGAATCCATCCGCACGCGTCGGCGTCCGCGGACGGATGGGGAGGAGGGCTTACGTGTGCTCTCGGTGTTACAGCAGTGTCAGCATGCACTCGAGGCGAAAGGACGCACCACCGTTCAGCCTCCTGCCTCAAAAACCGCCCGGAAATTTTTTGCGCATGATTCGGCTTTTGTCGATGAAGGAGTCGAGGTGGGCGAGGGTAGCAGCATTTGGCATGTCTCCCACATCCTGAAAGGGTCCAGAATCGGGAAATCGTGCAAGATCGGACAGAACGTGGTGATTGGTCCAAATGTCACGATAGGGAACGGGGTCAAGGTTCAAAACAACGTTTCCGTCTATGAGGGCGTGACTCTTGAAGATTATGTCTTCTGTGGGCCTTCGATGGTCTTTACGAATGTCTTCAATCCTCGGAGCGAGATTCCTCGCATGGGAGAGTTAAAGCCAACACTGGTGAAGAAAGGGGCGACGCTGGGGGCCAACTGCACGATCGTTTGTGGGATTACGATCGGGCGATACGCCTTCATCGGCGCCGGCGCAGTGGTGACCAAAGACGTGCCGGACTATGCGCTGGTCGCTGGGGTCGCCGGCGAAGATGACAGGCTGGGTGTGTGAGTGCGGACTGAAGTTGGGTTGGACAGACGATCGCGCGAGCTGTACCTGCGGCAAACAATTTAGCAAAACGCGAACTGGCATTTCGAAGCTCGAGGAGTAGTCTGTGAAAGCCCTTAAGCTATCAAACATTGGCCGGTCTGTCGGTGACAAACCGCTCGTATGAGCGTGTATACGTGCGGTGAACGAGCAGGGATAAGACATCAATGATCCCCAAAATCGAGTGGCCCGCCGGAAAAGATTTTGCTTTCACGATCTTCGATGATCCCGATCTGGACACGGTCGAAAATGTCGCGGCCATCTATTCATTCCTTGATGATTTAGGGTTGCGAACCACGAAGGCCGTCTGGCCCATCCGGGGAAATGGCACGCCGAAATTAGGTGGTGCGACCTGTGAGGACGAGCAATACCTCAAGTGGATCCTGAGGCTGAAAGAACAGGGATTCGAAATAGCTCTTCATAACGTCACGTATCATACATCGACACGAGAACAGACGGCACACGGGACTTGAGACATTCCACCGATTATTCGGACATTATCCCTATTCGATGGCGAATCATTCGGGTTGTGATGAGAGTATCTATTGGGGAAGCGCGCGTCTGTCAGGTGTTCAACGGCTAATTTATGACCTGCTTAATCTGAAGCTGAATGGGAGGAACGACGCAGTCTCAGGGCCACATCGAAACCAGTCCGCTATTCTGGGGTGACCTTTGCAGGGAAAAGATCAAGTATGTCAGAAACTTCGTGTTGGGAGACATTAACACTCTAAAAGCATGTCCAGCGATGCCCTATCATGATCCTGCTCGTCCCTACGTCAACTATTGGTTTGCCGCTTCAGAAGGGCCGAGAGTCGAATCGTTTAATGCGATGATGAGCGAGGAAAACCAGGACAGACTGGTGAGAGAAGGCGGTGCTTGCATTATGTATACGCATCTCGCGTCAGGATTTCTTGAAAAGGGAAAAATTAATACGCGTTTCAAGGTTCTCATGGAACGATTGAGCAAAATGAACGGGTGGTTTGTCCCGGTCCATACCCTGCTTGATTTCATTCTGCAGGCCAGGGGTAATCATAGCATTACTCAAGTGGAGAGAAGATGATCTTGAAAGAAGATGGCTCTGGCACAAACTCTTCCATACAGCGTGGGCGAAGTTAGCTCGATGCGACTTGTTTCCGAAATGGCACTCCGTCTTTTCATACGGTGACGAATCGCCTCATTCTGCTGTCCATCGCATCGTCGATCTGCATCGAGTGCTCCACGGCGTCGGCCTGTGTTGGTGCAGTGGCTCGTGAATTGATCCGTCCATCCTAACTCAGCAACCATCGAACCATGACCGCACGCCTCAGAGAAACCGGTGCTCCATGACTTACGCGTTCGAACGTCTGGATGTCCGAGGCGATGACTGGCCGGCCAAGATCGACACCGATCAGGCCGGAACGATCTACCAGACGCCTGCTTGGCTGGCGTTTCTCTCAAGAACTCAACATGGCGAGCTGGTCGTTGGAGCATTGAGGGAGGGCCGGGAGACGATCGGTTATTTTACCGGTTTGATTGTACGAAAATTAGGCCTCCGGATACTTGGGAGCCCTTTCCCGGGATGGAGTACCGATTACATGGGGTTTACTCTCTCTGCCGGGGCGGACCGACGCCAGGCGGTCCAGGCTCTGATTGATTTTGCCTTTCAGGAACTAGGATGTGTTCATCTGGAGATGATGGATCGGAACCTGACGGTGAGCGATCTTGGCGGACTCGGTGTTCAGCATCGAGTCTATCGCGGATTCGAAATTGATCTGACCCGTGACGAGGATGAACTCTTCTCCAACATGACGAGCGCCTGCCGCCGCTGTGTCCGAAAAGCCGAGAAAGAGGGGGTCTTGGTCGAGGAAGCGCACGATCTGGAATTTGCAGACGAGTACTACGCTCAGCTCAAGGATGTCTTTGCGAAGCAAAGCCTGGTGCCCACATATGGCGTCGAACGTGTACGGCAGCTCATCACACATGTGCATCCCACGGGACATCTTCTGTTACTTCGGGCTCGCGATCGAGGAGGGCGGTGTATCGCCACGGGGATTTTCCCCCATATGAACGGGGTCATGTATTTCTGGGGAGGGGCAAGCTGGCGACATCATCAATTATTGCGTCCAAACGAGGCGATTCAATGGTACGCCATGAAGATCGGAAAGCAAAAGGGTCTTCGGACCTACGATATGGGAGGTGGCGGTGAATACAAGAGAAAGTACGGAGGAAGTGAAATAGAGGTGCCATGGTTTAGGAAATCCAAATACCCCTGGATCCGCTACCTGCGCGACATGGCGCAGCACAGCCACAAGGCGCGCCAACAATGCATAGGACGGATCAACCGCTTTCTTGTTCGCGAACCACCCCGGGCAGCCAAGGAGACGAGTGAAATCGGAATCAGTGAGTTGTCTTAATAATAAGGAGTCCAACCATGAATGTTCCGTTGTTAGACCTGAAAGCGCATCACCAACCACTTCGCAAGGAGCTGCTCGCGGCTCTCGAGCAGGTGCTTGATAAGAATAATTTTATCCTTGGCAATGAGGTCGCCGAACTCGAAGAGAAGATTGCAGCCTACTGCCAGGTACGCTTCGGAGTGGGCGTGTCCTCGGGAACCGATGCCCTACTGGTTGCCCTGATGGCGCTGGACATCAAGTCCGGTGATGAAGTGATCACGACGCCGCTGTCTTTCTTTGCCACCGTTGGGGTCATTGTGCGATTAGGAGCTAGACCGGTCTTCGTCGATATTGACCCGGTGACCTACAATCTTGATCCTTCGCGACTTGAAGCGGCCATTAGCCCCCGCACACGGGCCATCATCCCTGTCCACCTGTACGGTCAGTGCGCTGATATGGACCCGATTCTTGAGATCGCGACACGACGCGGGTTGGCGGTGGTGGAAGATGCTGCACAGGCTATCGGCTCCGAGTATCGAGCTGGCCGACGGGCAGGCAGTATGGGTGTCGCCGGGTGTCTCTCATTTTTCCCGAGCAAGAATCTGGGCGGTCTGGGAGACGGCGGCATGGTCGTGACCAACGACCAGAATCTGGCGGAACGACTTCGTATTCTCCGGGTGCACGGGGCAAAGCCGAAATACTATCACCGGGTGGTGGGAGGAAATTT
The DNA here is from genome assembly GCA_963825145.1 of uncultured Nitrospiraceae bacterium. Classification (GTDB taxonomy): domain Bacteria; phylum Nitrospirota; class Nitrospiria; order Nitrospirales; family Nitrospiraceae; genus Palsa-1315. The sequence goes on from CAWGSC010000020.1 coordinate 9,048, forward strand.
CCGCCTCGATACGTTGCAAGCCGCCGTCTTGAACGTCAAGTTGGGCTATCTCGACCGTTGGACTGCTCTGAGACAGCAGCACGCCGAATTGTATGAGCGGCTATTCCGGGACACGGGATTAGTTGAAAAATGCCGTGTTCGGCTGCCGACAGCCGTGTATAAGACAACCGGTATTGCCCATTACCATATCTACAATCAGTTTGTGATCGGTGTGTCGGATCGAGACCAACTCCAGGCCCACCTCAAGGCCAAAGGCATCGGGACAGAGGTCTATTATCCGGTGCCTCTCCATCGGCAAGAGTGTTTCAACGCACTAGGCTATCACGAAGGCGATTTTCCTGAAGCGGAACGGGCCTGCCGTGAGTTGCTGGCACTTCCCATTTATCCTGAGTTGAACGAGGATCAACAGCACTATGTGGTTCAGGCGGTGCGGGAATGGTTCGAACGATGAAGGTCGTCTCAGTTGTCGGGGCGCGTCCGCAGTTCATCAAATGTGCCCCCGTGTCATGTGAGCTGCGACAGGTTGCGCAGGAGGTACTGGTCCACACTGGACAGCACTACGACGACAGCATGAGCGGCGTGTTCTTCCGCGAGTTGGGCCTTCCCGAACCGGACTATCATCTCGCCGTCGGGTCAGGTTCTCATGGACACCAGACTGGTGCGGGTTGTCGACTCGCTCAGCCCGTCTCCGATGGGTGAAGAGGCGAAATGGGCAGGTCGGTGAAGAGACGGTGAAGAATGGTTCAAATATGTTGCACTGAGTCCATCAATTTGGGGCAAGGATCCGTTATTGTTGCTCCCCCGGATTTGACCCAATCGGGTCATTGGCACATTGGCCCCCTCGAATGGTGGGTTGTTCTTTTCCTTGGTTGTAGCATACCGTACAACCTGCGGAGGACATCTGTCGACGGAAAGCCTTTTACTATTTATTGTGAGGGGCTAAATGTTGACTCAGTGTGAACCAGATGATTCTGATTTGACTGTTAAGTGGAATCACGTTTCTTGTCGGTAAATGAGATCGGCATTTTGTTGTCAAGATAGTCGGTCGATGTGCCTAATTCAGTAACAAGGAGGTGGGGTCCATGAGAAGTGTGGCGTTGGGGAGCGTAGTCACGCTCATTTTGTTTACAGGTTTCTTCGTTTCACAGGTTGAAGCGAAGAACCATGAGAATGACAATAAAGGCAAGAACCAGCACATTGTAGTACCGAACCACGTCAAGCATAACGACACGCGAAGCGTTCCCATTCCCGGCACCTTACTGGCATTGGGTGGAGGGCTTGTCGGCCTGGTGGCTTGGCGCGCGAGACAACGAAAACCGCGGGGCTAACTCACGATCGGGATCTCCAGACCTTGCGAGGGCTCCACAACTCAGGCCTATAAGGGCCTGAGTTGCTCGAACACCTATACCCCAGTGAAGGCAGCCGGGAGGTGGGTGGATGTGTCTTCCGCTTGCACAGTGTCCTCCCTAAAAAGGCCATGCCATCCTAGTTTTCTCAGTGCGTCAGTCGGACGTGCGGCCTTCCTAGTCCTTCAGCCTCAGTGTCGGCGATAGCTTCCGCGACGCAAGGCCGACATTCGCTCTTTTCGTGTGCGTGGCTGATCGACTCAGGGTTCAAATTCTTCAACAGGTTCATCCCATGTTGGACGGAGTCAACATGTATGGCAGGCTGCTGAAAAAGCTCGCCAGCGCACATACCGTGGCGCGCGAAACGCGCGACGTAAACAAACTGGGTTTCTACTTTTTCGCCCGCCCCGCTCATCCCGTCTGTCTGTTGCGCGCGCCTAGGTTTTTCCGCAGCCTACTAGGAATCTCTAACTGAATAATCCATCCGGGGTTTCCTCTCAGTTCCGTTTAGTACTTAACCCTTTTGTGGACGTTGACGCAGAAATTCCCCTTGCGTAATAATCGCTCAAATAAGAGCTATGTTGATTGGTTAATGAAACGCATGTTTTCCATAAACAGTGGTGCTGGTTGTCATTGAATCGTAAAAACGAAAGGGGGTATTTGAACCAGCTGTAAACTCGTGATTTACGGTTATTGTTTTTGAATCGTAATGCAACATAGGAGGATAATTGTAATGATACGGATACCAGGGTTAACACAGGTATCTAAATTTGGGGCTGCGCTGTTTAGCGCTGCTCTTCTGCTCGGAGCAGGTGCAACGGCACATGCATTAAGCATCACGTACAGCGACGGAAATGGTTGTGGCGGCTCAACTTGCTTCGGGTCCGTCTATACTTTGGCGAGCCAAAGTCTGGGGAGTAATCAATATCAGTTTGACCTTACTGTTAATACCGCGGGCTTCAACAACAACCCAACGGCAACCGGTTTGGATGGCGTGGCTATCAAGGTGGTCGCCAATGAAAACGACATCGTCATCAACAATTTTTCGAGCAGTGCAGCCAGTTTCAGCTCTGCGGGAGAGCTGGGATTAAACGCCAATGGGTGCGGTGGAGGATCGAGGGGGATTTCTCTGTGCCGCGTCTAGCAATACAGGTGGGGTTGCAGTCCCCAATGGGACCTACACGTTTCAGTGGCTCACAACTATTTCAAATGGCAAATTTTTCACCAACGTGAATGATTGGAGCCTCAAAGCCTTGTATGTTAACTCCGCTGGCGATGGAAGAGGTTTAACATCGGCTACTGGTGGAGTTCCCGTACCGGGGACGTTGCTCGTGTTTGGTCTAGGATTCGCGCTCTTTATTGGGTGGCAGTATTACCGCTCGCGTCAGCGGTTAGGCCCTGTCAGTGTCGCAACCTAAAAAGTGCGTTCGAATGCGCCGCCTGCATTAGCCTGTCGATAGTGTCGGTACTCATGGCCCACTCGCTGTGCATACAGCCGGCGAGTGGGTCCTGACCACTTCTCTGTAATCTGTTTCGCTTGCCGAGTTGTCCTCACAGTTTGTCTTGGCGAGATCATGCTCGATGATCTTCTGCCTTCCCCGGTCGACCCTGGGGTTGGTTCTCGTATGCTCCCGCACGAGGCTGGACAGCAGAGGTTGTACATTCTTCAAGAGGTAAGCGCCATGCTCACACGCTCGCATAATTTGCGTGTGCATTCGTCGCCATCCTGCTGGGGACCGTTCTCCTAGGCTGTTCATCTCCGTCGAACGAAGAAGCCGTAACGGTTCATCGCGACCGGGCTCGAGACCTCGTCGAGAAACAGCAATTTCGTGAGGCGCTGACCGCATACCAAGAAGTAGTGAAGCTCGATCCTCAAGATGATGAAGCCTATTATCAGTTGGCGCTCCTGTATCTACGCTTGGGGAAGCCCGAGGATGTGGACCTGGCCCATCAAGCATTGCTGAAGGTCGTGAAGCTCAAGCGGATCGCGTGTTGATGCGCACACGCAACTGGCATACCTGTATCTCCTTTCAGAGCAGCCTGCAAAAGCACGACTGCAGGCCGATGCGATCTTGGCAGCTGAGCCTACACATCCGGACGGGCACTTGATCCGGGGGGTAAGCCTGGTTCAGGAGGGGAAACTTGAGAAGGGAATTGCTGAGTTACGCAAGGCGATTGAGTCCGATCCTAAACGCCGTGGTGCATACCTGGAATTAGCCAGAACGTATGCGCAACAACGCAACTTTCCTGAAGCGGAGGCTGTCCTGCGCGACAGTCTGCAGGTGGATCCTCAGTCCGTTGAAACGCGGATGGCTTTGGGAGATGTCTTGGCAGCGGCGGGGAAAGAGTCTGAAGCGGCAAAGGAGTACAGACGCGGGCTTGAGGTAGATCGGAACAGTGGCCCGCTCTACTTCAAGCTAGCGGTACTTAGTCAGAAACAGCACCGCTTCGGCGAAGCGGAGGGGTTGTATCGTCAGTGGACCGAGGTCCTCCCCAATGATGCGCAGGCGCATATTGCCTTTGCCCAGTTCTATTGGTCAACGGGGAGAATGAAGGAGGCGGAGACGTCGTATCAACGCGCCAGACAAGTTGAACGCTCGTCCCACATTGCCCATGAGGGACTTGATCACATTTTATCTGGAGACCAACCGGTTGAAGGAGGCTGGTCTCGAGATCGACGCGTTCTTGAAGCAGAACCCGACGGATATGGCAGGGCGGATTCTGCAGGCGCGCCTGACACTCGAGCAGGGCGACACGAAGAACGCGCTGTCGCTGTTCCAGGAAATGGCGCGTCAAGCGCCGAAATTGGCTGCCGTCCATCAGTATCACGGTATTGCGTTGGCACGGCAGCAAAATTTACCTGAGGCGATTTCTGCTCTGAAAGTGGCACGAACGCTGGCTCCTAATTCGAGCGATATCCGTAGCAACCTGGCACAGGTGTACCTGGCTCAAGGCTCATTAAACCTGGCTATCAAGGAGGGAGAAACGGCGATAGAGCTTAATCCTCAGAACGTGCCTGCTCTGAGGGCACTCGCTGATGCCCATCTTCTTGCCGGGGACGCGAAGCGAGCGCAGGAACTCCTGAGGGAAGTGCTAGCGCTCTTGCCCGACAGATCCGATTGTCCATCATCGCCTCGGTGTCGTCTCACCGCGCGCAGCGCAATGCTACTGAAGCGATGGCCCATTTCGAGCAGGCACTTGAAAAGAACCCGAGACTACGTAGAGGCACTCGAGCAGATCGTGGCAATTCTGGTATCTCAAAATAAGGTGCTGCAAGCACGGGAGCGAGTAGGGCGACAAGTTGCCATGAACCCTCAAGATCCGAGGTTCCTCAATCTGCAGGGAAGAGTGTTGGTGCAATCCCGGAACTTCTCGGAGGCAGAAGCTACGTATAAGAAAGCCATGGCGCTCGACGGAACGCTGCTGTCGACCTATGCCAATCTCGGTGCGCTCTATGCCAGGCAGGGAAAAGTGGGGGAGGCGATCAGAGAGTTTGAAACGATCATAGCGAAGAGGCCGCAGGAGCTGTCGGCATTGATGATTTTAGGCATGTTGCATGAGCAACGAAAGGACTATCCTCGGGCTACAGCCAAATACGAAGAGGCTCTCCGGGTTGACGCAAGATTTGCTCCTGCAGCCAATAATCTTGCCTGGATCTTAATTGAAACTGGTGGTGACAAGGAACGTGCGCTGGCTTATGCCGAAACAGCACGTCGGGCCTTCCCTCGCGACCCGTATATCGGAGATACGCTGGGGTGGGTTTATTACAACAAACAGATGTATGCCAAATCCGTCAGCTTGTTGCAGGAATCCGTCGATCAATTACCGGAGCACCCCCTCATCCTTTATCATTATGGGATGGCGCAATATGCAAATAACAACACTGTGGAGGCAAAAAAGGCGCTTGCCAAGTTTCTGACACTGAGTCCTGATAATCCACACGCTCCTAAGGCGAAAGAAGCTCTCGCGGCATTATAACATAAATGGCCCACGGGGCGTTGCGCTTTCCGTCGAGCAGATCTTTTTAAGTACGGACAGTTGAGGTTCGCAGCCTCTTTTTTGTTTCTTTATCGTCAATAAACACAAGTGCTGGCACGAACATGAGAAAAGTTGTTGGCAGCGTTACGATGAGCGTCGTTCCGGATGGCCAGCTGCCCTCGACCGGGTGGCGTCTAATGGGACTGATCGTGTGCATAACAACTCTGTGTGTGGTTGGCCTGTTCTGGGAGACTGTCCGATCGATGGTTGACGTATGGGCTAGCTCCAGGACCTTTGAACATGGTTTTCTGGTGTTGCCCGCAACGGGTTATCTCATCTGGTGCTATCGGTACATGTGGATGCAGCTGGTGCCGGCTCCGAGTGCATGGGGTGTGGCTGCTCTCATCCTCCTGGGAAGCGGATGGTTCGTCGGATATGTGACAGATGTGATGTGGCTCCAACAGGCTGCAGTCGTCGCTATGCTCCCTGGACTGGTGTGGGCAATCTTGGGGAAGGAGATCGTCAAGACCCTATCATGGCCGTTGGGATTTCTTGTCTTCATGCTTCCCGTGGGGACTTCCATCGAACCCTGGCTCCAGGACTTTACGGCCTGGTTCATCCAGGTTGGTCTTCAGCTTACAAATATTCCATATCTCTATGAGAAATTATCGGATTGTAATTTCCTCAGGCACATGGTCAGTGGACCCAGACTGCGGAGGCTTACGGTATCTGCTCCCTGGTTTGGCGCTTGGATATGCCTTCGCGACGCTGATCTACCAGCAGCGGACTCGTCGTCTTGTCTTTCTCGCTCTCTGTGCCGTGGTGCTGATGGTGGCCAATGGCATCAGGGCGTACGGTGTGATCGTTGGAGATCACTTTGGGATAGCCGACGGCACTGACCATCGTGTGTTCAGCTATGCCATCTATGGATTGACGATACCGTTGTTGTTTTGGATTGGACTCAGATGGGCAGAGAACATGACGGTCACTTCATTGCAGCATCGTACGATTGATGTGCGTGACGGCCTCGACACTCGTAAGAGCGTCCTTATGGCTATCGTTGCGGTAGCCGTTCTTGCCGTTGCTCCGTTGTCAGTTTTGTTGTGGGTAGGCCTCGGGTGAAGAGCAATGCTTGTTCATCGCCACTCCGACTGAAGTCCGCCTCCATGGCCTCGGAAGGGGTCTGTCCGCCCCCCTCTCACCCAGAAGAGCCTCGTAGGATTGTGGCAGCGCTGCTGGTTGTCTATTTGGCGTATGTGGCGCTGTTTGCCTGGACGCCATTCACATTGTCCGTTGGTGCGTCCGATTCGATCGGGGCGCTGTTTCATGACAAATTCGAGTGGCGCTCCAGCTTCTCTCGCGCCACCGCATGGGATGTCTGGAGCAACATCCTATTCTTTTTCCCTTGTGGTTTCTTGGTGGCGCTGCTGCCCTCTTTGTCGAGAACACCAGGGTGGGTGAAGACCGTCATCGCAGGGCTAATCGCAATGTTGGTAAGTGGGGTAATCGAGATAGTTCAGGTGCTCTTGCCGCGAGTTCCTTCTGTGGCAGATATCACATGGAATGCAGTCGGAGGGTTTATAGGGGGACTATTCGGGATATTTGCAGAAGGCTGGTTATTGCAGTCCCTGCAGTCTTGGTTACGCGGAGTTCAGATCCGTACGGTGTTCCTTGTCATTCTGAGTGGGTACGTTGTTGCTCTTCCGATGGCGTTTGGAATCCCGGTGCCCGTGCCACGGGATTTCCGCACATGGGACCCCACGTACCACCTGTTATTAGGAAATGAAGGAACCATGAATCGTGCCTGGCGTGGAGAGTTCCATCTGGTGGCTGTCTATGATCGGCCTCTTACACCTGAGGAGGTTTCTCAGAATTTTTCCGCAGGGCCTTCTCCTTCCTTACCCCAACATCGAGTCAGAGATGGGCTTGTCCTTCTCTACGATTTTTCCGAGGGAGGAGGAGATCTGGTGCATGATCGCGCTCCAGCGGGAGGTCAGGTTGACCTTCGAATTAGGGATCTCGGACGAGTTAGGTGGTTGCATCCCAACGGTCTTGTGCTTCGTGACGCCACTGTGGTGGCATCCGAGAAGCCGCCGCTTATACTCACAGGGTGGCAAGTCGCAGCCCGAGATACCGTATCTGTGGAAGCGTGGATTACGCCAGCAGACCTCTCCCAAGGGAGCGCGGGCCCTGCGCGCATTGTGTCCTACTCAATGGATACCGGTCATCTAAATTTTACACTGGGGCAAGAAAGAGGAGACGTGGTCTTTAGACTTCGGACTCCAGCGTCAGGAGTGGACGGGACCAGGCGAACCTTGAGGACTAATGATCAGCCAGTACAGCTCGCCCTTGAGCATCTCCTGGTAACGTATCAGTCTGGTCGAGAGACGCTCTATGTGAACGGAATCATGCACAGCACCGCGCTACTGAGGAGCCAGGACACGCTGGTAGACCTTGCAGTCGGACGTATAGGGGAACAGTTCAAATGGATTGTTTATTCCATTATGATCTTTCCTTTGGGAATACTGAGCTATACGTTCTGTGCCCGGAAGAAAGCGTTCAGCGCCAAGGTTGTAGTCTTCTTTGCGGTTACCTTGGCTGGAGTGATTTCGATAGCGGGATTCAGTCTGTTGATCGCGCAGGCAGAGATCGAACCGTTTTTCTTCGTCGTGGCAGTGGGCACGCTGCTTGTCTCAGTACTCACCGCGCGTCAGTTCTTTCCCAAGACCTAACTTTCGCATTGCCTCAGAATAACCGTGCGCCGAAGGTGGTCGGCCCCCCGATTTTGAGGCCGTTTTAGGGAGAGTTCCCGGCATAATTCACCCCTGAAAGTGGAAGGAGGATGCCGTGAAACGGAAACGCTTCAGTGTCGAGCATATTGTGGCGGTACTCAAGCAGGCGGAGTGGGACACGCCGGTGGCGGATCCGATCCGTCACCTGGGCATTGGCTCTGCTTCCGCATATACTATGGGCCGGAATTCATCGCGCGCCAGCTCCGACACTGGTTGAACGCGCTTGAGGTGGCCCCGCTCTATATCGAACCAGGGTCCCCGTGGGAGAACGGTTAGGTCGAGTCATGTAATGGCAAGATGCGGGAGCAGTTTTTGAACGGCGAGTTGCTCTACACACTCAAAGAAACACAGATCATGACGGACCGTTGGAGACCGCACTACAACACGTTCCGTCCGCATAGCAGTCTCGAGGGCCAGCCACCCACTCCCGAAACCATCCAGCTTGCGAGCTAAGGACTCACATGGTTGGTGGTACAAATATTCCCGGTTGGTCACTGTGAAAAATAAAGAGGTTTTTCGTTGCGTTATCGTGCCGAAATAGACGGCTTGCGGGCTGTTGCTGTTCATTTCAGTCATACTATTTCACGCTGGTTTTGAATTCTTTAGTGGGGGTTTTGTTGGTGTAGACGTCTTTTTTGTTATCAGCGGGTACCTCATTACGACAATTATTCTTGCTGAGCTTGATGCTGGCAAGTTCTCAATCGTTAACTTTTACGAGCGGCGAGCGCGTCGCATTTTGCCTGCGCTGTACGTGGTATTGGCTGCGTGTATGCCGTTTGCTTGGCTATTGCTGCTGCCAAGCGATATGACGAGTTTCTCGAAGAGTCTTCTCACAATATCAGCATTTATTTCAAATATTTTCTTCTGGAGTGAGCGGGGGTATTTCGGAACGGCAACCGAACTCAAGCCTCTTGTTCATACTTGGAGTCTCGCCATTGAAGAGCAATACTACCTTATTTTTCCTATCTTATTAATCGTGCTCGCAAATAGACGCAGAGTTTTTCTTATTATAACTTTGACGGTTGCGGGTGTTGTCAGTTTGGGGTTGTCTGCTTGGCTAACCAAAGTTCACGCGGACTCGGCGTTTTATCTGTTGCCAACTAGATTCTGGGAGCTCCTCATCGGCTCATTCGTTGCGATTCAAGGATTTTATTTCAAAATTAATTCTAATGATAAGCCGCCCTATAACCAATCCCTGGAAATTTTTGGATTTATTCTAATTATTTATTCGGTGCTGTTTTTTGACAATGAAACATCCTTCCCAGGATACGCAGCACTTGTTCCAACTGTTGGGGCGGCACTTATTATTCATAACGCAACAAGCAATTCACTTGTTGGGAGTATTCTCAGTAACAAAATCTTAGTCGGGATAGGGCTCATAAGTTATTCAGCCTATCTTTGGCATCAGCCGATATTTGCCTTTACCAGGCATCAAGCCTCATCGAATCCGAGTCAATTGACTTTTCTTGTGCTCGCAGTTTTCACGCTCGCCATTGCTTTTTTCAGTTGGAAATATATCGAGCAGCCATTTAGGAATAAAGAGATTTGGTCTCGGAAACATATATTTCTATTCTCGTTTGCTGGGCTTGCTCTCTTTGCTGCTGCTGGCATAATTGGCTGGAAGACTGACGGTTTGATGTTCCGTTACTCGAAAGAGGATCGCGCTTTACTAAGGAGTTTTATTGGTGCCGATGCCTACAATGATGCGCGATTCGATAGTCTGAAGCTGACAGATTTCGATAAAGACTCTGTTAAGAAGAGGGTTGTAGTCATTGGCGACAGCTACGGGAAAGACTTGGTTAATGCTATAGCGGAGTCCAGGCTGTCGCAATATGTTCAGCTATCAACTCATCAAATAAATGGCGAGTGTGGCAACCTCTATCTCAATGAGGATTTTTCTGTAAGAATTGAAGAAGTACATCTTCCGAGGTGTAAAGTTCTTGGCTGGTACCAAAATGACCGACTTCAGAGATTAATTGAACAATCTGACGCCATTTGGCTTGGTTCAGCTTGGCAACTTTGGGTGGCGGAGCTTCTGCCTCAAAGCATTAAAAATATCGAAGAAAACATTCAAAAAACCCGTATTGATTTTTGGGCGTAAGAGTTTTGGCGAAATCAACCCAAAATTACTCTTACAGCTACCGGCTGCACAAAGATATTCTCATGTTGAGAAAATGGATAGGGAGCACATTGCCGTCAACGAGCGTATGAGAGAAATTTTGCCAGCGGAGCAGTTCGTTGACATTTCGATGTTGCTTTGTGGTGACGAGACTTTTTGTAGGATTTTCACCGACAGTGGTGGACTTATATCCTTTGATGGCACGCACCTTACTCAAGATGGTGCCAAATATTTAGGAGAGGCACTTTACCGACAGCCATCCGTTCGGCTATTTATTGAAAAGTAAACCACTTTAGACTGACTGGGCTGCTGCCGGTTTCACAGACACCGACATAGGTGTATCAATGAAACTGGAGGTGAGCCAGCAAGCGACGCAAGGTTACGCGAGAGGTCTAAGCCGGAGGCGGTGAAGCGGATTCAAGAATGCGGGATGATGCTGGTGTCTATGTGCACAGATCCCTTCCTCAATATCGTCTTCTCGTCCAGTGTGCCTTCGTAAGCTCCCCCGTCAAGGAGACACTTCTAAAGGAGAACTTCCGATGGTTTGGTGAGCCCGAAACACGGACGGGGGCATCCCGTTCAACGTGTCATGAGGCCGCTCTTCGTTGTACTCCCGCATCCACTCCGCACTGATCTCGCGCACCTGATCCAGCGACTCGAACACGTAGGCGTCAAGCACCTCGTGCCGGAAGGTCCGATTGAACCGTTCCACAAAGGCATTCTGATTCGGTTGGCCCGGCTGAATATATCGCAGCGCGATCCCTCGGTCCGCACACCAACTCGCAAATCGATCGGCGAGGAATTCCGGGCCATTGTCGAGCCGAATGGCCTGCGGCTGACCCCGCCAGGCGGTGACTTGCTCCAAGACCCGAATCACCCGTTCGGCTGGCAACGAGGTATCGACTTCGATCGCCAAGACTTCGCGCACCCCTTCGTCCAGGAGGTTGAACGTTCGGAACCGCCGCCCGCCGTACAGCGTGTCACTCATGAAGTCCACCGCCCATCCCACGTTCGGCTGCGGGCTCACATCCAGTGACTGGACCACTCGAGCCGGAACCCGCTTCTTCGTTCGGCGTGGCAAATTGAGCCGGAGCTGGCAATACACGCGCCACAGCCGTTTGTGGTTCCACGGATGTCCGGTGTTCCGTAACCGACCCACATACTTCCAGAATCCCCAGCGGGGGTTCGTGGCGCTCAGTGCCGTCAAGGCCTCAATGACCGAGCCATCGCGCTGGGCCCAATTGACCACCGGCCGGTAGTACGTGGCCCGGCTCAGCCCCACCGCGGCACAGGCCCGCTGAATCGGAAGGCCGCCCTGCGTGACCAGGTGCGTCACGACCTCCCGCCGTTCAGCAGGCCTTAGAGCTTTTTTGCGATGACATCCTTCAGCGCCGCATTTTCCAGCGAGAGATCGGCGTACATCCGTTTGAGTCGGCTGTTCTCGTGTTCCAATTCCTTCAGCCGCTTCACATCGGAGGCGTCCAGCCCCCCGTACTTGGCTTTCCACTTATAGTAGGTGGCGGAACTGATCCCGTATTTCCGCCAGATCTCGTTGACGGGGCGCCCGGCATCGGCTTCTTTCAGCATCGACACGATCTGCGTTTCAGTGAACTTCGACTGGCGCATGGGAACCTCCTGGCTAAGGTGACTATTCTGCCAGAAAGTTCTCCTTATGGACTGTCTACTTTTCCGGGGAGCTTACGGCGGGGCCTCGGTGCAGGGCCTTGTGCTTCCGCAGTCGCATGCGCGTGCGGAGCTGCAATCCCTAACAGGATGCTGCAAAAGTCCGCCAGCACGAAGAAGGTCAAGGTCAAGGGTCAAGGTTGAGCGAAGATATGCGTAATGCTGGCCGCTGAGGTCGCCAACAGAACTACTAGGGGACCTACTAGGTTATGCGCCGGTAAGCGAACGGTATACTTGCGTGGATAGCCGGACACAACGCAGACGCAGCACTCATTCAAGGTATTGATGTTTCTGCGTGTTTGGCTTGGCAGCAACGGCTGCGGTTCGCTTCCAGATAGGCATATTTCTCGTCTCGCCGATGGCGATAATCTCTTTTGAGTTAGGTTGCGAGCAATTTGACGCAAGGACCTCTTATTTTATCTCCTCTCCGGTTATGGCACTAGGTAATGCGCCCGCAAGCGAACGGTATACTTGCGCAGATAGCCGGACACAACGCAGACGCAGAATTCGTTCAAGCTATTGATGTTTCTGCGTATTTGGCTTGGCGATAACGGCTGCGGTTCGCTTCCAGATAGGCATATTTCTCGTCTCGCCGATGGCGGTAATCTCTTTTGAGTCGGTTGCGAGCAATTTGACGCAAGGATCTCTTATTTTATCGCCTCTCCGGTTATGGTTATTCAATTTGAGCCGATGGGGTTATCAGCCCCCCTCGAAAGGTGGATTGTCCTTTTCCTTGGTTGTGGCAAACTACGCAGCCTGTTAGGCGTAAGTACTGTCAACATGTGGAGGGTATCTGTTAATGGAAAGCTTTCTGCCATTTAATAAGGCTGATGTGGGTGATGAAGAGATAGCAGGGGTCGTCGATGTCCTCCGTTCTGGCTGGTTGACTACCGGACCCAAGGTGAAGGAATTCGAGCAGGAATTCGCCGCGATGGTCGGCACGCAACACGCTGTTGCGGTCAATTCCTGCACGGCGGCGCTCCATCTTGCCCTTGAAGCGGCTGGACTGCGTGAGGGAGATGAGGTGCTTGTCCCGACGATGACCTTTGCTGCAACCGCAGAAGTTGTCACCTACTTCAAGGCAAAACCTATTCTTATTGATTGTGTGCAAGACACGCTGAATCTGGACACGGACCGGATTGAAGAGGCCATCACGGATAAAACGAAGGCGATCATTCCTGCCCATTTTGCCGGCCAACCCTGCGATATGGATCAAATCCAGTCTATCGCTCGTACCCATGGCCTGCACGTTATAGAAGATGCTGCCCACGCGCTCCCTGCGCGATATAAAGGGAAGATGGTAGGGGGCATCGCCGACAGCACGTGTTTTTCGTTCTACGCGACGAAAAGCATAACAACCGGCGAGGGGGGGATGGTTACTACTAATAATGCCGAATGGGCCGCTCGCATTCGGATGATGAGTCTACACGGCCTGAGCCGGGATGCCTGGAACCGATATTCCGCGGAGGGCTCATGGTATTACGAAATCCTCTCTCCTGGGTTCAAATACAATCTCACTGACATTGCTGCGGCACTGGGTCTGGCACAACTCAAAAAGTGCGATCGATTCTGGAAGGCACGCGAGCGGTACGCCACTCTCTATCACGAGGGCTTTCGAGATCTGCCGGAAATTGTTTGTCCGCAAGCAGCGTCCCACGTGCAACATGCCTGGCACCTTTACGTCATTCAACTGGACCTGGATCGTTTACGCATCACTCGCAACGAGTTTATCCGTCAACTGCAGCAAGCTGGTATTGGGTGCAGTGTGCATTTCATTCCCCTACATCTTCATCCTTATTACCGAGACATGTGGGGCTACCGACCAAACGATCTTCCGGTTTCCAATATGGTTTTTCAGCGCATTCTTTCACTGCCGTTGTATTCCAAGATGACAGAAGCCGACATTGATCGTGTCATTGACACTGTGCGTAACCTCGTCAAGGAAAACCGACGATGAAGCGGACATTTGATATCTGCGCATCTACTCTAGGGGTGCTCATCACTTGGCCGTTCCTAGTGATCATCTCGGTTCTGATCAAGCTTAACTCGCGTGGGCCAGTGATCTTTAGCCAAGTGCGTGTTGGAAAAGGATTTTGCCCATTCAGGATATACAAATTCCGAACCATGGTTGAGGAAGCTCCAGGCCAGGGATTGTCTCTAACAGTAGGGCAGGATGTTCGTGTGACGAGGGTAGGCCGAATCTTGCGGAAGTTCAAACTTGACGAATTACCGCAGCTGGTGAACGTGCTTGTGGGCGACATGAGCCTTGTAGGCCCAAGGCCAGAAGTTCCTCGTTATGTTGAGCCACTGCGTTCAGAGTATTCTGAGATACTTGTCGTTCGCCCGGGAATCACCGACCTGGCGTCGCTGAAGTACATCGACGAAGCAAGTCTCCTTGCGTGTTCCGGCAATCCTGAAGAAGAATATCGAAACAAAGTTCTTCCGGAAAAGCTCCGATTGGCGAAGCTGTATGTTCATAATGCGTCCCTTCGGCTCGATCTCGCAATTATCGTTCAAACGCTGTTGCGAATCGTTAACTTGTCAGTTGTGGTCTGTGAAATCCCTGAGTTGAAAGCCACACCCCAGCCTCCATCGGCCTCCCCTCGGGTGCGCGTTTCGTCATTGATTACAAAGTGGCGGAGACCTATCATTGTCGCGCTTGATGTAGCCATGATAATTTTGGCAAACTACTTAGCGTTTGTCTTGAGGTTTGATGGGAATATTCCATCAGAGGAAATCGGGAGGTTCCAGCAAACTGTGTTCTGGCTAGTTGGGATTCGGGGAGTGGCATTCGCCGTATTTGGACTACATGAAGGTCGACGGAGGTACACAAGCATTTGGGATCTACAAAACATTGTAGGTGGAGTCTTAACGAGCACAATCATGTTCTATGGCTGTGTGTATTGGATTTTGGGCATCAACAATTATCCCCGCAGTGTCTTTGTGATCGATGGTGTTCTACTTGTTGGGTTTCTAGCAGGGGTGAGGCTGCCATTGAGAATCTTTCGTGAGGCAGTAATTTATCGAAAGAAAAAGAAGGTTCTCGTGGTCGGTGCTGGCAACTCAGGAGAACGAGTCGTGCGTGAGATGAAAACTCGCCCCGAATATCATCGCCAACCGATTGGATTTGTCGACGATCAATTAGCCCTTTTCAATCAACGTATCCACGGCGTCAGGGTCTTGGGTACTTTGGGGGATCTCCCAGAGCTTGTGGAGAAGCATAAGCCCGAAGAGGTCGTGATTGCGGTGCCCGACGCGACGCCCGCGTTCCTTAGGAACCTTATCAGCAAATTGGAGCCTTACGAGGTCTCGATTAAGACATTGCCGGGCGTAAAGGAGTTTCTGGCCGACGAAAGTACGATGAGTCAAATTCGTAATGTATCACTTACAGACCTGTTGGCGAGAGCGCCCGTGAATTTCGCCACCATTGAAGCAACAAAGCAAATGGTCAGGGGTAAAAGTGTGTTGATCACCGGTGCTGGTGGCTCGATCGGCTCTGAATTAGCTCGTCAGATCAGTTTGTTGGAACCTAAGGCCCTCGTGCTCTATGAGCGCCACGAAAACAGTCTGTATAACATTCATAAAGAACTAGAAGACAAAGGGCTTTCTTTTTGTGTAACCCCGATCATCGGGGATGTCACCGATGCTCGTCGGCTCTGCATGGTGTTGGAGGAGCATAGGCCGCAGATCCTGTTTCATGCGGCTGCCCACAAACACGTTCCTCTTGTGGAACTCAATCCTGCCGAAGCCCTGAAAAACAACTGCGCAGGTACGCACATCACCGCCGAGGCTGCTAGCAGATACGGGGTTGAACAGTTCGTCCATATCTCAACTGACAAGGCGGTCAATCCGTCGAGTGTTATGGGGGCGACCAAACGGGTGGCCGAACTCATAATTCAGGATATTGCGCGGACCAGTCGGACGCGTTTCCGTATTGTACGATTTGGCAATGTACTTGGTAGCAGTGGAAGTGTTCTGCTACGCTTCCAGGAACAAATCAAGGCGGGTGGGCCGGTGACTGTCACTCACCCGGACATCACACGATATTTCATGCTTATTCCTGAGGCTGTTCAGTTAGTTCTTCAGGCCGCGACCATTGGCGAACAAGGCGGAATCTATATTCTGGACATGGGAGAGCAGATCAAGGTCTTAAGTTTGGCCAGAAACCTAATCAGGTTGTCCGGTTTCGTTCCCGGGAAGGACATTCCCATTCAATTCGTTGGGCTCCGAGCGGGGGAAAAACTTTATGAGGAATTAGTTGGCGAAGGCGAGGTCGCAGTGCCCTCATCTCTGGACAAGATTCTACAGATTCGAGCCGCAAGCCAGTCCAGTTTCGAAGGGTTCAAAGAAAAGCTAATTGCCTTGGAAGCAGCAGCCTATCTCGACAAGCCCAGTACGGTCATCGAACGACTAAGGGAGATTGTTCCAGCCTTCCGTTGTTCTTCTGATTCGGAGACTTCGATCATGCCAATTAGCGCAGATGCTGTCGACGAGGAGGTTGCTGGCTAGTGAATTGCTAGATCTCAGGGCATACTCACTAGCTAGGAGTAGACCCGATTCCTAAGAAGACTTTCTTATCGCTGACGGAATAGTATTCAGCCGACTAGAGAATGAAGCTCCCCGCAGCAAGCTGCGGGGTATCACAGAGCTCAAATCCGAAGAGTTCTCGGAAGAGGCGTGTCTCCTAGCATGCTACGAGGAATGTTCAAGTTCAACCGGAGGGAATGAATTCTATGAAAGAGACTCCCCCAGTAAGTCAATCAGGGACGGCCATGATGCAGTGAGTATGCCGGAATCGCATGGCGAAGCAAATGGCTTATCCTGGGGTGTATCACTCTCTCCGTGGCACTGGCATGGAGTTACTGTGTCATCGCACCGAAGTACTATCGGTCAGAAGCGTTGATTGTTGCGGAGGAACAAAAGCTACTTGAGAACGTCGTTCAGGGAGCAGGGGAAGGAAATTTCGAACAGCGTCTCTTTATCATCCAGCGGCAGATCATGAGTCAGGACTTTTTGGGTGAGATTGCCAGGGAGTTCAGTCCGTATCCCAAGGAACTTGAAGAAGGCGGTGAGGCTTTCGCCGTCCGGGCATTGGCCGACGCGATCAAGGTCGAGAAGATCAAGAGGACGAGCAGGAACTTCATCAGGACGGAGCGAAATCGAAGGCTTTACGGTGTCTTTCATGCATCAAGATCCGAGGATTGCTATGCAGGTGACCGCACGGATCGCGGAAAAATTCATTGAGGAGAACACACAGGAGCGTGCGAATGATGCTGAGGGCGCATTGAAGTTTTTTGACGACGAGCTGACGAGGATAAAGCTAGAATTGGAGAATAAGGAGGAGCAGATTAGCCGCATTCAAGAAAGCACACATGGGTGAACTTCCGCAGCACATGGATACCAGCTTCCGCTCGTTGGATAAATTGGAAAGTGAGATCAATTCAGTTAACGAAAGTATTCAGCGACATTCCGACAGGCTGGCGATGGTGGAGAAAGCGATGCAGGAGTATCGCCTCTACGGGCGGCAAAATCATGCGTTCATGACCGGTTCGACGGAACCTGACCCACTTTTTGCTCGATTAAAGGAGTTAAGGGAAAAACAGATCAAACTAAAGGCAGAATTCAGGGACGAGTACCCCGAAGTCATCCTGACCAAGGAAGAGCTGCGGCATGTCGAGGAACAATTGGTCGAATTGTATGGTCCCGACGCGATCAAGCCAGACAAAAAAACCACTCGACCCCTACCTCCAGGATCTTGTGAAACAAGAGAGCGAGGAAAAAAGTGAATTGAGTCTTTCCAAACAACGCCTGGCAGATCTTGAATGCTAGCCGGAAAGATCATGAAAAACATGTGGAGAGGTCTCATGAAGTTGAACAGGATTTGCTGGTTCTCGAGCGTGACTATGGCAGCATGAAGGCCAACTACGCCACGCTGCTGGATAAGCGGTTGCATGCGCGGGTAGCAGAAAATATGGCAAAACGGAAGAAGAGTGGAAAGTTCCGCATACTGGAGCCAGCCAGTTTTCCACGAGCACCTATCATACCGAACAGGCCGAGAGTCTTGGTGTTGGGATTTGTTGTTCGGCTGTGTTTTGGGTGTAGGGTTGTCGGTAATGCGCGAGCGACTCAGCCCCCAGTTCCGTGGGCCGGAAGACGTGGACCTTCTGATGGGTCCTCAGTTATTGGTGGCAATTCCAGACTTCTCATTTCTGTGGAGCCAAAGGAAAGGCGCAGCGCTATTTCCCAAACTCCTATCAGCAGAGACGATCCCTCGGAGGTACCGTGGGGCCCCAATTGGAAGTCACAGGGGCAAAGCGGCCGCAAGGGCATCCACAGAATGGCTCTCGTTACGAGAGGAGGTTCGTGGCGAAGTTTTTCCCGCACTCCATGGCTGCTGAGCAGTATCGCGTAGCAGCCGCGAGGGTGCAACTACTCAACACTAACGCAGAGTTCGAGGGTTGTGGCTGTGACGAGTGCAATCAAAGGCGAAGGGAAAACGACAACTGTTGTTAATCTAGGCTATACTCTCGCACGAGATTTCGGAAAGCGAGTGCTTCTGCTCGATTGCGACTTCGTCTTCCCCGAACTGCAGTACTTCTCCGAAACACCGGCCAAATACGGGCTGGTTGATTGCTTCAGGGACAACATTCCCGTGGAGGAGGCGATGACCTCCTTTACCGATATCCCCTGCTGGATCATGCCGGCGGGTGAGTTTGGGCATGGTTCTACCGAGCTACTAAAGACAGGTCCGCTCGAACGTGTTCTGTCACAGTTGCGCGAGAAATTTGATTATATCCTGATAAATGCCCCACCGATCCTTCCCGTGGCCACGATGAACGTACTGGAAAGACACACTGATCTCCTCCTTCTCGTGGTGAGAGCGAATTTGACGTCGCAGCAAGTCGTCAAGCGGGCACTTGACTCGCTGCGAGCATCGAATCCCATTCACGTGATCCTCAATTGCGTTCCGACGCAGTCGCTTCCGTACTACATGACAGAATATTCTGTCTTAGAGAGTCGAACGGCTGGTTAGTTTGCATACTTTCTATCTTGAGTTCATCACAATTTTAGTAAAGTGTCACAAAGGGTTGTAGCCCTTCACGCAAGTCATGCTGACCTTCCCCCATTCGTTACACGACCCTGACAGCAAAGGAATTAACTTCGTTGGCCCTGGTTTTGATGGCTGTGAATGACCTCCATGGGCGTCATATCCCCAATGGGACTGTCAGTCCCTCCTCATTTCTGGATATCGAGCGCTTGCTCCGCCACCATCTGTTTTAACCGCCGGTTTTCCTCTTCCAGCTGGCGCAGCTTCTTCACATCGCTGACTTCCAGGTCGGCGTACTTCGTCCGCCCCTTATAGAACGTCGCATCCAAGATCCCTTGCTTCCGGCACAGGTTCAGGACGCTGACCCTGGCATACCCAGCCTGCACGTGCCCCTGTCAACGCGTCGACGCCACCCTCGCAGGTCTCGGCTTGACTTGGGCGCGGTGCGGGTCGCTAGCCCTTCACCGGATGACTCTTTCACTCACAAGACCTGGACGCCTACGCGGCTCCTCCTCCCAATTGGGGCAAGCATTTAGCAGTCAGTTGCTCGTCGTAACTATCTATCCCCATGCCTCTTTTGGAGGGTTGTTTCGCGACCTCTTTGGGGGGTTGTTTCGCCAGCCCCCAATAGGCGAGGATGCCATCGTTCTCTTTTATCGGGCCAGGAAACAGGCAGGAGCCTCAGAGTGTCGGCTGGCCGAGAACCAGAAAGAACCACACTCGTAGCCTATGAAGATATCGAACCACTCATTCAGTAAGCTCGTTACCTGCGCCACACTCGTGCTTGCTCTGGCTTCGTGCAGCGGCGGTGGGTCTGGTGGAGGCAGTACCACCGCTCCCCCTGCTGCTGCTCCCGCAACAGTGACCATCAATAGTCCCGCCCAAGGTAGGCACCCTTGTCTCCGGGGCCGGTGCTCGTCACGTTCAATATTCAGAATTCTCCAGTTCCGCCCTCGGCCACTCAGCCACGGATGCATTTCTATGTCGACAATGACCCGGTCGCGTACAAGTTTTACGATGGACCAGGGATCACCGAAGATGGCAGTACGAGCGGGGTTCGTTATCAGGGTCTCCATACCCACTTCGTGCATTGGAAGTCCGGCGGTTCGATTCAACTCAACGCGCTGGCATCCGGTTTTCATCAGGTCCGCTTCGTTTTGGTGGATCAAACCGAGGCCCCCATTCCCTTCACGCCCCCGGCCGTGACCAACCTCGTGACGGCCTACGGGATGAACGAAGGGAGCGGGACCACGCTGGCCGATGCCTCGGGCAGCGGGCACACCGGCACGCTGGTCAATGGGCCCGCCTGGGTCGCTGGCCAGCCCACCTATGGCCAGGCCTTGTCCTTCGACGGCCTCGACGATGCCGTCTCGGTCGCCAATCCCGGGACCTACAACTTCGGCACGGCCGATTTCACGCTGGAAACCTGGGTCAAACGCACCGTACTGGGCGGCACCCAGCGGCATCTCTTCAGCACGTGTACCGCCACCACGTGGGTGCTGGGTTGTAAGGAGCTCTATTTCAATGCCAGCAACCAGCTGACGTTTGGTTCCTTCAGCACCGGCGACACCATCTCCAGCACGATCGCCGATACGAACTGGCACCATGTGGCCGTGACGTTCACGGACAGCACCAAGACGCTGCAGATCTATGTGGACGGCGCGCTGGCCACCACGGCGACGAAGGCTCTGGAAGCGGATGGTGCGGGCCATGTCGTGACGGTCGGCAACCTGTTCGGCACCAATACGTTCAGCGGGCTGCTCGACGAATTCCGTATCTACAGCCGCGTGCTGACGCTGGCCGAGATTCAGGCCGAGCTGTCGAGTACGGCGAAGACTCTGGCCTTTACTATCCTGCCGGGGACAGGCGGAGATTTTTCCCTTCAAGAAGTTGCGAGCGGCTTGAATTTCCCGACCGCGATGGCGACGGCTCCGGACGGACGGATCTTTGTGAACGAACTGGTCACACGGGAATATCCGGGTGGTCACGCCGACCGCCACGCTTCCGTGGCAGTTGCAGGCCGCACCGTTTGCCACACTCCCCGTGGTGACCGGGAATGAGAAAGGCTTGCTCGGTATTGCAGTCGATCCGAATTTCAGCGTGAACGGTTTTGTCTATGTGTTCTACACCGCACGCCGGTCCGGTCAATCGAGTCGTGCGATTTACGGCCACGACCGCAGTGGGGATACCGTCGCAGCCAGCCCGACCCCAGGGTAGATTTTCGACAACATCCCAGCGGCCAACGATCACAACGGCGGAATCATCCAGTTCGGCCCGGACGGCATGCTGTATATTTTTGTCGGAGAGAACGATATACCGACTGAAGCTCAGAATCTGAGCACTCTCAGAGGAAAGATCTTGCGGATCAACCCGGACGGAACAATTCCCTCTGACAATCCGTTTGTCAACACGCTCGCAGCGCCCTTTTCCGCTATCTATAGCCTCGGCCATCGCAATAGCTTCGGGTTCACGTTCCATCCCCATACAAACGACTTATGGGAGACAGAGAACGGTGAGAACGACTAATGATCAGATTAATAGGATCATTGCCGGGAGGAATTATGGATGGCCTATTTGTTCCAGGAATTTGCAACAATCCTCTGTACATTGATCCGATCATCACCTTCACCCCCGTCATTGCGCCAACCGGGATCGTCGCAATCAGAGAAGATTCCGTCTATCCGGCGCAGTATCACAACAACTTACTGTTCGCCGATTTCAACTTCGGCCAACTTCATCGAATCGTGCTTGGTGGAGCCAGGGTTGACAGACTTCTCCAGTCATACTATCGCCTGCAACTGTGGACAAGGTGGGTTGCTTGCGGTCATGCATGGATTGAATGTGCCGGGGCAAGATGGCTATATCTATGTGTCGAACGCGAAGGTAGCATCTTCAGAGTCGTCCTGCAATAGTCCATAACGTCGCTCCCCGTCTCTTTCGGTTTTTTCTTCACAGTGACCCTCCGATCGCCGGGAGTTTGGCCCGCACCCATACGCGCCCGGTCGTGGCCCTGCCTGTGATGTCTCGAAGCGACGGCCCATCAAGCTCGAGTCCTGACGGCTTCGGCGGTCCCTGACGAAAGGAGCGGACCTATGCACCAGTCGAAGTTCTCCGAGAACAGATCCTGTACGGATCTGAAAGGCCGATGCCAGCCCCCGTCGGCGACCTCTGCGGACAACTCGGGTGAGTACGCCACCTTCTACACGTGGAAAACGAAGTACGCTGGGGGTGAGCGAATGCAGCGGCTCCGGCACTGGAAAGAAAACAATCGAGTGAAACGGATGTGACCGATCTCTCGCTCGAAAATGCCTACAGAGGCCATTGCTAAAAAGTCTACGGCCCGCACGCGTGAGACCTGGCCGCCTGGGTTCACGCAGTTCAGGTCCGGGCCAGCGGGTCTGCCGCGGCGGAGATGGCGGGCGTCGTGGTATCGACAAAGCCATGCGAGGATCAACTCATTGCGGATACGCATTCGCGATCTGGCCCATGCGCGCCCGCGGGTTGGGTATCTGCGCCTCGGGGTGCGCCTGCGTCGCGTAGGCGGGTCTGGCGTCGCAAGCACATCGCACTTCCTCGTGGCCCGGCCCCGATGTCCAACACGGTCCCATCGAACGCTGGAGCATGGATTTCCTGCATGATACCCTGGCCGATGGGCGGCCGGTTCGAATCCTGACGGTCGTCGCTCACTGGAGTCGGACCGTCCAGTCCTAGCGGCCGGTGTTCGGATGTCGGGCGCGCCCGTCGACCGAGGCCTCGATGGTGTCCGTGGTGAAGGACCGGACCCACGATCAATCACGGTGGATCATAGGACGGAATTCCAATCACGGGCGCTCGAAGATTGGGCCTATCGGCGGGGCGGGCAGCTCGACTTCATTCGGCCCGGCACACCGGTTGAAAACGCCGTCAGTGAGGCGCTGAACGGTCGACTGCGCGATGGATGTTTGAACGCACACGCATTCACCTCGATGACCGAGGCCCAAGACATCATCGAAGCCTGGCGGTTCGACTATAATCAGCGCCGGCCTCACAACTCGCTCGGCCACCTGACACCGAACGAGTTTGCTGGACAACGTCAGTGCCAGAAAGTTCTCCTTATGACCTGTCTACTTTTCAGGGGAGCTTACGTCTCGAGACGGTGGAAGACGTAGCGCGTCAGCTCTTGGGATGGATCGGACACTACAATCACCAGGCCTCGCACAGCGCCTTGGGAATGCAGTCGGCAGCCGAGTGTTATGCGGAATGGTTAGTCAGAAACAAGACCCGACCTGTCCAAAATTAGGTGGGGCAGTATAGCTATGATGCTAGATGTCAAAGAGGAGAGAGTGTCCGGGCTTAAGAGAATCGAAGCTCCATAGTCGGCTCGCCTGTACTCCACCATGGCGTACATGAGCTCGGTAGAGTTTGAGCATCAGGACCCGTTAGTCGATGGGAGCATCTCTTGAACTTGGAAAGATCACACCTTGACTAAAAAATGCTCTTGCTCACCTCAGGGGATTTTAGGCTCTCATTGCCGGCCGAATCATAGGCCGTGATTGTAAAATAATATGTGGTCCCCACTTGGAGGCCCATCGCTGTATAGCTCAAGACAGTCTTCGGGAGCGTAGCGATTGGCGTAGGGGGGTAGGCTCCTGAAGCAGTGGCCTGATAAACCTTGTATCCAGCAAGATCGGGTTCTGTATTGGCGTTCCATGTCAGTGTCGCAGTTGAGGTAGCTGGTGCACTGAGTGTCAAGGTTACAGGGATTGTTTGTGGCGAATTCGTTGCTGCTATAGCCGTGACCGTGATTGCAGCAGTAAAAGGACCGGCAAGAAGCCCTGCGGTGTTTACGGACAGAGTAACCGGACTTGTTCCCGTTGTAGTGGTACCGGAGGCAGGAGTCAGTGTGAGCCAACTGGCATTGTCTGTTACAGCCCAGGTCAATGTGCCAGTCCCAGGATTCTTAATGTTTAACGTCTGGGAGACAGGATTGGCGGCGCCTTGAGTGGCCGTAAAGGAGAATGCAGTTGGACTGGCGCCGATGGCCGGCGGGACGGGGGCTGCCGCGACAGTGAAGGTGACGGGGACGGTGACGGGGGTCACCCCGGTGCCGCCACTGAGCGTCACCGTCCCGCTAGTGGCGCCCACGGGTAAGGTGCCTGTCGTGGCCGTCAGCGTTACGCTGCCATTGCCGGTGCCACCTGCTGTTGAGAGCGTCAACCAGGGAGCGCTGTCGCTGGCGGTCCACGTGAGGGTGCCGCCGCCGGTATTGCTGATAGTGAGGGTTTGCGGTGCGGGGTTAGCGCCGCCTTGAGTGGCCGTAAAGGAGAGCGCAGTTGGACTGGCGCCGATGGCCGGCGGGACGGGGGCTGCCGCGACAGTGAAGGTGACGGGGACGGTGACGGGGGTCACCCCGGTGCCGCCACTGAGCGTCACCGTCCCGCTAGTGGCGCCCACGGGTAAGGTGCCTGTCGTGGCCGTCAGCGTTACGCTGCCATTGCCGGTGCCACCTGCTGTTGAGAGCGTCAACCAGGGAGCGCTGTCGCTGGCGGTCCACGTGAGGGTGCCGCCGCCGGTATTGCTGATAGTGAGGGTGGGTCGTGGCCGTCAGCGTTACGCTGCCATTGCCGGTGCCACCTGCTGTTGAGAGCGTCAACCAGGGAGCGCTGTCGCTGGCGGTCCACGTAAGGGTGCCGCCGCCGGTATTGCTGATGGTGAGGGTTTGCGGTGCGGGGTTAGCGCCGCCTTGAGTGGCCGTAAAGGAGAGCGCAGTTGGACTGGCGCCGATGGCCGGCGGGACGGGGGCTGCCGCGACAGTGAAGGTGACGGGGACGGTGACGGGGGTCACCCCGGTGCCGCCACTGAGCGTCACCGTCCCGCTAGTGGCGCCCACGGGTAAGGTGCCTGTCGTGGCCGTCAGCGTTACGCTGCCATTGCCGGTGCCACCTGCTGTTGAGAGCGTCAACCAGGGAGCGCTGTCGCTGGCGGTCCACGTGAGGGTGCCGCCGCCGGTATTGCTGATAGTGAGGGTTTGCGGTGCGGGGTTAGCGCCGCCTTGAGTGGCCGTAAAGGAGAGCGCAGTTGGACTGGCGCCGATGGCCGGCGGGACGGGGGCTGCCGCGACAGTGAAGGTGACGGGGACGGTGACGGGGGTCACCCCGGTGCCGCCACTGAGCGTCACCGTCCCGCTAGTGGCGCCCACGGGTAAGGTGCCTGTCGTGGCCGTCAGCGTTACGCTGCCATTGCCGGTGCCACCTGCTGTTGAGAGCGTCAACCAGGGAGCGCTGTCGCTGGCGGTCCACGTGAGGGTGCCGCCGCCGGTATTGCTGATAGTGAGGGTTTGCGGTGCGGGGTTAGCGCCGCCTTGAGTGGCCGTAAAGGAGAGCGCAGTTGGACTGGCGCCGATGGCCGGCGGGACGGGGGCTGCCGCGACAGTGAAGGTGACGGGGACGGTGACGGGGGTCACCCCGGTGCCGCCACTGAGCGTCACCGTCCCGCTAGTGGCGCCCACGGGTAAGGTGCCTGTCGTGGCCGTCAGCGTTACGCTGCCATTGCCGGTGCCACCTGCTGTTGAGAGCGTCAACCAGGGAGCGCTGTCGCTGGCGGTCCACGTGAGGGTGCCGCCGCCGGTATTGCTGATAGTGAGGGTTTGCGGTGCGGGGTTAGCGCCGCCTTGAGTGGCCGTAAAGGAGAGCGCAGTTGGACTGGCGCCGATGGCCGGCGGGACGGGGGCTGCCGCGACAGTGAAGGTGACGGGGACGGTGACGGGGGTCACCCCGGTGCCGCCACTGAGCGTCACCGTCCCGCTAGTGGCGCCCACGGGTAAGGTGCCGTCGTGGCCGTCAGCGTTACGCTGCCATTGCCGGTGCCACCTGCTGTTGAGAGCGTCAACCAGGGAGCGCTGTCGCTGGCGGTCCACGTGAGGGTGCCGCCGCCGGTATTGCTGATAGTGAGGGTTTGCGGTGCGGGGTTAGCGCCGCCTTGAGTGGCCGTAAAGGAGAGCGCAGTTGGACTGGCGCCGATGGCCGGCGGGACGGGGGCTGCGGTGATGGTGAACGTCACGGGGATCGTGACGGAAGAAGCCCCTGTAGCACTGAGTATCACTGTGCCACTATAGCTACCTGCTGTCAGGGTTCCGGTCGTTGCGTTCACGGTCACGGTGCCAGTTCCAGTTCCCGAGGCCGGACTGAGCGACAACCAGGCGGCAGTATTGCTGGCGGTCCAGGTCAAGGTGCCGCCGCCGGTGTTGCTGATACTCAGAGTCTGCGCGGTGGGATTGCTGCCTCCTTGCTGGGCTGTAAAGGACAGACTGGTCGGACTCGCTCCGATCGTGGGATTGACTGAAACGACTGGGGCCGCAGGCGGCGAGATCAATTGTGCCAACCCCGGCATCTCCGCAGCTAATTTGCTCATCGATCGCCCATGGGTATTTCCGTTTCCTGAGGTTGAGGAGTGGCCCGAGCCTGCAGCGGCCAGTGGGAGAGTTCCAGTGGATGCTGTGCCAGCTGTAGTGGATCTCGTGGTGGTCGCTGACGACGGTGTGACGCTCATGGTTGCAAGTGGCACGGCTGCCCCGACACTTCTATTGAACGATGACGGGTCCTTGGATTGAGAAGTCGTGTTGTCGCTTTGTGGCGACGGTAGGGGCGTTGGCAATGAGCTGGCAGGTGAGGAGCTGGATGGAGAAGGTTCGACGGACGCAATGGGAGGGTTCTGTGGCTTTCGAATCAGTTGGTGCGGCTTGCGGGGGGCAATATTCTCGATGCGCCGCCCGGGAGTGCCTGTTCCGCTGGTTCCCTGGCTGACAGACCCTGTCAGTTGCTGGGCGGAGACGGAGGGAATAGGCTGAAGCAGCGAGATGTAGGCTATCATGAGGCCCAATGAGATCGCGTAAGTTACGATGAGATGCCGGCATATCGATTGGCGCATGGCCTAGGTCCTCCGTATTCCAGTACCTGCCACTGCACGTATCAACGAAATGTATTTCATGCATTAGCAGGGCAGGCGATCCGATCACGGTACGTCTTGATTCGGATATGCACTGCCAGAGGGGAGGTTGAGCAAGAGGAATGCCCCGGTTCGCGCATGCGATCGATCGACTCTTAAATTTCGAATTAATTCATCAAAACAATAGCTTGAATTATTCCATCTGCCAAACTGTCAGGTAAGCGTGAGGCGGGGGAAGTGTATGTGCAGCAGGCAACCTCCAAAGATTTGAACATATGATGCTAAGAATTCAGTATTGACTATAATGCATTGAAGTAGCGCCATTTATCGTGCCTGTTCATCAAGTTATTTATTGAGACCTAGGCAAGAGTACTTAGGTTTTCAGATAGACGCAACAGCCCTATTGACCTGGGAAGCTGGGAAGTTAAAAAGTCGGCGGCGAGTATTCAGTTACGATAAAACACGTACTTGCACGGTTAATTAATTAAGAGAATCAGTCGGGAGAATAGGCATGGCCATCTTCTTCGAAGTCTCATCGTGTGATGTGTTTATTGGGTAGCTCTAGCCGGTGGATGCACTCCAGGTTTTCTTGTATATTTATTGCGGGTGGCATCCGAGGGGCTGCTTGAGGAAACAAGTACTGTCGATCGTCTTGAGAATGAAAAATAAAAAAGTAAGTGAAAATTTTCTGCCAACATAAAAAGGTTTTTTTACGCAGAACTCACAGGATTCATCTGATTCGTTGACGGAAATCCGAGGTTCTGCCATTCTGATAAAAACCTAACGGAGAGGATGTGCATGGCTCAAAAGAAAGAGAACGAACGAAAGGTTGCGCTTGTTGGACTTGGTTATGTAGGTCTTCCTATCGCCGTTGCCTTCGGCAGGCGGGGTAAGGTCATCGGGTTCGATATCAACAAAGCGAAGATTGCAGAACTGCAGAGGGGCTTTGACCGAACGGGAGAAGTGTCGGCGGCCGACCTCAAAGCCTCTGATGTGCAGTATACTTCGGAGCCTACCGATCTGAAGGCCGCCGACTTCATTATTGTGGCCGTTCCAACTCCGATCAATGAAGCGCTCCAGCCTGATCTCAAGGCGCTACGAATAGTCTCGGAATTGATCGGCAAGAATATGTCGCCTGGTACGATCGTTGTCTTTGAGTCTACGGTTTACCCGGGAGTGACAGAGGATATTTGTCTCCCCATCCTGGAGAAGACATCCGGCCTCAAATCAGGCATTGACTTCAAGGTTGGATATTCACCAGAGCGCATCAATCCAGGGGACAAGGAGCATACTCTCGAAAAGATTGTCAAAGTCGTTTCGGCTCAGGATGCGGAATCGCTTGAAGTCGTTGCGAATACCTACGCGCTCGTCGTGAAGGCCGGGGTCCATCGGG
This sequence comes from uncultured Nitrospiraceae bacterium, assembly GCA_963825145.1. Lineage (GTDB taxonomy): Bacteria > Nitrospirota > Nitrospiria > Nitrospirales > Nitrospiraceae > Palsa-1315. The sequence continues at coordinate 37,330 of CAWGSC010000020.1, forward strand.
CTCCCAGTATTAAGGTTGCGGAAGCAGCCAAGGTAATCGAGAACACACAGCGCGATCTGAACATTGCGTTGATGAACGAGCTGGCGCTCATCTTCCATCGACTCGGAATCGATACCAAGTCGGTTTTAGACGCTGCCGGCACGAAGTGGAACTTTCTGAAATTTTTCCCGGGATTAGTCGGCGGACATTGTATTGGCGTGGATCCGTATTATCTGACCGCTAAGGCTGAATCGGTCGGCTATCATCCGCAGGTGATTCTGGCTGGTCGGCGCATCAATAACGGGATGGGAAAATTCGTTGCGGAGCAAACGATCAAGCTGCTCGGTCAACTTCCCCGGCCAGTCAACGATCTCAAGGTGGCAGTCTTAGGCCTCACGTTTAAGGAGAATGTGCCGGATCTGCGCAACAGCAAGGTGCTCGATATTATCCAAGAGTTGCGTGAGTATGGGGTTCAAGTGTTGGTGCATGATCCGATCGCAGAATCGGAAGAGGCGGTCGCTGAATACGGAATTCATCTGCAGCAGTGGAAGGATCTGACGAATGTTGATGGGTTGGTTATTGCGGTAGCGCACCGCGTGTATGCGGAAATGGGCCTACAAGAATTGCTCAAGCCCCTTCGAAGTCAGCAGGAGGGTGTGGTTATTGATGTGAAATGTCTGCTTGATCAGACGAAACTGCCTAAGACGCTCAAGTACTGGCGTTTATAGTTTATAGAGGGCGACAGACCGCTTTGTTCTTCATCCTGTGCCAGGACTTTCCCACGTAGTCTGATACCTGAAAAGTAGGGGAATCTGGCCTGTTCACGCCGGGGAGTCTCCTGTAGTACATAGCAGACAGGACACCCCATCTTTTACCATTTTCACCATCTGCTGAGTTTTTGATTCTCGTTGCCCCACCTGACAGACGCTGTTATAGATTATCTGTGGCACGAAAATTCCAAGTAGTTTCCCTGGCTCCTACTTCTGGCGTTGGCATTGTTGTGTGACCGATGAACAGCCTGGGCATTAAAATTGTGAGACAGACTGCAGTGGGGATGTGGTGTGCCAGTGGGGCACTGGCCTTGCTCGCCGGCTGCGCCTATTTTAATTCACCTGACGTCAAGCGAGGGGACCAACAGCTCGCAGCAGGTAATTGGGAGGAAGCGAGTCTCGCCTATAAGCAAGCGCTGAAAGATGATCCCTTCAGTCCCACATTACAGAACAAATATACCATGGCTCGAGAGCGAGCTGCGGCGTTGTATGAGGAGCGAGGACGGGCGTACCTCAAAGAGCATCAGCCTGACCTCGCAATAGAACAGTTTAAGCGCGCACTCACCATCGAACCGTCCAGCGCCGAGCATCAAGCGGGGTTGCTTGAAGCGCTTCGTTTGAAAGATGCACGTGGTCAGAATCGAGAAGCCGATCGTCTCGCCCAGCTCGGTCGGCCCGACGAGGCCATGGAGGCCTATGCCAGGGCGGCTGAACTAGATCCCTCGTTCAAGGAACCCCTCGACAGTATCTCCAAGCTCACCGAGGAGCAGCAGGCGCTCAACCGTGACGATCGGCGGAAGCAACCGGTGACGCTTCGGTTTCGCAATGCCGGCCTGAAAGAAGTCTTGGAAGGGATAGGAAAGGCCGGAGGGATCAACCTTATTTTCGACAAGGATGTCAGAAATGATCCTGTGACCATTGGCATTCAGGACACGCCGTTCGAAGAGGCCTTCAATCTCATTCTCAACAGCAATAGCCTGTTCGCCCAAACCGTATCCCCGGGTGTCATGATTGTCAGCCCCAATACCAAGCAGAAGCAGGAACAGTATCAAGATCTGATGATCCGGACGTTCTACTTGTCCAACGCGAAAGCGAAAGACATGCTGGTATTGCTGAAGAGCATGCTCGATTCTAAACGGATGCATGCCAACGAACAATTGAACACGATTGTCATCCGGGACCAACCCGAAAAACTGGAGATGGCTGAAAAGATCATCCTGGCCAACGACCGCCTGGATTCCGAAGTTCTTTTTGATGTTGAGGTTCTGGAGGTCGATCGCACAGTCGATCAGACCTATGGTCTGACTTATCCCAAACAACTCGCAGCTGCCATGGTACCTCCGGGGACTACGGGGCTGATCGCCGGAACTCTCGCACAGCAGTTCACGCTCAACCAACTCACCAGCCTTGGAGGAGACAGCTATCTCTTTAAGCTTCCGACGAACGTCCAGTTGGATTTCTTTAAACAGATCACCGATGCCAAGACCCTTGCTGCTCCGAAAGTCCGTGTGGTCAACAACAAGAAGGCGGAGATTAACATTGGTGATAAGCAGCCGATCCTGCTTTCCACAACGAATGTCTTGCCGGGTCAAGCGGCAACAGGGGCAGTTCCGACGACCTCGACGGTGACCTCGATCGAATTCCGCGACACCGGAGTCAAATTGACCGTTGAGCCTTCCATCCATCTGGGGAATGAACTTTCCCTGAAGATGAAAATTGAAGTCGTTCGTCTTGGCGATCAAGTTCTGCTCCAAGCCAGTCCCCCCATTACCCAGTTTAAGTTCGGCAATCGCTCGGCGGAAACTATGCTCAATATCAGAGATGGTGAAACCATTGTGTTGGGAGGGCTGCTCCAAGAAGAAGATCGCAAGACCCGCACCACTATCCCCTGGATCGGCGATCTTCCTTTCATAGGCAATCTCTTGAGTTCTTTTAAGACCCAACGGGTCACCACTGAAGTAATCTTGACGATCACACCGCATATCATTCAGGGGACAACTCCTCCCGGGCTCACGACGCAGGTATTCTGGTCCGGGACGGATTCAAGTTATTCCACGAGCCCAATGTTTACCCCAAAGGGGAAGAAGATTTCCCTGCTGGGCGGCGGGGCTTCGGGTGCAGAGTTCTCATCGTCGAGAGGGTCGGCAAAAGGGGGAATGGCAGGGAAGGCCGCTGCAGCATCACTGACCCCAATGGCTTCGATCGGGGCGGTTGCTTCGATTAGGCCGGACGAGTCGGTGATCCAAATGGGAAAAGAATTTAAGCTTGCCATCAATGACGAACGTCTTCGTCCAACGGCGGACGGCATGTTTCAGCTTCAGTATGATCCACAGGTTCTGGAATTCAGAAAGCTCCTGAATGGTGAAGTCATACAGTCAGACGGCAGAGGCGGGCAGACCTCTGGCAGATCAGAGGCGCAAGTGGGAATGGTTGCCTTCAAAGTTGCACCATCAGTGAGACAGGCAGGAGGGCGGACCGTCACGGTCACCTTCTACGCGAAGGCGCCCGGTGTGTCTCCTGTGCGTGTGGCGTTGGTGGATTCCGCCGCGGAATCATCCACGGTGCCGCTCCAAGAAGGAAAAGGTATCGTGAGGGTACGGTGAAAGAGTCAGGCGTGACTCTCTTGGAGCTCCTAGTCACGCTGACCATTGTGATGGTGCTTGCCTCTGTCGCTATGCCGCTCAGTCGTCTGTCGGCGAAACGGGCTCACGAAGTGGAACTGCGGCAGCATTTGAGGATCATGCGGGCTGCCATCGACACCTTTAAGCTAGAGTGGAATCGCGATGCCGACGTCTTATTGGGGGCGGCATGCTTGAAGAACAAGCTTACGTGCAAAGACGTGACGAGTGTGTACGGATATCCGAAGTCGCTGGATAAGCTGTTGGGGATCAAGCTTACCGGTGAAGAGGCGACAGTCAAGGGCACGACGACAAGACGCTATCTGAGGAGTCTTCCCCTTGATCCTTTAACCGGCAAAGCGGATTGGTTATTCCGATGTTATAAAGATGCGCCGAACGCGTCGAGCTGGTGTGGGGATGACGTGTACGACGTGATGACTCAAAGTCAGGACATGGCATTAGATGGCACGAAGTATCGAGATTGGTAAGCGTGGAGCGCGGGGCGCAAATGGTTTCACCCTGCTTGAGCTGATGATCGTCGTATCGATCATCGGCATTCTTGCCACCCTGGCGGTGCCCTCGTACCAATCGTCGGTTGTGAAGGCCAAAGAGGCTGCCTTGCGTCAGGATCTCTCGACACTCCGCGATGTGCTGGATCAGCACAAGGCAGATCAGGGAAAGTATCCTCCGTCTCTATCGGCATTGGTGGGCACCGGGTATCTGCGAGGGATACCCAAAGATCCCTTCACCGGTGCGACGACGACATGGCAAGAAATTTCTGATCCTGTCGAGGGGGGCGTGGTCGACATCTTTTCAGGGGCCGAGTTTGTGGGGACGAACGGTACCCCGTATAACCGATGGTAAGGATGTTCATGCACCACCGCCATCGCACATTGCTCCAGACTCCGGTTAAAGGAACACGCGCCTATTATCCGACGATGCGAGTCGGTGTCCTCTGTGCAGTCGGCTTCGCTTCAGCCTTGTTTGCGGGGTGCGGCGAACTCGAGCCGATGCGTGAACCGGAAGTGGTCGATCTTGAACTGACCACAGACACGTTAAGAGCGTCGATGCGCGATGCGCAACGGACTGTCGCTGAATTACGGGCTGACCTTGAGGCGCGGCGCAGGGAACTGGCAGAAGCTCAAGTCGCGCGGGCGCAGCTTGAAGGACGAGTCAGAGAAGCGGAACGGCGGGTTCTTGAAGCACGGCAGGTGATAGAGCTGCAGCGGGAAGAACTGGCCGCAGCTCGGACGGAGAGGGCGCATGTGTCCCGAAGCAATCTTCAATTACAGAGCCAGATGAGGCAGCTCCAGAAGCATCTCTCAAGAATGGGTAAATCGAGCCCTGCTCCTAACGGGCAGGAGGCGACTCCACTACCGTCCAGTGGTGCGATAGGTAAGGACCAGAAGGCCATGCCGGTTCCCGCACAACAAAATCGGTCTTCAGAATTTCCGGAGATGGCTCAGGTGGCGCCGATCTCGAGTGCTGTGATGCCGGTGCAGGCAAATCGTGAGCCCTCGTCAGGGGTTGAGCAGTCGATGGCCCCAACGAAACATGTTTCCGTGAAACCCGGTGATACGCTCTGGAGCATTGCGCAGAAGTATCGCGTCCGACTAGAACAGCTGCGGACCCTCAATCAATTGACCGACAATAGGATTGTCAGTGGCCAGGCCCTATGGTTACCGGATGATCGGCCCATGTCTGGGGTCGGCGCCGACAAAGACGCATCGACGCGGTAAGCCTAGGAGCCTGTCCGCCATTGCCGTTCGTGACGAGGTGAAGGAGATGGGGCCAGATGCGAGGCCGCAGGCCCGGAAAAACCGCAGGTGTATTCGCTGGAATACATTGAGGATTTTTTCGGGCCGAGCACGACGCAGATGGTCGCGGATCGTTCGCCGCAGTAGAAAGGTCAATGTCGGGCAGGCTCCAAAATTCCTGTTATCGGCCTGACATTCGCGCACGCCGTATCATGCCTGTATTTGCATACAAAGTGGCCCGTCCTGATGGCTCAACCCTCGATGGGCAGATTGAGGGAGAGGAAGAACACCTCGTCCGGGCCAAGCTGGAGGGCCAGGGCTTCCTCGTCTTTCGGTTACAGCGACGGGGTGCGGCCACAACCGGTTTGGGTCTGGGGTGGCATGCATTTGGAAAACTTCCGCTCCAAGAATTCTTGGTGTTCAATCAAGAGCTGCTTGCCCTCGTGAAAGCCGGTCTTCCCGTGTTGCGGGTGTGGGATCTCTTGATCGAGCGAGCCAACCATTCAGGGTTTCAGCAGGCCTTGCGGACGGTTCGGCAAGATATTCGTGGCGGGGCGTCGGCTTCGGAAGCGCTGGCGAAACATCCGATCCATTTTTCAGAATTGTATATTGCGACGATCAAAGCCGGAGAACAATCGGGGAATTTGGCGGAGGTGCTGCAGCGGTTCATTGCGTATTTAAAATTGATGATTGGGCTGCGTCAGAAGGTCTCGAAAGCCCTTGCCTATCCAGGGTTTCTCGTGCTTGTCGGGATCGCCGTCATCGGGTTTCTGTTGAGTTACGTCGTGCCGACGTTCGTGTCGGTCTATGCGGAGATCGTCAAAATCCTTACCAGTTGCCACGCAACTGTTGCTCGATTTGGTAACGGGGGGGCAAGTGTACGTTGTGCCTGGACTCGTGGGACTTGCCGCTCTTGGGCTCGCAGGCCGTGCGTACTATGTGACGCCGGCTGGGCGACTCACCGTGGATCGGCTGTCACTGAGTCTGCCCGTCTTGGGACCGATTTTCGTGAAGCATTATACGGTTCAGCTCACGCGCACTCTCGCGACGATCCTTGCCGGGGGCACCCCGCTTGTGGACGCGTTGTCTATAGCGCGGGGCGCCATCTCCAATCGGTATGTGTCGGTCGGAGTCGCGGGTGCGGTCGCGGAAATTCGCGAAGGGACGACCCTGGCCGCCGCACTGGATCGCCCAAAAGTATTTCCAAAATTGGCAGTGGAAATGCTGTCCGTCGGGGAGGAAACCGGATCGTTGCCCACGATGTTGCATGACGTGGCTGAATTCTATGAAGGAGACTTGGATCTCCGGCTCACGCAATTGACGACGTGGATTGAACCGGTGATGCTTCTGATCATGGGGGTTTTAGTGGGTGCGATCGTCATCGTCATGTATCTGCCGGTGTTTCAAATGGCTGGCTCGGTGTAGCGCTCAATACTGTAATCGTGCGGTTCGGCTTGCGCTCATGTCTCGATAAGTGAGTAGGAACCTATGGCACGGACTGTGACGCGACCAACACTGACGGATGTGCTTGTACGGCAGGGGATTTTGCCGAAACAGACTCTCGACCAAGTCCTCAGTCGCTTGGGCGGTGTGACGGCAGCCTTCGGCCAGACCTTGGTGAGCGAGGGGATTCTCTCTGAGGATCAGCTGGCCCGTGCGCTGGCAGCCCAGTTTGACTTGCCGTGCAATCTTCTGACGGATTTCCGGGTCGACCAGGGGTTCTATGACTCCATGTCGGTGAAACTCATGCGACGGCATCCGTTCGTACCGATTGCAGAGCACCAAGGTCGCCTGACCATTGCCATCCCCGATCCGCAGAATCTCCTGGCACTGGATGAGTTAGAGCTGCTTTTGGGGCGCCCTTTGGATCTGGTGGTGAGTTCGAGAAGTGCGATTTTGGCGGCTTTGGAACACAGTGAAGGCTCCAGTCAAGCCCTTCGGGAGTTAGAGGCGGAGTATCGATCCGTGCTGGTGAAGGAGGACGAGCGGGGAGAGGAAGTCCTCACCATCGATCACACGGGAGAGGATCAAAGCCCCGCCGTCAAACTGTTGGACTCGATCCTCCTCAGCGCGCTGCAGCGCCGGGCCAGCGATATTCACATTGAAGCCGCCGATCGTGCCACCAAGGTGAAGTTACGGGTTGATGGGATTCTCGTTCCGGCGATGGAGCCGCTCGATATCCGTCTCCATGCGCCGTTGGTCTCGCGGCTGAAAGTCATGTCGGATTTGGACATCGCTGAGCGGCGGGTACCGCAAGATGGAAGCTTTCGGATGCGACTGGAGCGAAAGACCGTCGATTTCCGTGTCTCAATCCTCCCGAGTGTATTCGGTGAATCGGTCGTCATTCGTATTCTCGACCGCGAGGCGATCACCACGGGTGTTTCGGCATTGCGGTTGGAACGACTCGGATTCAATGCGGAAGACCTGAAGCGTTTTCGGCGCGCGATTACGCGGCCCTACGGCATGGTATTGGTGACCGGTCCAACCGGAAGTGGAAAAACGACGACGCTGTACGCCGCGATTACGGAGATGAATATTAAGGAAGATAAATTGATCACGATTGAAGATCCGGTCGAGTATCAGCTGTCAGGGGTTGTGCAAATTCCCGTAAATGAGAAGAAGGGACTGACCTTCGCTCGAGGGCTTCGATCTATCCTGCGTCATGACCCTGACAAGATCATGGTCGGCGAGATCCGCGATGCAGAGACCGCACAAATTGCTATCCAATCGTCGCTCACCGGCCATCTGGTCTTGACGACGGTGCACGCCAACAACGTGTTCGATGTTATCGGACGATTTGCCTCGATGGGAATCGATGCCTACAACTTCTTGGCTGCGCTGAACTGTGTGTTAGCGCAGCGGCTTGTTCGAATGGTGTGTCTCGCTTGTCGAGAGGCAGTCAAGCTCGACAACGTGCTGGCGGAAGAATCCGGACTCGACTTCGAGGAATATAAGGATATGCCATTTTATGAAGGCAAAGGATGCCAGGCGTGCCATGGGACTGGGTATCGCGGACGAAAATGTATCACGGAATTTCTGGATCTGAACGATGAAATCAAGGAAATGATTCTTGCCGAGCGTCCCCTGTCCGAGGTCCGCTACCGTGCGGTGACCGGTGGGATGATCACGTTGCGGCAGTCCGCACTCAGAAAAGTGCTGGAAGGTTCCACCACCTTGCACGAGATCAATCGAGTGACGTTTAGCGAGGAAGGGTAAGCGATGTGGAGTCTTATGTCTTGCCGTCCTCGGCACTGCTTGAAAATTGGAGCGCAGGCCCTCGCCTGGGGAGAGGCCGTCCGCACCTGGCGGGGGCGTTATCGCTACCGCTGTGCCCTCTCGCCGACACCGACTGGGGCTATCAAGCTGTCCCCAATGGATCTGAATCTGACAGATCTGCCTGCGGTAGAAAGTCGCCTTCGGTCGTTGGCGGGACCAAGTCGAGATACCCGGTTCGCAGGGCGTGAATGGCTGTCTGACGCTCCGCGTCCGATTGTATTGTTGTTGCCGGATCTGTCGGTGCGCGCGGCAGTGTTGCAGCTGGAACAACTCCCGACGCAGATGGAAGAGCAAGAGGCGCTGATTCGCTGGCGTCTGGGTCAGGAGCATCTGTTGCCACTGACCGGGGCCAAGATTGCCTGGCAGGGGTTCCCCTCACATGAGGCAGGGGGCGAGCGTTCCCATGTCGTCCTTGTCGTGACGATTCAAGAAGCCATCTTAAGACAATACGAGTCCCTCTGTGAATCGGTCGGATTGCTTCCACAGGAAGTCGATGTGACCAGCTTTCGTCTGTTTAATCTCTGGCTGAAAGCGGCAGGTGGCTGGAAACGGTTGGGTCGCGATTTGCTCTGGGTCAGTGTATCCGACGGCGGGTTGACCTGCTTCGTCATGCAGGAAGGGCGACTAGTTTTTGTTCGGACCAAACTGTTGAGCGCCGAAGGATTACAAGGTGAAGAAGTCCTTGGTGGAGAACTGGTCGACAACATTGTTGAGGAATGTGCGGTGTCTTTGCGTGCATGCCGCGAGCATCATCCTGGCATGAATGTGACTGAGATTGTCCTCGCCGGCGATAGCCCATTCCCAATGCTTGAACAGGCGTTGACCAGGGAACTCGGATTGTCGGTTGAGCGACTGGATTGGGAAGCTGTCGAACGGGTGGGGTGGACTCATGACGGGGGAAGCACCTCATGGGCGACGCTCCCTGTCGTGGCGGGGGTGATGTAGACGATGGTATCTGGACGGACATTTCTTCGTGTGGTCGCCGGCAGTGTGAATAGTTTTTTGGTGACGCCAGGAAGGGCGCGGTTTTTTCACATCGAACTGGGCAGCCGATACCGGTGGTATGTCGCGCCTACTCGACTGGTGCTGGTTGCACTCAGCGGGGTCGTCGGGGTCTCAATCCTCTGGAGTGTGGCCCAGACCACTCTGATTATGCGGGACCGGCAAGATGTTCAAGCACGCCTTGATCATGTTCGCATGCAGGATCATCAACTCCTCGCCGAGGCCCAACAGGAAGGCATCGATCTCTCCGGGCCTTCATCGCATCAGCTACCGGGCGAAGTCAGTTTAGCGAACCAGCTGCTCACAAAACGGAATTTTTCCTGGACACAGTTTCTGTCCGCGCTTGAAGCGGCAATTCCCCAGCATGTGTCGATTAAGAGTATACGCCTGGATCCGGGGAGCGCGGTGGTACATATGACAGGGTTAGCGGTGAAGGTCGAAGATGTGACGGCATTGACGGTCACATTGCAAGACCACGCTGTATTCCGCGATCCTGTGCTGGGCCAGCATCGGGTAGGGCCGGATGGCTTGGTTGAGTTTGACCTGACGCTGCGGTATCGGCAACCGGGCGTATAGGACGACATGATGGATTTCATACTCCGACAATTGCGAAAACCCCACGGGATCTTGATTCCATGGCTCGGGGTAGTGTTGCTGCTGGCCGGAGTCCTATGGGCTGTCCGTACCGTTGGGATTGATGGAGCCGAGCAGAGTCTGGCGAAATTGGAGTTGGAGTGGAATCAAGCCCGTCAAGAATTCATACATCATAAGGCTGTCCAGAGAGCGCAGAAGGATCTTGCACAGGTTTGGTCGGCCTTGCCGGTTGAACGGGATTTTGCCCCCTTGGCGCTGGGCATTACTGAGGAGGCGAAACGTAATCGTGTGATTCTCCCAGCGCTCTCCTACAAGACTGAGTCTACGCCGGTGGCCAACACAAGTAAGGGTGTGCTTCAGGGCACGATGACCGGTCGTTACGAGGATCTTCGAAGGTTTCTCTATGACGTGGAGACGGCCGAGGAACTGGTATACATCGAGGACTTGGAGCTTGTGCACTCAGACTCTCAGCAGGACAAGACGCTGACCTTCAACATCAAGATCGCGACATACCTTCGTGGCGACCCTGTTAAACCTGTGGTTCAATAGCCCCGAGATATGATAACGACGAATCAAAAGAAAATAGCGGCATTGGCCGCGCTTGGCCTACTCTGGGGTGGGATTCTCGCCAGGCAATGGCCGATCATGGAAGAGCCCGTGCGTGTGCCGCTGACGAATGTGAGTGGCGCTAGTTCCACGACTCGGGGAACCAGTGGGGCAGTCGATGGGTTGCACGTGCAGCTCGATCTCCTCGCAGCCGCGCGGACTCAACGCGATATGACCTTTACGCCGCCACGCAATATCTTCGCACCTCCTCGCCCTGATGACTCGGGGGTTGCTCGCGCAAACCAGCCGGAGCTCGATCCTGGGTCGGGGCAGGCACTGCTCCAAGAGACGGTTATAGCCGGATTGGCCCAATTCCACTATCTCGGGTTTGTGCGTATGGAGGATGGGTGGAGGAAGAAGGGCCAATTGGCTGTGCTCACGAAGAATGACGATCTCCATATCGTCAGGACTGGAGAAACTGTAGAAGATCACGTCATGGTCAAAACAATTACGGAAGAGAGCGTGACCTTGCAAGACCGTCGGTCACGAGTGGAATATACGGTGCTGCTGTCCGAAGAAGCTCCCTTGCAGCCGTAGCAGGATGCTGAAAAAGTCCGCCAGCTTCGTTCTCACCTCGAAAGCATCCTCAACGTAGCCCAGAGGCTACGCCTCCGGTGCTTTCATCGGCTGCGGCCTCGCCGGACAGCCTTTTTGAGCATCCTGCGGGAGTATTCTCCGTTTGTACCACACGTGCGGGCGATCGAAGTTCGAGCGTGCAACAATAGTTTTTTTACCGTCTGCTAGCGATTCTATGCGCATCAGCCTTCGGCAACCCGGCATCAATGAGCGAGGGGTGACCTACCTCATGCTCATGTTCGTGATCGTCCTCATCGGGATAGCCACGACCACTGCCGCGAAACAATGGAAGGCCGTCGTGCAGCGGGAGCTTGAGGCGGATCTTTTGGCCAAAGGGATTGAGATTCAGAATGCCCTCGCATTATATTCCGCGACGATCAAGGCCGGTCGCGTGATGCCTGGAGAGGTCTACCCGCAGACATTGGCTGATCTCACAAGACTCCCCAAACCCTACTTGCGCAAGGTCTATCTTGATCCAGTGGGGCATGGAGAATGGGAATATGTTCGGGCGCCGACAGGCGGCATCATGGGGGTCCGAAGCAAGAGCCGCGAAAAGCCATTTCGACAGCGAGACTTTCCCCTTCCAGTCCGGCATTTCGAGGGACGCCGCACCTATTATGAGTGGGTTTTCCAACACCCGAGTCCCTCATCGGCTCCGATCGTGCAGCAAGGAACTGTGCCCGGTGCTGTGGCGCCATCGATGCCGGGATCGTCGAGCGCTCCTGGCGGAAACCCTCCAATTCCTCAACCGGCTCAGGGGCAGCCGACCCTGAATCCGTAACCCTTCTTGCCCGCATTATTCATGAGCGCTTCTGCTGCAATCGCGGATTCGTGGCTGCGACGAGCCTTTGGCGGGCAGGCTCGCCGCTCACCCCCTCGACGTACTGTTTGGGGACTGACACCCTTCTTCTTGGTGTCTGTCCCCGTCTGAGTAACGGGACAGGCACTGCCGCAGACGGTAGAGCCAGTCCCCGGCCTCCGAGTGCCCGTCTCGCACTTGACTGCGCGATTTTGCGACGAACCGTCATGAACAATGCGGGCTGGCTTTTCCGATCGATCCTGATAAATTTCATGGCATTCGCGATGAGACGAGTGTAAAAGAAGCATCATCGTATGCGTATCCTTATTACAGGCGGAGCCGGGTTTCTCGGGAGCCATCTCTCCGATGTGCTGCTGCAGGCCGGACATTCCGTGATCTGCATGGACAACCTTCTCACCGGACGGGTCGAGAATATCGCCCATCTGCTTGGGCACGAGCGATTTTCCTTCGTCAAATACAATGTATGCGACTATGTGCACGTTGACGGCCCACTGGATGCTGTCATGCACTTTGCGTCACCCGCGAGCCCGCAAGATTATCTTGAATATCCTATCGCCACTCTGAAGGTCGGCGCCTTAGGCACGCATAAGGCTCTTGGGCTAGCCAAGGCGAAGGGCGCGAGGTTCCTCTTGGCCAGCACGTCGGAAGTTTATGGGGATCCGCTGGTAAATCCTCAGCCTGAATCCTATTGGGGCAACGTCAACCCCCTCAGCCCCCGTGGCGTATACGACGAGGCCAAGCGATTTGCAGAAGCCCTCACCATGGCCTATCATCGCTATCATGCGGTCGATACCAGGATCGTGCGCATCTTCAATACATTCGGACCACGCATGCGGCCGAAAGACGGCCGCGTCGTGTCAACCTTCATCGTCCAGGCGATTCAGGGAAAACCGTTGAGTGTCTTTGGCGATGGATCTCAGACCAGGAGTTTCTGCTACGTTGACGACCTGGTCCGAGGTATCACCGGATTGCTTCTTCTGGACTCAGACAAGAATGTCGAGCAACGGACAGATCGCAAGTTTCTCGTCACGCCAAATAAGGGCGCCGACGGGTCCAGCATGCATGATCCCGTGAATATCGGGAATCCGCGCGAGCTGACCGTCTTAGGGATCGCGAAATTGGTCTTGGAACTCACTCGTTCATCGAGCCACATCACCCATCATCCGCTGCCCGCCGATGATCCAAAAGTCAGACGGCCCGATATCAGCCGGGCGCGCACCCTCCTGAAATGGGAGCCTCAAGTACAACTCGAGGATGCCCTCTGTCGCACGATCGAGTATTTCAGGAAAGTGATCTAGCGAGATGCTCAATAAGGCTGCCAGCACGAAGAAGGTTGAGGCTCAGGCCAAGGTTGAGATAAAGAGAGTCTGATCTTCGCTCAACCTCAACCTTGGCCTCGACCTCAGCCAGTCTTGCACAGCTATCCTACGAATGGCCGTCTTGACCGCGTTGAAACTCCCGCTGTATCCTGTTCTGTCCCAACGTCATGAGATAAGAGTCCTTTTTATGCTGTCTGACAGAAGTAACCAGAGTAACCAGACGGAAGCGTCGGTCGAACCCGTCGAATCGGCGGGCGTGGAAGTGGTTGCGCCCATCCCGATTCCAGAGTATGTCAACGAGTTGGTTACGCGAGCCAAAGCATGCTGCGGGCCGACTGGCTACTGCTCTCGACTGCAGTGAAGAATCGAGCTCTTCTTGCGATGGCAGAGGCGCTGGAAGAGCAGAAGGATGCGCTGCTGGCCGCGAACGAATTGGATCTGGAGGCCTTCGGGACTGCGCCGGAGAAGAAGGCGATGGCAGATCGGCTGCGTCTCACGGCCAAGAGGATCGTCGAGATGGCGGCAGGCCTGCGCGAGGTGGCAGCGCTCCCTGATCCACTCGGGGACATGCCGAAGATGTGGACCAGGCCGAACGGGATGCAGGTCGGGCGCGTGCGGGTTCCGATCGGCGTCATTGGAATTGTGTATGAATCCCGCCCGAACGTCACGGCGGATTCCGCCGCGCTCTGTTTGAAATCCGGGAACGCCTGCGTGCTTCGTGGAGGAAGCGAGGCGATCCATTCGAATACAGCGATTGCGACGGTCCTCTCGGAGGCGGCAGAGAAAGCCGGTGTCCCGGCCGGGGCGATCAGTTTTGTCGCGCGGCCTGACCGTGAGCTGGTTCCTCTTCTGCTGAAGCAAGATCGCTACATCGACCTGATTATTCCGCGCGGCGGCGAATCGCTGATGCGCGTCATCACCGAGCACGCGACGATCCCTGTCATCAGGCACGACGCCGGCGTCTGTCACATCTATGTCGATGCCGATGCCGATCCAGCCATGGCGGAGCGGATCTGCTTCAACGCGAAGGTGCAGCGACCGTCGACCTGCAATGCGGTGGAGACCCTCTTAGTGCATCAGGGCATTGCGCGTCACTGGCTCGCCCCATTCATTGAGAAGCTGGTGGCGGCCAACGTCGAGGTCCGCGGTTGCCAGAAAACCTGTCAGCTGTCATCGTCGGCCAAACCCGCGAGCGACGATGATTTTGGAAAAGAATTCCTCGATCTCACCCTAGCGGTGAAAGTGGTCAAGCACGTCGATGAGGCGATGGAGCATATTGCCAAGTATGGCTCACGCCATACGGAAGCCATCGTGACATCCGACTATCCCAAGGCCATGCGGTTTCTGCGAGAGGTCGATGCCAGCGCGGTATTGGTGAACGCCTCGACCAGGTTGAACGATGGCTATCAGTTCGGGCTGGGAGCAGAAATCGGGATCAGCACGTCCCGCATCCATGCCCGAGGCCCGATGGGGCTGGAAGAATTGACCTGCTTCAAGTTTATCGTCATGGGGAGCGGGCAAGTCCGCGAGTAAGCCGGCTGCTGAAACAGGCCCCCAACTTCGTTCTCAGTCGTTCGAACCCCTCAACGTACCGAATGTGTACGCCTCGGGGTTCTCTCTCCTTGTGGCCTCGTTGGCTGACCTGTTTGAGCAGCCCGCAGCATAATTGAGATCATTTCTCGTGAATCCCTCAGCGCTCGCCAACCCCGGTAACATCAGCTTCTCCGGGAATCATTTATTTGCTCGCGATCTTGCCGCAGCTGGAGGCCGTTGCGTCGAACAGTCAACAGGGCATCTTGTCTTCTATCGCTCGGACGGTCGCCGGTTTCTTGCGACCGATCCAGAAGGAAATCCGTTGCATGAATGTGAGTGGGGGATCGATTCCACAGGCGAAGCGACCCTCCTCCGCGCTCGGATACGTCTGGATTGGGGGCAATGGGTCGGGTTGAAGCCGGCTGGCTTGGTGAATGAAACCAGCCTCAATCTCGCCAGTAAGCCTGGCTGGCAACGGCTCACGGCGGACGATTTGCGGACGATGGCCGCTCAGGCGCTCCGGGTTCCGCTCGAGGAAGTGCGATTTTTCTATCGGGATGAGGATCTCCTGATCGAGCCGACCGGCAAAGCGATGATCCGCCAGAGGAAAGATGCCTTCTATGTGCTTCAGGATGGGGATTTCGAACGGGCCCGCTTCATGTCATGCATGGGAGCGATGCATTGGCCCTCGATCGACTTTCTCCCGGTCGTCGAACTCTTTAAGTCGTTATTGCCGGGAACCGGGTCTGCGGTCTTTGAATTGATTCGCGGACTCTACGACGATCAAAATGGGGGGAAATCGACCCCCCGACCTTTGCGATATCGGGGTATTCCTACCTATCCGTCGGAAGCCGCGTTCCGTTTATTTAGTAGTTTCTTTACGCCGCAGGCGCCTGATGGGAATAACCCGTTCACGCTCTTCATGAATCCTGAACGGTCCAATCGCGTCATCTGGCTGCCGGCTGGTACGCCGCCGATTCGATATTTCGATCAGCGCGCGGGGGCTTGTCTTACCTTCCAAGGCGGCTTGTTGCACAAGGTGACGGTGGCGTCGGATTCCGCCGGGCTGTCCTACATGAGCCCGAAAGGTCGTCGATTCGTCCCGTGCGATCGAAGCGCAGAGATCGCCGGAGCGCATGTCATCCTGAAGGATCGCGATCGTGAAACGACGTTGGCTGTGGCTCTGCCGCAAGAGAGTCCGGAACAGTCGGGTGAGCCTGTGGCCATGAGCCCAGTCGACTGGCGGTCGGTGTTTGACCAGGGGGTTCCATCCATCACCTCCTGCCGACGCCTACGGAGCGGTGTTGCTCTATCCGGACGACGAGTCTGAAATCGGCGAGTGCTCGGCGCAACCGTTCGTGGCCGATTACGTACAAGATATCGGCGAGCAAGATCGAGAAATCGGCATGGTCCTTTCACGAGCCCAGCGCGTGCTCATCGAGAATGGCGATGCTGTAATTGCGACCTGCATGACGTTTGATCGGCTGAGAGACTATACCGTGCTGGTACGGCATCCGGCCTTTGCGCAAAAGCAGGCACAACGACTCTGGAGCATCTGCGCCGAGTTGCAGCGGTGGGATTGGCTCTCGCACATTCGATTCGTTTCGCACGAAGGGCCGCACGATCGGGAAGCCGCTCACTCCTATGACTTGGTCTACCACTGGGTGCCCTATGACAGCGGAGACCTACCGGCGAATCTGGCCGAACGCATGAAGGGGATCAGCCGAATTCTTCGTGGAGGAGGCACTGCGTTTGTCATCGGTCCGGCACAGCTCGGTCAGTATGGTGCGTCCCACGGACTCCAGGTCTGTTGGGAAGAACCAGTCGAACAGCTTCCCACGTTTCGGATGCATCGCACGATCCTGCCGAAAGCAAGGCTCAAGGCTGGTCTGACATTGTTCTACATCAAGAAGATCTAACAGGATGCTGAAACAGCCCGCCAGCTTCGTTCTCGCATCGTTCAGACCCTCAACGGGGACCCGGCCGCCTCACTAACTCGGCGGCGCGCACAAACGTGGTGCTCCTTATTCGTCGCACCGTGCGCCCCAAAGGGTACGCCTCGGCTCTTCACTCGCTGCGGCCTTGCTGGACGGCCTGTTTGAGCATCCTGTGGGAGAGTCTCCTATTAGCTCACGTGCTTGCACCGGGTGTCCTCAATCGATTACGGTTTCCAATATGAGCGAGCCGACTCCAGAACAGGTTGCCGGTGAGGAGCCGGGCGATAAGATCATCGTCTATTGGGAACGGGAGTATTCGACTGCCATCGCGCCGGAGCGATTGAAGCTCGACTTCACACCGCATCGGCCGTTGTTGTCCGGGATGTCACTGAACGAGCAACGGACGGTGGCGGTCGAGGGCTACAAAGTGATCCCCGACGATTGTGGACCAGTGCGAACAGTGGGCCAGTACGGCTGGCTCATTCGGTCTCCGGCGGACTGTAAGATTCGACGAACGGCCGATGGGGTCAAGTGGCAAGCCCCACCGATCTTGCCGGAAGAGCGGATTCTTGGCTACAAGTCGTTTTCAGGCACCTATGTCGATTTGATCTTAAACAGCGGGTATCCCAAGCTCTGCTGCGGTATTCGGTTCTACTATCCCAAGCAGGTGGGGTTGATGATGAAGGACGTGCCGAACCACTTCTATCACTATCCCGATCGGACGTTTTTTGTGTGGGAGGGAATGAAGACCCAAGAGTATAAACGGACGCCGAATATGTACGACTGGCTCCCGGACTATGACGCCTTCACCGCCAACTTTCTGTTGCAACTCACGAAGCCGACGACGATCAAACGAGGTGATCCCATCGGTATCGTGGTGCCCGTCCTCTTGCCGAAACAATTCACATTAGAAGAACTCACACCGCGCGGGTGATCTCTTTACGAGGGATGGCGTCGCTCCGATCGTCCACACTCAAGCGAGACGGGCAGGGAAGTTCTGAGTTCTGGGTTCTGAGTTAGTAGTGGACGGGGAAGGTCGGGGTTCGAAGTTCCGAACACTTCAGCCTTCAGCCTGAACACCTGAGTAGGCCGTCTTGCAGCTTGACAGGATTCCTCCTGCTTCCGTAAGATGCATGAACCTTTAATGCTCATCCTGCGAGGTGAGCAAGGAGTGCGCATGGGCTTGAATCCTGTTTGTCTCGATCGGCAAATCTCAACCTTCTCGTCGGATCTCGATGGGAGGGTTTTTTTATGCCCGGAAAGTCTGAGACTGAATGATGGCTGCATGACCGAGAGCGATCGACCGCAAGAGCGGCTGGTGATGGACGCGGGAGACATCGCTCGCGCGGTCACCCGTATCGCCCACGAAATTCTCGAACGGAATAAGGGTGTACAGGATCTGGCGCTGGTGGGGATTCGAACCGGGGGGGTGCACTTGGCCCATCGGCTGGTAAGGCGGATCCAAGAGATTGAAGCGGCGCAGGTGCCGATCGGCGAATTGGACATTACCCTCTATCGGGACGACCTCTCCTTGCGGAAGGAGCAGCCGATTCTCCGCAAGACCACGGTCCCGTTCGATATTTCCGACAAGATCATTGTGTTGGTCGACGACGTGCTGTTTACGGGTCGGACCATTCGCGCGGCGATGGATGGGCTGATCGATCTGGGACGGCCGGCAGAAATTCAACTTGCCGTCTTGGTCGATCGAGGCCATCGTCAACTGCCGATTAAGGCGACGTATATCGGGAAAAATATTCCAACGTCACGAGAAGAAAAGATCCAGGTGTTGTTGGAAGAAGAAGGCGAAGACGAACGGGTGGTGATCTCCAAGAGCTAAGGTGGAGGGAACGATGAGTCTCAAACGCAAAGACCTCTTGAGCCTAGCCCCTCTGTCGGTGGAGGAGATCAGGTTGATTCTGGAAACGGCCGATTCGTTTAAGGAAGTGACCGGTCGGGATATCAAGAAGGTTCCGGCGCTCCGGGGGCGCACGGTGGTGAATCTGTTCTTCGAGCCCAGCACCAGGACACGGACCTCGTTCGAGTTGGCGGCGAAACGGCTGAGCGCGGATGTCATCAACTTCTCGCCGTCGTCGAGCAGCGTGGTCAAAGGAGAAACCTTGCTCGATACCGCGCGCAATATCGAGGCAATGCAGGCGGACATTATCGTCTTGCGCCACCCTTCGGCCGGCGCGGCCGAGGCCTTGGCCCGCGGAGTGAAGTCTTCCGTGATCAACGCGGGAGACGGGTGGCACGAACATCCGACGCAAGGCCTCTTGGATTTGTATACGATTCGCGAGCGCGGATTGTCGTTCGAGGGACTGAGGGTGGCGATCGTCGGAGATGTGGCGCATAGCCGTGTGGCGCGTTCGAATATTCACGCGCTCGTGAAGTTGGGGGCAGAGGTTCGGCTGGTGGGGCCGCCGACGATGATGCCCTATGGAGTGGAGAAGCTGGGCGCGCGTGTCTTCTACAATCTCGACGAGGCGTTGCGCGGGGTGCAGGTCATCATGATGCTGCGCTTGCAGCTCGAGCGGCAGGGAATTGCACTGTTTCCGACCATCCGCGAATATGCCCGGCTGTATGGATTGACGACCGAGCGGGTCGAGTCGGCCGAGCCTGGGGCGATTGTGATGCATCCGGGTCCGATCAATCGCGGCGTCGAGATCGCTCCGGAGGTGGCCGATAGTTTGTCGTCGGTGATTCTAGAGCAGGTCGCGAATGGCGTGGCCGTTCGCATGGGCATTCTCTATCTCTTGTCGGGTAATAATTGAATGGTCATTATGCAGGTAGATAGGCTGAAGGCGTTTAGGGGTCAAGCATGCGTGATCACACACAACTTCGGGCGTTGAGTTGGCTGATGAAGTCGTCATGTTGGTGTATCGGACAACCACAGGGTTTCCAAAAGAAGAGTTGTTTGGCCTGACGTCTCAAATACGGCGAGCAGCAGTGTCAGTTCCTTCTAATATCGTGGAGGGTTGTGCTCGTGATAGTGAGGCAGAGTATCTCAGATTTCTCAATATCGCCTTCGGGTCGCTGAGAGAACTACGCTATCAATTAAGTTTGTCGAAGCGCTTGGGCTTCTTGCGTAACGAGGACTTATCGTTGCTTGAACCCAAGGTCGTAGAAACCGAGAAGGTTTTGAATGGCTTGATTCGTGCTCTGCGAGATTATTTATAGCCTTCAGCCTGAATACCTGAGTCATTACACGCATTGAGTCATTGAAGGAAGCCATAGACTTATGAAGCCTTCGTCAAGTCAGCACATTCTTATTACAGGCGGGCACGTGATCGATCCGGGACGGTTCAATGGTGTGGCCGACGTGCTGATCGATGCGGGCCGAATCGTCGCGGTGGGGCCGCATCTCAAAGCTCCCGCGGGGGCCACGAAGATCGACGCCACGGGCCGATTGGTCCTTCCCGGCTTTGTCGATCTCCACGTTCATTTCCGGGAACCGGGTTTCGAATACAAAGAGTCGATCCAGAGCGGAGCGGCGGCAGCGGTGGCCGGCGGCTTCACCTCGGTCTGTTGTATGCCCAATACGAATCCCGTTAATGACAACCAAGCAATCACGGAATTCATGCTTGATCGTGCGCGGGCGGCCGGGCTGGCGAACGTCTTTCCGATCGGCGCGATTACAAAAGGTTCGGAGGGGAAGGAGTTGGCGGAGATCGGGGACTTGCGTCGTGCCGGCTGCGTCGCGATTTCGGATGACGGGAAGCCGGTGATGAACAGCCTGGTCATGCGGCGAGCCATGGAGTATGCCTTGGCCTTCGACGTGCCGGTGGTCGATCATTGCGAAGATCTGCATCTCGCCGAGGGGGGCTGTATGAATGAAGGGACCATCTCGACCGAGTTGGGGCTCCCCGGGATGCCGGCGGCGGCGGAAGATGTGATGGTAGCGCGTAATGTCGCCTTGGCGGAGCTGACCGGGGCCCGGCTGCATCTGGCCCATATCAGCACAGAGGGATCGGTCCGGATGGTGCGGGAGGCCAAGTCACGCGGGCTAAAAGTCACAGCCGAGGCCTGCCCCCATCATTTTACTATTACAGAAGAAGTGGTCCGAGGCTATAATACCTATGCCAAAATGAATCCTCCGCTTCGGACGTGGAAGGATGTGCAAGCGATCAAGCAGGGTCTCCGCGACGGTACGATTGATGCCATCGCCACGGATCATGCCCCGCACGCCACTCAGGAAAAACAGCTGGGATTTACCGAAGCGCCGTTTGGTATCGTCGGGCTGGAGACGGCGCTGCCGTTGACCTTAGCGCTGGTCGATGAGGGAGTCTTGTCGTTGGAGTCGGCAGTCGATAAATTAAGTACGGCTCCGGCAAAGGCGTTTGGATTGGCCAAGGGCACGTTGGCGGTCGGGGCCGATGCCGATGTGGCGGTCGTCGATCAACAGGAACAGTGGGAGGTCGATCCGGCCAAGTTTCGCTCAAAGAGCCGGAATACCCCATTTGCCGGATGGAAGGTGAAGGGCCGGGTCACGACGACGATCGTGGGTGGCCGGGTCGTATTCGAGACCGGCCGGGCAGAGTTGTAGCCCGGTGCTGCGTATGTCCCGTTGGGGGATGGTCTGTTGTCTGACGCTTGAATGGCTGGCGCTGGGAATATGGGTCGGCGGCGGACTGGTGCTCATCGGAGCGGTCATTCCCGCGGTCTTCAATACGTTCGGCGGACAGGATTTAGGCGGAGTATTTCTGACGCGGGCGTTTGAGGGCTATCATCGCTTCATGATCGGAGCGCTGGTCACCCTGTGGGTCGCAGGGTGGTATCGCTGGTGGAGTGGGGATCCGGTGGTATCGGTCGGTCGAGGCGAGATGGCGGTGTTGATAGGGATGGTGGTGATCGCGGGAATCATTATTCTCTGGCTGCACCCCTATGCTGCGGCGCTGCAAGCTCAGGCCTTCGCGGCGCAAGAGGCGGCGGCGAAGAAGGCGGCCTTGGAAGCATTCTTTCGTGTGCTGATGCCGACTCGGTGGATCTACATGGTTGATCTTGTACTGGGGATTCTCTTGATCGGAATCAAGGCGAAACGGTCTCTCTACCGGGATGGAGCGCTCACGTGAAAAAAGCCTTGTTGGCACTGGCGGACGGCACGATTTTCGAAGGCCGTGCCCTCGGATACGAGGGGGAAACTGTGGGAGAAGTCGTGTTTAACACGGCGATGACCGGCTACCAGGAAGTCTTGACCGATCCCTCGTACAAGGGGCAAATCATCACGATGACCTCTCCCCATATTGGAAACTATGGGATGACACCGGAGGATGCCGAGTCGTGGCGGATTTGGGCTGAGGGATTCATCGTGAAAGAGGCGAGTCGACTCGACAGTAACTGGCGCAGCCGGCAGCGTGTACACGACTATTTACAAGAGGCGAAGATCGTCGGCATCGAGGGGCTGGATACGCGGGCTCTGACCCGCCACTTGCGCGAACATGGTTCACAGCAGGGCATCATCACCCATATCGACGGGGATTCCCGCCGTGTTGTCGAGAAGGCACAGGCAGCTCCGAGCATCATTGGGCGCGATCTGGCGACAGCCGTGACGTGTGAAAAAGCCTATCGGTGGACGGAAGGATCGCGTGAGTGGGCGCCTTCGCTCGGCGACAAGCCACGGGCCGGTGCGACCAGGCGGTGGCATGTTGTCGCCTACGATTTCGGAGTGAAACTGAATATTCTTCGCCGGCTGGTGGACGTGGGGTGCGAAGTGACTGTCGTTCCGGCTTCGGCCACTGCGACGCAGGTTGAAGCCCTCAAGCCCGATGGGATATTCCTGTCGAACGGCCCAGGGGATCCGGAGGGAGTGCCCTACGCGGTTGAGGCGGTGCGGCAATTGATCGGACGCCATCCGATCTTCGGCATTTGCTTGGGGCATCAAATCCTCGGCCTTGCGCTGGGGCTCAAGACCTATAAGTTGAAGTTCGGCCATCATGGGGCGAATCATCCGGTCATGGATCTCCGCACGAGACGAGTCGAGATCACGTCGCAAAATCACAATTTCGCGGTGCAAGCCATCCACCCGATCAGCGCAACTCCGGATCAGCCGCTCGTGGTAGACACATCGTTCGGTCAAGTCACGGTCACACACGTGAGTCTGAACGATCACTCAGTCGAAGGATTAGCCTGTACCGATCATCCGGTGTTTTCAGTGCAATATCACCCCGAGGCGTCTCCCGGTCCTCATGACTCCGCCTACTTATTCACCGAATTTACGCAATTGTTGGAGAAACAGCATGAATAGAGTGTACTCAATGCTTGGTCGGCTCTGTCTCCTCGTATTCATCGGTCTACAGGCCGGTTGCATTACGGTCAATCTCATCGAGCCCGCGGGGCCGGTGAAGGAAATGGAACTCAGCGGCACGGGCGATGGAAAAGTCTTGTTGCTCGATCTGTCGGGGGTCATCAGCGCGCAAGATAAAGAAGGCATCATTCCGCAGCCCAACATGTTGGCCACGTTCAAGGAAGAACTGACGAGGGCCTCGAAGGACGACAAGATCAAAGCCGTCGTCGTTCGTATCAACACTCCGGGAGGAACCGTGACCGCCTCGGACATCCTGTATCACGAGTTGCGGGAGTTCAAAGCCAAGAAGAAGGTGCCGGTGATTGCGTCGATGATGGATGTGGCGGCGTCAGGGGGCTACTACCTGGCCATGGCAACGGACAACATTTTTGTCCATCCCTCGACGGTGACGGGCAGTATCGGCGTCATCATGTTGACCGTCAACGCCAGGGGATTGCTTGAAAAAGTCGGTGTCGAAGCCAGCGCCATCACGTCCGGCCCCCGCAAGGACATGGGCTCACCCTTTCGGGTCATGACAGCCGAGGAGCGGGGAATCTTTCAAAGCGTGATCGACTCGTTCTATCAGCGATTCCTGGCGGTCGTACAGGAGGGGCGTCCTAATCTGTCGGCCGAACAAGTCAAGAAACTCGCCGACGGACGGATCTATTCCGGAGATCAGGCCAAGGCAGCAGGCTTAATCGACGAGATCGGGTACCTCGATGACGCGATCCAGCTGGCCAAAAAGAAGGCGGGTCTGACGGAGGCGCGGATCGTGACCTATGGGCGGCGGGGGGAGTATCAAAACAATATCTATTCGCGACTGTTCGGGACGAGTTCGGGCATTACCGGGTTAGCCAATCTGGATTTGTTGTCGATGGTGCGGGGGGGAACGCCGCAGTTTATGTATCTCTGGATGCCGTGACAAAATTGCTCATTGAGTGATGTATCGATCTGTCCCATGAAGCAATTCTATTATGATTCAATCGCCAGATCACACAATCGGGAAATTCTTGGCGACGCCGATCGGGCGCCGGGGGATACTGGCTTTGGGCGCCCATGGGGCGATGAGCCTTTGCACGGCCATTGGGGCTGGGGCGGCCTTGAGTCTGTTCGGCAGCTTGAGCGGTTGTTACCGGGCGCCGGGCACGGCTCGCGATCAGGTGATCTTTTTTTCCGAAGAGAAGGAGCTGCAACTCGGATTGAGCGCGTTCCGGGAGGTCTTACGGGCCGCTCCGCTCAGTGACAATGCGGAAGTGAATGAGTTGGTCCACCGTGTGGGGCGAAACATCGCTGACGCCGCCAACAAGCCGGAGTATCAGTGGGAATTTGCGGTCATTCAAGACGACAAGATGGTTAATGCCTTCGCGCTCCCAGGCGGGAAGGTCGCCATTTTCACCGGGATTCTCCAACATACGAAGGACGATGCCGGATTAGCGACGGTGATGGGGCATGAAGTCGCGCATGCGTTGCAACGCCATGGGGTGGAGCGGATGAGCCGGAGTATCTTGGACCAAATTGCGCAATTGGGCGCATTGGGTGCGGCGGCAACCGGAAAGGCCAATCCCGGTGCGATCCAGGGCTTGTTAGGGGCGTATGGGGTCAATGTGTCGTTGCCCTTCAATCGGAAACAAGAATCGGAAGCTGATTTCATCGGACTTCGATTGATGGCGCAGGCCGGGTACGATCCGCGTGAAGCCGTGCCGTTTTGGGAGCGTATGAGCGGCTGTCCGAGGCAGATGATTGGGAAGCTCTGTTTTCGATCGCAGCAAGCGGTCCCTGAATTCCTTTCCACCCATCCGTCCGATTTGACACGTATCAATCAGATCGAAGCCTGGCTGCCCGAGGCGCTCCAATATTATCGTGGGCCTGGGGGAGGGGCAGCACCACCGGCGCCCGCGCCATACCGGCCGACGATCGGGCCGATGCCGCAACCGAGCTAGCTGATCCTAAAACGAGGTCTCTGTGCCAAGGCGGACAGATATTAAATCCATTTTACTGATCGGATCCGGCCCGATCGTGATCGGTCAGGCCTGTGAGTTCGACTATTCCGGCACGCAGGCCTGTAAAGCGCTGAAAGAAGAAGGCTACCGGGTGATTCTCATCAACAGCAACCCGGCGACGATCATGACCGATCCTGAGTTGGCTGATCGGACCTATGTGGAGCCGATCACGATCGAAGTCGTCGAGAAAGTGATCGAGCGCGAGCGACCCGATGCCCTGCTCCCGACCATGGGAGGACAGACCGCACTGAATGCGACGATGGGATTGGTCAAGCGGGGGACGCTCGAAAAGTACGGCGTCAAGTTGATCGGCGCGTCCGCCGAGGCGATTCATAAGGCCGAGGATCGCGAAGCCTTCAAGCACGCGATGCAGCGAATCGGGTTGCGAGTCCCGGCCAGCGGCACCGCGCATAACCGTGAAGAAGCCATCAAAGTTCTCGAACAGATCGGATTTCCGGCGATCATTCGACCGTCGTTCACCATGGGCGGAACCGGTGGAAATATCGCGTATAACCGGGAAGAGTTCGAGAAGATTGTCGAGTGGGGTCTCGCCATGAGTCCCGTCGGCCAACTCTTGATCGAAGAATCCGTGATCGGGTGGAAAGAATACGAACTTGAGGTGATGCGGGATCTCAAAGACAACGTCGTCATTGTCTGTCCGATCGAAAATCTTGACCCGATGGGGGTGCACACGGGCGACAGCATCACGGTCGCGCCGGCCATGACGCTCTCGGACAAAGAGTACCAGCGCATGCGAGATGCCGCCGTTCGGATCATGCGTGAGATCGGCGTCGATACCGGCGGATCGAACGTCCAGTTCGGTGTGGATCCCAAGAACGGCGACATGGTGGTCATCGAAATGAACCCGCGTGTGTCGAGGAGTTCTGCGCTTGCCTCGAAAGCGACGGGATTTCCCATCGCTAAGATTGCCGCGAAGCTTGCCGTGGGCTACACATTGGATGAAATCACCAACGACATTACGGGTGTGACGAAAGCCTCCTTCGAACCCACGATCGACTATGTGGTGGTGAAGATCCCTCGCTTTGCCTTCCAGAAGTTTCGAGGAGTCGATCCCACCCTCACGACGCAGATGAAATCGGTGGGCGAAGTGATGGCGATTGGGCGCACCTTTAAGGAGTCCTTGCAGAAGGCGATTCGTTCGATGGAGTTGAACATGAACGGGCTCTCTTCGCGGGAGGGATTGGATCGGGGCATTCCTGAAGGGTTCGATCAGCAACAATCGCTGGAACGGGTACGCCAACATCTTCGGGCACCGCTTGCGGAGCGACTGTGGCATCTGGCGGATGGCATGCGTCTCGGCCTGTCCAATGAAGACCTGTTCGCCCTCACGAAGATCGACCCCTGGTTCCTGGAGCAGATCCGGGAGCTGATGCAATTTGAAGCCCTGCTGGTCGGCCAGGCGGGAAAGAAACCGGCTGCGCTTGAGGATTCGCTTCTCTGGGAGGCCAAGGAACTTGGGTTTTCAGACGATCGTATCGCACAGCTCATCGGCGTGACCTCAGCCTCGATCCGGAAGCAGCGGACCAAGGCCGGCCAGGGCAAAAGAGGGGTGACTTATAAACGGGTCGACACCTGCGCCGCCGAGTTCGAAGCCTATACCCCGTATCTGTATTCGACGTACGGAAGCGAATGTGAGGCTCGTCCGACAGACCGGAAGAAAGTGATCATCCTCGGCGGAGGGCCGAATCGTATCGGGCAGGGGATCGAATTCGACTACTGTTGTGTCCACGCGGCTATGGCGCTTCGGGAAGAAGGTATCGAATCGATCATGGTGAATTGCAATCCTGAAACCGTGAGTACAGACTACGACACCTCGGACCGGCTCTATTTTGAGCCGTTGACCGAGGAAGACGTTCTCAACATCGTGGAGCGCGAACAGCCGTTGGGAGTCGTGTTGCAGTTCGGTGGGCAAACGCCCCTCAAGCTCGCGCTGCCCTTGTCCAAGGCCGGGGTGCGAATTTTGGGCACGAGTCCTGAAGCGATCGATCGCGCGGAAGATCGAGAACGATTCCGCGACCTCTTGGATAAGCTCGGGCTCCGCCAAGCGGAGAGCGGCATGGCTCGATCCGTAGACGAAGCCATTCGGATCGCTTCGCGGATCAGTTATCCCGTCATGGTGCGGCCTTCGTATGTGTTGGGTGGTCGATCCATGCAGATCGTCTACGACGAATCCGGGTTGCTGGAGTATATGAAGTCAGCGGTCAAGGCCTCGCCGAAACATCCCGTGCTGATCGACAAGTATCTGTCGGATGCGATCGAGGTCGATGCCGACGCCATTTCAGATGGGACGCACGTCGTGGTGGCCGGGATCATGGAGCACATTGAAGAAGCCGGGGTGCATTCGGGGGACTCGGGTTGTTCGTTGCCGCCCTATTCGCTCGATCAAAGCGTGGTCGAAGAGATTCGTCGGCAAATGAAGGCGTTGGCGTTGGAGCTCGGCGTGATCGGCCTGATGAATGCGCAATTTGCCGTCAAAGACCACACGATTTATGTGCTGGAGGTGAATCCTCGAGGCTCGCGCACCGTGCCGTTCGTCAGTAAAGCGATCGGTGTGCCGCTTGCCAAGTTGGCCATGAAGACCATGGTGGGCAAGAGCCTTCCGGAACTGGGGTTGATCGAAGCCCCTACTCCTACGCACTTGTCCGTGAAAGAATCCGTCTTTCCCTTTAATAAGTTTCCGGGGGTGGATGTCCTCTTGGGGCCGGAGATGAAGTCCACCGGGGAAGTGATGGGCATCGACCAGGATTTTGGCTGGGCGTTCGCGAAGTCCCAAGCAGGAGCCGGTGCGCCGCTGCCGAAGGGAGGG
Organism: uncultured Nitrospiraceae bacterium; assembly: GCA_963825145.1. Taxonomy (GTDB): domain Bacteria; phylum Nitrospirota; class Nitrospiria; order Nitrospirales; family Nitrospiraceae; genus Palsa-1315. Next base: position 65,224 of record CAWGSC010000020.1, read on the forward strand.
ACCGCATTCATCAGTGTGAAGGAGAGCGATCGTCCGGCGGCTTTGGAAGTCGTTCGACAGCTCCAGCGTCTGGGGTTTGACGTTCAAGCGACGAGTGGAACGGCGGGGTATTTGCGGAGCCATGGGGTCCATGCGGAAACTGTGAACAAGGTCATGGAAGGCCGGCCCCATGTCGTGGACCATATCAAGAACGGGCAGGTAGCCTTGGTCGTGAACACGGTGAGCAACGCGGCCTCACATGCCGATTCATTGTCGATCCGCCGGGAGGCTCTGAACAAAGGCCTGGCGTACTATACGACCATACGGGGAGCACGAGCGGCGGTTATGGGCATTGAAGCGATTCTCAAGAAAGAACTCACCATTCGGTCGCTGCAGGAATATCACCACCACTCATAGAGGACGCCGAGATCATGCCGACACCGATCACCAGGAAGGGGCACGAGGCGCTTCAAGCAGAGCTCGATCGCCTTCGCAAAGTCGAACGCGCCAAGAATATCGAAGCCATTGCCGAAGCGCGCGCCCACGGCGATTTGAGCGAGAATGCGGAGTACGATGCCGCCAAGGAACGGCAGGGATTCATCGAGTCGCGCATCGTGGAACTGCAGGCGAAGCTGGCCGACGCCCGCATCATCGAAACAGCCGGGCGAGTCTCCGACACCATCGTGTTCGGCGCCACGGTACTCGTGATTGAACAGGAGTCGCAGTCGAAGCGGGAGTATACGCTGGTAGGGCAGGATGAAGCCGACATGAAAGTGAACCGTATCTCGATCCAATCTCCGGTCGGCAAAGCGCTGATCGGAAAGCGGGTCGGCGATTTTGTCGAGGTAAAGACCCCGGTCAAGATGGTCGAATACGAAGTGGTGGAGATTCGTTTCGAGGAATTATAGCCCGCATTACTCATGAACACTTCTGCTGCAATCGCGGATTCGCCGCTGCGACGCACCTGGACGCGGTTGGCACGCGCCCAGGCAGGCAGGCTGGCCGTTCGGTCGGTCAACATACTATTTCAAGTATGCCTCTCTCCCTCGTGGGCTCGGCCCTGGAGCTTGCCTCGCCCACTCTTACAAGGGGGCCAGCCCCCTTGTAGAATCCCCACGAAGGGGGCACACCCCCTTCGGAACTTCCAGTCAGGGTGTTACTCCGCCTCGCAGCTCCGTGCGCCTGTCTCGCTGGGCGACTGCGCGATTTCGCGACGAACCGTCATGAATAATGCGGGCTAGCATGCCGCAACCTTCGGGGCTCATCACGCTGTTGACCGATTTCGGCGATCGGGACTATTTCGTGGCGAGCATGAAAGGGGTAATCCTCAATATCAATCCCCGCGCCACCATCATTGATCTCTCGCACCACGTGCCGCCCCATTCGGTTGAAAACGCCGCCTATCTTCTGAAATCCTGCTATCGATATTTTCCGGAGGGCACGGTGCATGTAGCTGTCGTCGATCCTGGCGTCGGAACCAGGCGACATTTGCTGGTTGTCAAAACAGCCCGGTACTACTTTCTCGGCCCTGATAACGGGTTGTTTTCGTACATTTTTGACGAAGAGGATGAAGTGGAAGTCCGAGAGGTCGAAAATCAACAATATCGTCTCGAATCAGTCGGGCATACGTTCGACGGTCGAGACCTGTTTGCGCCTGCCGCTGCCTGGCTGACGACTAATCAGCCATTTGAATCATTTGGTCGAAGGACCGAGGAGTGGGTGGTATTTCCGATCGCCGAACCGAAAAGAGGAGCGAATGGCCTTGTAGGAGAGGTTGTCTATGTCGACCATTTTGGGAACCTGATAACAAATCTTACGTTCAATCACGTCGATGCAGTGCGGAACACGGCCTCAATGGATGGCCCTGCATTGCAGATTGCCGGGTATAAGGTGAACGGACTTGTCGTCAGCTATGCTGAAGGGTCGAAGGTCGAGCCGTCTGCGCTGATCAACAGCAACGGTGCAATAGAAGTATTCATCAAAGAAGGCAATGCCGCACAACGGCTCAGGGTGGGGTGTGGAGCGGAGATAATCCTTTCGTAGGTCCTGCAACTGATTCTGACGTGCTACCCGGTAGAGGTGTAATAACAAGCGTGAGTCGACCCAGTAGACTTAGGGCGTGCTACGATGAAGACAACTATGGCATTGACTCTCGATCAGACTTGCCGATGATTGTCTCTACTCCCGTACTCGTGGCGCGAATCTTGACGGACGATGTATCGAGAACAGTGACCACATACCTGCCGTCCACAGAGTCTCCGTTCGCCACGACATAGAGTTCATTTCCCCGTGCAAGAAAGGCTTGCACGACCCCGTCCTGCTCAAGAAATCCCAAGAACCGAAATGCCCCCAATTCGCGCATCGCCGCCAGTCGAACCATCTCCGTCTGTTGGGTAGCTTTTTGCGCGGCGATTTCTTGTTCCGATGGTGATGCGGGCGGTTCTGCAACGATTGGCGCCGGGCTGGGCGACTGAGGAGGTTTCACCTGACCAGAAACCGTGTGCTTATTCACCTGACGGACGGTGGCTTCCGGCGAGGGAGTGTCAAGTGGCGCAAATATGTTGTGCGATGGCAGATGAGGTAACTCATGAGTTTTGGCTCTGGCGAGTCGCACGGTGAAGGGACTATCGGACCCATGCGTCTGTTTCTCTGCGATGTCTTGAGCCGGGCCGGACTTGAACTTCAGCGGCACACGCTCTGGAGAGGGTTGATTCATAACTTCGAAGATCACCAGCGCCGCCCATGTCGCGCAGAGGGAAATGGCAAGCCACCTCTTGGTTCTTTTCGTCATGATTCCCTCTGCGTTGAGGGGTCTGGCCGTAAGAAGGTGACCACACGAACGTTGAGTTCGACCAATGACTTGCCTGCGGCGGTATGTCCTCTGGACCTGGTCACGTCGAGGCTTTCGATGACCAGATATGACTGTGCCGTCTCAAGGCGATGAATAAATCGATAAATGTTGGCATACTCGCCGATCGCGCTGAACTGAAGCGAACCTTCGACGGCAAGCCCGGTTTTTGAAGGTTGGGTTGAGTATTTCATTCCGGGAATGGAGACTCGTAGATGTTTGCCAAACTGTGAAATTGCGACGGCAAGTGCAGGGAATTGACTCTGGGTCGGTAGCGTCTCCCATAATTTTTCGAGGTCGCGCTGACTGCCTCGAACTAGTCCCTGGACCTGTTTGGCCTCGACGCGTTTGCCATGGGCCTGTCCGGCCTCCTCATAGGCCGCGCGCAGCTTGTCAACGCGCGATCGGGATGGTTCGAGGAGGAGCCAATAACTGCCGAGAACGCAACCGATTCCCACGGCAACAAAGGCCATGAGCGGAATGAGCCCATAGAGTGTGGGGCGTGGAATCTGGGAAAGTGGTGATTTGATGAGCGCCATGCTGCAGACACCTACAAAGTTTGGTGATAGGTCACAGTGAGCGTAAAGTCGATGACATCGGTCGATTGGTGGGCTGCCCCGACATTTTTCTGAATGTTGTGCTCAGTCAGGCCCACTTTCGAGAATGTTCCTGTCTCGTTGAGCTTCGTCACCAACGCGTCAAGGTCTTGTATCGTTTTTACGGTGCCATGCAACCGTATCGTCGAATCCTGAAAATTGAGACGGACCGAATTGATCGATACGTGGGGAGGCATTCCTTCCTCAAGGTTGTGGAGCATTTCGGTCCAAGAGAAGTCGCGTTTTTCCGTTAATTGGTTCGCGAATGCGATTTCTTTGCGCACCGCATTGATCTGCTCATCCGTCAGCGTCAGCCCCGCACGTGCCATGTCTTCTGTAAGCAGCTGTGTGACTTTGTGCTGGCGGGCCAATGCGTGTTCGTAATAATCGGACTGCTCGTCGAGGGACCGGCTCTCCTGCAGGAACGAAACGGCGAACCCAAGGCTTGTCAGGACAATGAGGGAGAGGACCCATTGCACCCGCCGCACAGCGGCGACGGCAGGAGACTGGAAGGACAGATGCATAGTCGGGATCCGTTGCTGCCGGCTGAACATGGGGTAATCCTTCATGATCCTCATCATAGAGAGCCGATGCGTTACTGCGTGGTAAGGGATGCCAGCGCCGATAACCCTGAAGTCCAGTGAATGTTCGAAGCAGGCCAAGCGATCGGCAATATGTCTTTCTTGAGTGAGTACATGTTGATGCGTAAGGAATCAGTCATGGTCATGTCCAGAGCGGCAGGGGAGTTGTCTCCGATCGTGGCGTCCAAACATTCTGATGCATGGTCATGGTTGTTTCCCAAGATATAGAGAGACCTTGGTGAGGATTGAAGTTTGGCACCCATTGAGGCACAGAGTTCGTCGTAATATTGAATCGAGGCCATCAATTCGAGTTGTCGACGGGCCGGAGTCTTTGGCAAGGGCTTACTTCGTACCAGGAATGGACAGGCTTGGCGGACTGCCACAAAGAAAAATTGATCGTCCAGAAAACTTGCAAAGAACCACTCGTCGTCTTGACGAATCATTCCTCGGCTGAGGTCGAAAAGCTGGAGCCCCTGAATCCCCACCTCCACGGGTAGCAGACCGGCCTGTTCGCATGCCTGCTCGTATTGAGTGAGCACATTGTTCCGAATGGCTGCCACAAGCATGCGATGTTTGGAACAGTCCAAAAGCTTGTCTCCAGCAGGGAGTCCAAATACCCGATAGGTAACCCGGCAATCGGCGGCGGGGATCTGCAAGTCCTTTTCAAGTCTCCAACGGACAAGGGATGCGCACTCGACTGGGTTCTCCGGAAGCCCGTCGAAGTCCAACAAGGCTATGTGGGCGCATTGATTCGGGAGGCTCAGGGCTACGGACGCGCAACGGCGTGATCCAATCAGCGTGGTGAGCTCCCTGGCGAAGGCGGTGACCTCGGAGATATTGTTTTCGTCTGTAGATAGGCGGACTAAGTCAGTTGCCAGATCATGCCGCTTCAGCGATCGGATGCGACGGTGTCGGCCCGGCCAGAATGAAGGGGAAAGCTCCACAGAGGTGACTGCCTGGGCGGTCAGACTCAAGCCGATGGAGGGTTTCCGTACTGGGAATAATTGCATCGTGTTACCCGACAAATGTGATTCGGTTCATTTCTCGCAAGGTCGTCTCACCTTTCAGGACTTTTTCCAGACCCGCTTCACGAAGTGTGGTCATGCCGTCTGCAAGAGCTGCTTTGCGAACCTCGGCGGTCGGTTTCCGATCCAGGATTAGAGCTTTGATGGGGTCAGTCAGAGCTAGAAACTCCGTAATGGCCTGCCGTCCCAGATATCCGAGACCATGGCATTCCACGCATCCCTTTCCCTCATAAATCGGCTGATCTTTGAGTCTGTCGTAATCCAGATCGAACTCCTCGCATTGGCGACGGGTCACTGATACCAGTGTCTTGCAGGAAGGGCAGATCGTCCGAATCAGTCTCTGGGCCATAATACAGTTGAGCGACGACACAAAGTTGTACGGCTCGATCCCCATATTGACGAATCGGCCGATGACATCGAAGGCATTGTTGGCGTGAACGGTCGTAAAGACGAGGTGACCGGTCAAGGCTGAAGCGATCGCGATCTGGGCAGTTTCCACGTCTCGAATTTCCCCCACCATGATCTTGTCAGGATCGTGGCGCAGGATTGAACGAAGTCCCCGGGCAAATGTGAGGCCTTTTTTCTCGTTGACCGGAATTTGTATGACTCCCTTGAGAAGATACTCGACCGGGTCCTCGATGGTGATAAACTTGTCTTCCTTGGTGTTGATCTCGTTGATGGCGGCGTACAGCGTCGTCGTCTTCCCGCTCCCCGTCGGGCCTGTCACCAGGACCATGCCGTAGGAGGCGGTGATCGCCCGCCTGAATCGTCGAAGGTCTTCCGGTTTCATGCCGATCGAATCGAGATGCAGGCCTTTCGAACTCGTGGTGAATTCTTCTTTGGCCAGGATACGGATCACTGCGGATTCTCCGAACGCGCTCGGCAGGATTGAGACCCGGAAGTCCACGACGCGTTTGTCCAGCTGCAATCTTGAATCGTCCGTCCTGCGGCACGCGGCGCTCGGCGATGTCCAATTCCGACATGACCTTGAGGCGGGAGATGAGCGCGCTGTGGAATTTGATGTCGAGAGGTTCCATGGCCAAATAGAGAATTCCGTCGATTCGATACTTCACCTCGGTCGAGCCGTCGGTCGGTTCAATGTGAATATCGCTCGCCCGTTTTTGCAGGGCGTTGAGGATGATGGTGTCCAGCAGACGGACGACGGGGCTTTGATCATTGTTGATCCGCTCGATGGAAAGAACTCCTTCCCCCTCTTCGCTCTCCTGCACGAGAACCGGGCGAAACTCGTGTTGGACCCGTGCGACCATCTTGCTGTTCCGCTCGCTTTTCTTGACCGCCTGGAGAATCGCCGAACGAGGCGCCACGACGAGGGACAACTCCTTCTTGAGCAGTTGTTCGAGATGGTCGAGGGTTGCCAGGTCGTGAGGGGTCGGCACGGCGATGGTCAGAACACCTTCACGGAGATGCAGGGGAGCGAAGCAGTAGCGCGTCATCCATTCCGGCAGGATATCCGGGTAGGTCTCAAAATCAACCTGGAAATCCTGAAGTGCGGCATAATCAAGACCGTATTGCTCCGCAAGTACTGCGGCTAAGTCCGATTCGGAGAGCAGGCCTTCGGCCATCAACATGTCCGCAAGGAGCCGTTCCGAGCGGTTGGCCGATCGAAAACGATCCTCGAACTGGTCGTGGTCGATCAGTTTCCTGCGGATCAGAATGTCGGCGAGCCGTGAGTGTTTGACGGTGCTTGGCATCGTGTCTATACCCAAGTTGAAATATTAGTATACGTCGGTGATGGAAGCATCAGCCTTCGTCCAGCATGAATCACGTCGGTGATTAGCCCATTGACCCGTTTCAGCTCGTCTATGGTTGTGGCATGTTCGTGGGCCAGCTTCCAGAGAGAGTCGCTGGGGTGGACTCGAATGAGACTCTGTTGGGGCAATCGGTCTCGGTGGAGTGCGGCCAGCTCGCCTTGGGTGTCGTGAACCAACGCGTCCGCCTGCGCGCGGGCGGTCGTAGTCTCGAGAAGACTGGAAGCCAATCGCTCACTGCTACAGCCGGCACTCAGGGGGAGGCAGGCCAAGAAGACCATGCTGAATCCGATGGCCCTGTTCATCGATGTGCTGCTCATGAGACTCCCGTTCAACTGTTGCCGTCCGTTTCTGATCCTCATGGGCCGATCGGGGTCGTCATATCCGTTTCAATCTCGGCGGCGGACAGGGCGCGGCTGTAGATCCGGACTTCGTCGATGATCCCTTGGAAATAGTAACCGCCGGTGCGGCGCCCGATATTCACGTGTTGGACGGAATTCACCAGGGCAGCCGGCACGGTGCCACTTAAGACCCCGTTGTCCAAGACGCCGTTCACATAGATGTCCAGCGTTTGGGCCGTGGCGTTGTACACCCCCGCCACGTGATACCAGGTATTAAGGGCCCGGGTGGTGGTGCTGTAGCGCTGGACGAGGGAGGACCCGTTGGGGGAGACCGCCACGCCAAACGTGTGGGGCCCCGTATCGGGAGTTCGTCTTCAATTGCCAGCCGTCGGGGCCGGCAGACTTGGCGATAATCTGCCCGTCATTGGACGGATTGCCGGTGGCGAAGACCCAGGCGCTCCAGGTCATGCTACCTGTGAGTTGGAGTGGGGTTGGATTGCCGAGGTCCACATAACTGGTCGTCCCGTCGAAGGCGAGGGCAGTTCCGTATTTACCCGCCGGGGTCCAGGTCGCGCCGGCCAGCGTGCCGGTGAGACCATTGCCGGAGGCATCCGCGGTGGTCGTGCCGGTCCCCGCGTCGAAGGCGTAGGCGGCCACCCGGCCGGCGGCGGGGGTGGTGGCGCTGGCAATACTGGAATATCCGCTGAAGTTGCCCGCCGCATCGGTGGCGCGCACCTGATAGCGGTACGTGCTGGCGGGCAGCAGGCCGGTGTCATTGTAGGTGGTGCCGGTGGGGGTCGCGATCTGCACAAAGGTGGTGCAGGTCGTGCCTTGACACCGTTCGACCGCATAGCCGGTGACGCCGATGTTGTCCGTGGCGGCGGTCCAACTCAGAGTGATCTGGCTGGTGCCAGCCGCGGTCGCGGTGACGCCAGTCGGGACCGTGGGCGGGGTGGTATCCAGTGCTGACGTCGTGGCGCTGGCAATACTGGAATACCCGCTGAAGTTGCCGGCCGCATCGGTAGCCCGCACCTGATAGCGATAGGTGCTGGCGGGGGTGAGGCCCGTATCGCCAAAGCTGGTGCCGGTCGGTTGTCCCACTTCGACGAAGTTGACACAGGCGACGCCTTGGCAGCGCTCCACGCGATAGCCTGTGACACCCACATTATCCGTGGCCGCGGTCCAGGTGAGATTGATCTGCGTCGTGCTCGCTACGGTCGCGGTGACGCCAGCCGGGGCGGTGGGCGGGGTCGCATCTGGACCCTGCGGCGTGATTGGGGTCGTCATATCGGTTTGAATCTCGGCCAGAGTCAGGGCGCGGTTGTAAATCCGGACTTCGTCGATCAAGCCCTGAAAGAACTCGGTAGCATAGCTGTTCCCGCCAATGCGTAGTGAGGTCGTGGTCATCTGGATCAGCCCCGTGGCCGGTACGCTGCTCACCAGCCCGCCGTTGATGTAGAGCTGAATCTGCGTGCCGTTATAAGTGGCGGCGACATGGGTCCAGGTATTCGGCACGAGAGCGGCGGTGGCATAGACGTTCGTACAGCAGGCGGTGCCCAAGGTGGCGCCGCTGGCCGGCCGATTCTGCTGATTCGAACTGGCGGTTAGGAAGTAGGCGTCCGCTTCTTTTTGGAGAATGGCCTTCCAGCCCGAGAGGGTCGCCGTGGGGTTCACCCAGGCTTCCAAGGTCATGGCTGTGGTGAGGTTCAACGAGGCACTGGCGGGGACCAGGATAAGGTCATTGACCCCGTCGAAACTGACTGCGGCACCGAATTTTCCTGTGGCATTCCAGGTGGGGCCGTTGGTCAAGGTGCCGGTGTTGGCGTTTCCCGAAGTATCGCCGGTGGTGGTGCCGGCCCCTTCATTGAAGGCGTAGGCGGCAACCAAGTCCGTGGTGGGGGCGGCGGTCGTGGTACTGGCCACATTGGAATAATTCACACTTAGATTCCCGGAGACGTCGAGGGCCCGGACGCGGTAGCTGTAGCTGGTCCTGGCTGTCAGGCCCGGATCGCTGTAGCTATTTGTCGTCGGGGTCGCGATCTGCACAAAGGTGCTGCAGCCGGCCCCCTGGCAGCGCTCCACCCGATAGGTCACGCCCCCGCCTCCCGGATCGGTGGAGGCGGTCCAGTTGAGGTTGACCTGAACCGGACCAGCAGCTGTGGCGACCATTACAACTGGATCAGTTGGTGGAGTCGTGTCCGATATGACTGGCAGGTTGACGCTCGTTGTATGGGTTAAGCCGCTCGAATCCGTCGCGGTCAATCGAAACTCATAGGAGTAGGTGCCGATGATGCCATGATTTTGAATGACGACCGATCCCGTTGGCCCGGTGGTGAACACGTTGCGTATGGGTGTGGTCGTTATGGTGCAAGAGAATGATCCAACTCAGGCCAGTCGAAGGAATGGGGCCGTCCTCTGGGTCGGTCGCGGAGCCTTGATAGGCGATGGTCTGTCCGGGGAAGACACTGGTCCCGTTGAGGGGGGCCTGGATGGTGGCGGTCGGAGGCAGGCTGCCGACCGTGACCTTGACGGTCGCCACGGCGTGCTGGCTCGTAGTGTTGGTGACGGTCAAGGTGGCGGTGAAGGTCTGGACCGTGGCCGTTGCATAGGCATGAATTGGATTGGCTGCAGTTGAGGTTTGCCCGTCCCCGAAATTCCAGAGATAGGTCAAGGGACTGCTGTTCGGATCGCTCGATCCGGCACTGGAGAAATTCACCGAGAGCGGAGAATAGCCGGAGGAGGGGGTGGCAGTGGCCACAGCCGAGGGGCCGTTATAGCGAATTCTTTTGACCTCTCCTGTGAGGATCAAAACGTAATACAGCATGCCGTCCGGTCCTAATTCCATATGGACCGGGCCGGAGAGTCCAGTGGCAAAAGGCACGGTGCTTGTGAGGTTACCGGACCCGTCGAAGACCATCCGCATGATCCAACCCTGGCTATAGTCCATAATGAACCAATTGCCTCGATACACTTCCGGGTACAGTGTCGCGGTATAAAAGGGTCCCCCAATGACGCAATTGCCGATGATCGATGCGCCTGCGCTGGGGGAGTTCCAGGGTGGGGATACGAGAGGAGCGGTGCCGTCACCACAGTGGATGTCACTGGGGCGCATTGAGACGGGAAGGTGGCTTGGTAGAGTGGTTGGGGACCGACCCCTTCATAGCAAGGCCAGCCGAAGTTCTTGCCACGTCCGCGGCCGAGTTCTTCCCAGGCGTTCCACCCCACGTCTCCAAAATAGGGTTCTCCGGAGATCGGGTGGAGGGTGAATCGATAGGGATTGCGGAGTCCATAGGAGTAGACTTTCGACTTGATCGAATTGGTGCCATCGTCGAAGGGATTGTCGCCAGGGGCGGTGCCGTCCTCATTGATGCGGAGGATTTTTCCACGCAGATCGTTGAGATCTTGCGCAACAAATGAGTGGACATCGACAAAGCCGGCGTGGAGTCATCTCCGTACCCCATAAAGAGTTTGCCGTCGTGACCGAACCGTAGGGTGCCGCCGAATGATTATGAGCGTCATTGGGAATGCTCAACAGAATCGTTTCGCTGTTGGCCAGTGCGACGTCGGTATTTTGGGGGTCAACTGTAAATCGGGAGAGCCGGGCAACTTTTGGGCTTGAGTCGTTGGGATTGCCGCCATCTTCGCGGATGTAGCTGACATACACGTATCCGTTCGCAAGGAAGTTGGGGTGCAACGCCAGGCCCAACATGCCGCGATCGTCAAACCCGTTGACGTTAGCGCTGATGTCCAGGAACGGGGTGGCGAGCAGTTGGCCGTTCTTGTAAATTCGAATCACGCCGTTGCGCTGCCAGATGAACATGCGCCCGTCGCTGGCCCAGGTGACCCCGACCGGCAGGAATGGAGGGAGTGTCGTGACGACTTCCGAAGTAAAGTTTGGGTCGCTGAACGTTTGGGCCTGTGCTACGGGAGGGAATGATTGTTCGACGGCACCACAGACGATCGTGATCATGAGGACGGCCACCAGCGCCGAGGACCTTCTCAGAGAACGCCAGAAATCTATTGTTATTCACGATGGTCATTTTCTCTAGAGAACGCACTCTCTTCTCTTCAGATCCTGTCCGCTCCCACAGGGGACAGGTTGTTCAGTTGACAGGATCGTTGCACGACGAAGCGAGAGAGCAATGACGATCGCCGGGCCCGCCACCCGATGGCAGGATCAGCCGTTGTCCAACCTGAACCACGTCGGTGGTCAGCCCATTGACCCGTTTCAACTCGTCTATGGTTGTAGCGTGATCGTTGGCCAGCTTCCAGAGAGAGTCGCCGGGGCGGACTCGAATGAGACTCTGCTGGGGAGATAGATCCGATGTGTGGTCTGGAGGGGGCGCCGGTTCTGCTGGGGCTAGGAACAACGCACTCGGGACGATCCGTGGTTGCGTGGGTTTGTCTCGAACCACACGCTCACGAGAAGCCTCCGCATTATGTCCAGACGATTCGCGACTAGTTCTCACGGCAGTCTCTCGGACTGTGTTCGAGAAACGCTGTTTCATCTGCGCCAGCTCATCGGTCAATATCACCATGCGAGCGTTGAGTTCCTTCATGTCCGCTTGCACGTCGGTCCCATCGAGCTTCGTCGAGGCGCTCGAATCCTGGCGTACGAGGCTCACGGTCTGAGTCTGCACCAGAGCCTGTTTCAGTTCATCCCGTTCGATTTGTAGCGCGTTCACGGCGGAGTGGGCCTGCTCCAGCATTTTCCGAAGTTCCGCTCGATCAGCTTCTAGGACAGTGGCTTTACGACTCAACTCCGCGGCTTCTCCTTCCTGTTTGGATGTCGCAATGCGAGCTGCTGCAAGGTCTCGACGGAGTGCAGCAACCTCTGCTTGGGCGTTGTGAACCAATGCGTCCGCCTGAGCGCGGCCGATCGTGGTCTCGAGAAGCCCGGAAGCCGATCGCTCACTGCTACAGCCGATAGTCAATGGGAGACAGGCCAAGAAGACCATGCTGAATCCGATGGCCCTGTTCATCGATGTGCTGCTCATTAGACTCCCGGGCAACTGGTGGCGTCCGTTTCTGATCCTCATGGGCCCACCGGCGTATTCATATCCGTCGTGACCTCGGCGGCCGACAAGACGCGCGTATAGATCCGCACGTCGTCGAGCGTGCCCGAGAAGGTGTTGTTTTTAGTCGCCTCCTTGAGCGTGCCGAACTTGACGAGATGATCGGCGCCGTCTGCTGTGAGACTGAGCGTCGCCGTCGTCGTCAGCACGCCGTCGATGTAGATGTTGAGCACGTTCGTCGTGGCGCTGTGCGTGACCGCGTAGTGATGCCAGTTGAGATCCGTGATCGTGCTCGACAGCACGTCAGTGTTGTTCGCGCCGAAGGCCAGCACGTTGCTGGCCTTGAAGTAGAACTCCTTGTAGCCGGTGATCGACGTGGCATTGTTGAACTTGCTGAAGAGGTGCTGCTGATGCCCGTCCAGGACGTTGCGTTGCGCCCACAGCTCGATCGTAAAGTCTTGCGTGCCGAAGTTGAAGGCGCTCGGATTGGAGACCGCCAGCTCGTCGTCGACGCCGTCGAACGACAGCGCGGTGCCGTGTGCGGCCTGACTCGGGACCCAGGCGACGCCCGCGACCAACGTGCCGGTGTGGCCGATGCCGGAGGCATCCGTCGCGGTCGTCCCGCTCCCCTCGTTGAAGGCAAAGGCCGTCACCAGGCTGGTGTTGGCGGCGGTGGTGGCGCTGGCAATCGTGGAATAGGGCCCCAGATTGCTCGCCGCATCGGTGGCCCGCACCTGATAGCGGTAGGTGGTCAAGGGGCTAAGGCCCGTATCGCCAAAGCTGGTGCCGGTCGGCTGCCCCACTTCGAGAAAGTTGACACAGGCGGCGCCTGCGCACCGTTCCACGCGATAGCCGGTGACGCCGATATTATCCGTGGCTGCCGTCCAGGTGAGATTGATCTGACTGCTACCGGCCGCGGTGGCCCCTAGCCCCGTTGGGGCCGTGGGCGGGGTCGTATCTACCGCTGGCGTCGTGGCACTGGCAATCGTGGAATAGGGCCCCAGATTGCTCGCCGCATCGGTGGCCCGCACCTGATAGCGATAGGTGGTCAAGGGGCTAAGGCCCGTATCGCCAAAGCTGGTGCCGGTCGGCTGCCCCACTTCGAGAAAGTTGACACAGGCGGCGCCTGCGCACCGTTCCACGCGATAGCCGGTGACGCCGATATTATCCGTGGCCGCCGTCCAGGTGAGATTGATCTGACTGCTACCGGCCGTCGTGGCGGTCGGCGTCCCTGGCGCGGTCGGCGGGGTCGTGTCCGGGCCTTGCGGGCCCACCGGCGTATTCATATCCGTCGTGACCTCGGCGGCCGACAAGGCGCGCGTGTAGATCCGCACGTCGTCGATCTTTCCTGAGAAGGTGTTGTTGCTCAGCGACTTGAGCGTGCCGAACTTGACGAGATGATCGGCGCCGTCTGGCGTGAGACTGATCGTCGCCGTCGTCGTCAGCACGCCGTCGATGTAGATGTTGAGCACGTTCGTCGTGGCGCTGTGCGTGACCGCGTAGTGATGCCAGTTGAGATCCGTGATCGTGCTCGACAGCACGTCAGTGTTGTTCGCGCCGAAGGCCAGCACGTTGCTGGCCTTGAAGTAGAACTCTTTGTAGCCGCGCCGTCGAGGTGGCATTGTTGAACTTGCTGAAGAGGTGCTGCTGATGCCCGCCCAGGACGTTGCGTTGCGCCCACAGCTCGATCGTAAAGTCTTGCGTGCCGAAGTTGAAGGCGCTCGGATTGGAGACCGCCAGCTCGTCGTCGACGCCGTCGAACGACAGCGCGGTGCCGTGTGCGGCCTGACTCGGGACCCAGGCGACGCCCGCGACCAACGTGCCGGTGTGGCCGATGCCGGAGGCATCCGTCGCGGTCGTCCCGCTCCCCTCGTTGAAGGCAAAGGCCGTCACCAGGCTGGTGTTGGCGGCGGTGGTGGCGCTGGCAATCGTTGAGGAATAGGGCCCCAGATTGCTCGCCGCATCGGTGGCCCGCACCTGATAGCGGTAGGTGGTCGAGGGGCTAAGGCCCGTATCGCCAAAGCTGGTGCCGGTCGGGCTGCGCGACTGCGAGAAAGTTGACACAGGCGGCGCCTGCACACCGTTCCACGCGATAGCCGGTGACGCCGATGTTATCGGTGGCGGCCGTCCAGGTGAGATTGATCTGACTGCTACCGGCCGCGGTGGCGCCTAGCCCCGTTGGGGCCGTGGGCGGGGTCGTATCTACCGCTGGCGTCGTGGCACTGGCAATCGTGGAATAGGGCCCCAGATTGCTCGCCGCATCGGTGGCCCGCACGTGATAGCGGTAGGTGGTCAAGGGGCGTAAGGCCCGTATCGCCAAAGCTGGTGCCGGTCGGCTGCGCGACTTCGAGAAAGTTGACACAGCCGGCGCCTGGCAGCGCTCCACGCGATAGCCGGTGACGCCGACATTGTCGGTGGCGGCCGTCCAGGTGAGATTGATCTGCTGCTACCGGCGGTCGTGGCGGTCGGCGTCCCTGCGCGGTCGGCGGGGTCGTGTCGGGCCCGGGCGTGATCGGGGTCGTTCATATCCGCTTGAATCTCGGCGAGCCGGTCAGGGCGCGGCTATAGATCCGGACTTCGTCGAGCTTCCTGCTGAAGGTGTTATTGCTCGGCGACTTGAGGGTGCCGAACTTGACGAGATGATCGGCGCCGTCTGGCCTGTGAGCCTGATCGTCGCCGTGGTGTCAGCGCGCCGTCGATGTAGATCTTGAGCGCGTTGGTGCGTGGCGCGTGAGGTGACGGCGCACGTGATGCCAGTTCGTATCGGCGATCGTGCTGGCGACAGCGTCGCCGGTGTCGTTCGGAGCCGAAGGCCAGCTGGTTGCTGGCATTGAAGTAGAACTCTTTACAGCCGCGCTGTCGAGGGTGGCATGTCGAACTTGCTGAAGAGATGCTGCTGATGCCCGCCCAAGACGTTGCGTTGCGCCCACAGCTCGATCGTAAAGTCTTGCGTGCCGAAGTTGAAGGTCGCTCGGATTGGAGACCGAGACGGCATCGTTGACGCCGTCGAAGGACAGCGCGGTGCCGTAGGTGGCCTGACTCGGGACCCAGGCGAGGCCCGCGACCAACGTGCCGGTGTGGCCGATGCCGGAGGCATCCGCCGCGGTCGTCCCGCTCCCTTCGTTGAAGGCAAAGGCCGTCACCAGGCTGGTGTTGGCGGCGGTGGTGGCGCTGGCAATCGTGGAATAGGGCCTCAGATTGCTCGCCGCATCGGTGGCCCGCACCTGATAGCGGTAGGTGGTCAAGGGGCTAAGGCCCGGATCGCTAAAGCTGGTGCCGGTCGGCTGCCCCACTTCGAGAAAGTTGACACAGGCGGCGCCTGCGCACCGTTCCACGCGATAGCCGGTGACGCCGATATTATCCGTGGCGGCCGTCCAGGTGAGATTGATCTGACTGCTACTGGCCGCGGTCGCCGGTGAGCCCGGTTGGGGCAGTGGGCGGGGTCGTATCTACCGCTGGGGTCGTGGCACTGGCAATCGTGGAATAGGGCCGCTCAGATTGCTCGGCCGCATCGATGGCCCGCACCTGATAGCGGTAGGTGGTCAAGGGGCTAAGGCCCGTATCGCCAAAGGTGGTGCCGGTCGGCTGCCCCACTTCGAGAAAGTTGACACAGCCGGCGCCTGGCACCGTTCCACGCGATAGCCGGTGACGCCGACATTATCGGTGGCCGCCGCCCAGGTGAGATTGATCTGACTGCTACCGGCCGTCGTGGCGGTCAGGCCGGTCACCTGGCGCGGTCGGCGGGGTCGTGTCCGGGCCTGCGGGCCCACCGGCGTATTCATATCCGTCGTGAATCTCGGCGGCCGACAAGGCGCGCGTGTAGATCCGCACTTCGTCGAGCACTCCCTGAGAAGGTGTTGTTGCTCGGCGACTTGAGCGTTGCCGAACGTTGACGACGATGATCGGCGCCGTCTGCTGTGAGGACCTGACGTCGCCGTGGTGGTCAGCGCGCCGTCGACGTAGATCTTGAGCACGTTGGTGCGTGCCGTGAACGTGACGGCGAAATGGTGCCAGTTCGTATCGGCGATCGTGCTCGACAGGTGTCGCCGGTGTCGAAGGAGCCGAAGGTCAACTGGTTGTTGGCATTGAAATAGAACTCTTTACAGCCGCTCTGCCACGAGGGTGGCTGTTGCACTTGCTGAAGAGATGCCGCTGGGCCCGCCCAGGACGTTGCGTTGCGCCCACAGTTCGATCGTAAAGTCTGCGTGCCGAAGTTGAAGGCGCCGGATTGGCGACCGCAGCGCGTCGTTGACGCCGTCGAAGGACAGGGCCTGCCCATAGGTGGCTTGGCCCGCGACCCAGGCGCGCCCGTTCACCAGCGTGCCGGTGTGGCCGTTGCCGGACGTATCCGTCAGCGGTCGTCCCGCTCCCCTCGTTCATCCCATACAACAAGACCGGGGCACTCGGGGGGGGCGGATTCACGGGCACCGTAATCGATTTGGTGTCGGTCAGTCCCGAGCTATCGGTCGCCGTGAGCAGAAATTCAAAGGACCAGGTGCCGGTGGGATCGTGGTTATCGACGGGAAAACTGCCGCCACTGCCGGTGGTGTCGATAAACGGATGAATGTGTGTGTTGTGGTGCAGCAGGACCGTCCAGTGCAACGCGGAACTGGGCAACGGCCCGTCATCGGGGTCGGTGGCCGACCCGTGATAGGTGGCCGTCTGGCCCACCGTAAATTGGGCCCCGGTGGCCGGCAGGTCGATGGTGGCGACCGGGGGCGTGCTGCCCACCACGACCTTCAGGGCGGCCGTGGATGTCGCGCCGAGAGGGTCCGTCACGGTCAAGCGCACCGGAAACGTCGTGACGCCGGCGGCGGTATAGGTATGAAACGGATTGGGCGCCGTGGAGGTGGCGCCATCCCCAAACTCCCACAGATAGGTCAGCGCGCCCGCCTTCCGGGTCTAACGAGCCGGCGCTGGAGAAGCCGACATTGAGCGGCGAATAGCCGTTGGGGGGCGAGGCCGCGGCGACGGCAAACGGCGGGAAATTCGACCCGCTGCCACTCGTGTGCCGAATGCGGGCGATTTCCCCCGTCGTGAACACCACGTAATACAGCAACCCGTCCGGGCCCAATTCGATCGCCACGGGCCCCCCATTGACATCGCCAATGTTCGAGGCGAAATCCACCACACTCTGCAGATTGCCGCTGCCATCAAACACGATCCGCTTCATCCACCCCGCGGTGTAATCCGCCAAAGAAGAAGTTGCCCGCATAGGCCGCCGGATATTGCGCGCCGGTAAAAAACGCGCCGCCGATCACGGTACTCCCCACCGAGTGATCATAGGTGTAGATGGGACTCGTCACGACTCCCGCGGTGACCGGCTGACATTGGGTGGGAAAGGAGGCCTGATACCCCGGCTGCTGCGCGTTGCCCTCCCAGCAGGGCCACCCATAATTCGCCCCGGGCGCCCCTTGATTGATTTCCTCCCAGGTGTTCCACCCGACATCGCCGATAAACGGCAGGCCCGTGGTCGGATGCACGCCAAAGCGAAAGGGATTCCGGAGCCCATAGGCCCAGACCTTGGACCGAATGCTATTGCTCCCGTCATTAAACGGATTCACGGTCAGCGGCGCCTGGGGCGCACTGCCATCGGGTTTGATGCGGAGGAGCTTCCCGGCATAGCTATCGAGACTTTGGGCCCGCAGGGCCAGCACGTCGGCAAAGTTCGCCGATCGCGCCGTCCCCGTGACTGGCAAAGAGCGTCCCGTCCGCGAGGAAGCGGAGACTCCCGACCGAGTGCGTATAACTATCCGTCGGGAAACAGTCCGCCCCCACGGGATACTGGCTACACGGGGGCACATCGAGCGTGCCTAAGAGAATGACCTCACTATTCGCCAGCATCACGTCGGGATTGGTCGGATCGGCGGTCACCCGACTCAGATGGCCGGTCTTGGGCGTCGTATCGTTGGGATTGCCCCCGGCCTCGTAGGTGTAGAACACGTACACCCAGCCATTGGCCGCAAAGTTCGGGTCCAGCGCCACGCCCAAAAAGCCATGATCGGTATAGGTGTTGACCTTGCTGGAAAAATTCAAGAACGGGGTGGGCAGGAGGGCGCCATTCTTGACAATCCGAATGACCCCGTCCCGCTGCCAGATGAAGATGCGCCCATCCGGCGCGAAGGTGACCCCCACCGGCTTAAAGGGCGCGAGGGTGGCGACCGACTCGGAGAAAAACCCCGCATCCGTGAAGGTGATGGCGTCGAGGGGAGGCGGCGCGACCACGACGAGGAGGAGCAGCACGACGCCAGACAGCAGCACCGTGGTGACACCATGTCTCGTAGCTTTGTTCACGAGTGCACCCTTTCTTCAGAGACCGCGGTGGTTCCGCTTCTGGGCTGTCTCCTACCAAGGGAGACAGCCTGGTTCGTTGCCGAAACCGATGGAGATTTTCGTGCGACGACGATCATTGGCCTACCACTCGACGGCGTGGAGTGGACGGCCGCGTCTGCGATTACAGGCACGTTGTCCAACCTCAAGTACGGCTTACCGGACATGGACGATCACCTCTTGGCCTGGCGCTGCTGGAATGGATTGCCCGGCAGGGGTGAGTTGCTGAAGACGAATCGTATGCGTGCCAGGAGTCACAGCTTGGAAGATGAGGCCGGCGACCGTATTGCCCGGGTTGTTCGCGGCTTGGATCGCGAGGTCGATTTGCCCGGTTGTCGCGCTCGTCGCCACCTGGGCTGCTCCAGACACCACGCGCTGAAACTGGAGCCCGGCACTGTCGTAGGTCACGCGGGCGATGGATCCGACCAGGTTGTTCAACATGGCTCCCTCGATGTCGAGCCGGAGTTCCTGACCCGTGGTGGCTGAGAGGTCTCCCGGCCCAATCTTCAGTTGGTTTTCGATGCGAGCCACTTTGTCCGGACTTTCTCCGGACTGCTGCGGCGAGGCAACTGGTCCGACTTCTCGAGGTGCCGGAATTGCCTTGGCCGCCGACTTTCCCTGGTCCTGTGAGCCGAGTCCATCGGCTGGCCGCGATGAGAGTGGCGCCGTTGCCGAGAGATGTCCTGGTTCTGTCGTGAGCGGCGAAGATTTATAGGTGGTTGGAACGACCTGCGCAAAGAGAGGAGTTGTGGAATAGTTCATTTCCGTACCAGACCAGAAGGCCTGAGCTTCCGGTGCCGGTGTGTCCAGCTTGCGGATAATATGCGGCGTGATCGTCAACACAATCTCGGTGGTAACCGTGTCTTGCTGCGTGGTTGAAAAGAATTGTCCGATCAACGGAATGTCGCCTAGGATGGGGACCGACTGACGAATCTTTTTCGCATCCTCTTGAATCAGCCCTCCCAGGACAATGGTTTCATCGTCCCGGAGCATGAGGACTGTTTCTGCCGTACGGGTGCCGAATCTGAACTGTTGGATTAAGGGACTGGCCTGCAGCGTTACCTGGTCTCCCAGTCTAGTGACTTCTATTTTGAGCTTGAGCGTGAGCTGGTCGTCGAGATGGATAACTGGTTCGACGGTGAGTTTCACCCCGACGTCCTTAAATTCGATGGAGGTGACCGTCGATGTCGTCGGAACAGCTCCGGTTGCGGCCTGACCAGGCAAGACGTTAGTGGTTGAGAGGAGGATCGGTTGCTTGTCTCCCACCTGGATCGAGGCCGGTCTGTTATTCAAGACTCTCAACTTCGGCGCCGCCAACGTCTTGGCGTTGGTATCATTTCGGAAGAAGTCAACCAGTACGCTTCCGGGAATCGTAAAGAGATAGCTCCCGGTTCCAAGGCTCGTCAGTTGTTGAAACGTGAACTGGCTGGTCGTGGGAGATGTGGTTGGGACCGTGCCGTTGAAGCCGGGGGGGACGACTGCAGCGCCGGCGACCTTGGCAAAGTTGACTCCATACTTCAGGCTCTTGGTACGATCCACTTCGAGGATTTCCACGTCAAGCAGGACTTCGGGGTCCGGACGGTCCACCGCATTCACGGTTCGTTCAGCCAGCTGCAGCTTGGCCGGCTCATCCCGAATGACGAGTGCATTGATCTTCTCGTCTACGTATACCCGTTTGCCATCAATCATCAATCGAACAAGATTCGCGACATCCTTGGCTTTGGCATGTGAGAGATAAAAAGTGCGGATCATGAGGTCTTGGTATTGCGCCTGTTTCGGTTTGGTGTTCGGCGAGATCAGCAGGGTGTTGCGGTTGATGCGTTGAGCGATGACGTTATTTGTATTCAGGATGAGGCTGAGGGCCTCATCAAACGACATATCCTTGATGAATACGGTAACGGGCTCGTCGTGTACCTCTTTATCGAAAAGTACATTGAGGCCCGCGCTCCGTGCGACCACTTCAAACACCTCTTTCAGCTTCGCATTCTGAAACCGGAGCGTAATCGGTTGACTTGACGTTCCGATGCTCTTGACCGATAGCTGTTGGGCCGTGACCTGAGTAATGCCGGTCAGTGCATCAGCCAGATCAGGGTCCGCCTCCGCAGCCTGTTCGTACGCCGTCAACGCCTCTTCAAGGCGACCAACGCCCTGCAATTTTTTTCCTGCCTGAACCTGGTCACGCGCAAACTTCATCCGCATGGCATCTCCAACCGCCGTTTGGTGTATTTGCCGAGACGGATCGAAGCCCAGTGCGATCTTGAATTCGCGGAGCGCCCCGGGGATGTTGTTCTCCGAAAGCAATTGTTTCCCTTGGGCGTGGTGTTGGTCGGCAGCCTGTATCTTCGCTTCAGCGAGACGATGTTGGGTCTCCGCATCAAACGGATGATCCTTGGCGACTTGTCTGTAGGCCGCCACCGCCTCCTCCCATTTACCTTCCTGAGCCAGCCGATCAGCCCGTTGTAAGCTCGAGCTAGTACAGCCCGATGTGATAAGAGCGGCGAGCACGAACAGGAGAGATGCGCTTGTAAAGTGTTGTGTGTGAGTCACAATTATCCAGGTCGCTTTCTTCTAGGGCTATGCACGTGGACGCTCTAGGATGCTTCCGGGTTGCGCGTTCAACCTGGGCATGTTCAAGGGCCTATTAAACGCGTGGGTCATCGGTTGCGCAATTCCCGCAAAGGGCTAATGCTCCCCTCTAAAGTAGTTAGGTAGTTGTATTGATATGAAGCAGGAATTGAGAGGATAGCTCGCCCTATGAGGGGATTTGCCGGTAGCTCGGGTGTACAATTTTGCTCTAGAAAGGTCGCGGGGAAGGCTTGATCCTCGGCCATTGTCCGGGATCTGCTGAAAGGCAGCGAAGGCGAGGATACAGAAAATGGCAAACGCGAGGAGGTCTGCAACCAATCGAATGGCGTGAGGCCCACTAAGCTGCAGATCCGCAACCGAGACAGATTGGACTAAGGCCGGGCTGTTCAGCAAAGGGGCGGTTAGCAGCACAGCCAAGATGACCAAGATAGAGGGAGCGATCCAAGTCCAGGGTTTTGACATAGGAATCTTTGAGGATGTTTGTCAACATCTCAAAGTGTAGCGGAAGGGATTGGAGAGTCAACGAATTGGGAGAAATGAGCAGAAGTGTGATCGCAGCGGAAATACCTTTTCGGCGCAGCGGAAACCCTCTGGCCTGTACATTTTGGATAAGAGCAGAGTGTCCCAGCAGGATAGTAGCGCGCGACTGGCGGGACGGGCGAGACGAGGTGGGAATTCAAATCTGTCCACGTCGCGCGTTTCTCGCATGTCCCGCGCTTCACGCGCCACGGTCAGTGACGCTGGAGGAATTTTTCAACATCCTGCTACGGTGATGCCGTGACGGTCGCAATCGCACGATGCAAAATCGCCATCATGCGCGCAAGTGTCGAGACATCGGTCGAGAGGGGTGGCATCAGCACGATGATGTGTCCCAGCGGTCGCAGCAATAGGCCCTGGCGTCTGGCCTCCTGTGTGACTCGATGACCCATTCGAGCTTCGAGCGGGTAGGGTTTCTGTGTCCGTCTCTCCTCCACCAACTCGACGGCCGCTATGAATCCCCGTTGCCTGATATCCCCCACATGAGGCAATCTCAGGAGTGGCCGTAGCAGTCGCGCCATCGTCTTGATCTTGGGTTGTAGTCGAGCGAGCGTCTTTTCTTTCTTGAACACGTCGAGGTTGGCGAGCGCGACGGCGCAGCCGAGAGGATTACCGGTGTAGCTGTGTCCGTGGAAGAACGTTTTGAACTCTTCGTACTTGCCGAGAAAGCCTTGGTAGATTTCGTCGGTGGTGAGTGTCGCGGCGAGCGGCATGTAGCCACCGGTCAGGCCTTTGCTGATTGCCATCAAGTCCGGCGTGACCCCCTCATGCTGGCAGGCGAACATCTTGCCGGTGCGGCCGAAGCCGGTGGCGACTTCATCGGCGATCAAAAGGACATCGTACTTGGTGCAGAGCTCACGAATTCGCTTCAGATAGCCCGGAGGGGAGGTCAACATTCCTGCTGCGGCTTGAACGAGCGGCTCAATGATGAAACCGGCCAGTTCACGGTGATGCTCTTTGAGTATCTGTTCAATCGGATCGAGACAGGCCATTTGGCACGAAGGGTAGGTGAGATTGAGCGGGCAACGATAGCAATAGGGTGGGTCGGCTTCGAGGGTGGGGAACAGCAGAGACTTGAATCGTGAATGGAAGAGTTCGATGTTGCCCACGCTGACGGCGCCGACGGTATCGCCATGGTAGGCCAGCTTCAGATGCAGAAACGTCTGTTTGGGTCCGGCATCGGGACGTCGCTGCTGCCAGTATTGGATTGCCATTTTGAGCGCGATCTCGACCGCTGTCGATCCATTGTCGGAATAAAATACACGCGTCAGGCCTTTGGGTGCGATCTGAATCAACGCCCGCGCGAGCTGAATCGCCGGTGGATTGGACAGTCCGAACAGTGAGGAATGCGCGATCTTATCCAGCTGCCTCTTGATCGCACGGTCGAGCGTCGGATGACCATGGCCATGAAGATTGACCCAGATGGACGAAATCCCATCGAGATACCTCTTCCCCTCCGTATCGATCAGGTAGGACCCTTTTCCCCGCTCGATAATGAGCGGTTCCTCCTGTTCCCATTCCTGCATTTGGGTGAAGGGATGCCAGAGGTGCCGGTGATCCCAATCAATCAGCTGTCGAACAGAAGGTTTTCGTGCCATGCTCATGTCGGGGAAGTCGTAGAAGAGCTGATAGCGTATGGTGAGAAATCAGAGAAAGTCAGGCGCTCGCACTTCGCAATACTGTATGAATGAGACACGCGTGTCAGATGGTACCGGCGCGGTGCGGAGCGGATTATACGAGGGCGCGATTGCTTTGACAACCTTGGGGGCGGTATCTATAATGAACCGATTTCATTGGGAAATGAGTTAGGATTTGCAAAGCCTTATACGCAATTTCTCGATTATTGCCCATATCGATCACGGCAAATCAACCCTCGCTGACCGGTTCCTGGAAGCTACGGGCGCTGTCACGGCCCGAGAATCAAAAGACCAGATTCTCGACGCGATGGACTTGGAGCGTGAACGCGGAATCACGATCAAGGCCCACGCGGTCGCGGTTCGGTATCAGGCCAAGGATGGGAAGACGTATGCCTTGCATTTGATCGATACGCCGGGTCACGTCGACTTTACCTATGAAGTCTCGCGCAGTTTGGCGGCTTGCGAAGGCGCCCTCTTGCTCGTCGATGCCACGCAGGGCGTGCAGGCCCAGACGATTGCCAATGTGAATCTGGCGATGGCCAATAACCTCACGATCATTCCGGTCATCAATAAGATCGATCTCGCGAGCGCTGATCTGGAAGGCACCAAGCAATCAATTTCCGAGATCCTGATGCTGGATGCGACCGATGCGCTGCCGATCAGCGCAAAAGAGGGAAAAGGTGTGTCGGAGGTGTTAGAGGCGATTATTGCACGAATTCCTCCACCCTCCGGCGATCCATTGGCACCGCTCAAGTCGCTCATTTTCGACTCCTGGTTTGATAATTATCAGGGAGTGATCGTGCTGACGAGAGTCGTGGATGGAGCCCTGCGGCCCGGGATGAAGATCAAAGTCATGTCGAACGACAGGATGTTCGAAGTGATGGAAGTGGGCCAATTCACCCCGAAGAGGACCAAAAAGAGCGAGCTGTTGACCGGCGAGGTCGGATACCTCTGCGCCAACATGCGAGAAGTCGCGGACGTCAAAATCGGCGATACCCTCACGGATGCGGTCTCGCCCACGAGCGCGCCATTCCCCGGCTATAAGGAAGTGAAGCCGCTGGTGTTCTGCGGGCTCTATCCCACTGACACGGCACGGTATGAAGATTTGCGGGATGCGTTGGTGAAACTCCGGTTGAACGACTCCTCGTTCGTCTACGAACCGGAGACGTCGCTCGCCTTGGGGTTCGGATTTCGATGCGGCTTCTTGGGCCTGCTCCACATGGAAATCATTCAGGAGCGGCTCGAGCGTGAGTATGACCTGACGCTCCTCACCACCGCGCCGACCGTCGTCTATCGTGTACTGACGACGAAGGGCGAGGTGCTGGAGGTCAACAATCCGTCACAGCTCCCGCCTCCCAGCAGTATCGATTCATTTGAGGAACCGTTTATTCTGGCGTCGATCATTACTCCCGAACGGTACATGGGGGCCATCCTCAAGCTGTGTCAGGAGCGGCGTGGCGTTCAGCGGGGCATGCATTTTCTCGATCCGACGCGGGTGACGATCAGTTATGAAATGCCGCTCAACGAAGTCATTCTCGATTTTTACGACAAGCTCAAGTCGCGCACGCAGGGCTATGCCTCGCTTGATTACGAGCTGCTCGGCTATCGCGAGTCCGATCTCGTGCGGCTCGATATTTTGTTGAACGGCGAAGCGGTCGATGCCTTGTCGTTCATCACCCATAAAGACCGGTCCATTCAGCGCGGGCGTCAGCTCGCCGAGAAAATGAAGGAACTCATCCCCCGGCAGATGTACGAGATCGCCATTCAGGCGGCGATCGGGAGCAAGATTATTGCGCGTGAGACGATCGGTGCCATGAAGAAGAACGTCCTTGCGAAATGCTACGGCGGCGATATTACGCGGAAACGCAAGCTCCTCGAGAAGCAGAAGGAAGGGAAGAAGCGCATGAAGTCAGTAGGGAGCGTGGAAGTGCCGCAAGAAGCCTTCCTTGCCATCTTGAAAGTCGGTGAGGAATGAGCGGGGAGACGAATCGCCCCCCATCGGAGGACCTCACGCCCGCGACCCAACCGAGGCGGACGGAGGCCGCAGGAGCGCCGGCGGTGTTCGGCGAACCGCCGGCGGTGGCACAGCCGGGCAAGAAGTCGCTCGTTCGCGAGTATGCCGAAGCCATTATTGTGGCGATGCTCCTGGCTTTTGCGATCAGGGTGTTCGTCGTCCAGGCCTTCAAGATTCCCTCCGGCTCGATGATTCCTACGTTGTTGATCGGGGATCATATCCTGGTCAGCAAGCTGGCCTACGGCATTCAATGGCCCAGCCAGTGCAAGTTTTCAGCGGGCTTTCCTCCCGTCAATTGCTACGCCTCGCAGGCACTCATCGAATTCGGCAAGCCCCAGCGGGGAGACATCATCGTGTTCCGGTTTCCCGAAGACGAGGAAAAAGACTTCATCAAACGGATCGTGGGGATTCCGGGCGATACCGTCCAACTTCGCAATAAAGCCGTGCTGGTAAACGGGGTCGTGCTCAATGATAAACCATTCACCCAACGGATCGATCCGGGTGTCATTGACGGCACAATCAATCCGCGCGACAATTTCGGGCCGGTGACCGTGCCTGATGGCGCGTATTTCGTCATGGGCGACAATCGCGACCAAAGTTTGGACAGCCGGTTTTGGGGGTTCGTGCGCGAGGAGAAAGTCCGCGGGAAGGCGTTCCGTATTTACTGGTCGTGGAGCGGGCAAGGCCAATGGACGGAGTGGGTGAGATGGGATCGATTCGGAAAAGCCATTCAGTAGGTAAAGCCGCGCGCCAAGCTGCGGCAGGTTCCGAGGCTCAGAGCCAGGGCGGTGCGGCGTCCCCTCAAGTGCTTCGGCAGTATATCTCGCGGTTTCCGCAAGCCTCCGTGCTTGTGATCGGCGACCTCATCCTGGACCATTATATATGGGGTCGTGTGAGCCGCATCTCGCCGGAAGCCCCGGTGCCGGTCGTCCATGTCGATTCTGAGTCGTTGAGGCTCGGCGGAGCCGCGAACGTCTTCAATAACATTCTGGCCCTGGGAGGAAAGGCGGATCTCTGCGGCGTCATCGGTTCGGACGAAACCGGACGGATGCTCCTCAAAGAATTGGGATCGACACGTTCCGGGCGTGGAGGGGTCGTGATCGACCAAGACCGCCCGACCACCAGAAAGTCCCGCGTCATCGCACATAATCAGCAGATCGTGCGGTACGACGTGGAGCGCCGCGCGGAACTCAAGCCGGCGATGCAGCGGCGGATTCTCCGCTACGTGGAATCGCGACTACGAGAATTATCCTGTCTCGTGGTGTCGGACTATGCCAAAGGAGTCGTGAGCGCCGCACTGATGTCGGAACTCACGCGGCTCGCCGCAATCCGTGGCATACCCCTGGTCGTCGATCCGAAAGTCGAACACTTCAGCTACTACAAGGGGGCGACGGTCATCACGCCGAACCATCATGAAGCGACGCAAGCCGCCGGGGTGCACGGCGAAGACGATCAGGCGATCAACGAGGCCGGCGCGATCATGCGACAGCGGTTGGGATGCCAAGCGGTGCTCATTACGCGCGGCGAAAAAGGGATGAGTTTGTACGAAGGAGAGGGCGTCTCCTGGCACATTCCCACTCAAGCCCGCCAAGTCTTCGATGTCACCGGTGCGGGTGATACGGTGATCGGGACGTTGGCCCTCGCGCTGTCGACCGGCGCATCGACGAGAGATGCCGCAACGTTGGCCAACTACGCTGCCGGTGTCGTCGTCGGCATGGTTGGCACCGCCACCCTCTCGGCACAACAGCTCTCGGAGGCACTTGGCCATGACTAAGGCTAGACCATCCGTCATGGTGGTGATCCCGGCCCGGTACGGGTCGTCGCGCTTTCCGGGAAAACCCCTCGTTATGCTCGGCCGCAAGCCCATGATCCAGCATGTGTACGAACACGCGGCTGCCTGTCGCCTGGCGCCGGAGGTCATGGTCGCCACCGACGACGAGCGGATCAAACAGGCCGTGGAACGATTCGGCGGGCGTGTGGCAATGGTAGCCGGAGACTATCGGACCGGCACCGATCGAGTCGCCGGAGTGGCGCGCATGTTCGACAGGGACTATTATGTGAACCTACAAGGAGATGAGATCCCGCTCCAGCCTGATTTGTTGACGGATCTCATCGAACCGTGCATCGAGAGCGGTGTAGAAATGGGCACACTGAAGCGCACGATCGATTCGACAGAAGATGTGCACAATCCCTCGGTGGTGAAGGTGGTCACGGACCATCTCGGTAACGCCCTCTATTTCTCACGCGCGCCGATTCCATTGGTGCGGGACGACGCCGGCCGCCGAGCAGTCGATGGGTTGCATTACATTCACCTCGGTCTATATATGTACCGGCGCGACACCCTGCTGAAGTTGGCGTCCCTTCCCACCGGACGGCTCGAGGATGCGGAGAAGCTCGAGCAGTTGCGCGCGTTGGAGCATGGCATTCCGATCAGGGTCTGGGAAACCGCCCATGCCTCCTTGCGTGTGGATACGCCGCAAGATGTCGAGTCGGCGGCAGAGAAGCTTCAACCCTATGACGTCATCGAGCAGGAGTCGGGCGCGCTGAAGGCTGCCCCTTCCAGGTAAGGGTGCCATGCGTGTCAGAATTACACGATCCGACAAGATGGGGGCCACGATGAGCAAATTCATTTTTGTCACGGGCGGGGTCGTCTCTTCCTTGGGGAAAGGGCTTGCCTCGGCCTCGATCGGCAACCTGCTCGAGAGTCGAGGGTTGAAGATCACGTTCCTCAAGCTTGACCCGTACATCAACGTCGATCCCGGCACGATGAATCCCTACCAGCACGGGGAAGTCTACGTGACGGACGACGGCGCGGAAACCGATCTCGACCTTGGCCACTACGAACGGTATACATCCCTCACCCTCACCAAAGAGAATAACTACACGACCGGCAGGATCTACCATTCGGTGATCACGAAAGAGCGTCGCGGCGACTACCTCGGCGGGACGGTGCAGGTAGTGCCCCACGTCACCGACGAGATCAAGCAAGCCATCATGCGCATCTCCCAGGGGATGGACGTGACAATCGTGGAGATCGGCGGGACGGTCGGTGACATCGAGAGCCTACCGTTCCTCGAAGCGATTCGCCAGATGCCGTACGACGTCGGCCGCGAGAACGTGCTCTATGTCCATCTGACGCTGGTGCCGTACATCGGCACAGCCGGTGAACTGAAGACCAAACCGACGCAGCACTCCGTCAATAAGCTCAGGGAGATTGGTATTCAGCCGCACATCCTTCTCTGCCGCACTGACCGCTATCTGCCGCCGGAACTCAAGGGCAAGATCGCGATGTTCTGTAACGTCGAGAAAGACGCGGTGATCACGGCTAAGGACGTCGAGACGATTTATGAAGTGCCGATCGTGTTCCGGAAGGAAGGGCTGGATGACCTGATCGTGCGGCTGCTCCAACTCAAGACCGGTCCGCCGAACTTGCGCGAATGGGATGCGATGGTCCAGAAGATCAAGTATCCCAAGCATGAAGTCTCAGTCGCCCTGGTCGGCAAGTATGCGGGGTTGAAGGAATGCTACAAGAGTCTCGCGGAATCCCTCGTCCATGGCGGTATCGACCATGAAACGCGGGTGAATGTGCAGTGGATCGAATCGGAAGAGCTTGAACGGCAAGGGACCGAACGTATCCTGCGCGAGGTCGATGGCATCCTGGTTCCCGGCGGATTCGGCGCGCGCGGGATCGAGGGGAAAATCGCCGCGATTCGCTATGCCCGGGAACACCGGATTCCGTTCCTCGGTTTGTGTCTCGGCATGCAGTGCGCGACGATCGAGTTTGCGCGGAACGTCGCCGGGTTGGCCGGCGCCAACAGCGCCGAATTCGACGAGGCCTCTCCCGATCCCGTCATTCATTTGATGTCGGATCAGCAGTCCGTCAGCGACAAGGGCGGGACCATGCGATTGGGGTCCTATGTTTGTGTGCTCGGGGAGGGGACCTTGGCCCAAAAAATGTACGGGGTGAGCGAGGTGCGCGAGCGCCATCGGCATCGGTACGAATTCAACAACGCGTACCGCGAGCGATTGCTCGCCAAGGGATTCGTGTTGAGCGGGCTTTCACCGGATGGCCGGCTCGTCGAGATCATCGAGTTGAAGGACCATCCCTGGTTCCTCGCGACGCAGTTCCATCCGGAATACAATTCGCGGCCGCACCATCCGCATCCGCTGTTTAGCGGCTTTGTGGGGGCGGCGCTTCGCCGCAAGTGCGGCCACTGAGGTGAGATGCTGAAACCAGCTTGTAGCTTCGTTCTCGGGTCGTCGAAATCCTCAACGTAGCCGAGAGGCTACGCCTCCGGTTTCGACTCGCCTGCGGCCTCGCTTCAAGACTGGTTTGAGCATCTCACGGGATGTTGAAAGAGAATCTATGGCGCATGAAGTTGAGATAGGGAACTTTAAAGTCGGTGCAGGGAATCGGCAGTTTTTGATTGCCGGGCCCTGTGTCATTGAGAGCGAACAGCTCGTGCTGGACACGGCGGGATGCATCGCTGAGATTGCCAAGTCTCTTGGCATGTCCTATATTTTCAAATCGTCCTTCGATAAGGCGAACCGGACCTCCATCAACTCGTATCGCGGGCCGGGTCTCGAAAAAGGCCTGGCGGTGCTGCAGCAGGTCAAAACGCAGCTCGGTCTTCCTGTGTTGACGGACGTCCATACCGAAGAACAGGCCACCGAGGCGGGGAAAATTGTGGACGTGCTTCAGATTCCTGCGTTCCTCTGCCGGCAGACAGATTTGATCATTGCCGCGGCGAGGACCGGAAAAGTCGTGAATGTGAAAAAAGGCCAGTTCCTCTCCCCGCAAGAAATGGGCAATGCGGTGAAAAAAGTGGAGGAGGCTGGAAACAAGCGGATCGTCTTGACCGAACGGGGGTCGTCCTTCGGCTACAACAATCTCGTCGTCGATATGCGGTCCTTTCCGGTCCTTCGAAGTTTCGGTTACCCGGTGGTCTTCGACGCCACGCATAGCGTGCAGTTGCCGGGCGGCGGGGGAACCAAGTCCAGCGGGCAGCGTGAATTCGTCGAGCCGTTGGCCTGCGCGGCAGCCGGTGTCGGAGTCGATGGCTTCTTTATGGAGGTCCATCCCAACCCCGACGAGGCCTTATCGGACGGACCCAATATGGTGCCGCTCCATCAATTACGAGATTTGCTGGAACGGGTCATGCGGATATGCGACGCGTCACAACCACGAAAGTAACCAAGCTGAAGAGCGCTCGGGCCGTGTCGCCGAAGGGCGGAACCAGCCTCGATGCAGGCCGGCGTGTGCTGGGTATCGAAGCGCGTGCCGTTCAGGCCCTCGTTCAACGTCTCGATGGCGGGTTTACGCAGGCCGTGGACTTGCTCTATCAGTGCAAGGGCAAAGTCGTCGTCTCGGGCATGGGCAAATCCGGGTTGATCGGGCAGAAGATCGCCGCCACGATGGCGAGCACCGGGACACCGTCGTTTTTTCTCCATCCGGCCGAAGGGCTCCACGGCGACCTCGGCATGCTGGCGCGCCGCGATGTCCTCATTGCGATTTCGAACAGCGGAGAGACGCAGGAAATTTTGCAGCTCTTGCCCTTCATGGAGCGCATGGGTATTCCTGTCGTAGCGATCGTCGGCCGCATGAGTTCGACCTTGGCCAAGAACAGCACGGTCGCGTTGGATGTGTCCGTCGCAGAAGAGGCCTGCCCCATGGGACTCGCGCCGACGGCGAGCACGACCGCGACACTCGCAATGGGCGATGCCTTGGCCGTCGCGCTGCTGGAGAAGCGCGGGTTCAAGGAACAGGATTTTGCGCAATTCCATCCAGGTGGGACGCTCGGACGCCGGCTGCTGGTGAAAGTACGGGACCTTATGCACAGCGGGCAGGATGTGCCTCAAGTGGAGGAGATGGTCTTAGCCTCGGTAGCTATTCTTGAAATGTCGGCCAAAAAGCTCGGTATGACCACAGTGGTCGATCGAGCGGGCGCGCTCCTGGGTGTGATTACCGACGGCGACCTGAGGCGGTTTGTCCAGCAGGGCGGGGATTTTTCCAAGATCAACGCAGGGTCCTTAGCCTCGCGCCGTCCCAAGCTGATTGGACCGGATGAGCTGGCAGCCAAAGCGGTCGAAATGATGGAACGTTTTTCCATTACCACGCTTGTCGTCGCGGACAGCGCCAAGCGAATTGTCGGAGTCGTGCATCTGCACGACCTGCTAAAACACGGAATTGTCTAAACAGGATGCTGAAAAAGGGAGCGGGGTAGCTGGGACGATCCCAGTGCTCGCAGAACGCACACGATAAAACGGTGCTCGTCCGATGCGCGCAGTTGGGATCATCCCAGCCACCCCTTAGTAAGGTAAGTGATAGATCGCTGTGGCCTTGCTGGGCAAACAGTTTGAGCATTCTGTGGGATTGTTCTTCTGTGGTGTGCCACAATAGCTTTTTCGAGACTGGATAACGGAGTGGGTTACTGATGAATCGCGTACTGGCGGCATGGAGATCGGTCGGGCAGGAATCGCTCAACCTGCCGAACCTCATTACCCTCACCCGCATCCTCTTGATCCCTGTATTCGTGCTGCTGTTTGTCACGCCGACCCCGGATCGATCCCTCATCGCGGCTATCGTTTTCGTGGTCGCAGCATTCACCGATTTATTGGACGGCTATCTGGCCCGCCGTAACGGCCAAGTGACCACGCTCGGGAAGCTGCTCGATCCCATCGCCGATAAGTTGCTGGTCCTCTCCGCGCTGATCCTCCTGGTCAACGTCGACCGCGTGAGCGCCTTGGTCGCGATCTTGATCATCGCGCGCGAAGTCGCGGTCACGGGCATTCGCGCGATTGCCGCAGGCGAAGGCATGGTGATCGTGGCTGAGACGTTGGGCAAGTACAAGATGGCGCTGCAGGTCGTGGCGATCGTGCTGTTGATCCTCGAGGACACGTTCTTGTCCGATCTCGGCAATCTGCATCTCGCCGGTATCGTCACGCTCTATCTCTCGCTGGTGCTCGGCTATGCCTCAGGCGGCCAATATGTGTGGAGTTTCTGGAGGCAAGTCGTGGCCAAGGGACTCTAGCTCGTTTCTCTGGGCTTTTTGGTTTATCTGGTTCATCTGGTTTCTTTGGTTTGTTTTGTTCGTTTCGTTCCTCCGGTCGCTGAACCAGACAAACCAGAAAAACGAGATAAACCAAATAGACCAGATGAACCAGATAGACCGAGTTTACTCGGTGTGCGCACCTCCTCTCACGATCCCCTGATCCATGAACGAAGAACTCCTCTGCGGGTTGATGACGGTGCTCGGCTATCTGCTGGGGGCCATCCCATTCGGCATCGTGGTATCCAAGGCGCTGGGTTTGCCCGATCCACGAACGGCCGGGAGCAAGAACGTCGGCTTTACCAACGTCCTGCGGGTGTCCGGCAAGAAAGCCGGGGTGCTCACGCTTCTTGGCGACCTGGGGAAGGGGTGGGTGCTTGCCTGGGCTGCGATGCATTGGCTCACCGTTGAATCCTACATCATGGTCGTGGCGCTCGCGCCGATCCTCGGGCACCTCTTCTCGCCGTTTCTAGGTTTCAAAGGAGGGAAAGGCGTGGCGACAGCCGTGGGAGTCGTGCTGGGTCTGTCCCCTTCCATCGGTCTCCTGTTGTTATTGATCTGGCTGGGGGCCGTAGCGATCTGGCGCTATTCATCGGGTGGGGCGCTGGCAGCCTTCACGTGCTTTCCGATCGTGGCGATCGTGAACGAACAGAGACAGGAGTTTTTTATCTTTTCCCTATTCGTCAGCGCGCTGATCTGGTTCAAGCATAAGGATAATATCGTCAGGCTGTGGAGGGGGACGGAGAGCAAAATAGGGAAAAAGAAGCAGGAATTAGAAGAATAGGGAGGGAGCGGTCAGGTGCCCTCCTTGCTCGCAGAACGCGCACACTGCTGGTTCATCAGGTTTATTTGGTTTATCTGGTTCATTTGGTTGGTTCCGCTCAGGCCAACAAGACAAACCAGATAAACGAAATAAACCCGCCGTTCGTCCCGCTCTTCTCGCGCTGTTTTTCACCAACTAGACAATCGAGATAAACGAAACAAACCAGATAGACCAGACAAACCAACTCAACCAACGGAGCCAGACGGCGTTGTGCGATTTCCGCTTATCTCGTGATTTCTACTGAGGAGCAGGATATTCTAAACCGCAACGAAACGACGAATCACAGAGGACGCAGCCCTCTGAGCAATCGGATGCAGAACACTACAATGAGGAAAGATATGAATCTCCACACCGCCACAGCCGTGATGCTCTGTCTCGTGACCCTTACCACCGGCGCCTGTGTAACGCGAAGCACACACGATGTTGCCGTTGCCGACCGCGAAGCGACAAAAGCCGAACTCAACAGCACTCAAACTCAATCGCAGGCACTTACCGAACAAGTCGGCGAACTCCAACAGCACAGGCTCATCATCGCAAAGCAACTGGAGGCCACCTCCTTGGCGTATCGACGGGCTACGCAGCGGATGGAAGCCGAACGCGTTGCCTGGCAACGGCTGAACAAACTCAGCCGCATGGTCAGTCAGCTGGCCGCCCAGCAGAAAAGCCTGCGGGTCGCCCTTCAACGTGAAAACAAGGCACAGCCCGGGCTCCAATCAATGGTTGAGGAGTATAAGACCAAATTGGAGGAGGACGGTGGACCCGGAGCGCCGGTATCTCATCCGCTGATCAACCGCACCGAGCATCCGGTTGAGACAGCCCCGCCAGCACAAGTAGTCGCTCAAGCAGATCCCGCTCCCAATCCGGCAGTGATGGCCCAGGCAGCACCAGCAACTCCGCCCGCGGTAATCCAGACGCCGCAGCAGCCGACGAACAAGCAGATCCCCGAACCAGTCGAACAGGACTGGCTATCTTGGTTCCAGGAGTGGGTGATGTCGTTCCTGCAATCGATCCTTCCCTAGCAGGAGGTGGGATGGAGCCTGATGATCTTCTGTGCTCGCGCAACGCGCGGTCGCAGAGGGTGGGAAGGGAACAGCCAGGCCATCCTTCTTGCTCGCTGAGGCCGCACGATCAGAATGTGCTCCCTCAATGCGCGCAGTGAAGGGCAGGGGTTCCTACCGTCGTGAACCGACGCGCTCCGCTTTGAAATACACTCAGTTGCGCTGGTTGCGTGATCGCGGCTGATGTTGCTTGGTTATTCCCCCCCGCGAACAGTACAAGAACCTTTAGGGCACAAGCTTGACGGGGTAAGTCTTTAGAAACGAGGAGGAGAGCAATGCTGACGGCAGGAAGACAGGTGATTGTCTGGGTATCCGACGGGGGAGTACGTCTGTTCCTGGGGCTTGAACGGCCAAGTGAAGAGAGAAGTCGCTGGGCTTTCATCGGTAAAGTCGCTGACGGGGGTCTGACGGAGTTCGGCCTCTCTCTGATCATTGAGCGGATCGAGGAACGCGAGATTGGGACAGAAGCGAAGGTCAAGACAACGTGGAGTGTGACACCGCAGACTTGCCTGATTCGCGTTGATTTTATCCTCGCAGCACAGGTTTTCAACACGTATCCCAAGGAAGCGATAGGATTCAAGGAGAACCCCCCAGAGGGATTGTCCGCTGGGGTACCTCCCATGCTAAGCAACGCCGCCCCGGCGTGACTTTCCCGCGCCGAATCAACGAGGCAGAGGCTGAGGTCGTCCGCAAGATCTCCCGGCTCTATGCAGACGGTCACGGCTTCGCGAACATTGCGAGGGTACTCACGCCGAAGGCGTAATCAGCCCGCGCCCGCGCACATGTTCAGCAAGCCGCACGGATGGGTTGGTTCATCGGTCCGTCAACTCATTCTCCGGCGGCTCTTGTGGGAGATTAGGTATGGGGCGCACGAAGAAGCGCGCACCGTCGGGCGTCAAGAAGTCCCAGCCTCGGCCACTCCCCTTAAGAAAGGTATAAGGAATCGGATAGGCTTCCCGCTGCGGCCTTGCTTGGGCCAAGGCGCGTCCCTGGGCGAAGAGGCTGTCCTGGCAGACTCAGGGCGGGCGGGTGAAGTAGCCGCCGGGGTTGGGCGGGTAAGAAGTCTGGACTTTCTGAGCATCCTGTAAGAGGCTTTTGCCGATCCACCAGACAGATCAAATAGACGAGCCTCGCATCTTGCCTTTTCTTGCCTCAACATTCACTTTCACTTCACTACGCAACAGATTGCAAATACAAGTATTTTATAGTTGCATCGCTTGATTTTCTTGAATGAAAGCGGTATCTCCGTGCAACTTCATGGGCGGGCGTACATCCGACCAACCAAGAGAGGTTGAATGTGGTCACAAACTGTGACCACAAAGAAAAAACAGCGATAGAAATGGGGAGATGAATGAGCAATCTTCCAGTGGTTGAAAAGATCGAGCGGCGCGTTCTTCTGATACGTGGCCATAGAGTGATGTTGAGCACAGACCTTGCCGATCTCTATGCAGTCGAACCGCGTGTCCTAATGCAGGCCGTGAAACGCAACAGGGAACGATTTCCAGTCGACTGTATGTTTCAACTGAAGGAACAGGAATTCGACCGTTTGAAATCACAGATTGTGATTTCAAGTTGGGGCGGTCTCCGGAGAGCTTATCCCCATGCCTTTACTGAGCAGGGTGTGGCGATGTTATCGAGTGTTCTTCGAAGCAAACGCGCGATCCAAGTGAATATCGCCATTATGCGAGCATTTGTTCAGCTTCGAGAGATGATCGCCTCGAACAAGGGGCTTGCCCGACGCCTCAATGAACTGGAAAAGAAGTACGATGGCCAGTTTCGAATCGTCTTCAAAGTCATTCGGGAACTCATGGCGGAGCCAGAATCCAAACCACGCCGCATCGGATTCAAGACCTGAGGAGAGGCCTTCATGTCTCGTCTCTCTGGTTCATCTGGTTTCTTTGGTTTGTCTTGTTCGTTTCGTTCCTCCGGTCGGTGAACCAGATAAACCAAACAAACCAAATAGACCAGACAAACCTTCCCCGTCCCGCCAGTCGCGCGCTTCTCGCCCTGTAGACATTCCTGGAAATCGCGCGTAGATTTTCACGCCGTGGCCGCTACTCCTCCCAAACACTTCTCGATGATCCGCGAGTTTCACTTGGCCGACTTTCTGACTCTGGCCAACGCCGCGAGTGGTCTTGGAGCCGTGTTGTTCAGCATGCTCTACATGGGTAGCCAGTCGCCGGCCCACTTCTTCGCCGCCACGGCCTTGACGCCGGCGGCGCTAGTTTTCGACTGGCTCGATGGCCGTGTCGCCCGATGGCGGCGCAAACATTCGGCGCTCGGGCGCGAGTTGGATTCGCTGGCGGACATCATCTCGTTCGGGGTCGCTCCGGCGGTGCTCGGATTTGCCGCCGGCATGAGGGGAGGGTGGGACTGGGTCGTGCTGATGTATTTCGTCTGCTGCGGGGTCAGCCGACTGGCCCGGTACAACGTGACCGCCGAGAGTCTCTCTGAGGGCAAGGACACAGTGGCCTACTTCGAAGGCACCCCCATTCCCACGACCATGCTGTTGACCTGCGTGCTAGCCCTCGCCGCCTGGCAGGACCGGCTGGGTGAATCCCTATGGTGGGGCACCGTGACCTTCGGACCTGGCGACCTGCACCCGTTATCCTTGCTGTTCGTCCTATCCGGGACCTTGATGGTCAGCAAAACATTGCGCATTCCAAAAGTGTAACTTCCCTGAGCGTTTATCTGGTTCATCTGGTTTATTTGGTTTGTCTGGTTCCTCTGGTTGGGTTTCCGGTCCGGCCAACAAGACAAACTAGACAAACGAAATAGACGAGACAAACCAAACAGACCAGATAAACCGTCTTCGTCCAGTTGGATGACTTTCGGATGAAAGTTGCGCTAGACTCCATTTCCGACAACACGAAATGGAAAATGGGGCAGGGGTCGCGACGGAATGAGCCAATTTCGCCTGGTCTTTCGGGTCCATGCCATTCAGCGGATGTTCCAACGGAGGATCAGCAAGGAAGAAGTCAAGCAGGTGGTTGCGACAGGGGAGGCCATCGAAACTTATCCGACGGACAAGCCCTTTCCAAGCCGTCTAATACTGGGCTGGAGTGGGACTCGTCCCATCCATGTGGTGGCAGCTGATGATGCTCCTGCCCAGAAACAATCATCGTAACCGTCTATCAGCCGGATATCCAAGAGTGGGAGTCGGGATTCAAGAGGAGGAAGCGTTGATGATGTGCGTAATTTGCAAAACTGGGGAAACTCAGCCGGGCACAGCGACGGTAACTCTCGAGCGTGAGAGTGCAACGGTCGTCATCAAAGGAGTCCCGGCGCGGGTGTGTAAGAATTGCGGAGAAGAGTACATTGAAGAGAGCGTCACAGCTCACCTGCTAAAGACAGCCGATGAAGCAGTCCGCGCAGGGGTCCAAGTAGACGTCAGAACCTACGAAGCTGCCTAGCCACCACTCGTTCTTCTCCAACATCTCCCGCGCATTCAAGCCCTACTACGACAAGACCGAGCTCGCCGAGGTGTCGGCCCCCTCGAAGCTGGAGACACTGAAGCACGAGCTGGATCAGGCACAGGTGTATCACTGGAGCGAGGTCGAGGCCTTCGCACAAGTGTTCTACAAACCGACCGAGCGGCAAGGACCAGTTGACCTCGCGCACATGCAGCGGCATCTGCAACCTGCGGTGGATCGTTTCAAAGGGATCACGGACGAAGGCAAGCGAATGGAATTTCGCGAGAAGCTCACTGGCTACGTGCAGGTGTACTCATTTCTATGTCAAATTATTCCGTACGCCGATCCCGACCTTGAGATGTTCTACAGCTATGGGCGCTTCCTGCTTCCTCACCTGCCACTCGGCCGGGACACCACCATTGTGAAGGTGGGTGACGAGGTAGCACTCCAGTATTATCGACTAGAGCGCGTGTCCTCCGGTGCCATCCTGATGAAGGAAGGCGAAACGCAATACGTGAAGAGCCCGACCGATGTTGGCACCGGGAAGTCGAAGGACGAGAAGGCACCGTTGTCAGAGATCATTGAGGTGCTGAACGAGCGCTTTGGGACGCAGTTTACTGAGGAGGACCGGCTCTTCTTCCAGCAGATCAAAGAGAAAGCCTGCAAGAGCGAACAGGTCATTCAGACCGCCCTTGCCAACTCTCTCGACAAGTTCGAACTAGGTGTCCGCAAGCTCATTGAGGAGTTAATGATCGAGAGAATGGGCGAGAACGACAAGATCGTCACGCGTTATATGGCAGACCGCGACTTTCAGGGCTCGGCGTTC
This sequence comes from uncultured Nitrospiraceae bacterium, assembly GCA_963825145.1. Classification (GTDB taxonomy): domain Bacteria; phylum Nitrospirota; class Nitrospiria; order Nitrospirales; family Nitrospiraceae; genus Palsa-1315. Next base: position 103,651 of record CAWGSC010000020.1, read on the forward strand.
CCGATTCTGGCCAAGGAGATATTTGAGACAGTGAGGCAAAGCGAAGCTGACTCTAAGGGCACCCCGCCTGTGTCTAAATAGTCCATAAAGAACAATTGCTGCCAGCCCTTGTTTCTATCTATGGTTGTCTCGGACCAGCTTGCTTTGTTCTCCAGGCGGGGACTGTGACCTCTCCAAATTGACGCTATCGCGTCCCATTTGTAGGCTGTGTAGCGCTCGATTCCATCCAAAATCGGAGAATGGGATGATTATCAAAGATGCCGAATCGGTTGATGTCCACACGTCCACTGGGCCCATGCGCACGTTCCTCCTTCGGCCGGCCACTGAGGGGGCGGTATCCGGGCCTGCTGCTGTTTTCGGAAATTTTCCAGGTGACGGGGCCTATCCGGCGCGCTGCGGCGATGTTGGCGAGCCACGGATTTGTGGTGGCGGTCCCGGAGATTTACCACGAGCTGGAGCCGGCCGGAACTGTGCTGGCCTATGACGAGGCTGGCGCCGAGCGCGGCAATGGCACAAGACGACCAAGACCCTGTCGAGCTACGACGCCGACGCGCGCGCGGCGCTGGACTTTCTGAAGTCCTCACCGCATTGCACAGGAAAGCTGGGCGCGATGGGGATTTGTCTGGGGAGGCATTTGGCGTTTCGTGCGGCGATGCAGCGTGACGTGCTGGCCGCCACCTGTTGCTATGCGACCGATATCCATAAGCGCAGTCTGGGGGAGGGCATGCACGACAACAGCCTGGACCGGATCGGCGAGATCAAGGGCGAGCTGCTGATGATCTGGGCAGGTAGGACCCACACATTCCCCGCGAGGGACGGGCGCTGATCTATAATGCCTGAGTGATGCCGGGACATATTTCCAGTGGCATGAGTTCAACGCCCAACACGCCTTCCTTCGCGACGAAGGTCCCCGGTACGATCCGGCTGCGGCCAGGATCTGTTACGGCATGGTGCTGGAGCTGTTCACGCGCACATTGAATACAGCATAAGGGCCCGTTCTTCCCGCTCCATTTGTTATGCGACAGGGGTTTGCGGTAGCGTGCGTATCGTGGAACACTCCTTCACTTGTCCCTTTTGCGGCGAAGAGATCTCGATGGTCCTAGATCTCTCGGTTCACTGTCACAGCTACGTCGAAGACTGTGAGGTCTGCTGCAACCCCATCGAGATCAGCTACACCGTCGAAGACGATGACCTGGCTCAGTTCGAAGCCAAGTGTCTCGAGTAGCTGATTCAGGACCCCCTCCCGTCTCATCACGCATCGCTCACATAGGGGAGTGGGCGAGGCTGCCTATATGATTCCTGAAGACTACGGCAACGGAATCACGGCAAGGCGATGGTTCCCTCCGTCGCCGATCCAGATGTACTGTTGATCGAAGATCAACCCCTTGGTCGTCGTTACGGAGTTGGGTGTCGGCGGCGTCACGTTGGTTGGGGTGACGAAGTCCGGTTGGCCGAGTTGCTTGGAGGCCGACTGGTTGGTCATGATCGGAAGATCGAAAAACATCGTGCGGTTATTGGTATGGTCGCTGACGGCCAGCAGATTGCCTTTCGCGGCCAGCGCGTTGGGAAACGCCAGGGATGAGTCGGACGGCAGAGCGTTTCCTTTGTTTTGCAGGCACGAAGTGAAGGTGGTTTGTCCCAGGACTGCGGTGGCGGTGGCCCCGGTGGCGGCGGGGATATCGTCAAATTCCAAGACGCGTTGATTGCCGCCGTCGGCGATAAAGAACGTATCGCCATGACGCAGAATTTCATACGGACTGTTCAGATTGCCCGCCGTGCAGCCAGACGTACCGGTGACCATGTCCGGCTGGCCGATTACGTAGGAGGCTACGGGATTGGTGGCGGTGGGAATGGGGTCGAACACCAGGATGCGATGGTTCCCTTGTTCGATCACGAATAACTTGTTGGCCATGCAGTAGGCGGCATAGGGATGATTCAACCCGGTCGCCGTAGTGGCTGGGGTATTCGTCAAAAAGTCGGGTTGGCCGATCACGAAATCCGCTGCTGTGCCGTTGGCGGTTGGGACTCGGTCATAGACCAACACCCGGTTATTGTTCCGGTCAGAGACGAACATCTTGCCGTTGGAACAGACAGACATATGCACGTTTTCGTTGAATCCCACGGCGGAGGTTCCCACGCCGGCATTCGGGGTGCCGGAAACAAAATCGGCCTGGCCCAGTACGACATCTGGGAGCGCCGTGGCATCTTGCGGAATCGTATTAAAAATTAGCACGCGGTGATTCAAGCGATCGTTGACGAACAGTTTCACTCGGTTGCTGTCATTGGGATCGACATAGGCGCCCAGGGAGTAGATATTGTTCACCCCGTCTGGCTTGACCGCGCCTCCATCTCGATTGACCAATCTGGATACGGAATCGTTTTGGAATAACACAAACGGTGCTGCGATCGAGGTGTTCAGCACCACGCCTGACCCGCCAAAATCGTTCGCCAAGGCCGGGTTTGCTGCAGTCGCGTTCGGAGTCGCATTCGTCGTCGGCCCTCCACCTTGATCGGGGGCGCATCCGGCGACGAGTACAAGGATCGCCAGTCCAGCAAGGGATTGTTTTGAAATAGATGAATTGGTCATGATATTTCCCCCCTCACAGAGAGGCTGAGTGGTTTCGCCTCCTGCCATCCCATCGACTGACCAAACATGCGCATTCCCTTCATCACTCACAGTTGCCTGTTCTGCCTGACAAGTAAAAGCATATCGAAGCAGCTGGATTGCGCATGCCCTGGAGTGGTTACCCCGAAAGGGGGGCGGGTAGCACGGGGGAACGAGGCGCTGGGATACCCCCATGCCGGCACTCCTCCACAACATGAGCGGAAATAATGGTGTTAGGATCCATATTCCCATGGATCGTCCCCGAGGTCATCGCCCAAGAAATTGTCGATGATCTCGAAGCGGCCCTCGAACAGATCAGGCTGATTACGAATGACTATTTCGGTACGCCAAGAACACTTAGAATCTAGGAGGTCCCATGTCTATTGTGACGGCGATAGTCCTCTCCATGCTCTTGCTCACCGTAACCGGCTGCGCAACCTCCAGCGCTCCTCCCGCTGCGAAGCAGGAGACGGGCAAGAAAGAATCCACCAAGAAAGTCATCAAACACGATCAGGAGAGGTCGATGAATGAGGAAAGCCTGGAGGCCGTTCGCTAGGCCAGGAAATGCTGATGCGAGACGTGCGAGACAGGCGGGACGAGCGAGACGGGCCAGACGGGGAGGTGAGCCCTTGACGGCGCAGGGTTCAGCGAATAAAGTGATCACATGGTACGTGCTGTCGCGATAGCGGTTTTCTTGGTGTGTACGTCCGGTCCGGTATGGGCGGCCGAGACTTAACCGTTCAACCCGGAGACACCTTTCCAACAGGGGTTGACCACGAGCCTGCTCCGATCACTTCTCAACGAAGCACTCGATAAATTTGAAGACCACATCGAGATCATGGGAAAGCTCGATTCCGGTGATGTGAAAGGCAATCAACAGGGACGTTTGCAGTTCAAGTTCTATCCGGAGGGCAAGTCCAAATCAGACGAGCATCTCGCCGCAGAAGGCTGGTTCCACGTCGCACCAGAAGGCGGGCAGCACGATTGGCATTTCAGATTCACGCTGCCGAAAGATCGAAAGCACGCCCCGCTCCAGTTTGAGGAACCGCTGTAACCTTTCTCCCATTTTGCTTCTGCCACATATCCATTCCCTGACCATGTCCTGTGCGGTACGCAGCACGGACTGATGGAGACAAGATGCTTACTCGACAATCAATGTGCCGGTCATGTTCGCGTGACCTTTGCGCCGGCAGATATAGAGATAGGTTCCCGCTGGAGGAGCCATGACGACTCGCAGCGACTGTCCCGGTCGAATCACTATGCCGGGAGTACCGGCTGATTCAGGAGTGTCTTTCGGCAGCGAGGTCTTGGCGGCGTACATGAGGATGGGGCTGTCGAACTCGTGCACTTCCCGGCCGGCGTTGTACACAGAGAGCGTGAGCGGAGCCGACGCTTGCACCCGCACAAGGTCCGGCGTAAATCGGAAGTCTTCTGCGTTGATCGACACGGTTTGCATCGACCCGTCGCACGCGAGGAGAGCGGCAACGGCGAGACCGAAGACAGAAATCCTCCCGTTCACCCGCAGGTCCGAACGGAACTGACTCGGACTTACATGCCGACGTCGATTCAAGGTCGCCACATCTCTTCACTTGGTTGCGCAGTCTTCCAACGATCGTCCAACAAGGGGTCGAGAGCCCTTGTTGCTGAAGTATATACCGCTTCCTGCTCAGCTTTCCCGGCGCTGTCCGTGGGCTACGCTGGGGTAGGCTGAGACCGTTGGCTGTTCCGCTTCTCGGAGGATCATCATGTAGGCTGTCCTCCTCCTTCTCCTTCTGATGCTCTTCTCCGTCACACCGGCACTTCCAAAAATGTCGGAGCCGACCAGGCAGAAGACGTGCGGAGCAGGCTTTTGGAGGTAGTGATCCGGGAAGATGCTGGTTTCCTTGGTACAGATGACTATGGGCAGCGGTATGCGCTAGACTTTCCCGTACAGGGTGCGGGTGGGGTGGCAACGGTGCGGAGTTTGTGGATCATTCGTCACGGCGAGGACTTCCCACGATTCACCTCTTGTTATGTTCTTTAGCAAGGAGCGGACATCATGAACCGAGAAATTCGCCTACTCGATGTGGTGGCTCTGACCGAGGATATCTCTGATCGTGGCTTGCTACGCGGACAAGTGGGGACCGTAGTGGAGTCGCTTGGCCCGGATGTGTTTGAGGTGGAGTTTGTGGATAATGACGGTCGAACCTATGCCACTGTTCCATTAAACGCGCGCCAATTGCTTATGTTGCACTATCAGCCTGCATGATGGGGAAAGGCCATGACCGTCCACTAGTCCTTCCTGGGTAGCTCGCCTTCTCTTCCTGAAATATAGTGTTCCGATCGATCTTCCCCTGGCACAATGTTCTCACCCGCTCGACCCTCCGATAGTTTCATGATCAATCTCCAAGGACGATTAGCCCGGGCGAGGGCTTTCCGGTTTTTCCCACTTTTCCCTCCTCCCATCCTTTCGCTCTGCACAGCTGACGGTGTAGACTCACCTCGCTATCTCCTGCCTTTGTACCGGAGGTGCCATGCGCGCGATTCAGCGTTTCGGCAAACAACTCCAGCGACTGCGAGCCCGCCGTGGTTTGACGCAAGAGCAGCTCGCCGTGACCGCCGGTCTGTCACGCACGTTCTTGACGCGGCTGGAACTGGGACAGCACGACCCTTCGTTGGGTACGTTGGTGCGATTGGCGAAGGCGCTGAGGGTGTCGGTGGCTGAGTTGCTAGGAGAGAGTGTGAGTGCGAGCCAGTGGTGGCAGGTAGGGGAGGCTCGCTTTGCGACGCGAGAGGATGCCGAGGATCATGCCCGCAACGCGGGCGAGATGTTTGTCGCACGGTATCAGAACAAACCCGCAGGCCCAGTGCGCCGGTTGCTTCCCGTTCGCGAGACGAAAATTTAAGACGGGCAGTACACCTGCCTGGTTTTCTTATTCATTGCCGGATGAGCCATGTCGCGTCTTGACCAGCTTGGAGATGACCTGTGTGATTCGCTCGGCCAGCTTCAGTTCGTGAGTGTCGAAGTCCACCCCGAAATCAGCCCTCTTGACCCATTTCACGGTGGCGCGCTCGATCAGCAACAACTCCGCCTCTCCCGGCACAAAAATATGCAGGGCGAGCACCAGTCCGATGGAGACCGGTCTATTCCCGGTAATGTAGCTCCCGCTCAGCGAAAGATCTTTGATGATTCCTTCACCGGCAACCCCGTCCCCAAAGTAGCGCATCGTCGCGAATGTCTTGAGCCGTTGACTCTTCCGCAAGACAAACCCGGCCATGCTGTCTCCTTGTCGCTATCGATTACCCTTGAGTACCGAGAACTCCTCGGATGGTCACGATGAATTCGTCTGTCCCCAGAGCCCTCATAACAGCGACGATTGTACTACCCCACTAAGAGTTTGGATAGAAAATTGCCAACCATCCTTGCCCCTGCCTGCCGGCAACGCTTCCCATGCCTGGTCCCACTCTGCGCGTCGAACGAGGCCCTTCCGATTTTCCCCCATTCTCTCAAGGGGAACGGCCAGACTGTCCTTCACTGCGCGCATTGAGGGAGCACATTCTGATCGTGTGGCCTCAGCGAGCAAGAAGGATGGTCTGGCTGTTCCCCTCCATCCCTCCCGCTTGCGCTGATCTCCAGACGAGGAGTAGGCTCAATCCACGAGCATGCTGTATACGCAAGGGCGGGGATCATGGAAGTCCTCTTGATCGTTCTCGCGGTCATCGTTGCTGGTGCGGCCTTGGTCTATTTCCTGAACTCACCCTGGGGCATGCAAGTTGTTCACAAAAAAACGGTTTCAACCATAGTCAACGATGTGACAGCTATACAAAGTTCAGCGCCTCAGACACCGCTCCATGAGATTTACTATTCTCTTGCGGAAGAACGAGCCAACAAGAGCAAGTGGCTCGCGGAATTCAATTACATGTACATGCTCAGGGATGCCGGATGTTTCGATGAAAGAACGGCGCCGCAACCTGAACAATTTGCTGAGGTCATGGCGAACGTGGAGGAAAAAATTAGGCTCCAAGCAAGCGGGGTTGCTCAATGAATCGAGGGGAATATGGGAAATGTGAACTCGCGACGTTGAGCATCGACGCGTTCTAGTCGGTACTTGTGCAGTCGATCGAGGGCATTGAAGAAGAGGGGGAGTTGTGAATATCCTCCATTCGCGTGTGTGACGAGGGGGCTTGCTTATGCAATATGTTCATCTCGGGCGGTCGGGAGTGAAGGTGAGCCGGCTTTGTCTCGGCACGATGAACTTTGGGCCGGAGACGAGCGAGGCGGACAGTTTCGCCGTCATGGATCGGGCGCTGGAGCTGGGCCTCAACTTTTTCGACACGGCGGATGTCTATGGCTGGAAAGTGGGGGAGGGGTGGACGGAGCAGATCGTGGGGCGTTGGTTCGCCCAGGGTGGAGGACGGCGTGAGAAAGTCGTCCTGGCGACGAAAGTGTTCGGCCGCATGGGCGAGTGGCCAAATCAGTCTCGCTTGTCGGCCCTGCACATCAAGCGGGCGTGCGAGGCGAGCCTGCGACGCCTTCAGACTGACTGCATCGACCTGTATCAGATGCATCACGTCGATCGGGAGACTCCGTGGGAGGAAATCTGGCAGGCGATGGAGCAGTTGGTCCGGGAAGGCAAGGTTCTGTATGCGGGCAGCAGCAATTTCGCCGGCTGGCATCTGGCCCAGGCGCAAGAGCTGGCGCGAAGCCGCCACTTTGTCGGCCTCGTGTCGGAACAAAGTCTCTATAATTTGAACGAGCGCACGATCGAGTTAGAAGTGATTCCGGCCTGCGAAGCCTATGGCATCGGCCTGATCCCCTGGAGTCCGCTCGCGCGCGGGCTGCTGGCCGGGGCGTTGGAGCCGGCGAAGGTCGGTCGACGCGCGGACAAGGATGTGAAGCAAGACATCGAGAAGCATCGTCCCAAGCTGGAAGCCTATGAGGCCCTCTGCACAGAACTCGGCGAGCGCCCGGCCGATGTCGCGCTCACCTGGCTGCTGCACCAAAAGGCCGTCACGTCGCCGATTATCGGACCGCGCACGATGGAGCAATTGAACGGCACGATGCGAGTTCTGAGTCTCACATTGAGCCAGGAAACACTGAAACGGCTCGACGGCATCTTCCCCGGCCCCGGCGGGCCTGCGCCGGAAGCCTATGCCTGGTAGCAACGGCTTAATTTTCCACTAGGGGCGAAAAAGACGTATTCATGAACCACTTGTGCCCCGCATGCGCTATGCTCCAGGCGAGGAGTAGGCTAGCCTGCACGGTTTGTCCTGCTCCCAACATTCCTGCGAGGTTATTGCATGGATCTCCGCCGCCAACAGCGCTTTCTCGTGCACTTTCAGAGCGTGCTCTCTGGTCAACCACGCGATGAATCGGTCGGTACGATCATGAACCTGTCGAAGAGTGGCTGCCGTGCCAAGACTGACACCAAGGTCTACTCAGGCATGCAGGTATCCCTGCGCTTCGACGTGCCCGGTGAGCCGTCCCCTATTTGCATTGAGCGGGCGGCAGTGCGTTGGAGCCGTGGGGGCGAGCTAGGCGTGGGGTTCATCACTGTGACGTTGCCTCACCAGGAACGATTGGACCAATTGCTTACACGATTGAAACAGGAGCTTCAGGGTTGAGCACCGGTTAGACCGGAATCCGGTGTCGGCCGGGGACCTTGCCGATAATCCGTTGAATCCGATCAACACCTACGATTCGAAGAATCCAGAAGAACACTTGTGGGGTTTCTCCGCTGGCGCCAATAACGATACTTCGATGATGAGCAAGCGGCCCACACAAAGTGCGGTTTGATCCAGGCAAACCCTTCGAATGCGATGAACCTGTACAACCCAAGCAATCCGTTCAATCCCCTCAACCAATATAATCCCAAGAACCCGCTGAACCCTCTCAACGAATACAGCCCGTCGGTGCCGTTCAAACCTCTCAACCGTTCCGTGGGACCAAGTCGCTAGCGTAGGAATGAGAAAGGGTAGCCTGGTCGATCCTTGATTGCGCGATTTCGCGAACACACAACAGAGGTCGGATCATTTACATGAATCTCATAGGGAGGCTGGTCATGTTGCCAACGATCATCAGGTGGACTGTCCGGGTAGGACTGGGAAGCGCGCTCCTGCTTGCGCTTCCATTGCTTCCCTTTGCCTTAACCGATTCCCCGCTGGCCCAAGCTGCCGACCAGGCTGACCTTCTCGATATCAATACCGCCACAGCCGATCAACTCAAGGCGCTTCCCGGTATCGGCGAGGTCTATGCAGAAAAGGTTATCAAGGGGCGCCCGTACCAACGAAAAGACGAGCTGGTGCAGAAGCAGATTCTTCCGCGCGCCACGTACGAGGGGATCAAGTACAAGATTGTGGCGAAGCAGAAGTAAGAGCGGGCTAGATTGTCTCCCAGTGCGCGCATCGAGTGACCGTCATCTAGATGATCCTTCCAAGTTCGCTCGTGTTTCTTTTCCAGGAAGGGCACCCATGTTGGTCTAGGTGCGGCCGTCGAACGAGCACATTCTTAAAGTGCGCGTTCCGGGAGCATAGGACCAATGTGGGTGCCCTTCCTTCCCCATCCTCTTCTTCGGGCAGAGAGTGGGCATAGGCTATTCACTCTGTTATACTTCGCGCGTAAGGAGACCGCTGCCATGAAGGAACAATTGACCGCCGTTTTCCAACAAGTGCCCGAAGGGTATGTCGCGTTTGTCGAGGAGTTGCCCGGCGCAAATACACAGGGAGATACGCTTGATGAAGCCCGGGCCAATCTTCAGGAAGCTGTCCATCTGGTATTGGAATCTAACCGTGCGCTAGCAGAAGAATCTCTCCGGAACAAGATTGTGATCCGGGAGCCTCTCGCTTCCATTTCATGAAACGGGTCGATCTGATCCGTCACCTCGAACGCCATGGTGTCCAGCTCCTCCGTGAAGGAGGGAGTCATAGCGTGTACGTCAACCGCCCTGCCGGTAAAACGTCCACCGTTCCCCGCCATCGAGAGATCAACGACTTCCTCGCTCAGAAGATTTGCAAAGATTTAGAAGTTCCAAAACCATAGCCTGTCCTTTCGATCTTCGCTCGTTCTCTCTCCAGGGATGGGGGCTGATTGATCTCCCTCTGCACACGACTTTCTCACCCACCCACGGGCAGACACATTTCACCCGCCCTACCCTCCGATTGCTTTGCAATCGATTTCCCGGGACGTGCAAGTAGCCCGTGCGAGAGTCTTCGGAGGGCGCGCGTTCCTCGAGCAGGAGGACGACTAGGCTACCCATCCCTCCTTGCATCTTCGATCCCCGCCCTCATAGAATATCATTCATTGTGAGGCACACATGTCCATCGTATTGGAGCGTCTAGCATGGAGAATTATTACTCCATCCTGGAAATTTCTGAATCAGCGACCCGCGAAGAGATAACCCAAGCCTACCGACTCCTATTACAAGTCTGGCATCCCGATCGCTTTCACCATAACCCCACGCTTCTGAAGAAGGCCGAGGAGAAGAGCAGGGACATTAACGTTGCGTTTGAGACGCTCCGCGACCCTGAATTGAAACAACGCTATGATGATGGGCTCCGTGCCCGCAGTGCGCGGCAAGGGCAACCCAAGCCTAAACCGTCCGAAGCTCGCATTACTCGATGTCCCGACTCGACATGTAATTCGGTACTCCGGGTCGACGCGAGAAGTGTTGTCATCGTGACATGCCCCACCTGCCAGACTACGTTTCGCTACGATCCCGAGCGAGATGAGAAATGGGACATTAAACCTCCGGAAAAAAATGATGAGTTTTTTACCCCTGCGCGAATGGCGATGTTGGCCATCGCCGTACTATTTGCCATCATCCTTTTATTCACGGCCACAAAAAGATCTAAAGTCATTATTTCCAACAAGCCTGCTCACACGGATGAACATGCGACGCTTTCGGGGAATGCCCCGTTCGCGGTTGACTCGGAGGAACACGATCACGATCACCCTGCTGTGGTGCTACGGGATGAGGTGTCCCATACACATACTCCGAAGGATGGACAGGCGACACCTCCGAGGAATGCGCGAACGACAGAAACCCAACAGCCCCGCCTCAATGGTCTTGATGTGATGCAGCGACAGATGGTCCAGGCCGCCAGGCGTGCGCCTGGTTCCCCGGAGGACATGGTTTCAGAGGTCGATCTACAGCAACTGAAGAGGCTGGCCGCTCAGGGCAGCGCGTCGGCACAGACCAAGCTCGGTCAGCTGTATGAAAGCGGGCGAAGGGGCGTGCCGCAGGACTATGTGGCGGCACGGAAATGGTACGAGTTCGCTGCTGCCCAGGGCCATGCATGGGCGCAGAGCCAGCTCGGGCAGTTGTATGCCGACGGGCGTGGTGTGCCGCAGGATTTTAAGAAGGCGCGGGAGTGGTGGGAGCAATCGGCAACTCAAGGTGTTTCGCAGGCGCAGTACAATCTTGGGCAGCTGTATGCCAATGGGAAGGGTGTGCCGCAGGATTATAAGACGGCACGGAGCTGGCACGAGAAAGCCGCTGCTCAGGGCAATGCATGGGCGCAGGCCCAACTCGGCCAGCTATATGCCAACGGGTGGGGCGGGCCTCAGGATTATGCGGTGGCACGAGAATGGTACGAGAAAGCCGCCGCCCAAGGAAACGCATGGGCGCAGGCTCAGCTGGCGTTGTTGTGATGAACGGGCGAGAAGCAGGTTGGTCTGGTCTATCTGGTCTGTCTGGTTGTCTCGTCGAGCGCGCTCGCTCGCTCCGGGAGCAAAAGATCGGCACTGGTGTCCTTCCAATCTGGCAACTTCTTTCCTCTCCCTTGCTCCTATATAGCAGGGGTGGCCTGATTGGTCTCCCACTGCGCGCGTCCAACGACCACGATTACAGATGGTCCCTCCGAGCTCGCTTAGTTCTCTCTAAGGGAGTGGCCAAGGTTGCCCTCGACTGCGCGCATTTTCTCACCCACCCGCCCCGGGCGTGCCAAGACGCGCCCATGACCCATGCGAGCACAGTTTTATCGTGCGCGTTCTGCGAGCAAGGAGGGCACCTGGCCGCTCCCGCTCACCGCTTCCACTTGATGCTGCAACCGACACTAGCTCTTTGATTGCTGTCGACCGGCTTCCCGGCGAGGACGGCATCGATCGCGGCGCGTAGATCGCGACCTGTGACAGGCTTGTTGCTGCCGGGCCGACTGTCATCGAGCTGTCCGCGGTAGACCAACCGCCGTTCGCGGTCGAAGAGATAGAAGTCCGGGGTGCAGGCCGCGCGATAGACTTTCGCTATGTCTTGGGTCTCGTCAAAACAGAAGGGAAAGGTGAAGCCGAGGCGCTCGGCCATCTCTTTCAATCGAGGCGGGGCGTCGTCCGGATACTGCACAGGATCGTTGCTGCTGATCCCGACGATGCCAAGCCCTGTGCCTGCGTAGTCCCGCCCGATCTTCGCAATCTCCTGCTCGACGTGCACCACATAGGGGCAGTGACGGCACATAAACATGACTAACAGTGCGGTTTTGCCGGTGAAGGAGTCGAGCGAGTAGCTCTGACCGCTCACCACATCGCGCAACGAAAACGGGGGAGCAGGTGTTCCGAGCGAAAGCATGACGGACTCCATGGCCATGGCGCCTCCTCCTTGATTCTTTCTCGTGGAGATCTGGAAGATGCCGCACTGTGATCATTTCGTCAAGAGGCGTCCGGCATCCATTTCCTCCTCATCGCCCGCTATAAAATCCATTTCCCACTATGCTAGGCTCGTGGCCGCATTGCATCAGATCGAGAGAGGGCGTCGCTGTGAAACAGGGCTATCGGTTGATCATTGTCGACAAGGCCGGCGTGCTGGTCTCTGAATTCCAACTGACGGAGAATGCCCTGGCTCAGCCGGAGGCCTTTGTCGAGGGGCTCAAACAGTCGATCGAGGACATTGAAGAGGAAGAGCCCTGACATAAGAAGACCGTTGATTGGTCTATCTGGCCGGTCTGGTTTATCTGGTTCATCTGGTTCACCGTCCGGACGAACGAAACGAACAAGACAAACCAAAGAAACCAGCGTTGTTGGCCGTCCATTTTCACAAAGAATAACTGGAGTGCTTTTCCATGGCGGCGATTCTGGTCATCGATGACGAGGAAATCATCCGCGTACTCCTTCGCTCCGCTCTTGAAGCGGCGGGGTATGAGGTCACGGAAGCGACCAACGGTCGCGAGGGGCTTGACCTGTACCGTAAGAGGCCGACAGATTTGGTCATCACAGATATTCTCATGCCCGAACTGAATGGGCTGGACATGCTCATGGAACTGACGCGTGAATTCCTCGACGCCAAGGTGATCGCGATCTCAGGCGCAGGAGGGGAGAGGAATGTCTTGGATGTCGCGAAACTTCTCGGGGCCCGGCAGACCTTCCCGAAGCCCTTTAGTATCCCGGATCTATTAGGCGCTGTGCGATACGAATTGGACCATTAGCAGGATGCTGAAAGAATCGGGCGGGGAAAGAAGCCTGTTATTTCGTTTGTTTGGTTTGTCTAGTTTGTTTGGTTGAACGAAACTAACCAGATGAACCAGACAGACCAGATCAACCCACCCGCCGGTCTGGCGCGATCAATAGTGGCCGTTCATTAGAGATAGACGCCTCCTAACATGCCTATCGCATTGACTATTCCAGGCTGAATTAGATTGCTTGACTCCCGTACTCATTGCGCCCAGGGTGAGGGTGCGAGGTGTGAAGCTCGCTGACTGTCCCATCTCTTGCGCTTCCTGATCCTTCCGGGCGTGACCGATTCTCCAGTCTCCTCCGTTTCGATGTCAGAGTTTCTCTGAACGGCTGTATGTCTTGTGTCATGGTCTGCTGATGGAGGCGGCCAGGATGCCAGCCATGCTCCAGAGGACTATTCGACTCACGCTCGCATTCCATAGAAAGGAGTGAGCCATGCTCTACTACGCACTGGTGTTCCTGGTGGTCGGCGTGATTGCCGGCGCTCTGAATCTCGCCGGGGTGTCTGCGGTTGCGGTCCAGATTTCCTGGGTTCTGTTCCTGATCGGGATCGTGTTGGTCGCGATCCATGTGATCACAGGGCGCTCCGCTCGGGTTGCATGACCGGAAGCTGTCGGGATGTCCGACAGTGTCCCGGCGTGATGATCTGACGCCACTGTGAAGCTGAGGTATCGATGCTGTACATAGGAGGATGATGCGATGAATGCTGAACAACTCAAGGGGAAATGGACCCATTTCAAAGGCGATTTGAAACAGAAGTGGGGCAAGTTTACCGATGATGATTTGAAGCAGATCGAAGGCAACTATGAAAAGTTCGTCGGCAAAGTTCAAGAACGGTATGCTGGGAAAAAGGTCGAGCTGATGAAGTGGGCGGACGCGTGGCATGAGAAGCCGGCCGCGCCGAAAGCCGTAGAGAAGAAGCCTCGCTGAATGGATGCCACTCATGAAAGACGTCTGACGACACACTTTTACATTTCGGTTAAGGAGAAGATTATGAACACACGCTATGTCCTGACACTCTGCACGGCTTTGGTTATCGGTGGGGCGCTCATCACCGGGTCGGCGCACGCGGTCAGCAAGGCCGACGAGAAGACGCCGATCAATGACACATGGATGACGGCAAAGACCAAGATTGCGCTGTTTGCCGACCCTCGGATTAAGGGGAGTGAGATCAATGTCGAGACCACACAGGGCTTGGTGATGATCCGTGGCAAGGTTGATTCTGACGAGGCGAAGCAGGCGGCGGAAGGGATTGCCAAAGGAATCGACGGCGTCAAGAGTGTGAAGAACGAGCTCCAGGTCGTCGCCCCGTCCAAACGCGAGGCGATCGATGACAAGGATGCGTCGATTACGACACGGGTCAATGCGCAGATCGCGAAAGACTCCTATCTGAAGGATGCGGGTATCCATGCTCAGACCAATGCGGGCGTGGTTTCGCTGAGCGGCGAGGTTTCGAGCCTGATGACCAGTGCCCAAGCATCTTGGACCGCCTGGCAGGTCCCCGGCGTGAAGTCGGTGAAGAACGATCTGACGGTGAAGGAAAAAGCCTAAGATTTTACTCTCAAGGCACGCGAGCTCTACGTCCGTCGATACCCGACCATATAGTGGTGTCGACGGACGGCAGCGACTCTCGCTGGGTCAACCATGATGAACACGGCAGCGTGAGGAGATGAACGATGAGTAAGGAAACCACCGTCAATCGAGCAACACCGGCAAAGCCGGCAACTACGTCTCACGCCGGTGCCGGCAGTGAGAAGACACGCCGCGCTGAACAGGCCGCGCAGCGTGCTGGGCTTCATCAAGGCCTCGTTGCGGAACGCGCCTACGAATTGTACGAGCAGCGCGGACGACAAGAAGGCCGGGCCTTGGAGGACTGGTTGAACGCGGAATCGCAACTACTTGGACGCGCGATTCAAGGTCAGGCATGAGTATCGACCTATAGGCGTCGGTCATCTCGCCTTTCCTTCCTCTAGGAGGCGTCTCTTGCCAACCTTTTCAGCTTCCTTTTAGTCGTGGAGGACGATACTGAGGAGGGAACTGTGCACGTGCAACCCGCCGTTGTATTCAATGAAGCCAAGTTTGCGGAACTTATTCATGAAGAAACTGACGCGGGAGCGTGTGGTCCCGATCATCTCGGCGAGCATTTCCTGACTGACCTTCGCGATCACCGGCTCCGGCTTGCCGTCTTTCCCAAAGTGGGCCAGCAGCAGGAGGATCCGCGCCAGCCGCTTCTCGCTGGAATTGAACAGTTGATCCACCAAATCCTCTTGGATGCGAATCGAGTGAACCAGCAGATAGGACAGAAACAGCTCGGCGAACGTGGGCTCCTCGTGCAGCACACGGATCATGGCGTCTTTGTCGATGCGCACGACCTTGCAGTCTTCCAGAGCGGTCGCCGTCGCCGTTCGAACAATCTGTCCGGCGAGGCAGGATTCTCCCAAAAAGCTACCCTGTTCAAGAATCGCGACGATGGCTTCCTTGCCCTGCTGCGAGACTACGGACAACTTGACCTTGCCCACCTGGATATAGAACACGGCGTCCGCCGCATCCCCTTGCGAATAGAGAACCTGTTTCTTAGGGGCCGTCAGACTCGTTTTTCCTCTGCCGACTTTGGTGAGGAACGTCTGGGGATTAAACGACGTGGTTCGTTTGCGTGGCAAGGACTTCCTCTGCATCAGCGCACTCCATTCGAACACGACACGCGGTGCACCAAACGTACAGCTACACCAGTACTCGCGCAAATTCTTCTTTGATGATCCGATAGCAATCGCAGGAAGACGCTTCAAGTCCATTCCAGTCGAGTACGGTGATCTGGTTGCGACTGTGCTTGATCAGGCCGGCTTTCTCGAGCTCGCCCGTGACAATATTCACTCTGGCACGACTCACGCCTAACATTCTCGATAGGAACTCCTGCGTAAAGGCAAATACATCCACATTCGTTCGGCCGTGCATCATGAGCAGCCATCGGGCATATCGCTCTTGTACTGTATGTAAGCTGTTGCACCCCCCTGAAAGAGCAATTTGCATGAGAAGAGCGTGAGTGTAGCGACGCAGGATGGTGTCGAAGAGTTCATCATTCTTCGCCGCCTCTATAAAGTCTTTGACACTCGTCCGCTGGGCCTCACCCGAGATCTGCGTGATCCCACGGGCTACCGCCACATTTATTCCCAAAAAGGCCGGAATCCCAAGCACCCTCTTCATTCCCCACGGGGGCAATTGACGTTCGTTCGATTGTTCATCTCCGTCATCATGGAAATGACACACGTCAACGGGAAATACACCGAGGTGATGCGGTCCCCGGGGTGATACAGAATCTCTTCCACTGAAAGTGAGACTCGTTGCGTTTTGGCAGAGAGCCGTTCCCTGCTTGCCCCTGGTAACGTAGCCAGCAGCCTATTGGCGGACGCGTCGACCACCTCACTCTTAGACAAAGCCATCTCCGTTGTGGAGGCACGTACAAGGCATGTTGCAACTATTCGCCATAAGATGCGGGGATCTCGTGTAGGTATCTATACCCCATAATTGTTTATTATGAGCCCCTCCCGAGGCGCGAGGCGCATCGTACAGGAAGACGATGCGCCTCGTCTGTCATCTACGTGACACTCCAGGAGGCGATCACGCGGACAGTTCTTGAGGGGGAGCGTATGCGCTGAGCGAGCCCCTCGTCCTCCTCACGCAGATTCTTTATTTCTTCTGTGAGAGGACGTCATTGTTATTTTGAATCGTGGCTCTTTCAATCACGCACTCACCGTTCTCACACACCTTCGCTTTTGCTTGCTGTCTCTCCGCACAGGAATTCTTATCCTCGTGGCTCATGGCCTCACCGAGGCATTGCTTCAGTTGTTCCTGAACTGCCTTGAGACAGTCTACGCAAGGGTTCTGTGCATAGGCTGGAGCACCGAGCAACAAGATTGTGCACAACCCGAACACGATTGTGATGTGCATAACAATACCTCCCGTAAGAATTTCCGAAGCGACGCTTACCGCACGCGTATGAATATCGACCAATGGTTTCTTGAAATATCGCTGACCGTCACTCCCGCTGGTGTTCTCCTGCTGTGTCGGACGGAGAGGCTATCGACGGTCTGCTCTGCGA
>CAWGSC010000021.1:0-21914 GCA_963825145.1 uncultured Nitrospiraceae bacterium
GTATTGTAGGAGGCGCATTGAGGAAACTGCAAGGCGATGCCCAGCCTAACCGCTGTCCGACATGAGGGCGTGCGGGTCGAGGTGCAGCGTGGAGCTAATACTCTCTAGCGTGACGACCATATCTTGCAACGCCTGTATCCCAAGTTCTGGCGGCACCTCTGGTAACGCTCTCACTTGCTTGCCGAACGCCACATGGCTCGCCATTGCTATGCGAAGTTTCCCATGCATCGCTTGTTCGACCGTGTTTGCAGCGTGGTGTGAGATGCGAAGCTGATAGTAGAACGCGGTCACCGCCATCAACCACATGATCAGTTGCCAGTCGTCAGCAAAACTCCATTCGTCTGGTTTGCCGTGAAAGAGGTCAGCCTCGTGCACAATCCGGTTCCGCCGCTTTGCCATTTGGGTTAACGACGGATGGAGGAATCGAAAAAGTGTGGCGTCGATGGCGCTCAACCTCAACGCTTTGTCAAGATCAGTGCGCGAGGAGAAACTGAGCTTACGGCGGGACTTGGGAATGTGACTTCAGAGCGCCACCTCAAATGTGGCATGAAGAAAGACGACGATGGCTCTGAGGATGTCTGCTCTAGCACCACTGCTATTCCCGAACAGTGTCGGGGGCTTAAGGGGGTCATGAGAGAAGAGTAACTGCACCAATCCATTGATGCGGTTCATGTTCAGATGGAACCGTGTTCGGAGAGGGTCAGGGTTAGCGCTCATGGCAAGCGTGTGTCTTCCCAGCCTAACGTTTAGCTTCACGGATGGGACCCGCAGTGACGCATCTCGTGCAGCATAGCAAGGCAGTTTCAGCAATCCGTTGTGCCATCTCTACCGGCTTCCCGGTCCTGTGGATGGCGGGATCGGGCCACGCCACGAGGCTTTGAGCGTCGCCACGGGTTGGTCTTTGTCAGGCCACCAGACGGTCAGCTCTCCATTGGTCTCCCGCACTTGCACCATGATGTCCCGAGATGAAGGCTCACGCCGAAACCAGTAGGTGCCGGGTTGCGTGGGCGGTTCGATCGTCCAGTTCATACCGAAATCTCCACGTCGCAAGGGAACACAGGGTCGGTCCACAGACGGAGCCGACTTTTATTTCTTTGCTGGAACGGCTTCGCTTTTATTGCCACTTTGCGCCGCCCTTTCAATTTTGCACTCGCCGTTCTCGCAAGTCGTCGTTTGTGTCTGCCTGCTTCTCCTGACAGGACTTCTTATCCTCTTGGCTAATCGCCTCATCGAGGCACTTCTTCAACTCCTCTTTCGCGGTTGCGAGACATTGCATGCAAAGGCTCTGGTCGATCTGCGCATAGATAGGAGTTCCAAGCAAGTAGGATGATGGAAACAACGCGAGCACCAGTTTGAACTTCATGTCAGTCCTCGGTGAGAAATGTCCTCTGCGGAAGGGCGAATCGAGAAGGGCATGGGGGCCTCGCAGGGAGGCGTATTGTAGGAGGGAAGCGAAGGAAGGCGCAAGGGCTACAGGAGAGGCTCACCGCCGCGGATGTTCTCGCCAATGTTGGTGTGGTTGATGTTCGAATACACCACTCGTCCTTCTTGATCGGCTGAATCGCCAGAAGAAGGACAGTTGGATTCGGTGGTTCTCAGCATTTGCCCCATCCGCATAGGTGGTGACGTAAGCTCCCCCCAAATTGGGACGGTCTATAAGGAGAACTTTCTGGCACTGACGTTGGTCCCGTTCTGAGACAGCTCTTAACTAGAACAGACGGCTTCTTCGGCGGCCCAGATCACCTGACGTTGTGCGACGAACTCGTTTGGGGTCAGGTGCCCGAGCGAGCTATGCGGACGGCGCTGATTGTAGTCGAGCCGCCACGTTTCGATGATGGTCTGCGCCTCGGCGAGTGAGGCGAATTGGTGCACGTTCAAACACTCGTCCCGCAAGCGTCCGTTAAACGATTCAATGAAGGCATTTTCCACGGGTTTACCCGGTCGAATGAAGTCGAGTTGCACGCCCCGACGATAGGCCCAATCTTCGAGCGCTCGCGATTGAAACTCGGTCCCGTGATCCACCGTGATGGACCGGGGGCCTGAAACGCCGGTCAGGACCCGATCTAAGGCCCGGCCCACCGTCTCCCCCGACATCCGCAAACCGACTTCTAGCATGGGACTTTGCCGACTCCAGTTATCCACGACCGTCAAGACTCGAAATGGCCGCCCATCCGCCAGGGTATCATGCACGAAATCCATGCTCCAGCGCTCCGTCGGACCGGTCGGGATCGGGGCGGGGCCACGATGCAACGCGATATGCTTTCGACGCCGGACCCGCATGCGGAGCTGCAAACCCTCCAGTCGATAGAGCCGTCGCACCCGCTTGCGATTCACGAGTCAGCCTCGCGTCGTAAGTAGCACCCAGTATCGCAGGGACAACTGAACTCGCGGGCGGGCATGGGCCGGATCGCGACGCGCGTCCGCAACGCGGACATGTTTGCTGCGGCTGCGTCGGGACCAGGTGGTCCGACGGAACTGGGGAGGCGGCAGGCCCGCAGGCAACGGACCTGAAACGTCCCGTGGAATCAGGTGGCGAGTTCTCGACGGCGCGGGGCCTAGATTTTTTTTCGCAAGGCCTCCGACAGCATATGCGTGTCGAGCGAGAGGTCAGCGACGAGCCGTTTGAGCCGGCTATTTTCTTCTTCCACCTGTCGGAGGCGCCGCAACTCGCTCACGCCGAGGTGCGCGTACTTCTTCTTCCAGGCGTAGAAGGTGACGTCACTCACCCCGAGCTGTCGGCAGAGGTCGCCGACCGGGGTGCCGCTTTCAGCCTGGCGGATCGCGTAGACAATCTGTTCTCGGAAAACTTCGACCGCTTCATAGGTCCACTCCTTTCGTCGAGGACCGCCGAAGCCGTCAGTGTACTCTAGTTTCAACCTGCCGTCGTTTTCCGGGGAGACGTCAGGCACTCCTCGACTGGGATATCTCAGTCCCATGGAGTTCGAAATGAAGGCCGAATTAGCGTAAGTGGGTGTCCATGAAACCAGCAGCAGCCCACTTGTAGCTCGACCCGCGGAGGGGAAACCTACGGCCCGCTGATTAAGAGTGACAAACAGCCATTTCTGATAAGACTCGCTATTGCAACGGTTTCCCCAACTACGTTAGCAACATTGTGGGTTTTGATGCATTCTATTAGTTCTATATCTAATCGTTCTTTCCTCTCCTTTCCGGCCTTGTCTGGTCACAAAAGTGGTCACATCCGTTTCAGGACTTCATGACAATGACCTCAAACAGCAGGTCACAATCAAACAAAAAGAACTAGCGGCCGCAGAATCGACCGGATCGTCGCGCCACGTATACAACAGCCGCCGACTGATGCCGAGTGCCTTCGCGAGTGCCACGATGTTGTCGCACTTCGTCAGCCGGGCCACGGCCATCTGCCGAAAGGCCTTTGGAAACTTTCCCACGCGTTTCTTGGCCACCTGTCACCCCCTTCGTGTGCCAAGTGTGCCAATTCGCCGTGTCTCGATCTAGGGGGTGAGGCCACTTTCCCTCCTGCGCTTCACGCTTTATGTGTAAGCGCAGCGGATCGGCCATCGCAGCAGAAATGTTCATGAATAAAGTGGGCGGACAGCTTGCTACCGCTTGTTCACTGGGATCCGAATACTGATCGCACCAGCAAGTTCTCCTTCTTGGGCGCCCTCCCGTGGATAGCCAGAAATATCTAGGATGCCTTTGGGGGTACCATGACAGATTAGACAATCCTGCGAATAATATATCGGGGTCACGGCCCTCAGGGTCGTTCCATTGTCAATCCATTCTGTGATGGAGGTGTCTACGGCCGGTTTCGTAGCCAGCCGTTTCAACAGGTTTTCCTCGTATGCATCAGGCGTGTTTTTCAAATTCCTTGGATTGAGTGTGGTTTGTTTTATTTTCACGTAAGAGCGGTTGGAGAACTTTCGAGCGGCTTGGCTCCCAAAGGTGGCTGGAACGAAATTCTTATACCCAATGCCTCTTTGATTGATCACGAGTTGCGCATCAGCTACCACCTCCTTGCTCGATTCAAGCAATACCGGCAATAATTCTTTCGCAAGAGAGGGAAGCTGCGAGGAGACATGCTTCAGATCAATGTGTGTCTCACGGATAAACTCATCGAGAACCTGTTGTTCAAATACCTCCGGCGTAAATCCTTTATTGCCGATCCGGGGATCATTAATAAGTGCTTGATTGCGCTGGACAATGAGACGACCGACATTAAGCAGCGTGGCTAAATGTTGCGCGGTGTTTTCGATTTCTTCACGAGGTGCCTGCGCCCAGCTAATACTCGACCACGTAAGAAAGAAAACAAGGCTCGGGGATATAAGCAGAAGCACGCGGAATTTCATTAGTATGTCCTTCTTATTTACCTTCCAGCTGCGAAACGGCACTGTCCCTGGTCATAGTGATCCGGCACTTTTGAAACTTCAAATGGCAGGCCTTCTGTGGCTGCCCGTCGAGTAGGCGCATAGTCTTCTTCTAACCAACGCCTGCGCATGCGTTCCAAACGCCCGGTTTCGTCTAACCGATACAGCAGGTTGTTGAGGAACCACTGCAGACGCCTGTTTTCTTCCACCGTGACAACGGAGAAGTTCTCCTGCGTCAGGAGCAAGGGCGCTCCATCATTCCGCGTGAGAAGGTGCCAGTCCGGCCACACATGGTTCGTCACATAATCGAGAATGGAATGTTTAGACAAAATCACATCGATGTGTGGGTCCTTCGTCTCCACGGATGCAGGAAGCGAATCGCAGATGAGTAACCGGACATTAAGAAGATTGGCTTCTGCATAGAGGGAAGAAGTTGTCCCCTTCTGAGCGGCAACGGTCAACCCAGAAAGCCCTGCTTGGATCGCCGCAAGCGTGTCAGGATTTCCAGCTTGTTTTCGAAACTGCGCCCGTACTCTCTCAGCCACTTCTGGGTTTTGGATAATGGCTCCGATGCCATCGTTATGAAAATACGGAATTGAATACCACAGGCCTACAGGTCTTGCGCCAGGGATATTCCCACCGTTAGCTGAGACAAACATGTCGAGCTGTCCCTTCATTCATCTCGATGAAGAGATCATGGAACCGGGTGAGGTGCAATGTAGGAACAATGGGATTCTGTCCACCACAATATGTGGTCAGAGCGTCCGCCACCTCTCGGATCAGTTCCACATCGAGGCCGGTGACACGAACCCCTTCATCGGTATACACGGCTGGAAATACAAATGGCCGAAAAGGTTCGACAGAAATTCCAACACGGACCTGTCCTTTCGAACAAATGGCGGACAATTCATGGCGTGCAAGAGGATGCACCCATTCCACAGCATCGAAGACAAGTCCGCATCCCTGTAGAAAGATTCCGAGCGCTATCAGGAACGGGACAATGCCTTGTGAGCCGTATTCCTTCGGGCGATGTCGTAGCATCCGCATAATCGATCGTATGCTTATGATGGATTTACCAACGATCATACTATTTAGAATCGAACTCCGGTTGTAAAGAGCCATTGTTCCGACAAGTCAGAATGACCCTTGAAGTCAATTTCAAGTACCATATATTGGAGCCCCACATCGATCGAAAATCCTCGAGCTACAGGGAATCGCACTCCCACCTGGCCTCCATAGAGATAGCCTGGGGAATTTGAATCTCGGCCCGGGATCGTTCCTCCAACGAGTGCTCCAAGGTATGGCACCACTCTGTCTTCCAGCGGCCCAAAGAGAATGTGTCGAATCATCCGATTTATCGGTTTGCCTTTCGGAAAATCCAAGATATCAATGAAATTATTCCACCGGGGATTCAGATACAAAGAATTTTGGTCTGTAATAAATGTAGGGGTATGTTGACTATAGTATTGATAGACTGCTCTCACCTCAAGGTTGTCGTAGCGAAAGGCAGTGAGTCCAGCCTGGAAAGCAATGACTCTGGTGTCGGGTGCAAATGATCGTTGATTAAACGAAAAGTCAAAACTAAATGGACGAAGCGGGAAAAATTCTGGAATCGACTCTATCGGCTAGCGCGTTAGATGGAGGCGCCGTCGACAGTATGATAATGCCAAATATCAATGCAGTTTGGGTTGGAAATCGACGGCTGCATGCTCGGAGCCATCCCTCGCTCGTATCGGATATGCTCTTCATTGAATTCTTTCGAACAATATCTCACCGGGCACCCCATCAGCAAGGTGCGTTTCTGACCTGCCCCCTATAAACCAGGTCGGATGAAATGATCCCTTGTCAATAGCATTTTTTTTTGGAACAGGCGGAACGATACGTTAAAGCCCTAGAAAAATCGACTTCTAGGGTTTTGAGTTGAAGAGGGGTTTTTGAACACTGTGTGCAGACAGGACTCGAATGAGATATAAGTCGCGGTCGTAAAACAGTCATATAGCCGAGCTACTTTCCTCTGATTCTGTCTCAGTCCATATCACTCAGGAATGGCTCATAACCTCTTGAGGATCACGATTGATACCTGTGAAATCCGCGTCACTGTCGGAGAAGCGGAGATAGCCCAAAATCAAATCCCACTTTCGGCACAAATGCAGGCTTTACCCGGTTGCGGTTTTGGTTGCGGTTCGGTAGCGGTTTTGGTGACGATCAGGAAGATGTCACAATCGCAGATGATCACAATGGTTGGCAAGAAATGTTGCATGACTTCAATGGGATTGTATCAATCGGTCTCACTCGATCATCTTCAGTAGTAACTGCCTGAGTAGCGCTTTTAAGGCGAGGGCCCTAATCCAACCAGAAATCTCCCCAGTCTCTTGAAGCCGACCGTTCTTACGCCGACAATGAGCGCTCCGCCAACACCGGCAATGGTGGGCTCGTCGCGAGTTGAGGCTTCCCATATTTTTCGGGATTGCATGTATGAATTCTGGCATTGGAGTGTGATACATCTTAAGCCAGGCTAGCTTATTGGGGTCGGATGGCCTATGCCTCGCAGTCTAGTATTGTTGCAAAATAGACCACGAAATGCCCTTCCAGAGAAACCATGTCACCAAACCCCCAAAGGGGCTACGGAGAGAGAGAATTGCCCTACTTTACGAAAGCAATTAGGCGCTATATCATTGAATTATAAAGATATTATATAACCACTGCCGTAAAGGGTTGCATAGGTTAAGACTGCTTGGCGGAGGGGGCGAGATTTGAACTCGCGGACCCCTTGCGAGGTCTCCAGTTTTCAAGACTGGCACGTTCGGCCACTCCGTCACCCCTCCGAACTTTATTTATCAAGTACTTAGGCAGTGTTTCCAATTCGTTGAATTTCCGGCGTAGTGAGTAGCGTAGGGGAATTTCTCACGAGTCCTTCGACGGCGTCCGCCTTCCGGCTCGGGGAGACGTGCGCATACCGCTGGATCAGTGAGAGGGTCGCCCAGCCGCCCAATTCCTGGACCGTCCGAAGATCGACCCCGTTTTCCACCAGGCGTGTCGCGAACGTATGCCGCGTCGTATGGACCGTCACGTCGGTGAGACCCGCCCGCCGACAGGCCGCACGAAACCCTCGGATCGCATGATACGGAGTGCCGTTCGGTTTGGCAAACACAAATTCACTGCGTCGTGGCAGCTGCGTGAGCGCCGTGAGGACCGTGGAGTTCAAGTTCACCGTCCGACTCGTGCCGTTCTTGGCATAGGCGGCTTGCACGGTCAGCGTTTTGCGCGTCAGATCCACGTCACGCCATTGAAGGGTCAGCGCCTCGGACTTCAACCTGAGCCCGCAATTCGTCCCGATCACTACCATCGTGCGCAATGGCTCGGCGCACTCGGCCAGCAGCGCGGCTTCTTCCTCGTGTTCCAAAAACCGTAACCGCCGTCGATCTTCTTTCATCAACTTCACGCTGCTGACGGGATTCTCGCCCGCAAAGAGTTTCCACTCCTTGCACCGATTGAACAGAGACTTCAGCACCGCCAATTCTCGGTTCACACACACTTTCGCCTTCTTAGAGCGGATCTGCTTGTACGCTTCGACATGAAAGGAAGAAATCTGGCTCAAGCGTTTCCCGCTGAAGGACGTGGCCAACTGTCGCAGACATTCCTGATAGTGCCGCGTGGTGCCCGGCTTCATGTTCGTCGTGGCCCAGTCCTCGAATCGCGTGCTGGCCTCCTCAAAACTCAGGTCCTTGGCTTTCGTCGCCTTGCCGAACTCGCCGTTCCACACGGCGACCCGGAGGGCTTGCGCATGTTGGAGGGCGACCTTGCGGGGAAAGCCTTTCCCTAAGCGCTTCTGGTAGCGCGTTCCGTTGATCGAGCACCCGAGGTACCACACCTCGCCTCTCAAATAGACGCCGTCACCTCGTTGTGCCATCGGTTACTCCTTGTCTGTGTTCAGGTTGGGTTGAGCCTCTTGTTTTCTCTTGAGCTTGTCCTCTAGCGTGTTAAGGAACACGTTGTAATTGACGACCCCCAGCTGATGCCCGGCGTCATCAGCCGCCTCGGACGCTTCCATCGCCGCGTCCGGCTCGACCGACGGTGCATCGGACGGAAACAGCGCCATCTCGAACGCCTCGCGGACATCCTGATTCGTCAACAGACTCGTCCCCTTATCGATGCCCGCCGTCAACGTCCTATAGCGTCGTATCGTCTCGTCGTCCATCGCTCAGCCCTCCTCTAGATCTGTGATGCGTCCAGGTGTGCCACGGCAAAGTCTTCGTCGGATGGTTTGATCTTCCCATCGGCTGGGTCCGTCACCAGCGCGGCAGCTCGCAGCTTCATGTCGTCTGGAATCTCGTCCGGCGAGGCATAGACGACCTCTGGCGGCGTGATCGTCTTGAGCGCACGCAGGAATGCGGTCGCTTGTGCCAGCCGATACAGATGGGCGTGAGTCTCGTTCCGTTCGTCTCCGTGCGAGGGTGATGTCGTGTTCTTCTTGTTGCTGCTCATGGTGTCTCCTTGTGTGTTGGGTGAATGTGTGTCGTGCTCATCGCTTAGTTCTCCTATAGGCCCGGACCTTCTCCGGGTTCTTGCGCCGCCAGTTCTTCAGATAATCGGGGTGCGCTCGCGCCAGGTCTTCCGGTGTTGTGCGACCTTCTCTGGGTTGCGCCGTTTCCACCGCTTGAGGTACGCGAGCGTTTTCGGGCTGGTCTGTGGCATGTCACCCTTCCAGCTCCGCCTTGAGGCGGACGTGCTCTTCGCAGCAGAACCGCACAGACCCGGTCGCCGGGTCCGTCAGCGTGCGCCCGCAGCCCACACACGTGATCGTCAGCTCGACGCCGTCGAGGTCGTAGAGCGTGACGTCCTGCGCGGGTGACTCTGCCAGGATGCGATGCGCCGCCGCCACGGCCTCATCGGGCGAGGTGAAGGTGGCCTCTGCTTCGCGGGCGCCTTCTGTCCATTTCAGTTGACACTGCTCCCGGTGCCACGGCGACGGGTCGCCGCACTTCGGACACCGGACGATGTTCAGGGCAGACATCATCGGCGACCTCGCTTGGTCTTGCGCCGGTCGGTCGGCGTGTTCGCCAGCTCCCGCTCCAAGACAGCGCTGACGAACCCGTTGAGTGTGTAGCCCTGCGTGCGCATGTAGTCGAGTTTCTGCTTGAGCACGTCGGGGACCGAGAGAATCAGTTTCTTCTTCATGGTGCGTCCTTCTTATAATAGTAAATAGGTACTAATACCTATATAGCACTACTCTATACTATTGTGGTAATGAATACTACCATGGTTTAGGCGCTATTGTCCCTATACTAACCCCCACCCGCTCGACGGATCGTCGTTCCTAGAGCAACCTGAGAGGTCGGAATTCGATCCACCGTAACTCCCTGGCGAGGGCGCCATCTTCAAGCGTACGCCAGCGCGTCAGCTTCACCTTTGAGATCGCCGGCCAGTGCGTCGAGTGCCACGGCCTGTGCGCGCAGGTCCGCGGCATGCGTCCTGATCCGATCACCTACTACGACCGGCCCAGCCTGTACGCACTTATCGCAGAGGTCGCAGATCTCCACCTGCCCGTCGAAGAGCGTAGTCGCGACGCTATCGCGCCGATCCACATCCTCCCCGCACAGGAGGCAGGGGAGATCGCACCGCCAGAATTGCGGTGCTGCGTGCGCGTATACAGACCGTCGCCGCTGCGGATGCCCAACCGTTCTTTAGCAAATAACTGACTTGGCGGCTCTTCATCAGTGCGCTCCGTCGTCATGGTCGTCTCTCCTTTTTATTGATAAAAATACAGTAGCCGGGGCGGTACACCGCCAGACGAACGGCAGCACAGTCCAGTGAAAAATCACATTCTGGTGAAGAAATGCAATTTGCAGCACAGACTCTATAAATGCTGCGTGGTCAGGCGGGTGGTTCCTGCAGCAATTCCAGAGCTGCGGTCAGGTGACGAGCACCCTCGGCGCAGGCCATCAGGGCGGCACGGAGATGCATCCGAGCCGTGATGTCACGGTCGGACTGGGGTGGGACCGGCTTTCCACAGCCGGGTCATGCTACTAAAGTGTCGCTGGACATCGTAGGAATGCGTTGTGGACGTTCTTCCGGCGTAGGAGGTGGTTCCATACAGGCTTACTCCTTGGGGTGGGGTGGACGGGTCTGGGAGCAGACTCTGACCATATCCCCGTCCTTGGGAGACGTAATCATAATCTTCTGCCCGTCTGCAGTTGGCTTCTCCGCCGCGAAAACTGGCGCTCCACCGAGACAGCTCACTAACGCGATCCCCAATCCCATGAACCCGATGCGCCCCATCATATGCATCATGACCTCCTTGTTCGAAGCGGCAGAATGAATGAAGCACCTTGGCATTCTCAAAAAAGTCACATGCTGCCTTCGACTTTGCTCTCCAGCATCGCCCGTAACATCCCGGCCGTCATTTCCTGTTGCGCCATCAACCCCGTGAGAACGTCGCTCGGAGGAATTTGCCGAAGGAGGAGTAGTTCAGTCCTTCGCCAGTGCTTGGGCTAGCAGTGCTGTGTCGGTGAAACCACGCAGTCGTTGAAGATATCCCTCGCGGACTGTCCAGACGTGGACGAAGGGCACATTGACGGGTACGGCAGCTTTTCGGGTCTTTCCTTCGATACGACCGATCGCGACGACATGCTCGCCCGCAGTGATGAACTCTTCAGCGACGAAGCGAACGTCAAAAGCTCCATAGAAGTCGGTGAGAAAGCGCTCGAGCACGTCCTCGAGGCCCTCGAAGTGGCCGCCTCCGATGGGCATCCCTTCTTGCAAATCGTATACAACCTGTGGCGCTTGGAGACCTCGCAGTGCCTCGCGATGTCCTGGAACAGTCGCTTTGTAGAATGCGCGGACGCGATGTTCGTTTTGTTCTTCATGGGTCATTTTCTTCTCCTCCTTCGAGTAACCCCCAGACCCATAAGGTCTATTATGGTGTCGTGCGGAGTGAGTTGGATGAAGTCGGTGACTGAATGAAGCCGTCGCGCTCGTGGACAAGCGTAGGAAGGTCGCGAGGCAGGCTGATGACTTCTCGGAGTTGGAGCAGCGCCATATACCTGGGCGGGCAACTTTCTATGGCGAGCGTGAACAGCGAACTCCTCCAATAAATTCCCTCGAGCAAATGCATACAGCTGAGCCAGGGTCATCGAATCCGAAGTTGTTCGGTAATGATATGCCAAGACATTTTCCAAAGCCATTGAACTTTTTCGGTCGTAGGTGCCGAACCGTATCGTCGTGGACTTGAGCTGCCCAATTTCCTAGGAGAAAATTTACTAACCGGCTCAAATCCTAGTCCGGAAATTGCCCTCCGCCGCAGTCGAAAATAATCCAGACCGCCCTCCATTGACAGTGTCTGCTGAGAGGTTCATACTTTTTCGCCTACACCGTCTGCAGCCCCTCGAAGTCCCGAGCGCCACGCTGTGAGAAAGGTTGATTTGTGAACCACAAAACAAGAGGGCACTGGTGTAATCCCCAAGTGGAAACTGAGTGCGCCCGGCCTGCCACCTAACAACGGCTTGCAGAACGACGCTCCGCAAGCATCGCGTGCCTGAATCCGCACATTTGGTGGCTCAGTCCTCATTGGTCTTAGGAAAGGGTGGCCTATGCCATTCACCCCATTTTCGAACAGAACTGCACTTTTTCTGGTCGCATTCGTGACAGCGGTATTCGCCGCCTGTACAACCGAGCAGCAATCCAAGCTGGCTGAACAGGCCAGACCAGGCAAACTGGGCACGGTCGCTTTCCCAGCTTCCTGCTCTAACCACGCGCAGGCGAACTTCCTGCGTGGCGTGGCCGCGCTTCATTCCTTCTGGTATGAAGTGGCACTCGACGAGTTTCGGGAATCCACCACAATTGACCCGAATTGCATGATGGGCTACTGGGGCGAGGCGATGGCGCACAATCACCCGCTCTGGGGCGACCCGCAGGAGACTGAGGAGGCGCGCAAGGTACTCGCAAAGATCAACAACACTTCGAAGCTGACCTCCCGCGAGTTCGCCTATTTGCAGGCGGTCAAGGTTTTGTACGGCGAGGGCGAGAAGCCTGTCCGTGATCGGGCGTACTCTGCAGCGATGGAAAAACTCTCCCGGGACTACCCGAATGACATCGAGGCGGCACTTTATTACGCGCTTTCGTTGATGGGGACAGTCGGCGCGGAGGATCCAGCGGGTTTGCAAATTCGGTTGCGCGCGGGCGCCATCGCTTCTGATGTGTACCAAAAGAATCCCAATCATCCCGGCGCAGCGCATTACATCCTGCACGCATATGACGACCCCGAACACGCGGCCCAAGCACTCCCCGCCGCGCGGCGCTATGCCGAAATCGCCCCCGAAGCCCCGCACGCTCTGCACATGCCTTCGCACATCTTCCTGCAACTCGGAATGTGGTCTGAAGCTGCCGCCTCGAACGAAGCGTCGTGGACGGCTTCGGATCAATGGGTGAAGCAGAAGAATCTGCCCATCAGCAAGCGCGATTACCACGGCCTGCATTGGTTGCTTTACATGTATTTGCAACAAGGACGCTACGGCAAGGCGGAGGGATTACTCAACGTCATGCGACAGAGCCTCGCCGAATTCCCGAAAGATGACCCGAGAAATCTGATGTTCGGAACATTCACCTATGCCAGCATGACTGCCGCATTTGTGGCGGAAACAGAACGGTGGGATGCGGCGAAGCACCTGCTGGGTTCACCTCAAGCGAAGATGGAGGATGCCAAATCTCAGGCGGGGGGCAGTCCCAATCTTGCTTATGTCGTGGTCCCCCAGATTCCAGCTATCTTCACACGTGGTCTGGCAGCAGCCGCGCAAGGCTTGCGCGATGCTCAAAAGTATAGGGCCGAACTTGCCACCATTCGTGAAGAGCAATCCGGCTCGAAAGAGCCATTCATCGCGCAAGTAGTCAAGATGACGGAGATTCAAGAGCTGGAAATCGCCGCCCTTATCAACGTCGCAAAGAGTGACTTTGACGACGCGATTAAAACAATGAAGCACGCCACCGCACTGGAGGAAGCGATGCCACCGCCGTCGGGCCCACCCACAGTGATCAAGCCCCCGCACGAATTGTTCGGCGAGATTCTTTTGCGCGCGGGCCACCCGAAAGAAGCCGCACAACAGTTTGCGACTTCGCTCCTCAGACACCCGAATCGTGCACGTTCGTTACTGGGCGCGGCACGCGCCGCTGCCCAAAACGGAGATCCTCGAGGCGCGGCCCACGCCTATGCTCAATTCTCGCGTCAATGGCAGCAGGGCGATGCGAAGTTACCAGAGCGAGGCGAGGCGCAGAATTACTTGAAGCAGGCCGGTGCGCCTTAGCGTAGGCAGAAGCAGAGCTGCCCAACAATTCATTTAAGCGGACGTGGAAACCACGCCGCTTTCTCTCCATGTTTGTCTCGTTTAGCCCGCGTGCACACATCGTTTGCCATAGTGGAAATCGGAACCTCCCGCTCTCATGCCAATTGCAAGAAGCCCGCAGTGACCTTGCCTCTGACATCCCTGCCGTTCTGGTCGAAGTGGCCGACCCATTCCCAAGACATCATTAGAAACGGCCGCACAAATCCTCTGCTTGGGCCTCGCCTCGTTGCCCGTGAGGCGTCGGCGTCCCAAATGGGTCTCGCACAGCGCCGCGAAGACATGCTTGGATTCTGTCGCCATGGACATCTCCACGGAACTAAAGCCCCATTGACTGCCAGGTAAACTGAGCCGTGATCACAGTCGAGGATTTCACCGGGCCGTGTGGAATTCTAACGCCTCGTCGAGTTTTTCAGCTAGGAACAGCATGTCCTGAGCTTCGATCGATACGGGCCAGGATACACGGAGCAGTTGCGGTGACTCGGGATACCTCAATGGCTTAATCGCGATCTCGTATTTGACATTCAGGTATTCTGCTATTCGAGTAGGATTGAATCCTGCCTTGTGAACCTGAAACGACAAAATCCGCGGTGCATGCGGCCCATCCCACTCGGCAATTTCCACATCACTCATCCGACTCAAACATCCTCTGAACACGGTTCGCAGACCGGTAAAATCGCTTATCGCCGGTAATTCTTGTTGTTTCATTTCACAAGCCCGGGCGAGTCCCGCGATCAGACCTATGTTCTGCGTGCCAAGATCGAAGCATTCGTGCGCACTTCCTGCCACTGAAAGACCGGACTTCCGACGCGCAAGGCTTTCCTTGTATCGTCTAGTGATCAGTAGTGCTCCAGTCCCCATGGGACCTGCACACCACTTATGACCTGAGAAAAAATAAAAATCGACATTAAGCGTTCCAAGATCCACGGGAATGTGCCCAACAGCCTGCGCGCCATCTATTGCCACCATCACATGCCGCCTTTTGGCTATTTCGCATACCTGCTGTAAAGGGAATACTCTCCCGTCGGAGTGAGCCACATGGCTCAGTGAAATCAACCGTGTCCTTCTCTCCTTGCAAACATCGTCGAGCTGGCTTAGAAATCTTCCTTCAGAACTCGCGGGGATGACAATCAGCTCTATGCCTCGCTGCTTCAGGCTGTCCAGAGCCTGCAATGTTGACGGATGCTCCTGATCTGACGTGATGACCACATCACCTCGATGGAGGTCAAGCTCAGACAAGATGAGTCTATAGGCGGTTGTGGCATTGGGGACGAAGGCGAGAGTATCGCCTCCTTCGCCAAGATACACTCGAAGTAACCGAGCGACCTTCTGTCTGTAATTTTCAACTTGTTTGCGGTACCAAGCGATGCCAGACTCAGAGAATAACCTGGCGCGAAATTCGTTGGAGACGGCCTGCATTTCTTCAACGGCCTCGACGCGTGTAGGGCTTAACCCGGCATAATTGAAATAGCGCATGGGCATCGGGCTCCTCAGGAGCATTCTGACACTCCGTATGACTGAGAAGGAAGCGGGAAACTCTAGCAGGATGCTAAAGAACTCCCCTGAAAATCCATCGTGGAGTATTGGTCTTTGCAGCGGTTGCCGCGTTTGTCGTTAGTTTCCCATTGCTCAGTGGGCTCGCCCTTGCGGGTTCTCCACCCAGCAAGGACAAACATGTAAGTGAAGCCTTGGAACATGCCAAAGAAGCCGTAACACATGGCAAACAGGGGCATGCCGATGCCCTGGTGCAGCACGCTCGGGAATCACTCAAACATGCCGAGGCAGCCGACATGAAGCATCCGGCGCTTGCTGATGGAATAGCGCATCTATAGGAAGCCATCGCCCATGGCCTGGCCCCTCACGTCAATGTAGCCACAGAACATGCCGAAAGTGCGGTCGCCAAATTATCCGAAGTGAAGTAAGACATTCGATCCGAAGTCCAGGGACTCCAATGAATCCAGATGAGCGATTCCGAGGCTGTCTATTGGGGCTAGCGGTCGGTGATGCTGTAGGGACAGCATTGGAATTCCGCCCGCGAGGCACCTTCGAGCCGCTGACGGATATGGTTGGGGGCGGGCCATTCCGGCTCTTGCCCGGTCAGTGGACCGATGATACTTCGATGGCGCTCTGTCTGGCGACCAGTCTTCTCGAGCGAGGCGGATTCGACCCCGTCGATCCAATGAGTCGGTACTGTCAGTGGGCGGACCATGGTTACCTGAGTAGCACGGGAACTTGCTTTGACATCGGGACCACCGTCGTGCGCTCGCTTCGGCGATACCAACGTGATGGGAATCCCTATGCCGGTGAATCGGACCCGGACCTTGCTGGCAACGGGTGCATCATGGCGTCTGGCTCCGATCCCAATGTATTTCTACCCCAATCTCGAATTGGTGGAGCGTTTTGCCGCGGACAGCTCACGAACCACGCATGGCGCGGAGGAGTGCATCGACGCATGTCGCCTGTTTGCCAGAATCGTCTGTCGCGCGCTTCTTGCCAGGTCGAAAGATGAAATCCTGCTCGGAGATGCTGACTCGTTCGTCGCCGGAGAGCGCATTACGGGGATCGCCCGCGGATCATACCGGATAAAGTCGGAGGGGGAAATTCAGGGGTCCGGCTACGTAGTGCACAGTCTCGAAGCGGCGTTGTGGGTTTTCGCCCGCTCACGCAACTTTGTCGATGCGATTCTCATGGCCGCTAATCTTGGCCAGGATGCCGATACGACTGCTGCCGTGTGCGGGCAGGTTGCAGGCGCATACTACGGCGTGTCAGGAATTCCTTCGCACTGGTTGGAGCGAATCACCGGAGAGGACGGGCTTCCCGTTGTGGTGCTTACATGATCGTGTCCAGATCCAGGCCAGCAGCTCTGAGTGCCTTAGCGAGCTTGATGTGCCAGCGCCCAGCGTCGTCCATTGTCGAATAGAGCACGTCCCCTATATCGGTCGGGACCGCAACGCGACCCGTCAGGAGGGCGTACACTCTGGAGTGTCCCCATGTCCCAAGAAAATGACGCAGATCAAGCACGACATTCCGACGCACGTGTGGTTGGGCTTTAGATCGGGTGTTTTTCGAACGGACTACATCGCTGGGCGTCAGGATCACGACCGCGAATTTCACGTCTGCGTGGCGTTCAACCTTTTCGATAAGGGTTTCGCCTGTGTCCGGTTGCTCGTGCAGGATGATGGCATGCAGCCCAAGTCGCTCGATGACGAGCGCGACCTCGCCCTCCGCCCCCGTATCATGGCCATGAACGATGAAAATATCGCGGCTCGGTGCACGGGTTGCCATATCGCCGACCTTTCGGCGGGACGCCGCCATTTGCCTTCTGAGGAAGACTGTGCCCGCCAGGGCCTATATACCACCTCGGACTACCCTCCGTCACCCACGTTGAGGATGCCCCGGAGGGGCAGGACAATTCCCGCTCACTCACATCAACATCTCAAGCTCCAGAGGAGGTTGTCATGACCACGGTTCTTCCTATTAGTAGACTATAGGTGGACGCTTGTCATTAATGAGCAGCCACTTCGGGAGATGTCCGCGATCAGCCGAAAGTCGCCGACGCCGCTTCGGAGTTGTTGCAAGACGTCTTTGGAAAAGACAAGAACCCTTGCCGCTTGGTGTATGGCGTCGCAAGTCTCCCGCTCGGCACCCCGGTCGAACTGGAAGTGATCTTGGAAGTGCAGCCCTGATCCAGCTGGCGACGAGGAATTTTCCTGAGGGTACGGAGCCCCGTTGGAAAGGATTAGGAATGAACAGGAGAAATTCCAGCAGGAGGGCCGCAGGCGCTAGAAGGGAAGCCGCGGCTGACCAGCATCGCTCCTTCTCTAGTTGAATCGCCGACAAAGTCTCCCGTAAAATTCCCTTCCCCAGTGTCCGAGGGAAGGTTGATCTTCGATGAGATCTGCAGCGACGGCACAGGGCGTTCTTCACGCACACCACCACTCGGAAGACGGACTCATCTTTTCGATCATCGGTCCGCTGGATTCCAACACGACTGGCCAGGCCTGGCGAACTGCCCTGCGTATTCTCCAACAGGCGAATCCGCGCCGCTTGATTATCGATGCGGCGCGGCTGACCTATTGCGACGGAGCCGGGGCGGCCCTACTGCGGGAACTTTGCCGCCGTCAGAGCCGTCGACATGGAACCTACGAAATCCGATCTCTTGATCCCGCCTATCAGGCGCTGCTCGACTTGTACGAACGGTCGGAAGGCCAGAACCCGGAACCGGCTGCGCCGGCGGCCTCGCCGGTGGAACAGATCGGTCGTGCGACCGTCATGCTGGGGAACGACATCGTGGACTTGATCGCATTCGTGGGCGAACTCTGCGCCGCTTTGGGACGAGCGCTTCGGCATCCAGGCCTCGTTCGGTGGAGGGACGCGTTGTTGACCGCCGAACTTGCGGGAGTCAATGCGCTGCCGATCGTCGCGCTTCTGGGATTTCTCTTGGGACTCATCATGGCCTTTCAATCCGCCATCCCGATGCGCCAATTCGGAGCGGACCTCTACGTCGCCAATTTGATCGGCCTCTCCATGCTGCGTGAACTTGGTCCGCTGTTGACCGCGATCATCCTGGCCGGACGTTCCGGTTCCGCCTTCGCTGCCGAACTGGGGACGATGAAAGTAACCGAGGAACTCGACGCCCTCACGACAATGGGGTTGGAGCCGGTCGGATTTCTGGTCGTGCCTCGGGTGATCGCCGCAGTGGCCATGACGCCGCTGCTCGCTGTCTGGGCCGGTGTATTCGGGCTCATCGGCGGAGCAGTCGTCATGCTGTCGCTGGGATTTCCGCTCGTGACCTACATAATTCAGGTGGAGTCCGCCGTGACCGTCGGCGACATGATCGGTGGGCTCGGCAAGTCGTTCGTCTTCGGGATCGTCGTGGCGGCGATCGGTTGCCTGCGCGGTCTTCAGACAAAAAGCGGGGCCAGCGCAGTGGGGGAGTCCTCTACCAGGGCAGTGGTGAGCGGCCTCGTCTTGATTACGATCGTCGACGGGGTGTTCGCGGTGATCTTTTACTATCTCGGCATCTGAGGGAGGCAGCATGGAACAGTCCGACCGGACGCCGATCATACAGGTCACGCACGTGACCGCGGCATACAACGGCACGGTCCTGCTCGACGATCTCTCGTTCGACGTCTACCCGGGCGAGGTGTTCGTGATCCTCGGCAGGTCCGGGTCCGGCAAGAGCACGTTGCTGAAACAGATGATCGGGTTGCATCGACCGGTGCGCGGATCAATCCTCATCGAGGGTGAGGACATCGTGACGGCGGAGGGCCAGGAGCGGCTGGAGCTCCTGATCAAGATCGGCGTGATGTATCAAGAGGGGGCGCTATTCGGGTCGATGAATTTACTGGAAAACGTGCGGTTGCCGCTGGAGGAGTACACCGACTTGCCGGACGACGCCATCGATACGATCGCCCTCATGAAGTTGCAATTGGTCGAACTGGGCTCTGCGGCCTACAAGCTGCCGGATGAGATCAGCGGCGGGATGAGAAAGCGTGCGGCGATCGCCCGTGCCATGGCGCTGGACCCTCGGATCCTCTTCCTGGATGAGCCCTCGGCGGGACTCGATCCCATCACGTCGGCCGAATTGGATCAGCTGATTGTGAGCCTCGCCAGGAACCTCAAGATCACGTTCGTCGTCGTAACGCATGAACTCCCGAGCATCGAGACGATCGCCGACCGGGTGATCATGTTGGACGAGCACACGAAAAAGATCATTGCGCAGGGGAAGCCGAAAGCGCTGCGGGATCATTCGGAGAATCCTTGCGTGCGGGCATTCTTCAATCGTGAAGCCGCTGCCACGGTGTCTGAACCCGAGCGGCAATCGCCACATGGAGCGTCATGAGGCAGCAGGCCCACTACTTCAAGATCGGTCTCTTCGTCATCGGAGCAACCATCCTGGCCGTCGTCGGCATCATTGTCCTGGGAGGCGGCAAATGGTTCGAGAGAGTGACGATGGTGGAAACGTATTTCAACGAATCGGTCCAGGGGCTTGAAATCGGCGCGCCGGTGAGGCTCCGTGGTGTCCGGATGGGGCGGGTGGAATCGATTCGCCTCGCCAGGGAAGAGTACAACATTGCCTTCAACCCGGAGGTCGGTCTATTGCCCTACAAAGGCGTGGTCGTTGTGCGGATGTCTGTCCATCTGAGCGTGGCGGCCCATTTCCCGGAAACAGACGAAGAAATGCGGATGAGGAAGGCCGTCGATGCCGGCTGGCGCTTTCGATTGGCGTCACAGGGCATCACCGGCGTGCTCTACATCGAGTCGGAGTTCGTCGATCCTGAGCGCTATCCTCCAATGGAAATCGCCTGGACGCCGAAGACGCCGTACATTCCCTCAGCTCCGAGCACCATCACGGAGCTCGGCGCTGACTTGCGGTCGATTACCAGGAAACTCGAACAGGTGGACATCGAAAAAATTACCAAAGACCTCGATACCCTGCTGACGTCGGTCACGCAGGTGGTAAAGGAGGTGCAGGCGGAGCACTTAGGGACCGACGCGAGCCAGCTTCTTGTGGAGATGCGAGGGACGCTTCAGGACGCCCGTCGGGTGCTCGATAATCCCCACCTTACTAAGACGCTCAAGGATTCGGCGGTCGCGATGGAAGATTTTCGCCGGACAGCCGCCGACCTGAGTTACACGGCCAAGGACATGCGGGCAGCCATGACTCAATTGCCCGGTCTCGTTGCCCGCCTTAACCAAACTGTGCACCGCATAGATACGTTGCTGGCCGAGAAGGGTGAAACGGTCGATGACGTCCTGGAGAATCTACAGTTGGTCTCCGAGGATGTCCGCAATCTCACCAAGACCATCGAAGCGTATCCTTCGCAGGTTCTCTTTGGCGAGCCGCCGCCTCGGAAACAGATAGGAAGACGGTGAAAACCTGGATCTCGATGTGTAAGCTGGTCTGTCTCGCGAGCTTACTGCTTGCGATGGCTGCTTGCCTCAATAAGAGCTATCAGGAGAAACGGTCGTTCGTATTGGATGTCTCGTCAGAGAGTCGGGAGCCTGCTTCGGAGTCCCCCATCGTGCTCAAGATCAGGAAGTTTCGCGTTTCGCCCCTATTCGTGGGCCGAGCTATGGTGTACCGTATCGGGGAGTTGCAGTACGAAAACGACTTCTACGACGAGTGGTTCGTCTCGCCGGGCCTGTTGTTGACGCGACAGTTCCATGATTGGCTTTCGAAAACGGGACGGTTTCGATTTGTACTGGTGGGGACCAATCACATTGAGCCGACCCATCTCCTGGAAGGCAGCGTGGCGGAATTTTATGGAGATTACAGGCTCGCGCAATCACCCAAGGCGATCTTCGGGATCGAGCTTCTTCTCCTCGATGGACTCAACGAACGGCAGGTGATCTTCCGACGGACTTACCACAAGGAGGTACCTCTCGCCGATCGATCTCCCGATGCGCTTGCCGCAGGTCTCAGCCAAGCGGTACGTCTCGTGCTCGTCGATTTGGAACGAGAAATTACAGAGGTGGCGGGAAGACCCGCTCCAGCTTCCTCTTCCCGGTAACCGCCGAGTACGCCATACTTCCCATGGATAATGAAAACATCAGCTGCCCGTTTGTTGCGATACGATTCATGAGGACATATGCCGTCACGAATCGTCCCGTTTCGCTAATGATTTCTCTTATTGAACGTCCTGAGGTAGGTCTTCGTCGGGACCCTTAATCAGCGGGATTCTAAGTTTCGGTTCGACTTTGTGGATGGACCTGTGAGTGCGGTGTGCGCTGATCAGGTCAGGCCGTATCCGTTATAGAGTCGTCCCAGAAATCCATAAAGTCTTCCGCCGCGCCTTTAGTCCCTCCTTCGCCGGGCAGATTTTCAACATGGCCGAAGCGCATGTGCAGTCCGCATGTGAAGCCATTTCCACAGCCACCATCCTGAGAGAAGTGTTACGCCGGCGACGGCTAAGACATATGACCAGGTCGCCAGGTAGAGGCCCAGGAGAGCAGCGGGCGCATCATCCTGGACCTCAGCGAGGTGCGCGAAGACTACGAAGCCACCGGCACCGAGGAGCAAGATTAGGGGGATGCTCGCGCTCCATCTAATCCACTTGCACGTCATGCAATCGAGCATCATGACAGCACCAGCCCCGCATACACAGTTCCGCGCCCACTCGTTCTTGCTTCGGATGTATCGCAGAAATCGTTGCAGCCAATGCCTTGCCGTCACCATATCATTAAAGTCCCTAATATCGCCATAACTTCAACTCGATGGCTCGATTCGTGGCTC
>CAWGSC010000022.1:0-15081 GCA_963825145.1 uncultured Nitrospiraceae bacterium
AGATGGCATTAGCATTCGGCCTTAGGGCCTGAGGAGGCCCGTTGCCAGTGCCAGGCACATCACAAGCACGGCACCAAGAATAATGAAAATGACGCCCTTCATGGAGTCATCTTTTTTTTGAAGAGTAGTACTTGCCATTGGAATTCCCTCCTTTTATATGTGCTGCTGTGGTTGTCTGAACTGCATCGCCTTATCCTTCTCTGCCCTTCTCACGGCTCATCCACTCCCGTATGTACGGCCAGCAATTGAGGAGCTGGACACCGTTTTTTTCACAGGCGTTCAGAAAACGAATGATCTCGACATCCACGAGCGTCACTCCGTTGAGGTCCAGTGCAACCCGCGACCGAGCGCCTTCCAGTTGCGTCTTCAATTCCTCCAGATGCTTCGCTTGCAACCGACCGCTTAGACAAATCATCGTCTTGAGGCGGCGGGTTTCTTTTTCAAATTTTATTGTCATCTGTGACCTCTCAACCTCGACGATATAAAAATATTGCAATGAAGAGGCCAGCTATAAACAATTGAAATGTTTGTGTTTTGCGTGTAGATGCCTGCCGAAGTTTCAGCATTTGCTGAATGATCGGCAAAATAGGCAGGAGTATTCGGTGAAATTCCAATTCTCGGTCGGATTGCGTGGATGATAGTGAGCAGGTGCGGGGTCAGAGGAGTCGTCTAAAACACAAGCAATGATTTACGAGAGGCCGGTTTTCACAGATGGCGCCCAAACAACTTTTGGCTTTTTATCGTGCGTAGTCGGCTTGGCGAGTCTTGAAGCGATGCTTGTTAATTCCCAGGGCCGTGATTTTCGACTCAAGCGTCTGCCTCGGGAGTCCGAGCTTGGCAGCGGCGCCGGTTGGGCCCGCGACCTGGCCCCCGCAATCCGCCAACGCCGCTTCAATGATGTCCTTTTCATGCTCGGCAAGTGTGGCGCCTAGGGGAATTACCGACCCCGACAGTCTGTGCTTTTCCCGTTTCAACCATGTCTCGTCGACGGAAAATGTTTCGCTCTCGCACAGCACGATAGCTCGCTGGATGACGTTCTGCAGCTCGCGAATGTTGCCGGGCCAGTCGTAGGCCTGAAACAACTCCAAGGTCTCTTTCTGTATATTCTTGATTTTTTTCCCCGCCTTCTTCGCATAGCGTTCAATCAGGTAGGTGACGAGTAACGGGATGTCGTCCATCCGTTCGCGTAACGGGGGGACCTGGATTGGGAAGACATTCAGCCTGTAAAAGAGATCCTGGCGAAATGTGCCTGCCGCCATGGCTGCCTTCAGATCGCGATTCGTGGCGGCCAGCACGCGCACGTCAACGGAAATCGATTGGCTGCCGCCGACCCGTTCAATTTCCCCCTCTTGCAGGACTCTCAGGAGCGCGATTTGAGTCTCGGCAGGCAGATCTCCGATCTCATCAAGGAAGATCGTCCCGCCATCGGCCAGTTCAAATCGCCCGAGACGCCGTTGGAGCGCGCCGGTGAATGCGCCTTTCTCGTGTCCAAACAGCTCAGAGGCAATGAGCGACGCGGGAATCGCCGCGCAATTGACGGTAATAAACGCCCGGGAAGACCGCTTCGAGCGCTTGTGAATGGCCCGTGCGATCAGCTCCTTGCCCGTCCCGGTCTCACCCAGCACGAGTACCGTGGAATCTGACGGCGCCACTTTGGTGACTTGCGTCAATATGTTGCGGATGACGTCCGACGAGCCGACGATTTCTTCAAACATCGAAGACTGATCGATCTCTTCGCGCAACGCCAAGTTTTCTTTTTGAATTCTCTCTTCGTCCCGTTTGCGATCGTCGATGTCGGTCCCTGTCGAGTACCAGCGAATGATCCGTCCTTCTTCGTCCCGCAGCGGGTTATAGCGGATCAGAAACCACCGATACTGCCCGTCCTTGCGGCGAGCACGTAGCTCCAAGTTCAAACGGAGTTCCGCGTTCGAGCGCATGCTGGCGCTCGTTCTCGTGATCTCTCGATATCATCGGGTGAACGAATCGTGCGCGAAAGTCATCCGCCATGACGTCTTCTAAGCTCAGACCGCTATAGTCGAGCACAAATCGATTCGCATAGAGAGTTTTCCCATCGGGTCCCAGGACAGCAATGCGTTGATCGATGGCGTCGGTGATTCGTCGCAGTTCCCGTTCGTCTTGGCGGAGCTTCTCCTCCCTATGCTTATGCTCAATGGCCACCGTCGCCAGATGCGTGATCTGTCCGATGAGGTGTTGATGTTACGCGGTAGGGCTACCAGGTTCGCGCGAGTAAATCGCGAAGGTGCCCAATACTGTGTCGTCGGATGACAATATTGGAGTGGACCAACAAGCCCGCAGTCCATGTGCCATGGCCAGTGCACGCCATTCGTACGTGTCCCATCGCGCGTCCGACGCAACATCGGCAGCAATCACTTGCTCTTTGAGACTTGCCGCCATGGCGCAGGGACCCGAAAGGAGATTCACGGGTCTGCCATGGATCGACTCGTTATAGCTGAGAGGAAGGCTGGGAGCCGCACCGTGCTTTAGTCGATTGCTGATAGGATCGACCAGTACGATTCCACAGAGAGATCCGCTCGCGATATCTTCGATGAGTCGGCATAAGGCATCAAGGAATTCTGAGAGCGTACATCCGGTGGCGAGCATCTCGAGAAGGCGATTTTCTCCGGCAAGCAATGTCTCGGCCCATTTACAGTCTTCGATATCGGAATGAGAGAGGCCATCGGGCGTGGCCGACCGCTGAGTGGTTTCATTGTGAAGGTTGGGTTTCATATGTCCTCCCCCAAATAGAGGCAGGTTACGTTAAAACCAACAAGGAGGAATATTCTGCTGACCATCGTCTAGCTGGCGAAAGGGCGAGCTCTCTATCGTTTTGTCATTGCCCGACGCCTACCCTCCTGGCGAGTCTGCAACGGAAGCTTTGCCGCTCGCGCACCGCACTCCGCCAACGGAGGCGGAACCGTCTAGATCATATCACCATAAGTGCATAATACTCCCGTTACTGACCAAAAATCACTAGCCTTCCATGGTGACCAACAGGTGCCGTATGCCTTTATCTTGGACGTCATGCACCGGCACATAGAATAAGAACGGCTGTCACGCCACGTTGTGTTCATTCATCCACCCCGTCAATCGGTCCTGGTATGAAACGGAAAACCTTTCTGGCTAAATACAGAAGCTCGATACCTCTCGCCATTCTTCGCCTGGCTTCTCACACAGCCCCTGTATGTTTTCCGAGTGAAAGCTGATTTTTCGGCACCGTGCTGATAATTCAGCAGCTCGTCTTCGGCACGTCATTTTGTTTGCTGCAGAAATTCTCGAACGAAATCACTCATTCCAATGAAGTTTCAGCACCGTCGATGGCTAAGTCACGCGGATGCTTTGCTGGAATGCGAATTGCTTTTGGACATCATCATGAACTGACGGTTGCATCTGTGGATCAAAATAGGAAGGAGGAGGCGGGAATGGCAGGCCAGACTTTTCGCAGGAGGTTCCATGACCAACCGACAGGGGTGGTTCTCAAGTATATGAAGGGAGGTTAAGAACATGGCAAAAGCAACTACATTCGGTGGGAGCGACCTCGGGTATGATATGTCGCTCTGGTACGACTCCAGGCCTCTCAAGATCGGCTGGTTCGCAATGCTGGCGGCGGTGGGGGCCGAGGTCGTGTTTCAACGGGTCTTCGGGTACTCCCATGGTTTGGACTCGATGACGCCGGAGTTCGAAAACGTCTGGATGGGGCTGTGGCGCTTTAACGTGATTTCCAACATCATCTTCTCGGCCGCAACCCTTGGGTGGATTTGGCAAACGCGGGATCGCAACGTCGCCAACGTCGACCCCAAGACGGAGCTGAAGCGGTACTTTTACTGGATGATGTGGCTCGCGATTTATGTATTCGGCGTGTACTGGGCGGGGAGCTATACGCTGGAGCAGGACGCGTCCTGGCATCAGGTGATCATCCGCGATACGAGCTTCACCGCCAGCCATATCATCGCGTTTTACTTCACGTTCCCGTTCTACATCACCTGTGGCGTCGCGAGTTACTTGTATGCGATGACCCGGCTGCCGCAGTTCAGCAAGTCGGTCTCGTTCCCGTTGGTGGGCGCGATCGTGGGGCCGATGATGATTCTGCCGAATGTGGGGCTCAACGAGTGGGGCCATGCGTTCTGGTTCGTCGATGAACTCTTTGCGGCGCCGTTGCACTGGGGCTTTGTGACCCTAGGCTGGTGCGGGCTATTCGGCGGGACGGGGGGCGTGGCGGCGCAGATCGTGGCGCGCATGTCCAACCTGTGCGATGTGGTCTGGAACAACGAGAGCAAGGACTGCTTGCACGTGATTCCATACTAAGGCGTGGGGGGCTGGCCCCAACCGACTAGCTGAACATAGAGAGACTGATGGCGTCTGATGCGCCATCCACGGGCGACCTCCTATCTAGGTGGAGGTCGCCCGTGTTGTTTCGGTCGTGAACGAGTCCGAGGTATTTGGTACATTCCCATTTCTCGGCCCATTGTAGACCTATGCCC
Organism: uncultured Nitrospiraceae bacterium; assembly: GCA_963825145.1. GTDB lineage: Bacteria > Nitrospirota > Nitrospiria > Nitrospirales > Nitrospiraceae > Palsa-1315. Next base: position 4,500 of record CAWGSC010000022.1, read on the forward strand.
ATACGGAAGAGTTTCAGGCCTTTCCCTAATCCTCTCACAGTGAACGATACGAGGTAAAACCGATGAACGAGTCTCTCTCAATGATCTTCAGGGTGCTGACAGTCCTTTCGACCGCCCTGTTAGTGGTTGGGATTGTGAAGCCGGAATGGATACGCTTCGGACAAAAGCAACCCGGTCGTCCAACGATCATTGCCGTCGCACTAAGCCTTTTCGTCATCGGTCTTTCCGGCGCGGGCGCGATTCAATCTGCTGGAAAGAATAATAGTGAAGTTGTGAAGCCTGGGAATGTGTCGAGTGAGACTGTGTATGCAGTCGACAATCATGCGCTACGCTGCGACGCAGGAACGAAGCCCGGTACTACCGGCGCCAGCAATAATGAAAAGACATCGACGGGCATTCGCTATATGGTCAAAACGCCGGTCAACTATAATCCAAGCATTGCCCATCCGCTACTCATGGTCTACGCGCCAGGGGGAAGAAATCGATATGAATCGGAAGAATATATGCATCTCACGCAAGAGGCCACGGCGGCAGGCTTTATTGTCGCGTATGCCGATCACCGACAAATGAGTACCAAAACCATTGAAGAGCTTGCTGAAATACCGGGGCTGATCGAAAAGAAATGGTGCGTCGATCACAAACGGATTTTTCTCACCGGTCATTCCGATGGCGGAACTGTTGCCACGGGCATCGCGTTTCTCAATGGCACCAAACATATTCCCGCGGCGATTGCTCCGAGCGCGGTGGGCATCAGGGGCGAGGACTTGAAAAAGTATCATTGTCCTAACCCGCTTCCCGTTATGGTCATGCACAGTAGCCAGGACACCCTTTTCCCGGGTTATGGTAAAGAGGCAATACAATGGTGGGCTGTCTGCAATGGTTGCGATACTGCAAGCCCTGTAAAAGACGCAGAAGGTTGCGTAACCTATAGGGGGTGCAAGAATAATGTCACCACACGCTATTGTGAAGGCACGGGGATACATACCGAATGGCCTGGCAAAAATAAGGCGATCATCGAGTTTTTTAGGAGTGGTCAAGACGTCCATTGAAATTTTGTGAGAAGCTCCAGTAAGTCAATACGTAGCCTGCATTATTCATGACGGTTCGTCGTGAAATTTCATAGAAGCCGGGGGAGGGCGAGGGGCCCGAGGTGAGAGGAAAGAAACTCTTTCTAATCAACCCTAGCCTCTGGTCCTATGTCTCTCGCCTGAACATCAGTGAATGCAGCAGAAGCACTCGTGAACCAGCGACCACCCATGCTGCGACCGATCGGACCGCGTTTCATATTCCACACCCATTCACCATAGCCCGTACTTGCCGGCTGTAAGCATCTACCGCCTGCTGGTACTGTTGAAGCCCCCCACTGACGGCTACAGCGTGATGTTGTGCTGAAGTGGATGCGAATGCGATAATCACGGTGCCGTCGGTCAGCGTTGCCGCGGCGGTCGGGTTCCTTCAACCGCGTGTGCATCTCGCCCAGTGACTGTCCCTTGGGGACGACGGAGGAGACCCCACGATGCATACAGCCATCCTCGTTGTGCTCCTCGCCATCTTCCTCCAGTCTGGTTGCAGCGGAAGATCCACGGCTCTGCTGGACCCCGCCTCGCGCGATCCCGGCCAAGACCATTGGGCCATCGCGGCGTATTACAGCCGCCAGGCGGCGGAGTCACGCCAACAGGCCGAGGCATTGACCGGTTCGATTGTGGCCTATGAGCGGCTTTTCGGACCGGAGTCTGAATGGGTGACAGGCACACGGCTCTTAGTTCAGTTCTACGAAGACACTGCACGTGAACAGGACCGGCTCGCCGATCTGCACCTGGAACTGGGTGGGGGTCATTCGTCCAATCAGTCGACACGATCACGAGGTCACTAACCTGCCACGCTTGGCGTGGCCGTACCGGGAGGAATCTATGACACGCCCAACCATGACGAGTCTTGTGCTCGTCGGACTGCTGCTGACAACGGCCTGCGGAACCACCGTCCAACCAGGCCAACGGGGGTTGTACTGGCGTCCGTTCTCCCAAGGGCTTTCCACCGAAACGCTGAAGGATGGGTTTTACTGGCAGGCGCCCTGGAATAGCATATACCACTACGATATTCGGTGGCAGAGCTTCACCGAGGACATTGATGCCTTGAGCGCGGATGATCTGCAGGTGCTCATTAAGGCGGCCATCATCCTCCGGCCCATTCCGGAGGAGCTGTATTTTCTGGCCCAAGAAATGGGCCCGGACTTCTACCCGCGGATTGTCAAACCCCAGTTTATGGCCACGGTGCGGAGTGTGGTCTCCGGCTATAACATGGTGACGGTGCCGGAAAAGAGCGCGGAGATTGCGAGCAAAGTTCAGGCGGTGGTGGTCGAAAAGCTCAAAGGCCGCCACTTGGAAATCCATAGTATCGCCTTGGCCGATGTGGATTTTCCGCCAATTGTCTTGCGCGCGATTGAACAGAAACAGGCGAAGGAACAGGAGAAAGAACAAAAAGAATTCGAACTGACCATCGCATCAAAGGATGCCGAGATTGCCCGCACACGGGCGAAAGGCGAGGGCGATTCGATCCGGATTCGGGCCGAAGGTGAGGCAGAAGGGAACCGTATCCGGGCCGCCGGACAAGCCAAGGCGCAGGAGACTATCTCGCAAACACTCACACCAGGCTATCTTCGGTACAAATTGTATGACAGCCCCAATTCCAAATTGATTCTCTTGCCGGACCAACTGAAGGCTCCCGATCCTCATCAATCCTGGGGAGCCACCCAGCGAAGGACGGCGAGAGCCGATTCCCTAAGGGCCAGGGGGAGCAAAGGCTTAGATGTATGGGGTGATTCCGCTCTTCTGAGCACGAAGAGCGAGGTACTCAACCCGGAATAGAGCAAGGGTACCGACCACATGTGGTTGGCCTTCACGGCTTCCGAATAACAAGTCGCCTATGGTTAACTTGAAGACAGCCCCCTTTGAGAAAACCTTCCGCATTCCATACGGCAATAGGAAAAGCGCCATGCAGCGAGCACTGGTCTGTCTCATGTTATTGCTTCCCCTGTCCGGCTGCGGGGTGTTCCTCCCCTACGTGTACGATGCAGGAAAACTTGAGGACCGTTTGGCCGTGTCGACGCCGAAAGAGCAGGTATTGAAGAATTTGGGGAAACCTGACCGTGTGGTTCAGGATGATGGACAGCAAGCCATATGGGAGTACCAGCTCTATCCGAAAGGGGAGTGGATGGGGTACCTTTTGCACTGTCCGTTCTTTCCCAACTGCTATTTCCCAGCAGAGCCTGCCAACCCCTATTACGTGGTGCTACAGGACAATCAGCTTTGCATGTGGGGCACGCCTGATGTCGTCCGTTCTTTGGCCTGGAAAGTCTGTGGGAAGGCTACGAGGCCGGAGGGATCTCGGTCGATAAAAGGTCTCGTGAGGGGAGGGTTGCAGGTTTCCGTGATTCCTGTGTTCATGCCTCCCACCATCTCTCCGCTGCCACAGCGGCTGGCGGTTTTGCCGGTCGCTGGAATAACAGATAACCGCGTCATCTCATGGCTTGATCTCACGCTAAATTTTTTGCGTACACGACATCGGGCGTTGGTGCTTGTGGAACGGGAGGATCTGCGAACAGTTCTCGATGAGGTTGGCATTCAATATACCGGGCGAGTTGATGAGGATACGACGATTCGCGTGGGTAAACTCGTCGGTGCAGACAGTCTGCTGACCTATCGTCTGGCCACATCGGGCTCTGGCGAGCCAATGTCTGCGTCTTTCGAACTTCGGCTTCTTCATGTGGAGAGCGGTATCACGGTTTTCCGCCAGATCGCTTCGTCGACAAACAGTCCTTCTTCGGCAGAGGCAACCACAGGTCGGTTCTATGAGTCATACCCCGTTGCCCGTCGTCTTGTGGTCGAAGAAGCCATAGCGTACGGGTTAGCAGCCATGGCGGCGGCGTTTGGTGACAATCCTCTGGGGGTGGTCGCTGACTACAGCTGGCCCGGCAAGGGGATGCGGCTGCTCGGTCTTCTCCAAGGGGGCCCGGCCTTCCGGGCAGGACTCAAACCAGGTGACCAGATTCTCGCGTTGAATGGTCAGCCATTAGGAAATTGGACGGATCCGATATCACTCCCCCTTCTTGTGACCGTTGAGCGGGATGGGATGCAACTGGAGATAAGTGTAAGGCAGTAACTCGCGGGCGGCCTCGAAAATCCACGACCTAAGCCGGAGCCCTCTTTTTTCCTCTAGGGTAGTGTTCAATAACAGTTGATTGTGAACTAGGATGCTTTTGTTGTGGGAACTCGAATCATACGGTTCGCACATCGTTCAGCTTAGGGAGCCGATTGCGAAGGTCAAAGGGGTCGTTGCGTGACTCGGCATTTTGGAGCGGAAGAAGGAAGCAGCGGGGTGAGGATTGATTTCCCGATCTATCCCACGCCGCCGACGGCTCTAGTCTCGTCGGATGACCAGCGCACACTCTGCGCAGAACGTCGAGACACGCGAGAATTGTGAGATAAGCGCAACGCGCCAGATCTGTCACCCGTCCTCCGTGACTCGCGCGTCGTGCCTATTATTCACATACAATCCAACCCAAGGAGGCCGGTCATGTCACAGATGACTGCAGTGCAAGTGAGCGGTCCGGGCGGCGCGTTCGAAACCGTGAATCGGCAGGTGCCGGAGCCGAGGCCTCATACCGTCCGCATCAAGATACAGGCTTGCGGCGTCTGTCATAGTGACGTGTTTGTGAAGGAAGGGCACTGGCCGGGCCTGCAATACCCACGAGTGACGGGGCACGAAGTCGCCGGTGTGATCGATGCCGTTGGACCTGGTGTGACGGTTTGGAAGAAGGGCCAACGGGTCGGCGTGGGGTGGCACGGCGGACATTGCGGACAATGCGTCTCCTGTCGTCGTGGGGATTTCATGGGCTGTCAGAACTTTCAAGTCACGGGATTCCAAGAAGACGGCGGGTATGCCCAATACATGATTGCACGGGGCGAAGCCGTGGCTGCGATTCCAGACTCACTCTCGCCGGTCGAGGCGGCGCCGATCCTCTGCGCGGGTGTCACGACCTTCAACAGCTTGCGACATAGCGGTGCGCAAGCAGGCGATCTGGTGGCGGTGCAGGGACTGGGCGGACTTGGGCATCTGGGCATCCAGTTTGCCAGCAAGCTGGGCTATTGCACCGTGGCGATCGGGCGGGGCCAAGACAAGGAAGCGTTAGCGTTGAAGCTCGGTGCTGCCTTCTATCTCGACACAGACACGACCAACGCAGCAAACGAATTGACCAAGATGGGTGGCGCCTCGGTTATTCTGGCAACCGCGCCGAACAGCAAATCGATGTCGGAGTTGATCGACGGACTCGGTGTCGGTGGCAAGCTGCTGGTAGTCGGGGCATCAGCCGACCCCATCACCGTCACGCCCATTCAACTCATCGGCGCCCGCCGGTCGATTCAAGGCTGGCCATCCGGAACCGCCCGGGATTCGGAAGACACACTCAACTACTGTGCGCTGACCGGCATTCGTCCCATGGTCGAGACCTTCCCGCTCGAACAAGCCGCTGCCGCCTACGATCGCATGCTGAGCGGCAAGGCACGGTTTCGAGTGGTGCTCACGATGGGCGGATGAACGGTCACTGGCAGGATGCTGAAAAAGCTCTGGCGCGCCGAGACGCGCCTTTCCTGCATCGTTCTCGCCTCGTCAAAATCCTCAACGGGGACCCTACGCTCGGCGGCGCAGAGGTGCTCCATCGTCGCACGTGCGCCCGAGGGTACGCCTCCGGTTTTGATTCGGCTGCGGCCTAGTTGGAAGTCTTTTTGAGGATCCTGCGAAAGCCTGATGATCTTCTGTGCTCGCGCAACGCGCGGCCTCGGAAGGCCCTCGCCAGGGCTAATGGCACGTCATGGGAAATCGCTTGCGAAGCAAGCGGGGGTAGGGCGGGTGAAAAATATCTGCCAGTGGGTGGGCGGGTGAGAAAGTCGCGCGCAGTGGAAGATCAATCCTCAGACTTCAAGACGACTTTCTCAGCTCTCTTAGTTACTGTGGACAGTGGCTAATGAGGTGACGGGGGCTTCTCCGGTATGGAGAAGCCCCTGCCGTCGTTCTCCTGACGAAGCGCTATTTCGTGACGCGAACCTCGACGCGACGGTTCTTCGCCCGACCTGAAGCGGTCATGTTCGATTCAACCGGCCTGGTATCTGCATACCCGTGCGTCATGACGGTGCGAAGACCACCTTTGGTCAGCGCCTTCGCCGCATTGGCCGCACGGGATTGGGAGAGTTCCTTGTTCGTGGGGAACCTCTTCTGCAGTGCGCCCTGGATCGGCACGTTGTCGGTATGACCGTCCACCGCCACCTTGTACTCTGGGAAATCTTTCAAGACCGCCCCGACATGCTTCAGCGCATCGGCGCCCGCCGGTTTCAGTTCATCTTGGCCGGACCCGAACAGATAGCCGGAGGCCAGGTTAATCAACAACCGCTCGTTGTTGAGATCGACGGTGATGTCACCCTTCTCGATCTGAGGACGAAGCGCCGGGATCAATCTACGCTGAGCTTCTTTCAGTTTCGTCATCTCGGTAGAGAGTTCGCCGCGCAAACCGGCGAGTTCCTTGTCGCGATCAGCCAGCTGCCTCTCGAATTCCGCATTCCGCTGCTTGGCCTCGGCAAGGTCGGCTGCGAGTTTATCTTTGTCTCCTACCCCAGCCTGAAGGCCGACGGCCTGCTCGGCGACCTCGGCATTGCAACGACTGTCAGGCCAAGGCTGCCATCCGTGAGTCTTAGAACAAATGGGGCCATTATCCCAGCTCGCACAGCCTGCCAGAGCGGCCAAGCCTCCTACTAGGATGGCGGTTTTGAATGCCTGCATGATGGTCTCTCCCTTCTGGATTGCGCGGGTCATCTATCGTGTGAGTCTTCTCATTCCCGCATCGTGGGAAATTTCGTAGCAACAGTGGCGCTTCTTTCTTGAAGCGGGTGACTTGCTTCACCGCCATGAAGATTACGAAAGCGATAATAATAAAGTCAAATATGGCTTGAAAGAAGACCACTCAGTTGATGGTGGAAGCTCCCACCTCTTTGGCTGCGGCGGTTGTGACTGCGGTGAGTTCATGTGAGGATGCTCAAACAAGCCAGACTTCTCACCCGCCCAACCCTGACGACTACTTCACCCACCCGCCCTGAGTCTGCCAAGACAGCCTCTTTGCCCAGGGACGCGCTTCTTCCCCAGCGAGGCCGCAGGGGAGACAAAACCGGAGGCGTAGCCTCATGGCTACGTTGAGGATTGTGTCGAGCCGAGAACGAAGTTGGGGGTTGTTTCAGAATCTAGCAGGCTAAGGGAAAACCATTTCGGCACAGCAGAACTTCGATGGTCGGCATGTGTGTCTGCAACGAACGAAGTTGAGCGGCACGACAAGGGAGATTCCCGCAGGATGCTCAAAAAGGCCGTCCAGCAAGGCCGCAGGCGAGTCGAAACCGGAGGCGTACCCTCTGGGGTACGTTGAGGATTTCGATGAACCGAGAACGAAGCTGGAGGACTTTTTCAGCATCCTGCTGGAGAGTTGGTATTTTGCCATGCGATATCGGAGTGTATTGCGGGTGATCTTGAGGAGCCGGCTGGCTTCGGAAATGTTGCCGCCTGTGCGTTGCAGCGCTTCCTTTAACAGTTTCTTTTCCATCTCCTGAGCCGAGAGGCCGAAGGCCAGGAGCGAGGTCTTCTCGATCTCCCCGTTTGATCCCGCCGACCCAGAGCTTCGCACAGGGGCAGGGAGGTGGTCCGGCTGGATCATCTCATCCTTACAAGTAATGGTGAGCCCTTCGACCACGTTGTGCAGCTCCCGAACGTTGCCGGGCCAGTCGTGGCCTTGCAAGATGGTCAGCGCGGCTGGGGTGATGCTCTTGATGCGACAGCCATGATCCCGGCGGGCGACATCCAAGAACGATGTCAGAATCGGTTCGATATCTTCTGGTCGCTCGCGGAGCGGCGGGATGCGCAGTTGGTAGACGTTCAGCCGATAGTAGAGATCCAGGCGGAATCGCCCGGCTTTGATCTGAGCCGGCAAATCTTCGTTCGTGGCCGCGATCACGCGAATGTCGACGCGGATGCTGCGCGTGTCGCCCAGTGGATCGACCTGGTGATTCTCCAGGACACGTAAGAGTTTCGCCTGCGCGGAAGGACTCATCTCACCGATTTCGTCGAGAAAGAGCGTGCCGCCCTCCGCGAGTTGGAATCGACCCGGTTTGGTCTGCTTTGCGTCGGTAAAGGCGCCGCGCTGATAGCCGAACAGTTCTGATTCGAGCAGGTTCTCGGGAATGCCGGCACAATTGAGCGCCACGAAGGGGCCGTTGGAGCGAGGGCTGGCAGCATGGATCCCATGGGCGAAGAGTTCTTTGCCGGTGCCGCTTTCGCCGGTGATGAGGACGGTCGTCGCATCGGTATGAGCGACTTCTGCTGCAAGATGTTTCAGCAGTTCCATCTGCGGCGATCGGCTGACGATCTGATCGAATGCGGAGGAACGTTCTGCCCGGGCTTGGGGCTCCGGCGCTTCGAAGATATGGGTCTTGCGGATGGCAGTCTGGAGATCCTTCGCAGTGACCGGTTGTGCGAGATAGTCGGTGGCGCCACGATGTAATGCCTCCACCGCGGCTTTTGCTGACCCGTCTGTTCCAAGGATGATAACTGGGAGGTCGTGAGCGATGCGTCTGGCCTGGGACAGGATCACTTGGCTCGCAATCCGCCCCTGGCTCTCGTCACATACGACGAACGCAAGGGCTGCTTGGTCTTTCAAGATGCGCAGACCCTCTTCGGTCGATGTCGCAGAGAGAATAGTGGCGCTGCAGGGGTCGAGGGCTTGTTCGAGCAGCAGCCTGGCGTGGGAATCGGTCGAGATGAGCAGCAAGATCGGAGGATGCATAGGGGGCATTCCTTGTTCAGGCCTCCCCGCGAACCACCAACTACAAGCAACAGCCTACTCTTCTTCCCGTCAAGAAAACAGGGGGGCCTTAGAAGGCCCGGCCTCCTGCCTGTCGCGTGTGGTTCTCCTGTGCAATCCCTACGTTGCGAATGAGGCCGCTCTGTTTGGCTCGTTTGAGGGGACTCTCCTTGAACGTGGTCAAAAAACTCTCCTCGCTGATCTGAGCCAGGGTCTTGAGGTTGGGAGCGAGGGTCAAGGGGGTGGGGGCAAAGGCTAGTTCACTCGTTGCGTCTGCCCGTAGGTTGAAGGGGCAGACATCCAGGCAATCGTCGCAGCCGAAGATGCGATTGCCCATCTGGGCAGCGAGGTCGTCGGAGATGACTTCTCGCCCCCCGCGAAGTTCGATGGTCAAGTAGGAGATACAGAGCCTGGCATCGACGACATAGGGCTCTATGATGGCACCGGTCGGACAAGCCTGAATACAGAGGGTGCAGCTTCCGCACAGATCCGTGGCCGGTTCATCCTGTTCCAGATCCAGAGTCGTCAGAATCTCCCCGAGCAGGAGCCATGAGCCGCATTCGGCCGAGACGAGATTGGAATGTTTCCCGATCCAGCCGAGGCCGGCTTGCTGCGCCCAGGCCTTTTCCATGATCGGGCCGGTATCGACGTAGGCTTTGGTGGTCACGCCCGGCGCCAGGGCTGCGATCTTCGCTTCGAGTTGCGCGAGCCGCTGGCGCATCACTGTATGGTAATCCTTTCCCCAGGCGTAGCGGGCGATGCGTCCCATTCCAGGCTGCTCGTTTGCACGATTATCGGTGTAGTAGTTCATTCCCACCGAGACCATCGATCGGCATCCTGGCAAGACCAGCTGCGGATCGCTTCGACGGGCTGGGTCGCGGGTCATCCAGGCCATTATGCCGTGGTAGCCTCGCTGGAGCCATTCCGTGAGGCGGCTGAGCAAGTGATGGGGTAACGGGGGAGCGGGGTCGGGAAGGGAGGAGTCCGGCTGAAGGCTGAAGGCTGAAGGCAGCCCGCTACCGGTGACTTGGCTGATGCCGACGGCATCGAAGCCAAGGGCAAGGGCTTCGCGTTTGATCTCTTCAGCCAAGGACATGGCTAGCAGTCGGTGAAAAATTAAATGGGCAGACTAGAGCGTCACTGGTCGTCACGTCTGGGCCAACAGGAGAATACAGTCCAGGATGCTCAAAAAGGCCGCCCAGCAAGGCCGTAGCGAGTGAAGACCCGGAGGCGTATCCTCTGGGGTAGGTTGAGGGCCTGAACGATGCGAGAACGAAGCTGGCAGATTTTTTCAGCATCCTGCTAGTGCAATTGTTGGGAACAGTCGAAGCGGACGCTAAACTGGGCTGAGCAATTGTCGGATTTGCAACGGGTGCAGGAGCCGGTGATTTTGGTTTTCCAGTCCGTGGCTTTCTCGTCGAATCGGCAGAATGTGTTTCCACCCTTGGAGATGGTCGTCCAGGGTTTGTCGGTTCCAGAGGCATTGGCTACGAGGCAACCTGTTGGGAAGGGGACTCGACAACTTTGCGACGCCTCTCCCTTCGCCATACCGAAACTGCAAGACTGTTCTGTCGTGGCATGTGAATCGTCCATGGGTTGCGCGTGAGCCCTTTCTAATAGGCTCCACAGGCCGATGAGCACGAGTAGCAGGAAGGACCAGCGTTTCATCAGTCACGCATCGTAGCACAGAGA
>CAWGSC010000023.1:0-232487 GCA_963825145.1 uncultured Nitrospiraceae bacterium
TCTCGCAGTGCCCGCATGGGCCGACTTCCAAGCCGGCGAAGATGCCTATCACCGTGGCGACTACGCAACAGCCGTGCGGGAGTGGAGTCCGCTGGCCAAGCTAGGGGTAGCGGCTGCACAGTTCTACCTCGGTCAGCTGTATGCCAACGGCCGAGGATCCCCAGGACTATGTTCAAGCTCGGCAATGGTATGAGAAGGCCGCCCGTCAGGGGAGGCCTCGGCGCGGGTTCATTGGGGGTTCTATATGAAAATGGGAACGGGGTGCCGAAAGATTATCAACAGGCCCTGTTTTGGTTTCGTCGGGCCGCAGAACACGGAAATGCAATGTTGCTAACAAGTCTTGGCCGCATGTACGAGCATGGGAACGGCGTGCCGAAGGATGTTGTCCAGGCCCAGAAGTGGTACATCCTGGGGGCAGGGGGCGGAGATAAATTAGCGGCCGAGCTTCGTGATGCGCTCGCCAAACAAATGACCCCTGGCCAAATCTTCCAAGCGCAAGAACGGGCGCGGGAGTGGAAGCCAGAGAAACCCTAAGCTACTAGCAGAGCGGCGCAGATCAGACACACTCCCGGCGACCCGCCAAACGGTCCTTGCGCCTTTGTTCGCATTCCTCCTACAATACGCCTCCCTGCGAGGCGGCTATGCCCTTCTCGATTCGCCCCTACTGCCGCTGCCCTGTGCTGAACCTAGCGCCCTCATCTTAGGGCTTACGCGGGCACTAGCTGGGGCGGATAAGGGGATGTTGCGGAAGGGGAAAGGGTCGTGAGGTGTGAGCGAATTAGAAGATTATGAAACCACGCGGCGTTATATTCTCCAAGTGATGAACGAAGCGGGGTTGCAGGTTGAAAACACGCTGCATCAACTGCAAGCCCGCGCCGACCCTGCCGCCTGGGCACGGATCGAGGGGTATCTCAAGCCCGGCCTGCTCACCGGAGACCAGAGGATCATCGAGCTGCTGGTCGCGATCCATCCAGGTGCCACCGGCATCGCTTTGCGGGGGCAGACGCGGCTCCGCGTGCAATTCCGTGGCTTGTTTTCCACCGGTGTCACGATGGTGGGGGGAGAAGGGTTCCTGCAGGACCTCTCCCACTACGGGTGTCGGATGGAAAGTGACACACCTTTGCGACCCGGCACGGAGTTAGAGCTATGCCTCTTCTATGGGTCACGGGAGGCCGTGCCGATCAGGGTCGAACTCGCCACAGTACGGTGGGCCACAGGCCAAGAGTTCGGGGTGAAATTCCTCCGCCTGCAATCCCACGAGGAAGCGCGCCTCCGCCAGGTGATCGCAGAGCTGTTAGTGGGTTTACCCCCAGTAGAGACGCGTTAGTCGATCCATTGGAAGAGTGCACCGCCTCTCGGGGCATCGTTGGAAACTCCTCGGTCGAAGCCCCTACCCCTGCTGGGACATTTCCTAGGTTACACGCACTGCATTCCTGTCAGCATAGAGAAGAGTTGGTAGTTCGATAGGCAATTTGATAACTGGAGTCGTCGAATGATTCCCCGACAGCGCATGGTGCGGTTTTATGAAAATGACGTGTTTCTGACTGAAGCAGTAGCGAGCTGTATCAAACTGGGACTGCAGGTCAATGATACGTTGATCGTGATGGTACCCGCCTCACATCGTACTGCTCTCCGCAAGGTGCTCACACCAGATGAATTGGCGAATAAACACTTGATGTTTTTTGGTACGACCTCTCTGTTAACGAAAGTCATGGGTGATGACTGGCCGAATCAGCGCAAGTTTATGAAGGTGATCGGAAGACGGATTCAGGTGGCCTATCAAGCTGTGAGAGGTCGCGTGCTTGGAGAAATGTTGGGCGTCCTCTGGGCTGAAGGGAAATACCGGGCCGCCATCCGTCTGGAAGAACTGCGGAACACGCGGCAGACAACACACCCATTTTCACGCTTGCACGCCTACCCGCATTCAGCCCTTACTTCTAAAGAAGACCCACAATCTTTGCTTGCTGTACGCCATAATACCCACGTGCACCATCAAAAGACTGACACATCCCCGCCACGCAATCGTCATATAGTCGCGGCAGTGGTTTTCCCTTCCTTCCTCGCTGTACATCGGAACCCCCCGCCTGTTGCTATGCTTTGCTAGAGTAGCGTCGCGTCGATTCGCTCCCCATGATCTTGAATAGCGGCTCGCCCTGGTACTGATACTGACAGTACTCCCCCAGGCACTCGCGGCTAAACGAGCTCTTGGCGTACTGCCGATGGTAGACCTGGCCTTGCCAGCCTTCGTAGGTCCAGGTGGAGGTACCGAACCGGATCAACGGAGAGAGTGAGAGGGCCATAGTGGGAGAAATTGGACCGTCCCTCCGGTGGCGTACTCAACGCTGGGTGACCAGCCCCCAGTTGTTCGGCCACCGTTCAAGTTCCTTCACGCCGACACGCTGATCGGTGCGACGGTACGAGTCTCTGGGGTGGGTGGCCGATACCTCAGCGCACTATGTGGGTGGTGCGTGTTGTAGCGTTGGCGCCACCCTTCCACGATCACCCGCGCCTCGTGCAGCGTATAGAAGAGTTCGCCGTTGAGCAATTCATCCCGCAATTCTGTTCCCGTGATCCCCAGCTTCCGACAAGCCTCGACCACCGCAAGCCCTTTGCCTAACTCGATCTCAATGGTCCACAACTGCCCGATGATCTCTTCCGCCGTATACCGTTTTCGTGCCATGCCCCCTCCTTTCGCCGGTCGAAATCTTTAACTTCAGATCCGGCTTCGTTCCGAGGGAGGTGGTCGCATTCGCTGCACACTCCGGTTTTGAATGGGGCAGGGATTAGAACAGTACTTTAAGAAAGAATCAATCGCCGCTGTCGTACAAACCACGACATGGCTAGTTTATTTAAACTACAGAAACATCCTAGGTGTGTCGATAGGACTTCGACCATCACTCGGCTATAACAACCGCACACAGGAGCCGACAAACCGACCTCATGATAAACACTCCGACCGACGGAGGTTCTACGCCATGCCGCCCATAGAAGACGCGATTGTTGAAAAGCTGCAGAAAGGCGGTCCGTGCTGCCTCGACGATGTCGTCACGTCCCTTCCCAATTCCAGTTGGGGAGAAGTCTTCCTCGCCGTTGATCGGATGTCGAGAGACGGACGGTTGTCGCTTCTCCAAGTCGGGTACTCGACCTATCAGATCACACTGAAGGGCGTGGCTCAAGGCGCACATTGACCGCTCAGGGCCAGGAGTTCTATTCAACCACCGATCCTCCCTCCCTAGGGCTTGTCCTAGTAGGCTCTGTTCCGTGGACACAGTAAAGTGAAGTTGCTTTAGAAACCGCGATGGAAAAACTGCGCATGCACAACGGAAACGTGGTGAAAGCGCAGCGCGACCCTCGCGGGATCTGAAGCTGGCTCGGCTCCGAGAGGAACCGGGCCTTTATTTTGTGTGGCTGCGTCTTCCGAGAAGAGAGAAGAAAGAGAGGGCCTAAATAGGCCGGTACCGATCTTCTTTGGGCATCCGTCCCACAAACGCGATAGCGCGCTGAATAGCTCTATCCAAATCTTCGCCCGACATGAATTGTTTTTACAAAACATGCATATGCACCATTTTGCAGGGCTATTTCACGTAGTCCTCGCTGAACGCGGTGGGTGAGCACAATTACAGCGACGTTCGGTCTGCTGGCGATTGGGACTAAGTCGACTAATACCTTGAAGCCCGATTGATCCGGCAATTCGAGTGCTACCACCACGCAATCAATCCGCCGTGAGCGGTAGAGGGTCAAGCCCTGCCTCCCCATCTGTGGCTTCTAGGATCTGATAGTCGGGGGAGCGGCCCTTAAGTTGATCTGCAAAATACGCGCGGTCGGTGTCGTTCCCATCGATTAGGAGTACTGAAGTGGTCGGAGGTTTCGTCTTCGGAAGCATCGTCGCACACTCCGGTTTGGGGGGGTAGTTAGATCAGGCGCTATCCGCAGTGTCAATGCCATACAAAGTGGCGGTCTGAGTCGATGCGCACCTGTAAGTGTTTGCCCCACTAGGGCCTGTCCTAGCTCCCACGCGGCCTGTTCCTTGGCATGATGATGAGATCTAGAGGCATATTCCATTCCACAGTGCCATTTATCCAGGAGGGATATCTTGGCCAAGGTTCTGATGATTGAGGATGAGGCAAACGTCCGAACCCTCACCGAAATGCACCTCAAGCGTCTCGGATATGAAGTGCTCCTCGCTGACAATGGATGGAAGGGGCTTGACCTGTATCGCCGAGAACACCCCGATGTCATTGTGCTTGATCTGATCATGCCGGGGATGGATGGAATCGAGGTCTTGAGACAGATCCGCAGTGTGGATCTTCACCAGCGGGTGATCGTGGTGACGGCGGACAGTAGACCTAAGACAGAGTGGGAGGTCCGGGCGCTGGGGGTGAGCGAGTTCTTAGTAAAAGGGTCTTTGGTGCATTCGCTTGGGGACACGCTCAAGCGCCTTCTCAAGACCCCCACCCCAGTGATTTATACCCCTGCCTCCTGACCGGAAGCGAATGGGCCACGGAGGGTCAACCCATGACGATGAATCAGGCAGCGGCGTGAGGATCTCCCCACCAAACGAAAAGTGGTCAAAGTTGAGCCTCTTTCAATTGGGTGCGTGAGATGTAGAAGCGGGGTCATAGCTGAAGTGAAATTGACCCACTACCGAAGGTTAGAAAATGTTACCGTTGATATCAGACCTAGATATTCGTCAACGGAGGTGGCACCCAGTCGGCCTCATACAGGACCTGGACGGACGTTCCTCGGCTGAACCATCCCCTGCTGTATCTCGGCTGCTACCAATTGAAGGATTGCGGGCCTACCTCGCGTTGTGGGTGCTGGTTGACCATGTTTTGTGGGTAGCGGGCTATTGGCAGGACACGGTAGCTGGTCTGCCCACGATGTATACCACCATCGCGAAGACTGATGGTATCGGGATCGTACGCGGTCGATCTGTTCATCATTATCAGCGGCTTCGTGATCATGCACTTGTTGGATAAACAAGGCGAGCCATACCTGCAGTTTATCGTGCGCCGCTTTTTCCGCCTCTTTCCGGTGTTCATCGTCTTGTTTGTCATTGCGATCCCGCTGTCCCAAGTGGATCTCTGGAACCTAACCAACTCCAGTCAGTACCTGACGCCGAAACAGATCGAGTTTCGCACCGCTAATTTAGCGTCGTGGTGGGAGAACATCCACTGGAACATCCCGCTTCACCTGACGATGCTTCATGGTGCGGTTCCGGAAGTTTTGGTCAAGGATGCACCCGGAGCGTTCTTGGTGCCTGCCTGGAGCATCTCTCTGGAATGGCAGTTTTACCTGTTGGCACCGCTGGCCTACGCGTGGGCCGTCAGCGCCAGACCATATTGCCGCATTGGCCTATGCGCACTGTGCGTAGTACTGGTGTTAGCCACGCGGTATGTACTTCCCACGGTAGCGTACGGCGCGGCTCTCCCATTTCATGTAGAGTTCTTTTTCCTGGGTGCGGTCAGCTACTTTTTCCACCAGCGCCTCTCGGCCCACCAGCGGTCTGACATCGCCTTTCCCGTGGCCTGCTGCCTCGCCCTGTTTCTGTTCGTGCTGAGCGGCAACGCATGGTCGCTGTTTCCCGTCGGACTGTGGATAGTCTTCATGGGGTTGCTCCTCGAGCATTCCTCCTCCTTTTCCTCTACGCTAGTGTCGCCGCTGTTGACGAATCCCATCGTGCTATATCTGGGACGCCTCTCCTACAGTCTGTACCTGAGTCACATGTTAGTGATCATTGTGGTCCAATATGCGCTGCTGACGTGGGGACCGCACCTGAGTCAGATAGTCCATTTTGGGGTCCTGCTGGCCGGAACCACGGCGGTGACCATCGCCGTGTCGGCGGTGTTGTATCGCTACCTCGAGGTTCCGGGGATGCAGGTGGGTCGTGCTCTGGCTCGCAGATATGCCGCTCGAAGGAATACCGACGAGCAGGAACTAAAACCCTATTCTCAGGGAGCAATCCCCGGATAAGCTGGGAGTAATTCTCCTGATTTTTACGATTTGGTAGATACGACCTCGACAAGTACAAGTGCACCCTTGCTGACGTGTTCCTGTTGGATGCACCCACGTCAATCACACGCTGGTCAAAGAGGGCTGGTGCTGGCGGTATCGAAAGTATGCGCCAGGGGATACGGTGCTGGAGGAACTGGAGAAGGATGCACGAGAAGCGAAGAAGGGTCTGTGGGTTGATCCGGCACCCATCCCACCGTGGGTCTATCGCAAAACGAGGCGAGCGTAGACACTCTCATGCCTCCACTGTATCCTAGGAATCGCCAGCGATCACAAGGACCACCCCTCCAGGAGAAGTGAGTGGACGAGTTCATCAGCGAGGACGATCTCAAGTCGTTCGACGGATGGTTGCGGTATCAGGCTATTGACGCGACGGCGATCACGTCAGAGGAATTAGCGACGTGGCGGCGCATCTTCGAGGAAGCGAGGCAGCGCAGCGCCGTGAACCCCAAAGTGGGATTGATGAAGCTTCAGCCGGTCCCCGGTGAGTATCGGTACGCAGTGGTAGTCAGGGACCTCGCCGACCTCCGACTCACACTCTGGGTAAAGCGTTCGCGGAAGGGCGAGTTTTTCATCATGCTCCCGCGAGGTGATCGAGAGTGGGACGTTCACACGAGTTACCATCTCGACGGCACCCTGCACATGAAAAGCCACGGGAGTAAAGCCTTCACCTCGGACCGTCGCCAGCCGTTGAACGGCACGTTCCGAGGAAGTGAACATCTTGGAACCTATTTTGGCTATGGCCCGAAGAGCGTTGGAGCGATTTACGATCCCATAGCTTTCGCTGGCGTTGTCGAGGTCTCGCCGGACGTATGGGGGCCAATGGACGGGTGGGTGGCGGTGGAGCTCGTGGAGCCTGGCACAGAGCCCACTATGAAGATCCCTTACCCCCAAATCATCACCCGAAGGCAATTTATCGACATCCTACCGTGGGTCGTCATCACCGTGGGTATGCCAGCAGGCTAAAATCGTCTCATACTTCTCACCACAGTTTGGTGCGGTGCTCCTGAATTTACATCCTCGCCCTCTTACATCATCGGCAACCGGCGCAGTCACATCTATCACCAACCTGACTGTCCAAACTACAGCCAGGTTGCACCATAGAACAGAGTAGCGTTTAATAGCGCGGCAGCGGCTGAAGCGGCGGGGGATCGAGTGGCGGGGAATTGCCTTTGACGTTGCTCAGTGTTGACCGGATTTCTCTGGACTGTTCTGTCGTTGGAGTTCATCCGCCTTGCTTTTTCCCACTCCATAGTAGATCTCCTATTAGGCTGCGCGGTCTAAGTCCTGAGGGGTCAGCTTAGTACTCCGTCCTTCTTCGTGCCCCTCATCCCCCACAAGCACCTGGTATTCAACCACTCTGACGCCACTACACACGGTGGCTGCCATGACCACAACTTTGAGGACGCTTTCCACCCACAATTGCAGCATAGGTCCTTCTCCTTTGAAGACCAGCCGTACTGAATTGCATGGAGTATGGCATCTGAGAGTTACGGACAGATGCCAGCGGGATCAAGGTTGCGTAACAAGGGCTTGCAGCTGAAGAGACTGAAAACTAGGACGAAATATGCCCCTTCCGAAGTACCTCCTTCAGGTCTTTTCCCATACAACAGACACCGATAATCTTCTCATACGAGCGGACCACAGGAATGGCAAGGAGGTCATTATGACCACTCTACGCGCCCTGATTGGAGCATATTCTGCACTGGCCTTCCTCGGATTCACTATATTCGCTCCGCTTATGTGGATCGCTATCCTCATCGCCGTATCGACGGCCACACCATGACTTTGCAGGGTAGGGTATCGAAGGGAAGGCAAAAAATGGATACTCCCCGGGTAGACGTAACAGAAACTCGGTCGAGTGCGCGTGTTGCGCTTCAGTGCTCCATCATCGTTGCAACCGGCGTACAGACCGGCGAGGGACGAGTTCTCAACCTGTCCAAGCATGGATGTTTGGTAGAATCGCCGCTGCATATCAAAGCGGGAGATCATCTCCAGCGTCGCCTCTTTCTTCCTGATAGCGACCAGTCCGTGTGTGCCTCGTTGGCCGTCGTACGTTGGGTTCAGGCGACCCTGTTTGGGGTCGAGTTTCTGACGATAGACGAGAAGTATCGCTCGCGCCTAAATCAGTTTGTCGCTATGGGAAGCGACCCGTGGAAATTAGCAGTTTAACGAGGTGGATTTGAAACGACCGAACGAGGCTTGAAGCGAACACCGCTTTTTTCGGGTTCTGAAAAATAAACGAGACGGCAACACGAAGTACCTCGTACCCACGGCACCCCCCCCCGGGTCCTCGTCGCAAGGGTATCCCCCGGCTAGGTAAACGACCTAGGTTGCACCGGGGTTGCGTCGTTGCTGTTGGATGGCCTGCTCCTGTCTCTTCGTGTCTCTCGTCTTAGGCCGTTTCTGCGGTTATCCCAATGTTTCCTCTTCATCTGATACATCTTCTAAGCTGAGGGTCGCTGGTTCGATTCCAGCCGGGCGCACCATGTAATCAATAACTGAGTACTTGCGCTGGGAGAACTATAACCTAGTGTTATTACACTATTGTATATGTAGGCTCCGCTACCAGCGTACCTCCACGGGGCCATCTTGACCGGCAAACGAACCAGGGCCGAACAAGGCCAGCGGTCCGTTCCCGTCGATTTTGCCGCCGTCGACAGGGACGGCATGCCCGGCGCATACTTCCGATAAGCACCAGTACCAGCCGTCCTTGACCAACGTGTGATTGACGTTGGTGCCATCTATCAAGTAAGGTCTCACCCCAGAATTAGGGGGCCGCGAAGTCCCCTACGCAGACGATTGTTCTACCTGGAGGTGCGCGATGCTGGCTGTCCGATTGGTGAGGCTTATCGAGAATCACATCGAACAGCTTTCCCGCGATCTCAGCGAGAAGGTTTGGAGCTCTCCCCGGTGCAGCGATCTTGAACAAAGTCCCGGCGACCCAACTCGAAGCCCGCACCCGCGAGATCTACCGCAACCTGAGTGACTGGCTGATGGACAAGACCGAGGCCGAGGTGGAGCGGCGTTACACCGAGCTGGGCGCGGCGCGCGCCGAGCAGGGCGTGGCCTACAGCCACTTCGTCTGGGCTATCATCTCCACTAAGGAGCACGTGCGCGCCTTCGTCCAGCGCGAAGGTCTGTCCGAGAGCGCCATGGAACTGCACGGGGAGCTGGAGCTGCTGCACCTGCTCAGCCAGTTCTTCGATCTCGTGCTGTACTACGCCGCCGTGGGCTACGAGCAAGAGCGCAACCGCATAGGAGGGAGGCAAGGGAGGCGCAAAGGAGATGTGCAGAGAAAATCCACGTAGCGTCCCAACGGGTGGGAACTCGTGCCTTCCGCAATACCCCAGGGATTCTCACCTCTCGCGCCTCGACTTCTAGCCTCTCTAGCGTCGTACTCCCCGGCGCATACTTCCTATACCACCAACACCAACCGTCTTTGACCAGCGTGTGATTGACGTTAGTGCCATCCAGTAGCAGCATAGCGGCAAGGGTGCGCCCGTACTTGTCGAGGCCGTGTGTCTGAAGCGTGACTTCTTTGCGTGCGGCTTCACCGGTCCTATCAAATTTGATTCAGCACCGAATCGTTTTCGATTCACGCGGACCGAGTTCCATCCTCGTGGAGCAGCTTTCGGGCAGACGCAATTCCGTGAAAAATCGCAGTCTGCGACCGAGGACAGATGCATTTTAGATTAGGCATGTGGCTTGCTGGATATTTGGTTAGCTCATATCACGGCTTCTGCAATGCCGTGGAAGAAAGCCCCCCAGAATGAACATCTTTGTCACCACCATGTTTTTGCTACCGCTCGTGCTCGTGACCCGTTACCTCTATGTGTCCGGCGTGTTCACCAATCGGAGAGCGTTCCAGTTTACCTTTTATATCCTGTTGACCTTCTTTGCGCTGATCATCGGGATCGGCGGTATTCAACTTTCCTACCAAGGCTACGACCTCCCGGCAACATCCCCGGTTTCCCTGAGTGAGGTTCTGCCCGAACCGTAGACAGTTCTGCAACAAACCCGCACGATGCGGGATACAGGTTGCCCCTCCGCGGGTCGATGCATAATCCTCTGATTGTTCTTAGAGATGTGATCGGCCGCACCGGGTGCTGTGCTCGTCGGGTGCTATTGCACGACGAGCACTCACCGCCCGTCCATAAGTCAGATGATTAAAGAACCACTGGTAACGGGATGCCTGAAACGAGAAGCAAACTACCGCCTGAACAATGGAGACTGTGGAGAGTTTTGGGCAGGGAGTTCTGCAAAAGGGAAGATGTCCCTCTCGGGTTGACTCCGAATCACACAATTGGTCGTAGGCAAGGGGCCCGTGCTGTTACGCCGAGCCCACCTATGGGGTCGTTCGGAGCCAACCAGAGCAGCACAAGGGGAGACAGGCCTCTACGGATCGTAGGGGCGAAGTGGCCTCATTGGACTGGAAACGAAATGATAATCCCTCCCATCACATCGTAGAGCTTGTAGTCCCGCTTGGTGCTCAGCTCATGGCTGTTATGGCACGCGACACAGGTTATGGAGACGGCTCGGTCCGCAAATATCGCCTTAAAAAAATGTTTGTCACCTTCGGTAATGATTCCCGTATAGGGCTTCCGGGGATTCTTTGCCACCGCTTCCAGGCCCGCTCGTTCGAACTGATCAGCCGGCCCGTTTTTTTTGTAAATTGGCCCCAGGCTGGCCAACCGGATACGAAGCCCGAGTCCGAGCCCCTGAATCTCTTGACCAGCCATCTGTAGCATTTGAGCCGGAAGAGGCAACGTCCCCCTCGCTTTCCATTCTTCCACCGCCACAGGGATCTTGAGATCCTGCAGCCGCTCCACGACATGGGTGGAATAGATGGTCCGATCGGCCTGAATGACCGCATGAATGTACTCTGCCACCATTTCCGGTGGAATTCCCGCCGTCTCTCCCGCCTGCGCGACATCTACTGCGACACCGGCGAGCATGATGGCGCAGAGTCCACCAAGGATCCGTCCCGCTGTTCTCTTGATCATGGCAATCCTCTTCATCAGCTCTCTGAGGCAGAACCTGCTTCAGACAAGCACATCGTCATCGGGGTCATGGCCTCCCTCACCGCCCATCTCCGTCGCGTCTCCTGACTTCCTCGATTCTGCCAATAGGCCCTCACAAGTCTCGAAGTTCGGTTACTGGGATGACGGTTTCGCATGCAGCATAAAGATCTCCCCTCGCATGGTGTCATCAGTAAACTTCCCATGGATATTGCACCAGAAATGAAACTGATCAAAGCCGGCGTCAGGGATGTCAAAGCGAAGCGTCACGCTGTCTTTCGGCTCAACCCGAACCCCGACCGCGGTGTGGGTATATACGAGGGTAGCCCGGCCTGAGATCTGAAGGTCCTCCGCCTTGAGGAGCAACGGCGAGATGAACTCATGCGCCACATCGTCCTCATTGCGGAGCTGGATGACGATGTCCCTCCCGACTGGTAGCGAGAAGGCTGGATTCGGCAGAGGGTTCCCTGGTTGTGCCCCTTTGATCACGTGAAAGTATTTGTCCTTCATCACAAGGATCACATCGGGGTCATACAGCGACTCCTCGGCCGAACTGATTCCGCCAATCCCTAGCCCTAGGGCGAGCGGGATGACGAATGCTGTCAATGACAATCGTGACAGCACTGTTTCGCCTCTTCATTGTTTTTCACGAACGCACTCCGTGGTGAAGAGCCCGCCGCTGGTTTGTCTTAGCCACTGTATTGTACCGGCCCCTCCCTCTCAGAGACCAGGTCGATCATAGGGCAAGATGTTTCCCTCTGAGGTTGACCAGAGGGATCGACGAGGCATATGGGAGGCGTGAAGGAAATCGGGTCGCTCGAATCGATCGGACGACCCGGCGTCAGGTGACCTGAGCCTTCATCACATTATCAGCCGCCGATCTCACCCCTGGTCTCTATGATCAGCAATTCCCCGCGCATTTTTTGTCCATGCTCCTTCCCATGGACATTGCACCAGAAGACATCATAGCTGGATTCCGTGCCGCCATATTGGTCCTCCTTCGCCACGGGGGCGTTAAACTCAAGGGTCACCGTTTGCCCTGGATCGACGCGAACTCCGGTGGCTCGTGCTGTCTTGACCAAGGTGGCATTGCCCGAAATGCGGAACGGGACATCGCGGAACAGTGTGGACATAAACTCATGCGCCACGAGATCCCGGTTGCGAAGTTGAATGACCGTCGGCATCCCTGCTATGAGAGTAAAACCACGCTCTGTCGCCCCTTTTGTGACGTGAAAGGCTTTCTCGCTAATATCAATGGCCACGTCAACTTTTCCTGATTCAGCCTCACCGACCGTCCCTTGCGCCTTGTCTTCAATCGACCCAGCACTCGCTGTCGCAGCGAAGGCGAGCGCGGCAACGACTCCACTTATGACCCTGATGTAGCGCATAGCTGATCCCTCCTTGCTAAAGATTGCTTTGTCCGATATCTGCTTGCCCCATTCTTTAAGCCGCCGGTTGCACGTCCAGGCTAGGCCGTCCGTGGGACGGTGTCAAGGCGCTCAGACGCCTTTGGATGGTGAGAGTGACCATCGGCTGTCGCCCCTGTCCATAAAGCCCTCTCAGGGTTTCATAGATGTTCTGGATCACACTCCCTCACCATGCCGAGAGGCTTAACTCGCGGGAGTTGCAAAATATTTTCTCACTCTGTCACACTCTATGACTTTCTCCTCAGGTGTGCCTTCTAAGCTGAGGGTCGCTGGTTCGATTCCAGCCGGGCGCACCACAGGGTTGTTTAGATCCATGCGCTGGTTGCTTCGCCCCTCCCGTCTTGCGATCCTTGCCCTGGGCTTGGTGCTCGTCTACACGCTCGTCGGTTTTTTTCTCGTTCCCTACCTGATTAAAGCCTACGCGATCCCTGCGGTTGCCGAAAAGCTCAAGCGTCCGGTGCTGGTCAAAGATGTGGAGCTGAATCCCTTCGCGCTGTCGCTTCGGTTGACAGGCTTCGAAATTCGGGAGACGGATCAGTCTGCCTTGCTCGGGTTTGAGGAGTTCTACGTCAATCTTCAGGCAAGCTCCCTCATTCGTCGGGCCTATGTGTTCGATACCATCCGGCTCGCGGTGCCCTATGTGTCCGCACGAGTATTCAAAGACGGGCGCATGAATCTGGCGGAGCTTGTGCCGCCGGATGATGGGTCTCAACCGCCCGAGCCGCCGCAGGCCGAGAAGACCCCAGCCGAGATTCCCGCCGTCGAAATCGGAGAGTTCGAGATTTCGCAGGCGATCGTCGAATTTCGCGATGAATCGAAGCCCAAGCCCTACGTGCTCGATATCGTCCCGATCCATATTGTGCTCAAGAATTTCCATACCAAACCGGGCGGAGACAATTCGTATGCCTTCACAGCGGAGTTGGACAAGGGCGAAACTCTCTCCTGGGCCGGCACCGTCTCGCTCGAACCGCTTCGATCTTCCGGCAAGTTTTCCCTCTCCGGCGTGAAGTTGCCCAGGCTGTGGCAATACCTCCATGATCGATTCCGCTTCGACGTCACCGACGGCACTGTCGCGGTCGATGCCAGGTACGCGATCGATGTCGGTGCGACTCCCATCGAAGCTTCAAGTGTCACAGGCGAACGTCCGGATCGAAAAGCTCGCCATCAAGGAAGATGGGAGTCTCGACCCGGTGATCACGATTCCGGCGCTGAACGTAGAGGGTGTCGACGTGGATCTCGCGACGCACGAGGTCACGGTTCGGGACATCGCAGTTGTGCGTGCGTCGTTCACGGCCTGGTTGAATCCCGACGGCACCGTGAACTATCAGCAGATGTTCTGCTCCAGTGGACTCCGTCCAGCCTCCGCCTGCTGCGAGGCAGCGCCTCTCCTAAATCCAAGGATGAGAAACCGTGGGCTGTCTGGCTCAAGGAGATCAGGCTGGAGGACCATGCGATCGATTTTGACGATCGCACCTTGCCGACTCCGGCCCATGTCGAGGTGCGGGCCTTGACCGTCAAGACCCGCGACGTGCGGATTCCGATCAAAGAGGCCTTGCCGATTGAGGTGGGGATGCAGCTGAATGAGACCGGGACTATTCGTGTGAATGGATCGGTGCTGCCCAACCCGCTTCAGGCTGATGTCGCCCTGGTGCTCAAGGACATTGCGATCAGGCCGTTTCAGCCGTACTTTGAGAAATTTGTGCGTATCGATGTCCAGTCCGGCGCCGTCAATCTGGATGGAACGATACATCTTGCCACCGACCATCCAAACGGTCCGCTCATGTCGTATGAAGGCAACGTCCGCGTCGAGGGATTGAGTGTGGCTGACCGCGATCAGGGCGACGAGGTGGCTTCGCTGCAAACATTGTCTCTCAACAAGGTTCTTGTGACCGTCGATCCAACCACGGTCTCAATTAAAGAGGTGGGACTTCAGCAGCCCATGGCGCATCTAGTCGTGCGGCCGGACGGCGGATTGAATCTCGGCAGGCTTGCCGTTGTGGCACCGCCATCGGCTTCGGCGGATGAGAAGCCTGTGGAGCCTCAGAAAGCCAAGAGTCCACCCGTTCCGATGACGATCGGTGTGGTGAAACTTATCAAAGCGGCCGCGACGTTTCGGGATAACTCGGTGCAACCTCCTGTCCAGACCGGGATTTCTAATCTGACCGGTACGATCAAAGGGCTGTCGTCGAAGCAGCTGGCCAGGGCGGACGTCGACCTTTCCGGTCGAGTGGGTAAGGTGGCGTCGCTCAAGATCGCGGGGACGATCAATCCCTTGAGCGAGGATGCATTTACGGATCTCACCATTTCCCTTGGGGGTATGGACTTGACCGCTCAAGGTCCCTACAGCAGCAAGTTTGTGGGCTATGGATTGTCGAAGGGGAAGCTCTCGCTCGATTTGAAGTACAAGGTCTCCCAAAAACAACTTGAAGCGGAAAACAAAGTGGTGGTCGATCAATTGACATTCGGGGAGAAGGTCGACAGTCCGGATGCGACCTCGCTGCCTGTGATGCTGGCTGTGGCGCTCTTGAAAGATCGCCATGGACGAATCGATATCGATCTGCCCATTCGCGGCGATCTCAAGGATCCCGACTTCAAGTACGGCAAGGCGGTCCTCTCGGTGTTGCTCAATCTGCTCACAAAGATTGTGGCGTCTCCGTTTACGCTGATAGGGTCGCTTATTCCTGGCGGCGGCGACGAAGAAGAGTTTACAGTTCATCGCGTTCGACCCGGGCAGCGCGACCGTACTGAATGAGGAGTCGAAGAAACTCGAAGTCCTGGCGAAAGGGCTGGAGGAACGGCCGGGACTCAGGCTCGATATTACAGGGACGGCCGATCCCGTGCGGGATCGACGGCGCTCGGCCTGCGCAAGCTGAAGGAACAACTGATCGCCACGAGACAGCGCGAACGGGGACAAGCATCGCTCAAAGCGGAGGAACTGTCGAGCGATGACGAGTTGCGATTGGTGACCGAACTCTATGAGAAGCAGCGTGAGAAAAACGAAAAAACCGTCCCGTCCCAGCCGAGCCGCAGACCGAGCCGACGCCTCCGACCCTGATGGAGATGAAGCAGCGGCTAGCTGCGGCCATTCCCGTCGATGAATCGGAACTTCTCGCCTTGGCCCGTCAGCGTGCGGAACAGGTGCGCGATCAGTTGCTTGAAGTAGGGAAGTTGGCGGAGGAGAGAGTGTTCCTGCAAGACACTGATCCGACTGTATCCGGGAATGAGCAGGTCAGGAGTCGGCTCATGATCGCAGCTGGATCATAAAGCAGCCGAATCGCTCTTGCACTTCGCGTAGGAAAGAACGTATCGTATTGCATTGAGCGGTTTGAGTCATCAGCTTGAATAGAATTAAGGGAGGTTACCATGGCCATACGACTGGGAGATGAGGCACCAAATTTTACGGCAGAGACCACCGAAGGGACTGTCAACTTTCACGAGTGGTTGGGCGGTGGGTGGGGGATTCTCTTCTCACACCCGAAAGACTATACCCCGGTCTGCACGACCGAGTTGGGGACCGTCGCCAAGATTACGCCGGATTTCAAGAAGCGGGGCGTGAAAGTCATTGCCGTCAGCGTCGATCCATTGGATTCGCACAAGGGCTGGATCAACGATATCAATGAAACGCAAAAGACCACGATGAACTATCCGATCATCGCCGATCCTGAGAAGAAGGTCGCAACCCTGTACGACATGATCCATCCAAACGCGATGGACAACATGACGGTCCGTTCAGTGTTCATCATCGGCCCGGATAAAAAGGTAAAGCTAACGTTGACCTATCCAGCTTCATGTGGAAGAAACTTCGATGAATTACTGCGCGTGATCGATTCACTTCAGTTGACCTCGAAGTTCAAGGTCGCCACGCCGGCCAACTGGAAGGACGGGGAAGATTGCATCATCACCCCGGCTGTGAACGATGCTGAAGCAAAGACCCTTTTCCCCAAGGGTTTCAAGAGCGTGAAGCCGTATCTTCGTTACACCCCACAGCCGAATAAGTAGCCGAACTGTTTGACCGAGACTGAGGGCGGGAGAGGCGGTGAGCCTCTCCCGCCCTTCGTGTTTATAGCAGGATGCTGAAAAAGTCCGCCAGCGTCAGAAGACCGTTCTTTGGATTATTTGGTTTGTCTTGTTTGTTTGGTTGAAGAAAACCAACTCGTTGAAGAAAACAGACCAGATGAACCATAAACGAAGAGGATGGCCTTTTTGAACATCCTGCTTGGCGTCTTTCTCTTATTCCAGCGTGCCAGGCTTAGGAAGCGCTCGTGCTAGTAGGGGCCAGACAATGCACGAGAGGAGGGTAGATGTCTGATCAGTGGGGTATGGAGTCATTCGTTTCACTCTTTTGGAGTCCAGCCAAAGACGATAACCGCCATACCAAGCACGGCGATTCCGGCTCCAGTCCAGTCGAAGACGGTGAGCTTCTCGCCGTCCACGACCCTCAGCCAGACGAGGGCCGCTGCCACGTACACACCGCCATAGGCAGCATAGACCCGTCCGCTGGCGGCGGGGTGGAGAGTGAGGAGCCAGACAAAGGCGGCGAGGCTGAGCGCTGCCGGAACCAAGAGCCAGATTGATCCGTCCTTGCGAAGCCAGAGGTACGGTAGAAAGCAGCCGACGATTTCGGCAAGGGCCGTGAGAACGAAGAGCGCAGCGGTCTGGATCAGGATCATAGGTACGTCCCCCTTCTTCTGGGCGATAACGTCTCATCATGTACGACAAGAATCAAGTTCGGAGGTCAGGGAAGACCATTCACAATTTATAATATTCTGGTTCCGCCTAGTTCTATACAAGGAGCAGGCCGGCTGAGCGAACCTTTTTCCAGGAGGTACGTACCGAGGAAGGTTTCGAACTCCCGAGTGCTACCTGGAAATGTGGTTTTCGTTTCTCGGAGGAGGGGATAGGGACGCGATGGGTTGTTTTGAGGTGTGGATTGTCGAATCAGATTGTCAAGCCACTGAGCCTGTTGGTCGGCGAGTGTGACGGTCTGATCGCTGGTATGCCCCGGCAGAATGAGTCGCGTTCTTTTTCCGACAGGTTCACAGACTGGTTGACCACCGAGCCATACGAACCGCCGTTCTGCCTGCGGGTCATCTTTCACAATTCTTTTCTTGAGAAGACGAGGTACCCACGTGGAAGAGACCTGAGTCCTTGGCACGGAATGGTCGAACCACTGGCGGACGTCGAGTGTGAGTCCTCGCCTTTCGAGATAATTGAGCACTGACCGTCGTAGCCCTTCGCCGAGCCACTCCGGCGTCTCACCGCGTTGATCCTCATGTAGAAAGTCATTCTCCGCGAAACCCTGAAACTCAGGACCGAGGATGCGCAATCCATGGGCAGCCGGCTTGAGCCCGATCGGGCTATGGGCTGTGGCGGTGAAGCGATGCCAGAAGGCGGATTGAATCAGATCTGCCGCGAACAATTGTCGTACTCGTTCAAGCGAGTCGATCGTTTCTTGCACCGTCTCAGAGGGACACCCGTACATGAGATAGGCATGAATGAGAATGCCTGCGTCTTTGAAGGCCGCCGCCACGAGCGCGGTTTGATCGACGGTAATCCCTTTCTTGATCTTCTCCAGCAGACGGTCTGATGCCGCTTCGAGTCCTGCCGTTACGGCGATGCAGCCGGAGGCTGCCAGAAGGCGGCAGAGGTCCGGCGAGAAGGCTTCTTCAAATCGGATATTGCCCCACCATGAAATGGTGATGCCTTTTTCCAGTAGCGCCAAGGCGAGCGATTTCAAGGCAGCGGGAGGAGCAGCCTCATCGACAAAGTGGAATCCTCGACAGCCCGTCTCGGCGATCAGTTGCTCGATCTGTTGGATGAGCCGATCGGTCGGCGTCATTTCATAGCGACTGATGTAGTTGAGCCCGACGTCGCAAAACGTACACTGCTTCCAATAACAGCCGTGGGCGACCGTGAGTTTGTTCCAATGGCCTTCCGACCAGAGGCGATGCATCGGGTTCGTGCTGTCTAAGATCGTGAGATAGCGATCCAAGGTCAGGCCGCTATAGGTCGGACAGCCGACCTCATCCATGCTGAACTCCCGATCGGACGTATCATTCGCAAAGACCACTCGATCCTTGTCCCGATAGAACGTCCGGCAGAGTCGCGTGCGCGGTCTGGTCCCCGCCAGATGTTCGATCAATGAAAGCAGCGGCCGTTCCCCGTCGTCGAGGGTGACGTAATCGACGTAGTCGAATACGCGGGGGTCCGACAGACGTCGAAGCTCTGTATTGGCATATCCGCCGCCAAGGGCAATGGCGATGTCGGGTCGTTGACTCTTGATCGAGTGGGCAATGCGAAACGCGCCATAGAGGTTTCCGGGAAAGGGAACAGTCAGGCAGACGAGCGAGGGATTGACAGCGCTCGAGATGCTCCCATAAGGATTCGAGCATGAATCGATCCGTCAGCGTCGGAGGGACGGCTACCGCGTCGATAATGGTCTCAAACGACGAGGCTGCTCGTGCGATATGTTCGGCATAGCGGCTCAGGGCAAAATGGGGAGAGACGGTCGCCTGGACCAGATCGGCCAGGTCTTCGAGATACAAAGTGGCGAACCGTTTGGCGCGATCCTGCTCCGACAAGGCACGTGATGATGCAGCACTCCCTCTATGGCCGGCAAACCGGGGGCCTTGGGGAAGAAATCCTGGACGGGCGAGCAGCAAGGCTAGGGAGGGATTGCGTCCTTGGAGAAATTCAATGACTGGGTCGATGGCATTCAGATAGGCCGGCTCGATCGCCAGCATCTGCCTGGCTTCACCGGGCAATTCATCTTTGCGCTCGCGCACCTGCTCGAACAGGGCCTGGAGGCCCGATCGACAAAAGAGCCGGAGCACCATGTCGATCCCGATGTCGGCTTGGGAGGCCTCAATTCCGCGGCCACGGAGAAATCCTGTGAGATAGGCGGTGGAGGGGTAGGGCGTATTCAGCTGAGTGAGCGGAGGGATGAGGAGCAAGACAGAGGGGGTCGGCATCCGCTCACATACCATACCTCTTTGAGCGAATGCCAGGTTCATGGGTCATAACAAAAAATGTGAGCGGCCATTGGAATTTTCGATGCTTCGTGCGCTATTGTATGGCGATGATCCGAGAGCACGCTAGAGTATGACGGCCTCCTACTCCCTCTATAGCGACTTCAACTGTCCGTTCTGTTATGCGATGCACGAACGGCTGCACGAAATGAACTTGCTCGCTCGCTGTGAATGGCGAGGTGTGCAGCATGCATCGCATTTGCCTCGTCCAATGAAACCCTGGCAGGGTTCGTTGGGTGCTGAGCTGCGCCACGAGGTGGCGGTCGTGCAGCGGCTGGCGCCAGGTCTGCCCATTGCGCTCCCTCCCGGTAAGCCCAATACGAGACCGGCCATTGAACAAGCGGTGGCACTCCTACGGCGTGATCAAGCACTCGGGATGGCGTTTGTGCGTGAGACCTATCGGGCCTTTTGGTGTGAAGGCAAAGACATCTCTGATCCGGCAGTGCTCAGGCAACTGGTCGAGCAGGTAGGAGGCTTACCGGAGGATGTGGGTACGATCAATGGCGAGGATCGTCGAGTGGCTCAAGAATGGGAAGCGGCCTGGCACAGAACAGGCCAGGCCGGGGTTCCCCTGATGGTCTCGTCGGAGGGCGATCTTCTTGTCGGCTGTGCGCCCATAGAAAATATCCGGCGGTTTTTCTCCTAAGAGAACTACGCGATGTCTAGATTCATCACGTAGTTCTGCAACTCCCGTCGTTGTTCATCTTCCCTGTTCTTGAGGCTCTCGATATCTTTGCGCAGTTTCTCCAACTCGGTCTCTTGCTGGTCCAATTTCTTGACATACCGATTATAGAGATCGGAATTCTGCTGGAGCCGCTGCATGTTCTCGCGGATTCGAGCATGCTCCGCAGTGATTTCGGCGGTGCGTTGGTCCAGACGCGTCCTTTGCGCGCGGATGTCGTCCAGCGCACTGCGTAACTGCACCACGCGTTGCAACGCGTCTTTCACTTGTGGGCTCACTTCCTTCGCTCGTTGGTAATGGACAATCTGGTCGATGCCACTCTCCATCAACAGGATCGATTCCTGAATAGGCAGTGTTTCCTTGACGCGGAGCGTCGCGCTTTTCCCGGGATCGACTGAGACGCTGAATCGATACATGTCGCGCGTCCGTTCTGTCGGCTCTTTCGGTTCGGCAAGTTTCCAGTCTGCACGATAGGGTTGTTCGATCAGCACGGTCTTGGCCTTGGCGTCGCGGTTCCGCACGAGATAGGTCCGGTCTTCGACCAAACGGCGTGAAATGAGCATCGTGCCCTTCTTCAGCGAGACGGTCGCAAGTTCTTGCGTGCCGCCTTCGAGTTTGGGTTCCACTTCGGCCTTGAGGTCGAGGGCATAGCTGATCAATCGGTCTTGTCCGGGAGCAAGATCTTCGATGCGTGCATCGCCCGCATAGGTCCCACTGTCGAACAGCGTGATCGGCCCTTGCATGAGGTGTAGTGACGACGTGTTCTTGAGCCGATACCCGTTCAGGGGATGTTTCGCATTGACTCGCTGATTGTAGAGGGACACTTTCTGCCCCTGGAGCGTCTGACCGATGATGGGCAGCAGGGCACTCGTGTGTTTGGCGAGGGTGACGGGCTGGTCGATACGATATTCGAACAACTCGCCCTTGTCTTCGGCCAGTCGCCATGGAGACGACGCCTTCTTCCAGGCTGCCCATCTCCATTTCCGCGGCGACGGACGCTGCTGCCGGAGCATTGGCCCGACCACCGGCGAATCCTTGGGCCAACTTGCCGAGCAAGCGTTCTTTCTTCATGTCGCTACGGGCGGGAGGGGAGGCCATCGCCTTGAGTTCATCCAGGGCATCGCCGTACGTCTGGGGTCTGAGGTTGGCATAGAGTTCAGGCTGGACAATCGGACGTGGATTATAGAGCGGTTGATACAGATCCATCGTGAAGGAGATCGGCCGTCCCGAGACAAGAGAGAGTTTCACGTTGCGCCAGTCCTGTGAAGTCTGATTTTCCACAATGGCCCAGCCTTGCAGATAGGGCGCCTTGTCCTCGTCCAAGACGAGTCGATAGGTGGTTTTCCAGACAGGGGTTTCCGTCAGATAGGCGACACGTGCCTGACGGCTCCCGGTGCCGTCGAACGTAATCGAGACGGTCTTTTTCTGCGCATCGTGATTCGTGGCGAGAGCGGCCAGTGCCTGGTGCAGTTCAGCATTCAACGCGGGATTGGTCAATTTGATGCGCTGCACGTTCGCCAGCGAGAGTGAGCGGAACCCGTCTTCTGTCAGGATCGTGACATACTCCTGCTCGATGATCCGGTGCTGAGAGCCCTCGCCGATGGACTCGGTTTTCTTTTCCACGCCCAGCAACGTGCCGACGATGGGATTGGGCGCGGTGACTTCGACCGGTTCCCCACGGACCTGTGTCAGAATCTGCCCCAGGGTCGGGTTGCCATTGAGATTGATGCCGAAGCTGCCGAGCGTCTTGGTGACGGGATCGTGCGAGCCGTAGGTGACGGTCGAGATTCTGCCGCCACCGAAGTCCTGCACGACCAAACTCTTCAGCATGTCGTTGATCTGGTTCGCACTGCATGCGGAGGTCGAGTTGCGTTCGGTTGTTCACCGTGCCGTCATGTTGAAAATACCCCACGCCGCTGGAATAGAGCATGATCTTGGAGAGGGGAAGCGCTGCCCCTTCCTCCGCCAGAACAGGCCAGGGGAACAGCAGGAATGATACGAGAATGAATCGCCTCACGAGGGTGTGACCGGAGCAAATCGACCGTGCGCGCATAGAAGCCTCCATCGTATAGTGTGGCACCTGGCCGAGGCGGCCAAGGTGATGTGACTTATCCTTGTCATGTCGCCAAGGAGCGGATCCTTTCAGCAATCGGGTGTTGAAAAAGACCCCCAGCATCGTTCTCGCATCGTTCAGACCCTCAACGTACCGAAGCGTACGCCTCGGCCTCTTCACTCGCTGCGGCCTTGCTGGAGAGCCTTTTTGAACACCCGACGAGGCGCTATGATGTGCCTCATAGAATTGTTCTCTCGGATTGTCCCATGGATACTGTCTCGGCCCATGAAGGCTGCGGATGAGAGGACGATCACACGAATTCTAAAGGGGTGTCTGACAATTGCAGTCGATTGGCCTGTCGTCTAATCCGGCAGAGCCATCCTATGGGGCGGCAAGCACAACTGGTTAAAAGAACATGCCGCGCTCGATCGCATCGTGGCTGACCAAGGCCCACGTCTCTCCCCTGTGTCTCCGACTCCAGAGTCTCAACGAGAAGCCATGCTGGCGACGGCCGAATTTCTGGCCAAGATTCTGGATACCACCGTCAGAATTCCTGGCACACGGATCTATTTGGGGCTCGATCCGTTGCTCGGACTGATACCCGGCATCGGTGACATGCTGGCCAATCTAATCGGGACCGTCATCCTGATATTGGCCGCGCGACTTCAAGTGCCGCAGATCGTCATTGCACGGATGAGCCTAAATCTCCTGATCAACGGAACCATCGGTACGATTCCCATCCTCGGCGATCTCTTTTCGGTTTGGTTTCGAAGTCACGCAAGAAACGCGGTGTTGTTACGAGAGGCCGCGACGAAACCCCATAGAAGCAACCAAGGAGACTGGCTCTATGTGGCAGGCATTATCGGGGGGACTGTGGTGCTTCTGCTGCTCGCCATTACTGCGGTTCTGTGGATCGTTATGAAGCTCTGGGCCGCGATTGCCCTGTGAGCAGAGGATAGTGTGATCAGTGGACTGACTCGGAGGAATCTCTTTCTTCTCGCCTCGTGCCTCTCGCCCCGCGCCTGACTTCCAAGCGATTTCGCGACTAAACGGCATGAATAATGCTCTCTGTAGGATCGGGAATGCCGTGATTCGCAGCCTTTCGCGCGCACACTTTCAGGTATGGGCAGAAAGAGCGGCTTAGGAGTCTGTCCCTCATTGTTCGTGTGAAAGGCGAAGGAGGTGCGGCTGGATGCGAGGCTGCAGATCAGGAAAAACCCCAGGTGTATTTGTAGCCATACAGTGAGGAGCTTTTTGGACCGAGCGCGGCGCAATTGGCCGCAGATCTCGCGCTGCAGCGAATAATCAATATCCGATAGGCTCCTAGAGCCCGGCACAGGTGAGATTGCAACCCCTGACCTCATCTTGGTGCCCTGTAACGGTATGAGAAAAGCAGCCGTATGAGTAACGGGAGGAACCGGTAATGACGACCTGGAATTCATGGTTCTTTTGGCCCAATAACGTGGCCTTTTCAGTATTGGCGTTGGCCGTACTGGCGATGCTGTTTCTGTATGCAGCGCGCAAGCCAATGCATGGGGTCATCCGCTCGGTATGTGAGCTGCTGTACCAGTCCACACGGTTCATTGCCCGCTGGCTGTTTCTGTGCGCGGATAACTTGCGGGTGCGTAATCAGTCGGTGCTGTTGGCGCATGGACAGGAAAGTGAAGCGGTCGTGATCGACCGGGAATTCGAGCGAGTGGGCAATATCATCCGCAAGGATATGCAGGAGTTCCCTGCCTTGCAGCGAAAAATGATGGAGGAAGCGACACGCATCGAAGATGATTACCACAAGTGTGGAGAGGTTCCGCCACCCCCTCCAGAGTGGGTAGGCGCGCTTAAATCAGTCGCACAGATTAAATCGGGAGGCGATATTCCACGCAAGCTTCTGGAGGACATCAACAAATCCATCCAGAAGATACATGACCAGACTGTCTCGGAGTTCCGACGCTCCTATGAAGAGCGGCACAAGATTTTGAAAGCGATGCAGCCATCTTGGCGCTCTGTGGAAAAACTGACAGGTGAAATGGAAAAGAAGATGCTCACGCTCCAGACCAACGCGAAGCAGATCGATGGCCATATGGAAAAATTAGAGGCCATCAGGGCCAAGGACAACAAGACCGAACATGCTCTGACAGTATCCGGTTTCGTTCAGTTGGCCATCTCCACGCTGGTTTTGGTGATTGCATTGGGCGGTGCGTTTATCAACTACAAGCTGATCGCGTTGCCCATGTCGGAGATGGTCGGCGCCAGCGATTACATCACCAACAACCTGAAGACTTCGGATGTCGCGGCGTTGGTGATCATTCTGATGGAAGCGTCGATGGGCCTGTTCCTGCTCGAATCGCTGCGTATCACGCAATTGTTTCCCAGGATCGCCAGTATGGATGATCGTATGCGTCACCGGTTGATGTTCGCGTCGCTGATTTTTTTGATCATCCTGGCCGCGATCGAGTCCTCCCTCGC
This sequence comes from uncultured Nitrospiraceae bacterium, assembly GCA_963825145.1. GTDB lineage: Bacteria > Nitrospirota > Nitrospiria > Nitrospirales > Nitrospiraceae > Palsa-1315. The sequence continues at coordinate 24,687 of CAWGSC010000023.1, forward strand.
GCTGATGCGCGATATGCTGGTCGTCGACAAGGCGTCGCTGATGCGCGACCTTGCCTCTACCGCTCCACCTGTGTCGAATGGTTTGTTGACGAGCATACCGATGATCGGACAAATGATCATGGGCTTCGTGCTTCCGTTCGCATTGGCGTTCGTGGCGATCCCGCTGGAACATGCGATGCATTCGCTGCGTACCGTCATCGGCGTGTTTCTGGTGCAGGCTATGCGCGGCCTTGGTTTTGCGCTTAGGTTTGCCGGCATGCTGTTCAAACGGTTCCCCAAAGTGCTCGAACCGGCCTATGACATACTGATTGTCATTCCGCTGATGATAGAACGCTGGGTGATAGGGATGCGTGCAGGTTCGACGGGAAATACGGGCAATACAGATAATACAGAAGATAAGGAACTTTCCAAACTCAGGAGAGCGGCATGAGTAAATATCTGAGCCTCTTGATCCTGTCGTTCGGAATGCTATTCGTCAGCGCGTGTGGTGACAGCCGCATACACAGCCATGGCGTGTATATGCTGGTGGATACTTCCGGCACCTATGATCAGGAGATGAATAAAGCATCCAAGATTATCAATTACCTGCTGGCGACGCTGAACCCGGGAGATTCGCTTGCTGTGGCCAAGGTGGAGACGCGTAGCTTCACTGAAAAAGATATCATCGCCAAGGTCACGTTTGACAAGCGACCTTCGAAGGCTACCTCGCAAAAGCGCGCTTTCAAAACCAATATTGCGGCGTTTGCCAAGGGAGTCAAGGGCAGTGCCTATACCGATATCACCGGCGGCCTGATCCAGGGCGCGGAATACCTGAACGAGACCAAGGCCGGCATCAAGACCATCGTGGTGTTCTCGGATATGCAGGAAGAACTGGGCAAAGGAACGATACGCGATTTCCCGATCAAGCTTAATGGTATCCGCATCGTTGCCTTGAACGTCACCAAGCTGGGCACGGACAACGCTGATCCCCGTCGATATCTCGACCGCCTGGCCCGCTGGGAGGCAAGCGTGCGGAAGGCCGGCGCCACCGAGTGGGTAGTGGTGAACGACCTGGAGAACAATATGGAATCCATTTTGACCACTCGCTGAACCCGCGTGGCATCTCAAAGCTAGCCCGCATTATTCGCGAAGACTCCTACTGCAACCGCCGATATGCCGCTGCGATAAGCCTAACCGAACGTGCTTTCCGCTTCGTCAGGCAACATGCTGTCTCACGTTTTCTCCCTCGCAATCTCTGCTCTGAAGCCTGCGCCTCGTAGAATCCCCATGACGGGGACTCATCCTCTTTGGAACTCCAGGCTGAAAGATCACGCCTCGCGGCTTCTATGCGGTTGCCTTCCTGAGGTGCGAAGCTTTATAGTTCCCGCCCATTGATTAGGTGCCATGGCTTGTTCAACAGAATGCGGAGGCGGTTCATGAGAATGATGCTTGTGCTGGTCGCATTGCTTGGGCTCGCTGCGTCACCCGGCGATGGCTGCAGCACCCGTTGAGAAGGGGGCCAAGGAGTTGGCCACGGGGCAGAAGCAGAGCCAGGAGAAGCCTGCGGTGACCCAACCTCAAGAGGGGTCGATGGCGGTGGTGCCGGCAGGGGAGTTCATGATGGGGAGTCCGACTGGAGATTCAGACGAACAGCCGGCGCACAAGGTCTATGTCGATTCCTTTTCCATGGATAAATACGAAGTGACGGTGGGGCAGTATGCGGCATTTCTGCAGGCGAAAGGGATCGATCCGCCTTCGGACTGGAAGACGATGAATCGATCAGAGCACCAGAAGCGCCCGGTTGCCAATGTGGATTGGGCTGATGCGTTCGCGTTTTGCAAATGGGCCGGCAAGCGCCTGCCGACAGAGGCGGAGTGGGAGAAGGCGGCACGGGGGACGGATGACCGTCTCTATCCGTGGGGCAACGAGGCTCCGACGCCGCTTCACGCAAACTTTGGGAAATCGGACTGGAGCAATCACGGGGTATTGGCGCCGATTGGGTCGTTTGAAGGCGGCAAAAGCCCCTATGGCATGTATGACATGGCCGGGAATGTCTGGGAATGGGTCAACGACTGGTATGACTATAACTATTATAAGAACAGCCCGTCGCAGAACCCGACAGGACCGTCATCGGGCGGAACCAAGGTGATCCGTGGCGGCGCTTGGAACAGCAATCCTCGGGCGATGCGCTCTTCGAATCGGAGCCTCACGTCACCGACGGACCAGGGACTGACAGGGTTTCGCTGCGCAAAGACTCCGTAGTCCGTACAACGCACAATCAATCCCTACATAGAGAGTCCAAGAGCCCGTGGAACAACCACTTCATCACGACAGAAATTCGATAGCCTGCTCGTCTGATGTACGCTCGATCTGTCCGGCCCATCTGGTTAATCACATGCAATCGAACACACCAGGCAGACGGAACAGGTCCGTGATTCTGCGGGTTGTTTTTCTGAGGCGCGAGGCTTTATAGTGCCCGCCCATTAGGCTAATGTGAGCACAGGGTGTCATGGCGTTTTCAGCATAAATTCGGAGGCGGTTCATGAGAATGATGCTTGTTCTGGTCGCGTTGCTCTGGCTTGCTGCTCATCCGGCGATGGCCGCTGCACCCGATGATATGGTGCTAGTGCCGGCGGGAGAGTTCACGATGGGGAGCCCGGAGGGAGATCCAGACGAAAAACCGGCGCACAAGGTCCAGATAAGCGCGTTCTTCATGGATAAGTACGAAGTGACGGTGAAACAGTATGCGGCTTTTCTGCAAGAGTCAGGGGGCGATCGGCCTTCGGAATGGAAGACGATGAACAAAACCGCGAACCAGAACCGCCCGGTCATGGGTGTGGATTGGGCGGAGGCAGCCAGATATTGCAAATGGGCCGGCAAGCGCCTACCGACAGAGGCGGAATGGGAAAAGGCGGCCCGGGGGACGGATGGCCGCCTCTATCCGTGGGGCAATGATCCTCCGACACCGCTCCATGCGAACTATGGGAAAAAGGAGTGGAACAACCATGAGGCGTTGGTGCCGGTGGGGACGTTGGAGGCCGGCAAAAGTCCCTATGGGATCTATGACATGGCCGGGAATGTCTGGGAATGGGTCAGCGACTGGTATGACCATGACTACTACAAGCAGAGCCCGTCAGAGAGCCCGACAGGACCGCCAACGGGCGGGTTCAAAGTGATCCGTGGCGGCTCCTGGAACACCAGTGCGCGAAATCTGCGAGCCGCGGATCGGTACTTCGACCCACCGTCGTTCCGGAGCCAATATGTCCCCGGGTTCCGGTGCGCCAAGACTCCATAGTCCTGGGCTAGAAGCCAGGCGAAAGGCGAGGGGGACACGAGACGAGAGGGAAGACATTCCTTCTGATCACATGCTAGGAGCCCGTTCTTCAATGACCGTTCTACTGCGGTGAACGATCCAGGTCCATCTGCGTCCGTACTCAACGAGAAAAAATCCTCAATATATACTCCAGCAAGTACTCTTCCTGTTTTCCCAGGCGTGCATCCACATCTGGCCGCACCTCCTTCGCCTTATGACGACCTGTGCCACGATTTTGAGCATGCTTCCCCTTGTGTTCGCGACCGGCACTGCCGCGTCGACGACAAATTGGAATGTCGTGTCTCGTTCCGCCGGAGTTGTTGCCGCCCGTGTATGCGTCGTACAATATATTTGATGGAGTCGGAAGTGCCGCGTCATCCAGCAGGAGATCGTCGCCCCCTTCCATATATACACCTATTGACAAGAACTCTTTAAAATAGATAAAAGGTTAATGTTAAAGATAAAAACCGGAATAGGATTTGTTCGAGCTGAACAGTCACTGCTTAGCGGGTATGCAAGTGCGTGGTGAGTGTCTGAGCTGTTGGCGGACGATCAGGAAAAGACGGACTGGCCTCCTGACGATTCCTCCAATGAACGTTGGTCTCTGCCAGACTTTTTAGTTCCGGACATTGAGTCAGTCTTGGGTACAAACGTGTCTACAGATTGATTGTTTATCAGAGGAGGCTGAAGGTATGGGTGTATCAACAAAATGGGTTCGGTCAGGAATAGTAGGACTTGCAACCGGCCTGGTCTTGACCGGGACGATGCCGGCATTCGCGGCAATGTCGTCGCACGACGCGCATGTTGCAGTGGATCCCGCTGTCGATGTCACGACACCGGTGAATACACAGGCGGGTCCGATACTGATGGACAAGATGTCGAAGGCCGTCGAGCAAATCGAGCGGCAGGTGCAGACCAAAGGGCCGTTCCAGGGTGCCGGAGCCCATGCGATGCAGCAGGGCGATACTGCTCGTCGCGGAAGATCAGGATAAGGTGAAGGTCACGCAAGGCGCTCGCTGTCCGGCGCAAGCTCCCGTCCGTGCCTTCGATATTTCCACGATCAACGTTGAAATCACCGTGAATCGATTTGGAGATTTCTATCCGGGGTACATGTATGTGCTGACCGAGAATGTGGCAGGTGTGCGGGAGGAAGAAGACGAAGAACAAGGCTGCGCGGGAAAGCGACGATCCGACGTTTGCCGGCGGCGCAGTGTCAAACGGTTTGCAAGGCGATCTGATCCAACCGTTGGTCATTCGGGCGAACCAAGGGGATTGTCTCCGGATCACATTGCGAAATCAGATTGCCGACGAACCGACCAACATGATCGTGAACGGATCGCAGATGCTCGTCGCCAGCACGGGCAAGCCGGCGACCGCTAATAATCCCGATGCATTGGTTCCAACAGGAAAGAGCGGCGAATTCGAGTGGTACATCCCCATCGATCTTCAGGTAGGCGGGCGCGCGTTCCACAGCCATGCGACCAGAGAGCAGTATTCCCTGGGCCTGTTGGGTTCACTGGTGGTCGAGCAGCGCGGGTCTCGACATCTGAGCCCGTTTACGGGTGAGGAAATGAAGAGCGGCTGGGAAGCCATGATCGATCTCGCGAACGCCTCGGACTTCCGCGAATTTGTCATTTTCTATCATGAGGCGGGAGACGAGACGTTTCGACTATTGAATCGCAAGGGGGACATGTTGCCGCAGCGTGATCCGCACACGGACACCTACCGGCCGGCGGCTCGCTTGCTCAACTATCGCAGTGAACCACACGGCACGAGACTTGAGCAGCAGGAGCACCTCGTCGGGTTTGCCGATGAGTCGCAGGGCTATGGATCCTATACGTTTGGCGATCCTGCAACCACGGTTCCCCGCTCATATTTGGGGGATCCAGCTACGTTCCGGATGGTCGGTGGGTCTGAAATCGTGCACTCGCACCATCTGCATGGCGGCTCGATCCGCTGGGCCAGACAGCCAGGCACCAGCAGGATTGATCCGACCTTGTCCAAGAACGGTCCCGTAAAGTTTCCGCCCATCAGCGATCCGTCGGATCGGCTGGATGTCCAGTCTATCGGTCCGTCGGAGATTTACGATGAGGTGACCGAGGGTGGGTCCGGTGGATTGCAGGCCTTGGCCGGTGAGTTTGTGTTTCACTGCCATATCCCGCAGCACTATGTGACGGGAATGTGGGGATTCTGGCGCGTGTACAACACGTTGCAGGCGCCTGGGTCTCAGACAGACGTCATGAAGCCTCTGGTCGAGTTGCCCGATCGCAAGGGAAAGATCAAGCTCGCAGTCAGCTCGGACAAGCTGGTCGGTACCACGGTGGATTGGTACGGTGGGAAGAAGTACGAGGTCACCAAGGATAAGACGGATTGGAAATCCAATCCGGTGAAGGTCTCGATCAAGGATTGGGTCGAGTACATGTTGCCGCCGCAAGGGTTGCCAGGCAAGACGGAAGATCAAGTGAAGCAGGCCCAGGCGAATGACGCGACGGTGGTGAATTGGAAGTGGGAAGGTGCGCTGGCGCTCAACGAGCCGGAGACGCCGCACAAGTGGGCGGACTACGAGTCTCCGACACCGCTGAAGCGTCCGGCCATTACGTTCGATCCACAAACCGGGAAACTGGCGTTCCCTTGGCTGCGTCCACATCTTGGGAAGCGGCCGCCCTTTGCGCCGAATCATGGTGGAGCACCGTGGTTAGAACCGTTCCGTGTGCGCGAAGATGGAACGAAGAGTACGGAGCAGGCCAGGCCAGGTGAGCAGGGGCCGTGGAGTTTGTGTCCGGAAAATTCTCCGCGCAAGTTCTACACGACTCATGCCATTACGCTGCCGATTACGCTCAAGCCGGCGACGGCTCAACATCCGCCGCGCTTGTCGATCCGATCGGAATGATTTTTGTGTTGCACGAGGAAGAGGCTGAAGTTCGCAAGAATCCCAAAAAGCAGCTTCCGTTGGTCATTCGCGGAAACGTGTACGATTGTGTCGACATCATTTACAAGAACGAAATACCGGACGATGCGCGGACGGGATGGGCGAACAAGGTCAATCTTCATCCGCACTTCTTCCAATTCGATACCAGCGCGTCCGATGGTCCGACGATCGGATTTTCGTACGACATGTCGTTGCGCGCCTTCACCATGCTGAAGGATCCTGAGCCCGACTAAGGGGATGCCCCTGCCGGGAAACACGGTGCAGACGGCGGATTCGAAAGCCGGCGCGCGCAGCATTACGGTGGGCGATGCGTCTAAGTTCCATGTGAACATAGAACTTGGCGTAGGGATGGACGATCCAAAATACTTCGAAGTGGCGCGGATCAAAACCATCAATGGAAAGACCATCACGTTCGATGCACCGTTGAAGTACGCGCACAGCAAGAACGATATTGCCAGCGTCGAATTCATCCGTGAGCGCTGGTATGTCGATGCCGATTTCGGCACGGTGTACTGGCACGACCATGTCTTCGGAACCGATACCTGGGGACATGGGTTGTTCTCGGCGTTCATTACCGAGCCGCCGCGCTCGACCTATCACGATCCGGTCACCGGAAAAGAAATCCGGAGCGGCCCCATTGCGGACATCCATACCTTGGAGCCGGTCTCCGCACATATCCGTGGCAGTTTCCGCGAAGTCATGATGCATATCATGGACAGCAATGCGCGGACGGCGGAATTGATCACCACCGATAATCCGCAGGCGAAAATCGGGGCGACCACCGTCGAAGGGCCGCCGTCTCATCAGTTCCCGGAGCGGATCAATAAGTCGCCGATGTGGTTTCTGAATGGCGGCGAAGCCACCACCGGAAGCGGTTACAGCATGCGCGTGGAGCCGTTGAGTGTGCGTCTAGCCCATAATCCGGACACGTCGAAACTCTTTGTATCCGGCATTCACGGCGATCCGGGCACTCCGTTGTTGCGGGCCTATCTGGGCGATCCGATTCTGGTGCGTGCCCTGGTAGGGTCTGCAAACGAAGTGCATACGTGGCACGTGACGGGCCATTGGTTCCCGATGGAACGGTATGGGATCGACGGCAATGCCGCGGAGCACGATTCACCTGGCGATTGGAGAGCGTTACGATCCGGCGATTCCGGCAGCAGGGGGACCGCAGAAGCAGGCCGGTGACTATCTCTACTATAGTGGCCGCGCCTCTCACTTTGCGGAAGGCAGTTGGGGAATCTTCCGGGTCTTCGATGAACTGCAGGGGGATCTAAAGCCCTTGCCGAGCCGCGAGCAGATTCAAAAGTCTGCCCCGTCGGTCTGTCCGGCAGATGCACCAGTGAAGAACTTTAACGTCTCCGCGATCGATCAGAACATCCGGTACCACGATGGTGCGCCGGGAACAATGGAAGTCGATCTGGAACGGAAAATGGTCTTCGGAAACGAGCAGGGCAAGATGTACGTGCTCGACGGTGATCGTGGCCGGGTCAAGGCCGGTGAACTCAGGCCGAGCCCATTGACCCTGCACGTGAACGTCGGCGATTGTGTGAAGATCAATCTGAAAAATGAAATGGCCAAGGATCGAGCTGGATTCCACGTCGATATGATGGCGTTCGATCCGAAGGATTCGTTCGGTGCCAATGTCGGCAATAATCCAGGCGACCAAACGATCGGTCCCGGGCAGACCAAAACGTACACATACTATGCCCATCCGGAGTACGGAGAACTGGCCGCCCTCATTCAAGATTGGGGGAACGTGATAGAGAATCCTCGTAACGGCCTGTTTGGGTCCATTATCGTGGGTCCGAAGGGATCACGCTATCGCGATCCAGTCACGGGCGACGACATTACTTTGAAGAGTAGTTGGCGTGCAGACGTACTCGTGGATCGGACGATCCCCGGGAACGACAATCGGAAGAACTTCCGTGACTTCTCGTTGATGTTCCAGGACGAGGATAGCATCTCGGGCGTGAGCTTCATGCCCTACATCCAGCAGGTGGCCGGCATCACGGCGGTCAATTACCGGTCTGAACCGACCGCCTGGCGGATAGAAAAAGGATGCGAAATTCCGGAGATTTTCAGTTGCGTGAAGGCAGGGGACACGCCGTCGACGCCTCTGTTGCAAGCACATGTCGGAGACGCGGTTGCGATTCACGTGCTGGGAGCGTTCAGCGAGCAGGTCCAATTGTTCACCGTTGACGGCCACGAATGGCCGCATGAGCCCTATATGGTGGGTGCGGATCAAGTCAGCACCATGGAGTTCGGCGGGTCCGAGGTCATCAACGCCTATCTTACCGGTGGAGCCGGAGGTCCGAATAAAGTTGTCGGCGACTATCTGTGGAAAAACCAGCGACCGGCGTTTGCCAACGCAGGACAATGGGGTCTTTTCAAGGTCATGCCGATCGACGATCAGCGGATTCTCCCGTTGATGCCTCAAGTTCCGTCGCGCAAGACGGCGGAGAATGAAAATGATGGTGGGGCTGTTTCCCTGACGTCGACGGGGACAGTAAGCACGACGATGGCGGCGTCTCGTTGATGAAACGAAGGCGCCGCCGTTCAAGTACGAGCCAGGTAGAGTTAGCGAGTGACCTCGGGGGAGCATGTATGCTCCCCCGTCTATTTTTCCTTAACATTAATGGTGAACATGACGGTGTATGCTTGTCGCTCGTATGACGTCGATCTGTCGCGCGATCGTTCTGAGCGTGTTCCTGAGTGGCTCGATCGCAGCCTGGGCGTATGAGGAAACGACCGTATCGAACGGTGGCACGGTCACTGGAACCGTGCAGTTTTCCGGCGAAGTTCCGCCGGCCACACCGTTCGAGCTTCGCCGATATCCTGACCCTGTCTATTGCGGAGCGTTGTCCGATGGGTCCGGGTACCGGCAGCTTCGAGAAGTATCCGTTGGAGCACAGCAAGGTCTGAAAGATGTCATCGTGACAATCGAGAATGTTGAGAAAGGCAAACCGTTCGAGCTTACGGAAACGAAATTGGAGGCGAATGTCTGTCAATTCGTTCCGTTCGTATCGGTCATGCGCGAACTTCACCTATTGACCGTGACAAATCTTGACCCGGTATCGCACGATTTACAGATCTATGAACGGGATCGCGAGCACGTGTTCATCATGTTCCACCGGCCGGCGCTGACCAAGTCCGGGACAAGTGACACCATCCATTTCACCGGGACCAGACGCAGTGTCATCATGCAATGCGGCATGCATGCGTTTATGCTGGGACACGGACTTGCCGTCGAGAATCCGTACTATGCGATTACCGGGTTCGAAGGCGCTTTTACGATCAAGGATCTGCCTGCCGGCACATACCGGATCAAGGCCTGGCATCCGACCCTGGGGGAGAAAGAGCAAAGTGTGACAGTAGCTGCGAACGGCACAACCTCGTTGGGATTCAGCTTCGAGGCGAAATAGCCATGCTGCTTCCTTGGTACCGTCCTGTCATGATGCTGGCTGTGTGTGCTGGTGTGATGGCGGCTCAAGCGGTCGCTGCCGAAGTCGTATCGCCGCCCGCAGTCAGCCGTGTCGAAGTCGTACTGGCAAGCCAGTACAAGAGCCAGATGGCCGCGCTGACAGATGAGTTTGCCCAAGCGGGGATGACGAACGTCCACTTTCAGTTTGCCAGAATGGGACAACCTCCGCAAAACATCGGTCTGGGTCGGGAAGTCCCGGCTGACAAGGCGCGAGAAGTCATTCGTTTCGCGCTGAAATACAATGTGGGTATCGGTATCTTGCTGCCGGAACGACTCTTTCCGCCTCGGTTTGTCACCATAGCCTCATCGAACTTTGACGACACGGTCGAATATCCCATCGATCAGGCCACTCTCGCCAGACTCCAGGATGAAAATCTTACGACAGAAGAGTTTCATCGTCTCTATCGGGATCTGACCTCTGTCCCGCTGGAACCAAAGGGTCGATACTAGCAGGATGCTGAAAGAGCATCCTGCCGGGATCATCGTTGGTGATTCCAGCTGTTCACCAGCTACGAAGAAAGAAGTGTGAATGTGCTGCAGACGATCAGGGGCCGAATTATGCCGGCAGTCATGCTGGCGGCCCTAGCCACCTTGTCGTTTCCTTTTGTCTCGGATGAGAGCACTACAAGCGCAGTAGAGCCATCCAGTACTAGTCTGCAGGATCAGGCCGACGGTCTCATGAAGAACGTCGAAGAAATGGTGGCGCATGGTGGAATGGGGGATGCGAAGGCCATCATCCATCACTGCGGAGAGGCGTCGCGCTATGCCGAGACGATGATCAAGCAGCTCTCAGCGGCAGGTTCCCGTCGGGACGATGCCGTGGCCTCCCTCAATGAAGTGATCCGGCAGTGCGGTCGTGTCTCAGAAATTGGCATCCACGCCGATCCGGGACGGCTTCTCAATCCCGCTCTCAAAGCTCGTACCGCTGCGCAGGAGTCGATGAAACTGCTGGGATTGACCAAAGCAAAGAAAAGCTAGGCCATCCGTCTCTGCACAACTCCTCCCATTCCCTACTTCCTTTTCAAGGGTAGCCTGGTTGATCTTCTATTGCGCGCGTCGAATAAGATTACAGATGATCCTTCCAAGCTTGCTCGTTATCTTTTAGGGATGGGGGCTGATTGATCTCCCACTGCGCGCAGCTTTCTCACCCGCTCACCCGCTGGCAGGCCGAGACGTGCCATTAGCCCGAGCGAGGGCCTTCCAATCCTGTTCATCTCTCATTAAGGGAATGGCCAAGGCTGCCCCTTACTGCGCGCATCGAACGAGCAGAGTTTCACCGTGCGCGTTCTTCGAGCAAGAAGAGCACCTGGCCGTTCCCTCCCAATCCTTCTGAGGCCGCGCGTTGCGCGAGCACAGGAGATCAACAGGCTCCATCCCACCATTCTTTTACCGTCATCTTCATCTCAATCGGTTTGAGAGGATTGTCGAATTCGTCGCGCAGCGCGGGGACGATCTTGTCGAGCATGTCCATTTTGCGAGTTCGGCGAAAGGGCAGGACTTCTCATGCTCGAACGCCGTATCCTGCATACAATACAACATTCATTTTATTGCGGGAGGTGGCCATGTCTGTTCGATTGAACATTACGATGGATGATGATGTGTATGCGAGGCTCAAGAAAGAAGTGCCGCCCAAGAAGCTCAGCGCCTTCATCGAGGAGGCGGTCCGTGCCAAACTTCATCCGGATGCCAAAGTGTTAAACACCGCCCACCAAGCTGCCAGCAAAGAGCGATGGAGAACAAGTTTGGACGCAGATTGGAAGCACATTGACAACGAGGGATGGCCCAAGTGAGGCGGATACCACGGCGCGGGGATGTGTACTGGGTCGCGTTGGAGCCGACACTCGGGTCAGAGATTCAGAAAACTGGGCCGGCGGTGATTCTCTCAAATAATTCCTGCAATGCCTTCGGCGCGCGTGTTGTGGTGTTGCCGCTCACCAGTAACGTCGACTCTCTCTCCTGGCGAAGCGCTGGTGACTGTGAAGGGGAAACCTTCGCGCGCATTAGGCGATCAGATCCGATCGCTGGATAAGTCTCGTCTTCGCTCTAGGATTGAGACGTTAAGTCAGCATGAGCTGGCGGCGGTCGAGGAAGCGGTCCGTATTACTCTTGGTCTGTGGCCCTAGCGTAGGTCTTTCAGCTCTCGTGCCATACGCCCGCTATCAGCTCTTCACTCCTTTACCGTCATCTTCAGTTCAATCGGTTTGAGAGGATTGTCGAATTCGTCGCGCGGGGCGGAGACGATCTTGTCCACCACATCCATACCTCGAATGACCTCGCCGAAGACGGTGTAGGTTCGGTCCAGCCCGCTGCTATCCTCGACACAGATATAGAACTGCGAGCCGTTATCGTTGGGGTCCCGCGTGCTGTTGCTCTCTCGTGGGACTTTGGCCATGCCGATTGCGCCTCGTTTATGCGGACGATCACTGGTTTCAGGATTCAGCCAGTAGCCTGGACTGCCCGAGCCGTGCAGGGACCGGTCTGGATTCTTGCTCAGCGGATCGCCGCCTTGAATGATGAATCCGGGAACGACACGATGGAAGGTGGTTCCATCATAGAATCCCATCTTGACGAGCTTGATGAAGTTCTCAACGTGACGCGGAGCGTCGTCCGGGTAGAACCTGATCTTGATCTCACCGAACGGCGTCGTAATGGTCACGCGCGGGTCAATTTTCTTAAATTGCATAGTCATGACGCGAATGTAGCAAGGCGAGGGGTGAGAGGCAAGGGTGGGCCTGCGAACGTAAGGGGTAAAGGGTGAAGCGTGAGGGGGTAGATCGGGATTTGCCTGACGCCTAACACCTCACGTTTCACGGTTCAATCCTTTACCTGGTTCAATCTTGAACCAGATGAGCCCGCCCACGATGGCTACGGTTGCGGCGACGCCTAACGAGACCGGCCAGCCCCACTGATGGGCCAGCCACGGTGTCAGGGTCGGAGAAATTGCGCCGCCGATATTGGCGCCCGTGTTCATGAGCCCTGACAACGTCCCTGCATGGGCTTTGGATAGATCGGTCGTCGAGGCCCAGTAGGCGCCGACCGTAAAATAGAGCCAGCCCGCGCCGAATGACAGACTCGTGATCGCCAGGAAGGGAGAATCGACGACGCCACCCAGCGCAATCGCGCACCCAGCCAGGACCATGCCGGTCATGCCGGTCACAGCTCGTCCGGTGGTGAGTCCGTAGCGGGCCGCGAGTCGATCGGTTACCCAGCCGCCCAGGGGACAAAACACCAACATGGCCAGAAAGGGAGCCGAGGCATACATTCCGCCTCGGAGCATGTCGAATTCTCGAACGTTGACGAGATAGAGATAGAACCAGGATAGATAGACGTAGGCGACATAGCCGAGGCAACTGTAGCTGATCACCAACCACCAGATAGTGGGGGTCCGGCATGAATGTTCGCCAGGGTACGGCTGTGGTGGGCAGTCGGCATTCGCTTGAGCAGGGCCTGTTCACCTGCATTCACCCAGGGATGTTCGTGCGGATGGTTGCGCGAGAGGAGCCACCAAAGGAGTCCCATCCCGATTCCGAGCAGGCTCGCGAGATAGAACACGGTCTGCCATTTCCAGTTGACCATCACCCAGGCGGCGATGGGCGGGGTCATGGCAGAACCTAATCCGATGCCTCCGATGGCGATTCCGATGCCGAAGCCGCGTGCATCAGCTGGGAACCAATTGGTGACGGCGCGATTGAAGGCAGGGAGCGCCACGGCTTCTCCCACTCCCAGGCAGAACCGCACAAGCATCAACGAGCCGATAATCCCGACAAGGCTCGCGAGCGGAGTGACGGCGACCACGGCTGTCAATGCCGTACAGATCGACCACCAAACGAGCGCAGCGGTGAGCACCACTCGGACGCCCCAGCGATCGGCCAGCCATCCACCGGGAATTTGAAACAGGGCGTAGCCGACGACGAAGGCCGAGAAGACCCAGCCCATCTCTTGATCGGTCATCCCATAGGCCGGCATCATCTGACGCGCGGTCACTGAGATATTGACGCGGTCGATATAGGTCACGACGCTGATGAGGAACAACAAGGCGAGGATGAGCCAGCGAATCCGTGAAGGGCGAGTCGTCAGTATATTCACAAGGTTGAGTCGTGCAGTCTGTCCATTGGGATGCCGGTGCCGGATTATACAGACTCCCGGCTCGCGGCACTAGATAAGAGAGGGAAACCTGATCGGTCTCCTGTGCGCGCGCAACGCGCGGTCGCGGACCCCCCTCGTTGGACGCGCGCAGTGGAAGACCGATTCAGGCTTCCCTCTTGGAGAGGATACGAGCGAGCTTGGAAGGAGCATTATATCGTGATCTGGAAGAGACTAAGGTGTCAGGAACCATTTCAGTCTCAACAGCTACCTCAGCCTCGCCAGACGCCCACTGCGTCCAGTCCTTGTCGTTTGTGATAGTCTCTTGAATTGATGACGGCACGCGCACACCATACCGGCCTGGCCGTGATTGCGGTGTTCAAGCTGGTGAAGGGTCTGCTGTTACTCCTGCTCGGGTTGGGCCTTCTCAAATTGGTGCATGCTGAGATTGCCACGCTATTCTCGCTTCTGATTGAAGCGCTTCATTTGAATGCCGACTCGCGCCTCATCCATGCTCTGGTTCTGAAAGTCGATGCGCTGCAACCTCATAGTGTGTTGCTGGCGGGACTTGTCAGTCTGGGTTATGCGGGGATGTTGTTGGTGGAGGGCGTTGGGCTGTGGCTGGAGTTCACCTGGGCCGCGTATCTGACGGTGGTGTCGACGAGTCTGCTGCTTCCGTTCGAACTCTACGAGGTCTTTGAACAGGTGTCGATGCTTCGGGTCGGCGTGCTGCTGTTGAACCTGGTCATTGTGCTGTACCTCATCAGCCAATTGAAGCGGCATACCTTGCGCTCACGGGCGCATCTTTAAAGAGGTGATGAAGGCGAGATTCCACGGTGCCTGAACGCTCAGCCGCGCCAGCTACCCACCGCGTGGTGCATGGTTATGGGGTCTTGACGTCAGGTATTTGATGATACTCGATGACGCGCTCTTGCACAGTAGGGTTCGGTGCAGGCTCAGTTTGTGGTGAAGTGTTCGTCTCTTTGCTTGTGAGCTCTTTGATCCAGTTCCCTGTGCGATCGTTTTCATAGGTGGTGACCCATCTGCTCGCGTACACCTGATTGAAACGTCTCGGTCGTTATTCGGATTCGGTGCCCTGAGTCGTCGTACTCGCTCACGCTTCTCCCAGTCACTGCCCCATCCGGGCTATAGCTGATGATGTCGACCAAGTGTCCGCTGGTGTCATAGGTGTGCTTGACCTCGCTGAACAATTGCCCGTCTCGAAACTTCCCTGAGTAGATGAGACGCCCGAGGACATCGAACACATTTCGGTAGGTCTCTATGTCGTTGAGAAGGATCATCTCCGATAAGTTCCCAGATTTGTCGTAGATTGAGAATTCAGCATGATGAAACTCGCCATCTTGAGTGGCGGCGACGACTGCTGTTTCCCGTCCGGCCGAGTCGTGCGCATAGGCGAAAAGTTTCCGATAGATGAGCGTTCGGGCGTCATCGTAAGCGATCTCTTCTCGAAGTTTTCCATGCTGATCATAGGTAAATACATAACTCGTTGAGATGTTGAAGTGTTCTTGATAGATGGCAGCATCAGTCAGCCTGCCTGCGAGGTCATAGGTTTCAGTCTGTAATAGACCTCGTGCCTTTGTGGTAACGGTTCGAACCGGGCCAATCAGATTATTCTTATCCCTGGCAGTTTCTGATGAGGCGGTAGCGTCGGATGCGCAGACCAGGATAGCTAGCAGGCCTATGGCGACAAGTCGTAATAGCATATCTTCCCGCTGTGTCCGATCGATATTCTAAGTCTAGGCAGAGAAAATATGAAGAGGAAATTTTTGAAGTGGTAGAGGTAGGGATCAGCTAACTCTTTGTTGCGGCCAGGTCGTTGAGCAAGCTACGGAAGATATCGTGCTTCATGAAGCGCTGAAAGGACGAGTTCTGGCGTGGGTCGGGCATCAGATCTTCGCCGGAGTTCTGATTCTTGCGATGGCGAAACGCTGTTTTGAGCGACTGCATCGCATGATCGAGGTTGTTCATGTCAGCAAAGGTGCAAGCCAAATTGTAGTGGAACATCGGGTAGGTGGGGTCGGCCTGTATTCCCTCCTCATATATGGCCTTTGCCTCCTTGAGATGACCGGTCATCCCATAGGCCATACCTAGATTCTCGATGAGAGTGCGCCAAAGGGTTCTGTCGAGTTGGGGCTCTGCTTTTTCGAGCTCGAACGCTTTCTGATAGGGTGCAATAGCTCGGGCGTATTCGTACTGCCGGGAAAGAGCGTTTCCCATATTGAGCAATTCCTTGCTATTGGGTGGTGCAGGCGGCGGAAGCCGTACCATCTCTTTAGGTGGAGCCGCAGCTGGGAGGTGTACCATCTCTTTGGGCGGAGCCGGAGCTGGGGGAAGCACTATCTCTGAGGGGGGTGGCTGTAAGCGAAGGGTCTTAAGAATAGATTGAAAGAACCGTGCATCGGCCGTGGTGTATTGTGCCTTCGAAAGATGGATGTCGGCATAGACGTTGTCTTGCGCGATGCACGCATACACATTCTTTTGATCCACCCGGACTCCTCGGAATTTCTGAATCGTATACTCAAGGGTCGGTATCTCGCCGGTGGTGTTAAGTGCGATGTCCTGCCCACGGGTGACAGACGAGTCATTCTGTATCAGTCTGAGCTGTTCCAGGCATCCTTTTGCAGAAGCCTTCGTCGGGACTTTCTCAAGGGTGATAGACACGTCGAGTTTCGTCTTGGGATGGGAGGCCATAAGATAGCGGCGACCGTCTGGTTTTACCTGGTCGATCTCTTTCTTGAAACCGGTTAAGTCGATCGAAAGTCCCAAGCCCTTCTCGGGCCACGTCACAAATGTCGGTCGTTCGTCGCTTCCCACAATCGCCTGTGAGGTGTCGGCGGGCCATGCCGGTATGACAAGACCATAGACTGACGGTGTAACCCACGATCACGCCCACAACCCCGGGCGGTAATCTTCGGCTCGTCATGCGTTCTCCGCTGACTGACAAGAAGTGGCTCTTGTATGGCCAGTGTAGGACGTGACCTGCCTCCCTCCAAAGAGAAATACTATTTACGGCATGCGCGTAACGGAAGGCTAAGCCAAGCATGGTAGAGATAACCCAGACCATTCTACTTTCTCGTACTCTCGAGCAATGAGCTGCCAAACGGCGGTCATGAACGAGTGGTCTGTTTGTAAAGCGGTTGTTCACGTCAACCAAATAAACCAGATAGACAAACAAACAAAAGCAACCGGCGGGAGTTACCTTTCACCAGTTAAGAGCCCCCTCCAAAGGTAGGATACCGCTTACTCGCCTGCTTCGGTACAATTCGCCGTCACGGAGGTTGTGATGGCGCCACGTCCTTATTCTCGGGCCTATCATCGGTTCCCGCTTTTCTATCCCGTTATCTTCGGTGGGGCTCCATTTGTCGGCGAAGGCATTCTGACCAACCTGTCGCTGATGGGATGCTCCGTCATGAGCGATCGAGAGGTCCTCTGCGGCAGTGAGGTCCGCGTGAGTGTTCTGCTCCCGAATCAGAAACCGGCATTGTCAATTGACCTCGGCACGATCAAATGGGTCCAGGGCCATGAGTTTGGAGTGGAGTTTCTTCGCCTGCCACTTGAGGCGCGGCAACGTCTGAATAGCACGCTACGAATGGAACTCATCCACTTGCTGAAGACCCGTTCCAGCAGAAACGAATCGCCAGAACTGCTCAATCGGGGACGCTAGCGCTGAGGTCCTACGTTCATACATGGCACGTTCAGCCAAGCAGCCGCCCACCGCATCCTGCGTAACCTTTCGCCAAAACATCCGAAACGTTTTACGTGTAACATTTCACGTCTCACGAGTTCTGCCATTCTTGACGCAATTGGTTTCTGAAGTGAGGGTTTCACGGTAACTGGGTTGCAGTAAGAGGTATTGAATGGCGTCCGCATTCTCCCATGCCATTGTCGCTCTGGCGATGGGGAAGGCTTTCCAGAGCAAGGACACTGAGTTGGCGCGAATTGTCCCTGGGCGCGCTCTGTTCAGCCTTGCCGGATCTGGATGTGATTGGGTTGTACTTTGGCATTCAGTACGGTGATGTGTGGGGCCATCGCGGGATGACGCATTCGGTCGTGTTCGCGGCGCTGCTTGCCGGGATTCTTGTGGGTGTGTGGTATCGAGGCAAGCCGGTGGCAGCGATGACGGGGTTGTTTCTCTATTTCTTTCTCTGCACCGCGTCACATGGCGTGCTCGATGCGATGACAAATGGAGGATTGGGCGTCGCGTTCTTCTCCCCATTCGATACGACGAGATATTTCTTCCCGGTGCGGCCGGTCCTTGTCTCTCCAATCGGCGTCAGCGAATTTTTCAGCGAATACGGTGTCCGGATCCTGGCCAGCGAAGCGATATGGATCTGGCTCCCGTCTTGCGTGGCGTTCTTGGTGCTTCGCGTAGTCCAGCGGCTTTGGACAACCAAGTCAGTGCCGGCTCGCTCATAGCTGTGCGGCACTGCTCCTCTGAGCGTCTTCATCGTTCGTATCTGGAAACGGCCTGGCCGTGCTACACTGCACGCCCCATGTTCAACGTCATTCTGTATCAACCGGAAATTCCGCCGAACACCGGCAACATCATCAGGCTCTGCGCCAATACCGGCGCCATGCTGCATCTTGTAAAGCCGCTGGGATTTTCTCTGGATGACAAGCAATTGGTACGCGCCGGATTGGACTATCACGAATTCGCCTCGATCACCGTCTATGACAGGTGGACCGAGTGTGCGGAACGCTTCAAGGATAGCCGCTTGTTTGCCGTATCCACCAAAGGTGCCCAACAATACGATTTGGTCGACTACGCCGTCGGAGATGCCTTTGTATTTGGTCCGGAAAGTCGTGGGCTGCCGGCGGAAGTTCTGGGGGCGGTTGCCGAGCAACAGCGTATCCGAGTCCCCATGGTCCCTGGAAACCGGAGCCTCAATCTTTCTAACTCAGTGGCGGTGGTGATCTACGAAGCCTGGCGGCAGAATGGTTTTGGAAAGAGGGCCTGAATGTCTGAAACATTTCACGAAATGCGGCCTTCCATCGGCCGGCAGTGCTTACACATCATCCTCTGTGATGCAGCGTCCGAATCCCTGTTGCTCGGCAAAGTGGTAGGCATAGTGCAGGGCCGCGAGATTGGCGATTCGCTCTTCTGCCTCGTCGCGCGTATCCGTATAGATGATCTGGATCCCATATCGCGCGGTGAGTGCATCCAGGAAATCCATCATTCCGATCTTGTGGTATTGATTGAGCCGGCCTCCGCCTTTGCTGGATTGAAGCGTTCCTTCGATGACGAGAAATCGGAGAGGGAACTCCAGGAGCTGTTCGAGTTCGCGAAGAAAGGGCAGGCGATTATCGGAGGGATTCGAGAAGATCGTATAGAGTTCTTCCACTCCGACATTTGACACAGAAAATCTCGGGTGCTTCTGCAATGGCATAATCTCCCGCCGGCAAGGTCTCGAATGGTTCCGGCGATGCGGACGAGACGCTGAAAGTCGTAGGGGAGGTGTTCCTGAGGGTCGACGAGATGAATGGCCGGAACCATCGTCTTAGGCTGACCGAGCCGCGAGCCAGCATGACGAGTGACTTGGGTCCCCGAGGTTCCTGGCGGGATCGCGGGGGGTGTTGAGGGCGTGGTGGGGTGGAGGCGTACGATTCAGACCTGAGCCTGATGAGGGGAGGGGCGTGGGGGCGGCCTGTGGGAGGTGGCGGAGGGTTGTGTCGTGGCATCGTAGCGCGCGCGTGCGACGGGGTCGCTGAGGGTTTGATAGGCTTGGTTGATCAGTTGTGTCCGGACTTCCGCCTTCCGGTGCAATGTCGGTGAGTGATTGAAGCGATCCGGATGCCAGACCTGGATTTGTTCATGCCAGGCTTTTTTGATGTCAGCCTCCGTTGCAGTGGGTAAGAGTTCGAGCAGCGTATAATAGTTGGTCATGCGTTCCTCTCGCATCGGTCTCTCCTTTTCAAGGCATAGAAGTGTAACGGAGTCGCACGGGGAGATCTAGCAGGCTGCGGGAAGAAATTCGGGCAAGGAGGGTCAACCGGCCTGTCCGAACGAGCCATGACGCGTTTGGTTGTTCGCATTGAGGCGTACCGCGTACTGTCACAGTAGCGGCTGCGCTCGTCTTGCTCTGTTCGAGAATAGTCTGGTAGGTTCATCTGGTGTTGCCACGAGGCTCAACCCCTGCAAGGAGGAGGACTACGATGGGAGAGGTCGATACAGCCCCAGAAGTTGCCGCCAAGGTTATCGAGGATCTCACGGCGTTGGACGTGGATTCGGCCAAATGCGAGCGTCTTTATAAGGCCGCGCTGGTTCAGTCCAATTCTGGCGTTACGTATCGCATGTTGGCCAAGGTGCTCAGCACCGGAAAGGTGGATCTTGTCCACTACGGTTGTGACTTGGATGCAGACGGTAAACCGACGACGAAGTGGAGGATCAGGCGCATCCTCGAACAAGCACCTGAACGGTTCGACAAAGAGCTTGAGGCCATCAAGAAGGGTGTGACGGAGGATGGTGAGACCGTGCAGGGCGTATGGGTGCACGATATGACCGACATGCCGGACGTGACGGCACAGGGAAAGAGTCTGGACGAGTGGTCGCGAAAGATGACCACAGAGGTTCGGAAGAAGCCAAGCTGACCGACCTCAGTCTGTCGTGGCTTGGCTGTGTGGCATTCAGAAGCTCATGATTCGGGATCGCGATAATGATGGCGAGGCGTCGGGTCGTGTAGGGGGCGAGGCGCTGATCACCACCGTCAATCGGCGGTGCGCGTCCCGAAGCGAGCGCTCCACTTCCTCCTGTGTCTTTCCTCGTGCCAGGAGAAATCCCAGATAGCGCGTTCCCTCTGGAAGCGGGATCAACTCATCGCCAACCTCTGCCGTGACCGTCAATTCTACAATCCCAGGTACCGCTTTCGCTTCAGCCTGTCCCCGCACCTCGTGCAGCATACCGCCGTATGGAATAGGGAGCATCATCACTCCCGCCGCCTGCTTCTGCTCGGTGAGGGGAGGGAGTGGCATCCGCAGGGCATGGCGGAGAATCAGCTCTTCGAGCGATATGCCGGAGGTGAATTCCAGAGTCCTTGAACAGCGTCCCCCGATTGTTCGTGCCGCCAACTCAATGACCCACACTCCGTTCTCATTCAGGCGGAATTCCCCATGCACCGGCCCCTCTCGTAGTCCGAGGGCATTGGCCGTTCGAGCTGCACAGGCGACAACCTTCTGTTGGAGGTCGGAGGAGAGACGGGAAGGCGTAATATAGATCGTCTCTTCAAAGAATGGGCCGTCGAGCGGGTCAGGTTTGTCGAACATCGCCAGCGGCTGAAGTGTTCCCTTTGTGAGCAAACCCTCCAATGCGACTTCGATCCCGGGCACAAAATCCTCGACGAGGATCCATCGGGCTTGCTCGTCCACTGCCACCAAGCCCAATGCAGTGAGGAGCGCGCCGACCCGACGGAATGCAGCACTGAACTCCTCTTCATCATTGGCGCGAATTACTCCACAGCTGGCGGAGAGGATCAGCGGCTTCACGACGCAAGGATAGTCGACCTGCTTCGCAAACTCCCTTGGATCACCGTCGAGGGGAAACACTTTATGGCGAGGGACGGGAATGCCCTCTCCAAAAAGTAACTCTCGCATTAGGCGCTTGTTTCTGGCGGCGGTAACGGACGCGACAGAATTATGGGACAACCCCAGTGCCTCCGCCACGACGGCGGCAGCGACGGCAGTCACATCGTCGACTCCGATCACCGCATCGATCGGGTGGTATCGGGCGAATTCGACCACAGTTTGCGTGGCCGCCTGTGGATGTCGAACATCGAATAACAAGACATCGCCGGACGAGACAGGAAGGCTTTCGGGGACCCGCTCCATCCCAATGGTCACTGATATATTTAATGTGCGGGCAGCGTCGAGGAAGGCTTCCGCTCGATAGGTCGCGGTTGGCAAGAGGAGGAGAAGTCTTGGCATTGTATTCGGTCAGCGGGCGGTAGGAGAAGCTGCTCTCGCGCGTGCTCGATGAAAACCTTCCAACTGACGATTGGCCTCGGTGATGATCGCGAGCTTCTTGACCACGGCTTCTACTTTTGCACCAGGGATGGCGTAGTAGCCTTCATCATCTCCGAGCCCGGTATAGACGCGGTTTCCGATACAGCCAAAACTGGTGGCCGTGTGTCCCGATTGCAGTGATTCCGGTAGGACGGCGCAGGTCGGTCGTCCCATCGTCGCGCCACCGCCGGCAATACCGGCTGCCTGTGCCGCTTCCGCCAGCAGCATCAGCTGCTTGACGGTCCCGCGGACAAGCACCACGTCCGGGGTGAAGGTGGCCATCGCGAGTGGTGCATAGACGGCGACGTGAAAGGTCTCGCTGTCGACGGGGGATCATGGGAATTTCCGCCATCGTGAGGTACTGCATCCCAACCATGGTCTGCACCAGGCCGTTCAGCTCAGTCGCGACCTGTGGTGGCAGTCCACACCGTGGGTATGGGCTCCGACCGGACAGGTATAGTGATCCGATGCCTCCGTATAGAAGACCTTACCCTCAGCTGCCAGCTTCCAATAGCCACAACCTGCTGGTGCAGGGGCGGCGACTCGCGGAATATCCGGCAGGGGCGGCGTCTCGAAATGCGATTGCCACTGCCGGTACCTTCAAGCCCAGCAGTTCCTGTATTTGTGTGCCTTGTGTCATCAGTTCAGCTTCCACGTGTCGTCTCCCTTCTCAACGTAGGTGATTACATCGCACCATTCTAGATTTCCCCATGTCCCTTTGTCAGCAGCGGTCTGAACTGCTGGGTCGTCGGCTCAGCGCAGCAGAACCATGATTCCGTTAAACGAGGCGGCTTCGACGGTCAGGTCTGTTCGTCTTGCACGAGTCGACGGACTCAGTGTGACGGCCGGCCATCTATCGGTAATCGTTCGAATGCGATCAAAGGTCACCATCGCATCTTCCTCTTCCTTGGCACCGGCTTCCACGATCGCACTCACCGCCTGGTGCAGCCGATCCATCCGCTCATCCGGATGCGTCCACGGATACTGAAAGCCGGCCTGATCCAGTGGACCGAGGAACCGCTGAATGTCAGACTTGGCGAGAAGCGCCGACCCGGGTGGAATCAAGAGGCGAATGCTCAGTTGGACTGGATCGGTCGCGTCGATGAGATCGTGCGCTTCCACCATGTCCAACATATGAAGGTAATCGTCCAGGCTGGTCCAGGGCGTGAAGGCGACGAGCGATGGGCGAAGGGCGATACCGGCCTCACGCAGAATGTCGAGCGCCGTGATGATGTCAGCTCCTGTATGCCCCTTGTGCAACAGTTCCAGAACATGGTCACTGAACGACTCTATGGCGGAGATCACGAACAGGCATCCCTGCGCGTTGAGGTCTGGCATCAGAGCGCGGCGCTTCAAGAGGTGTTCAATTTTTGCGGTGAAATCAAAAGTCAGGTGTGGAAACTCCTCGTGCATTGCGCGAACGATGTTCATGGAATGTCCCGGCCCGTTCAAAAAATCCGGATCGCCAAAGGTGATGTGCGTCGCGCCTGCCTGCACCTGGCGCCTGATGTCCTCGAGGACGACGGCTTCCGGGACGAGGAAGAAACGCCCGTCATAGACCGGCACGATCGGACAATGAAGACAGAGATGGAGACATCCACGACTGGCCTCGACATATCCGGCCAACCGCTCCGTGCCGTTCTGTTCGAGCCGAGCATACTGGTCCAACATCGGTAATCCGGCGCGACTTGGGATTGGTTGGGGGATTGTCGAGGCCGTTGATGAGTAGACACGCTGTAACGAAGGGCCGACCACCCGGTTTCGAGAACTCACTCCTTCGAGGAGGTTGATCGCCTGACCCCGATCGAGTGTCTCGATGAGTGGACCGCAGGGGGACCTCATATTCTCCGCCCACCACAGAATCGGCCAGTTTCTGAAGCAAGTATTCGGCATTGATCGAGGCGTACAGTCCATAGAAACAGATGTGGCAGGCTGGATTCTTCGCCCGGATCAGCTCGGCGACCCGCACCCCAAGCCGGAGCGCCGTGTGCATGGGTACCGAGATGCCGACAAATCGTGCAAGCCGGAGGGCCGATTCATCAATGTCTTCAACCGCGATGTCGAGACCGACCGGCGCAAATCCGATTTGCTCGAGAAATCCCATCGGCTGAGCGATGCCAAGAGGTTGGTGACCCAGTTCATAACAGGAGACCAACATGATCGCGCCAGGATGTCTCAGCCATGACCGTTCTTCTATGGATTCGGTCACCTGGTCCATGGCGCGGTTCCTGCGATCAATTCGGTGGCAGATGTCACTGGTACCACACCCGGAAGAGTGGGCGCAATGCGACCTACTTGAGCGGCGGGATAGTCCCATCGTAGCGGCGTCGTCACTCAGGCGCGCGCCTCACGCCGCCTTCCAATCATGGTTTCTACAGCACTGAGCGCTCAGATCCTGGAGTCAACTCGTGCTGGGATTTGCCTCCTGCCGTGATTCAATGCCCGAAACAGTCATTCACTGACCGTGCCTCGTTCTGCATAAGGCGGACTGGCGATGCCCGTGCAGGTACGTGTGGGTTGTGACTGGTCGGGTGGTAAGCGGAGCCATTGAGCGCTTCTGCCTCTGTCGGCAGCTCGCTCGCGTGCCACGGGGCAGTGCGATCGAGTTCCACGAATCAAAACCTTCCACGCGCACACACCTATAACAAGAAAGCGCGTGACTCCGAGTGTCCGGCATTTGGCGGCATGGCGCTTTCGGAAAGATCGGTAACGGACACAGATGGTTTCTCCAACGACCCAGACAGTTTCAGACGCGGCACAACTGAAGATTGTTCCACTCATTGCCAAGGAACTCGGCGTGGGACTCGATCAGGTTAAGGCTGCGGTCGCCCTGCTCGACGAAGGCTCGACCGTGCCGTTTATCGCACGCTATCGCAAGGAGGCCACCGGCAACCTGGACGATACGCATTTGCGCACGTTGGAAGAGCGCCTCCTGTATCTGCGTGAATTGGAGCTGCGCCGCACGGCGATTCTGGCTTCGATCGAGGAGCAGGGAAAACTCACCGACGTACTGCGCGGCACCATCGAGGCGGCCGCAGACCAAGCAAACGTTGGAAGACCTCTACTTGCCCTACAAGCCCAAGCGCCGCACGCGAGCGCAGATTGCGCGCGAGGCAGGGTTGGAACCGCTGGCCGATGCCCTCTTTGCCGATCCGACGCTCGATCCCGAGCAGGAAGCCGCGAAGTATCTGAATCGTGAAGCCTGCCGCCGAGGGCGTTGAAGCCATCAACGTGCCGGACGCAAAATCCGCGCTTGAGGGTGCGCGGGATATTCTGGTCGAGCGTTTTGCCGAGACCGCCGAGCTGCTCGCGAAATTGCGTACCCGCCTGTGGGACCAGGGTGTCGTCACGTCCACCGTGATGAAAGGCAAGGAAACGGCCGAGGAAGAAAAGTTCCGGGATTACTATGCCTATTCTGAAACCATCCGCACCATCCCTTCGCATCGCGCGCTGGCGCTGTTCCGTGGCCGCACGCTGGGTGTGTTGAAGATTGAATTGGGCCTGGGCGAGGCACTCGAAGCCGTCGTGCCGCATCCCTGCGTCGCGATGATCGCGGCGCATGTCGGCATCGAAGACCGTGGCCGTCGCGCGGACACGTGGCTTATGGGCGTCTGCGATTGGACCTGGCGCGTCAAGGTGCATCTGCATCTCACGGTGGAACTGCTGGTGCAGTTGCGCGAAGCAGCAGAAGCCGAGGCGATCAAGATTTTCGGCCGCAATCTGCATGAGCTGTTGCTGGCGGCGCCTGCAGGCCCGAAGGCCGTGCTCGGCCTCGACCCCGGCATCCGCACGGGCTGCAAGGTGGCGGTGGTCGATGCGACCGGCAAGCTGCTGGAGACCACGACCATTTATCCGCTCCAGCCGCGCAATGACTGGCAGGGATCATTGGCGACGCTGGCACGGCTGGTCGTGCAGCATGGCGTCGAACTCATCTCGATCGGCAATGGTACCGGCAGCCGGGAGACCGACAAGCTGGCCATTGAGGTGATCAAATTGGTCGCGGCTCAGAAGCCGGAGCAAAAAGTGGTCAAGATCGTGGTCAGCGAAGCCGGCGCCTCAGTCTATTCGGCCTCGGCCTTTGCCGCTGCCGAGTTTCCCGAGCTGGATGTCAGCCTGCGCGGCGCCGTCTCCATCGCCCGGCGTCTGCAAGACCCGCTGGCTGAGCTGGTGAAGATCGATCCCAAGGCGATCGGCGTCGGCCAATATCAGCACGATGTGAACCAAAGGGCGCTGGCGCGTTCGCTCGATGCAACCGTCGAAGACTGCGTCAATGCCGTGGGCGTGGATGTCAACACGGCATCGGCGCCGCTGCTCGAACGGGTGTCGGGTCTGAACAAGGCGCTGGCGAAGAACATCGTCGAGTATCGTGATGCGAACGGCCCATTCCCGAATCGCACCACGATACGCAAGGTGCCGCGTCTGGGCGACAAGACCTTCGAGCAGGCTGCCGGCTTTCTGCGCATCAACGACGGCGACAATCCGCTGGATCGCTCCTCGGTCCACCCGGAAGCCTATCCGGTGGTCGAGCGCATTCTCGCGCGCATCAGCAAAGGTATCGTGGACGTCATGGGCCAGCCGGCGGTGTTAAAGGGATTATCTCCCGCCGATTTCACCGATGAGAAGTTTGGCGTGCCGACGGTGCGCGACATTCTGACTGAGTTGGAAAAACCTGGCCGCGATCCGCGCCCGGAATTCAAGACGGCCACGTTCCAAGAGGGCATCGAGTCTCTGACCGATCTACAACCAGGCATGATCCTCGAAGGTGTGGTGACGAACGTCGCGGCGTTCGGCGCCTTCGTCGATGTCGGCGTGCATCAGGACGGTCTCGTGCATGTGTCGGCGCTGGCCAATAAATTCATCAAGGACCCCCATGAGGTCGTCAAGCCTGGCCAGATCGTGAAGGTGAAGGTGCTGGACGTCGATGTGAAGCGCCAGCGTATCTCTCTGACCATGCGCCTCGACGATGCAGCAGGCAGTACATCGTCTTCAAACCGCGCGCCGGTCGAAGTTCCCTCAGGAATAGCACGCGATCCGCGTGACCGGCGTCCGCCGATACCCCAGCACGCTCCGGAGCGCCAGCCACAGCCAACCGGCACGATGGCCATGGCGCTGGCACTCGCGCGCGCCAAGCAGAAGAAGTAGCAAGTTTTTCGGTGTGTCCTTTATCTCCCCTTGGTCCTGTGCCGAGAGTGGGCGCGAACGTTAGAACCCCAGTTCCTTCTCGAGATCCGCCTGGCCCTTTTTGAAATTCTTTTTCTCCTGTTCGTCTTTTTTCTTTATCAAGTCCTCTAGCGCCTCTCCACGCTTTTTCAGGGCCTCGTTTTCTTTCTTATGGACCTCTTCTTGTTTTTCGCTTACCAGCGAGGCTGCCTGCGCCGTCTTGACCGCATTGTCGGGCGCTGTCATCCAGGAGAGTCGATAGCCGGGACGCTTGAGCGCCTGATCCTGATACAGCACGACGTATCGCGTCGGGTAGCTGCGCTGACCGATCTGCCGTTCTTCCAGAACATAGACGGTTGGCGCTCCGAAGAGCTGAGACTGATAGGAATCGAGGAGCAACCTCGTGAACTGGCCGGCCTGCAGGGATTGAGCTTTTTCCATGTATTCAGTGAGCGCTTTCATGTCTGTAGGATCGGGCTTGACCTGCTCCAATTGCTTCATCTTCTCTTCTTGAACCTGGTCTCGCGCCTGTTCTTCGTCTTGTAACTGATAGCGGTACTTCTCTTGAAATTCCTCCAATTTGAATGGCCCTTTTTTGGCCTTTCCCTTGAAGAAAGCCGTCGTCCCATCCATGCCTTTGGTGACATAGGAGAGACGACCGGATATTGCGTCGCTGCCATAAAATAGGTAGGTACTCTCCGGTGCCACCGGCATCGTGAATTTCGCGGGGTCCGGCGGCGTTTCCGGGGTGAGCCCGGCGCGCGTCGAAGCGATGCGCTGTCCCAGTAAGGTGATGGCGCTTCCCTTCCCACGGGAAATCGCTTGCGAGACGGCCCGTCTGACATCAGGAACCGGATCGTTGGCGGCCGGAGCAAGCAGATCCGAATCGCTGTCCTGCGGACCGATCATGCCGATTGCGTCTGCCGCGGCAATCCGCAATTCGGTCTCGTCGCTCTTGAAGATCTTGAGGATGACAGGGATGTAGGTTCGATTTGTCGACGAACCCAACGTATGCAAATCCTCCTTCAATATTTCGACTCCGTCTTTCCGAAGCTTGTCGCAATTTCCCTCTTTGTCGGGTTTAACGCGGCAGACATCAATGTATTTCGTCAGGGTCTCCTCTTTTGTCATGACCTCGCCTTTGGGCGATGGACCAGAGCCTTTGCCCGGTGAGGCCCCATCGCCCTTCAACGAGGTGGCTCCGGAGAGGCCGGGAACCGTGCCAAGCCAGGCGAGGAACACGGCAGCAGCTACAACCGTAGGAAACGTCAAATGCATCTTCATGGGTACTCCTCCTGAACCGTGCGTGGGGGACACACTACCTCAAGGTCTTCGCAAATCGCTCCACACGAGTCGAGGCTTCCTCCAGCCGTTGTTTTTGCGCCGCAGCCTGCTCTAAGATCGCTCGGGTGCTCGGGTCGAGCGAACAAAACTTTTTCCTCTTGTTGACTTCATCATTCAATCGGTCGAGTTCTTTTTGATAGCC
Organism: uncultured Nitrospiraceae bacterium; assembly: GCA_963825145.1. Lineage (GTDB taxonomy): Bacteria > Nitrospirota > Nitrospiria > Nitrospirales > Nitrospiraceae > Palsa-1315. The sequence goes on from CAWGSC010000023.1 coordinate 53,137, forward strand.
GGCCTGTTCTTCCTTCATGTAGTCCACCACCCGCTGTTTGTCCCGCCAATCGACGAAAGGGTTCCGGCTTTTGTTCGCGTCACAGGCTTTCTTGTGCACCGACTCATGGTCTTGCAGGGCGCCTCGGAGACAGGGTGTCGCGCCAGGATCGATGGAGGTGGCGCAGGTGGGGTCGGTTTCGGCTCCAAACGATCGGGCGTTCGTATTCCGGACGGTGGACATTCGAAAGCCCACGGAGCCTTGCACGCTACCTCGGTTCTCGTGGGTGAGGAGCAGGGGCTCCTTTGCGCCTTTTTCTTTGACCTCCCACTCCTTAATCAAGGACTCATATTCCTTGATCGCGGCCTCCACTTGTTTGATACGACTGTCCAGATCCGTCTCATCTTGCTTGCTGCAGCCGCATCCTAGGGGAACGGCTCCCTGAGCGGCAGCGTTCGATGGAAGCCAGAGCAATGCCAGTAACGGGAGCAGACTGCAGACCGTCAATCTGAACATCTTCATAGGTCCCCCCTATACCATCCAGGCCCGATGCAGTATAACGACGCCATGGATCCACCTCACGACTTCGTCCCTGGCTCGTAAGCGCCATTTTCGTCATGGTCGCCGTGACAACTTACGTGGGCGCCTTTTCCGGCACCTTCCAATACGACGACCTCTTCACCATTCTCATCAACCCTCATCTCAATGGGTGGAATACATTCGCCGACCACCTGGACCATATGGTCAGGCCGGTTCTGTACGCCACATTCCTTATCGATCGGTCACTCTATGGAACCAGCGCAAGCGGTTACCATCTGCTGAATCTGTTGCTCCACCTCGGCTCCGGGATGCTCGTCTTCCTGATTGTGACTCGTGCTGTGAATGAGGTGACCCGGCACATCCCGTTCTGGACGGCGTTGCTGTTTCTCATCCACCCGATCCAAACCGAAACCGTCACCTACATTTCCGGGCGCGCATCCGGTCTCATGGCGCCTGTGGTACCTACTGGCGCTCTTCCTGTACATCAAAGCATCGGAGGACACAAGCGGTCGGGTGACCGCCAATCCTGTATCCGGCCGCCGCCGTTCTCTGTTTCATGTTGGTCCGTGGCGTCGAAGGAGCCGGCCGTCACGTTTCCGCTGGCTCTTGCTGCTGTGGGACGTGGTCGTACGCCGGCTCGACAGGTGCCTCGCTTCGTACTGCGATGGTGTCGCACCATTCTGCCGTTCTGGCTCATCGGCATTGTCGTCGGTGTCGTGGCCTGGCAGCATCCCCGGTATGCCGATCTGGCACAGTTCAGCCTTCGGTATCCGCCCATTCTGGGACAACATGCTGAGCGAACTCCACGCCGTCACATACGCGCTGTTCTTGTTCTATCTGTCCATGGAAGCAGAATTTCGATCACGATCTTCCTGTGTTCCATTCCATACTCCAGTGGCCGTTGCCTCTCGAACTCCTGTTGTGGTGCTGGATTGGCCATGGCCGCCTTCGTGTCGGTTCGACGTCTCCCTCTCTTTACATTCGGCATCGGTTGGTTTGTGCTTCAGATGATTCCCACAACCGTCATTCCGCGCAACGACTTGCTGAGCGAGCGCAATCTCTACCTGGCCTCGATCGGAATTCTGCTTGTCGTCGTTGTCCTCGGTTCAGGTCTGACACACTGGCTTACCAAGGTGCGACAGCGACCCCGGCTCGTCCGGATCGGCGCCGGGAGCCTCGCATGTTCGCCTGGTTCTGGCATTCTGCGTCATGACCTTCCAACGGAACGAACTCTATCGGGATCCGGTGTTACTCTGGTCCGACACGGTCGAGAAATCCTCCGCAGAAGGCGAGGCCGCACAACAACCTCGGCCATGCCTACGTGCTACGAGACGACTGGGACCGTGCCATCGAAGAATATCGCATCGCGGCCAGGTTGGATCCCGACTACGCGCTTGGGCAGAAAAATCTTCGCGACGCCTATCTCCACCAGGTGGGGCGTCAGTAAACAACTGTGCTACTCGTTCCCCGCTCGCAACACCGCCTGTCCGTACCGCAGCAAGCTGCGGGGCCTGCTCCCAGCGATCCTTCACATTCAATCCCACGAGCAGCAACTGATGCCCATCCTTAAACATGCTGGCGATCAGACAGCGCCCGGCTTTACTCGTATACCCGGTTTTGACGCCTGTCACGTCCGGATCGAGGAGCAGCTCGTTGGTGCTACGGAGAAGGATCTGCCTGGTGCCGTCCACGCTGGCGATGTCCCGCGTGACCGTGCGAACCATCATGGATATGGCAGGCACGTGCAGCGCCTGTTCTGTCAACTTGGCCAAATCCGCTGCTGTTGAGTAGTGACCTGGCGCGTCGAATCCGCACGCGTTGGCGAAATGCGTATTGTTCAACCCTAACGTACGAACCCGCTCGTTCATCAACGTCACAAACCGGTCAGCTCGCCTCCGACATGCCAGGCAATCGCTTCGCAGGCATCGTTCGCGCTGGTCACCAGCATGGCTGTGAGCAGATCGCGCAGGAGGAATTCCTCACCGGCCTGTAGCTTGAGGGATGACTGATGAAGCGAGCGCACGCCGATCGATCCGCACGACTTGTTCCGGAGATGCGGCTTCCATCGCTACCAGCGCCGTCATCATTTTCGTGAGGCTGGCCGGCGGAAGCCGGCGTGTCGCATCCTTTTCCAGGAGGACACGGTCGGACTTCAATTCGACCAGATACAGCGCCGATGCATTGATCGACGGCTTGGCCGGAAATTCCTCGGCGCGAACGTCGACGCGTGCACAGCATGGCGGTCACGGCCATGCCGAGAACGAGCGATCCTTCGCGCCCGATTCGGCTCATATACTGTGCCTATTGCCCAAACATTTTCTTCAACATGCCGCCGGCCTTCTGCATATCGGACTGATCCTCGGCAGGCGGTTCAGGTTCAGGTGCTACCGGAACATTCGTCCTGAGGCACATTGGCACCGGGTTGGTGCACCGTGGGTCTATTTCTTGAGCCGGGTCGGTCTGTAGGCGGCTGCCCCATTCCCTCACGGCCCATCACTGCCGCCCATCATCCCGGCCATGTCGAATTTGGTGTATCCCTCAGGCACCTCAAACAATTTTGGGTCCTGCTTGCCGATCTTCACGTTCTTGAGTTCCGTCATCATCCGCTTCTTGTCGTTCCCTTCCTTGTACAGCAGATCGGACTTGATGGAGATTCCCTCCTTCGTCCGCCAGGAGAAGCCGCCGTATTTTTTCCCGTCGGTGCTGGTGGCGATGGTCTTGTATTTGGTCACCTTCATGCCGTTCAGCACCTCTTCTCCCATCACGGTCTCCTGAAAGTCCCACTGCGAAGGATCGTTGTTCTTGTTGTTGGCCATCGAGTGTTCCATGTACATGTGTTCTGACGGCATCAGTTGCCACATGACTTTGCTGTCATACCGGAAGATCTGAACCGCCCCATCGCCGCTACCGGTGAGCATTTCACGTCGCTCCTTGGCGGGGGTGACGAAGATATGCTGTTCGATCGTGTTGTCCTCAGTTTGCATCACCGAATCGGCAGAATATTCTACTTGTGGCCGGCTGAGTTGAGCTGCCCAGAGCCGGTATCGCACCGAACACAATGACGAGCACGATCCATGTGCACAAACGTTGTGACATAGCAGACTCCCTCCCGAGATGTGTAGCAGGTTGATGTTGGTTGGCATGACTCCGATCCTGGCACAGCTCCTAGCTTGTACGGGTCGGAAGATGGAACGGGACAGAAGATTATCCCTTACCAAAAAAGAAGTAAAGTGGGTGGGGAGGGTGGCCTGGTCGTCCTCCTGCTCGCGGAACGCGCGCCCTAAGAAGGGCCTCGTTCGACGCGCGCAATAGAGGATCAACCAGGCCACCCTCCTGGAGAGGATACGAGCGAGCTTGGAGGGACCATTGGTGATACTGGTTTAGGTTAGCGCGAAGCGAGAGAGTTCGCCTCGTCTGGGCTGTCTTCGATCAAGAGGATGGAATGGGGCGTCACCATTATAATAGAGGGGGGATATCAGAAGGGAATGAGCCTGGCTTGAAAATGAATAATTTGGCAGCTTATTAGTGATGAATAACAGCTAGTTAGAAAGAGAAAGTTTATGTGACTAGTGAGGTAACGGAGGATCAGGGAATGGGGAGAAACTCCAGAGTGGAAGGGAAAAGTTGCAGAGAGGAAAAAGAGCGGGTCCTGTCGCTGATCAGCCCAGCCGGCTTCGCACCCCGCCCGATGTAGGGACCCCGTGCAGGCGGCTGGGCTGCCAGGTCAGCGCCACCCGCTGGGAAAACTTCTCGTCCTAGGGGGGAGGGGAGAAACGAGCAAGCTTGGAGGGAGCATTTGTATTTCGGCTGATGCGCGCACGCTGGAATCAATCCAGACCCCACATGAGTTGACACGATACCCGGCAAAAAGTAGCCTGTCCCTGTTTCTCTGTCTTTATTTACGAAAGGTGGCACCATGTCATTCATGCTTATCATGGTTCAGACCCCTGAAATGAGTAAGAGCGCCGAGGTTGCAACGTGGCAATCTTTCCGCGCCTACGCAGAATTGGAGCGACTAAGAGAAGTGGCAGGAGTGTTTTGTATAAATGATACGGCATGGCTATTCGATACCAGAAAGACCCTCCCGGAATGTGCGCTAGTGATTCATCAAGCGCATAAATTCCATGTTCAATTATTTTCCTTCCAGCTTGATAGCGAATCTCTTCGATCTCTTGTGGCGTCATACCCGCGATCAAAAAAGCTGGAAGATTTTCTCGCCTCATAGTCAGTGTCCGAAAGGGGTTAGAAGAGGGGACAGGCTACTTATTCGGAAGGCCTCAGCCTCGCCAGCTGCCCACCGGGTCTGAACATGCTTCTCACATCTCTTCGCTCGTCTCTTAGAACACCTCACGATTCACGTGGAGAGCTTGAGTTTGCAACGCCTGCCTGGGGTACATGTCTGGTGTTAAGTCAATACGCAGGATAAGATGTTCGCCATGGTGAGCATGTGATCTTCTGGTTCCAATGGAGGGCAACCATGACGGTCAAGGTATTCGAAAGTTAATGCGCTGCCTCAGGTTTTCTCTGGGCATTGTGGTGGCCTTCTCAGGGAGCCTGTTCGTTTCTCATGGATGGTGCGTGTCTGGCTCAGGCAGGTGAGTCGAGCGCAGGGAGAGTCTACTGGCCAGAGCATGGATATGGATCGTCATGATCACGGGGAGGGGACTGTCGACATGATGGTTCCCCATCAGAAACATCTGGGGCCCCACATGAAATGGACGGAATTGCGGCCGGCGAACGCAGACGATGCCGGGCGTGCCGATCAGATCGTGCAGACTCTGCGACAGGCCCTTGCCAAGTACAAAGATTATCGGGTGGCCATGGACGACGGCTATGTTCCGCTTCATCCCGAGCGAACGCCAAAGCATTATCATTTCGCCAATAAGCAGCGCCGCCTTATGGCCAAGGTTCGCTTTGATCCGGCTGAACCGACCGCGCTCTTGTACAAGAAAGCTGGGGATGGTTATGAACTCGAGGGGGCGATGTACACCGCGCCGAGAGACATGAGCGAGGACCAGTTGAACGAGCGCGTTCCGTTGAGCGTCGCGCAGTGGCATGCCCACGTCAATCTCTGCTTCCAGCCGGACGGCAGTAGACGCCGCATGACCCGGAAACAACTCGGAGGCAAGGGGACGATTGCCACGGAATCAGAGTGCCAGCAAGCAGGCGGGCGATTCGTTCCGCAAGCCGGTGGGTGGATGATTCATGTGTATCCGTTCGAATCGACTCCCGTAAAGATCTGGACCCACTAAGCGACAAGATTTTCGTCAGGTGGCATCGGCTCAAATGGGCGTAACCAGAATAAGAAAATGCCAGGAACCAATTCGGTCTGAACAACGACCTCGACTCGCCAGCATCCCACCGCGTCCGAGTTCATCAACACATATAGCAGCACTTATCGGCCGTATTCATCATGGCGGCATAGCCAGGATGGGCCTGACGTGCCTTCGTCTCGCCCCTTTGGCACCAGGTCGAGGTAGTGGTAGGCGGCATTGACCATGTCGATGCCACGCGCATAGGTTGAATAGGTGTGGAATACGTTTCCTTTGGCGTCTTTAAAGAAGACGCTGGCTCCCTCCCGATCCGAACTGTCAGGATCTTGTATCTTGTAGTTGAAGAACGCCTTTTTCTTGGCCTCTTCTTCCGGTGTGAATGACACATGGTAGTCGAAATTGAAATCGGTGTTGCCGGACGAGACCCACTTGAAATTCCAGCCCATCCGTTTCTTGTATGATTCGAGTTTGCGGTACGGTGCCCGAGATGCCGCGACCATGGTCACATCGCGGTGGTTCAAATGCACAATGATCTTGTCGAAATTGTCTGCCCAGAACGAGCAGTGCTTGCACCCTGCATCCCAATCGGGGCCGAACATGAAGTGATAGACGATAAGTTGGCTTCTGCCGTCGAACAGTTCCGACAATGTTTCTTTGCCCTGCGGCCCATCAAAGACGTAGTCTTTGTCCACCTTCACCCATGGAAGCTGTCGCCGCTCGTAGCTCAATTGATCGCGCAATCGGGTGAACTTCTTTTCTTTCGTCAGTAACGCTGTGCGAGCCGCTAGCCACTCTTTTCGCGATACGACCGTATGTCGAGCCATGGGACCCTCCCGATGAAGTGTGGGAAACATCTTCTGTTCAAAATGTCACGAGCGGGTCTTCTTCATAGCAAGGCGGGCGATCACGAGGCCGAGTTGCAGCTCCCGGTCGCCACCGTGTCCGGTCTATCTTGTTAGTCTGGTTCAACCAAACAGACAAAAGCAACCAGCAGAATAAGAAAAGCTGACATGCTACTTATTCGGAATACCTCAGCTCAGCCAGCATTCCACCACCTCCGGTCCTCGTCGTTTGTGAAGCGGCGTTCTTCTCCCGCTGAAAGCCTGAAATGTTTCCTGAAATACGGCTTCCCCTCCGAGCCATCAGCCATACACTTTTATCGTAGGAGGCGCTTGTCACATTGGCAGAAAAAGGAGACAATGCGCCGATGTCTTCCGTGCGGCTCAGACCGAATCATGCTCCTCGATGCATTGTAATTGCTGGACCGAACGGCGCTGGTAAGACCACATTCGCCCGAGAGTTCCTTCCTCGTGAAGGGAGGGTCGTTCATTTTGTGAATGCCGACCTAATTGCGAGCGGGCTCTCACCCCTTCGACCTGAACTGGCAGCGAGACGCGGGGGCAGGCTTGTCTTAACGGAATTGCGTCGGTTGGCGAGGGCACGCCAGGATTTTGCGTTTGAAAGTACCTTGAGTGGGCGGACAGACCTTCCGCTGCTAAGACAGTGGAAAGCCGACGGGTATCGTATCGAATTGGTATTTCTGTCACTGCTCTCGGTGGAGTTGGCACTCCAGCGTATCTCGGCGCGTGTGCGCCAGGGAGGGCATGATGTCCCGCGCGTCGATGTGGTGCGCAGATTCAACCGAAGTTGGAGGAACTTTCAGCTGATCTATCGGGAGTTGGCAGACACGTGGGCGATCTACGATAATGCTGGGGAGGTCCCGAGATTACTGGAGCGAGGTCCATGAAGACAACAAATGGCAAAGCGAAGAGCAAATCGTTCGCCCTGGGCGTGGGGAAGGCGTTGCGGCGGGCAGCGAAGGTTGCCAGGAAAACGGCACGGGCGTACCATACCCCCATTTATGTGTGGGAAAACGGGAAGGTCGTTGCGAAGAAACCATGACGCGTGTCCCTTGCACCGCATCCTCAGCAATCAGCGTTTAGTCATCGCTCGTTCGATCGCATCTTGTCTTTCGCCGAAACCCTGAAACCGTTTGCTTCGCAGTCATGGAGCATGTCTATCTCGTTCCTCACGTGGAAGAGCCCGACTACCTGTTTCTCAAGACCATTATCCCAAGCCGGAAAGCCACGCGGGACTATGGCAGAAAGGATAAGCCATGAAGAGACTTGACCGATACGAGAAGCAGATTCTCTCCGCATACGAGCGCGGCATGCTCAAATCGGTTGTGACCTCGGAAGTATCACTGCGCCGCTACCGAGAATACGCACGTGCCACCTTGACCAAGAACCGTCGTGTGAACATCCGCATGTCTACGGTCGATCTAGCGGATATCCAGGCGCGAGCGACTGAGGAAGGTATACCGTATTAGACCCTCATGGCGAGTGTCCTGCACAAGTTCGCGACCGGCCGTCTTCGCGAGCGAAAGTCTAGTCTCGCTTTGCGGTCAAGACGGACGACTCGCAAGCGTACTGCTGCATAACGCAACCTTGCAGCCAGATCAAGCCTCACGTCTTGCCTGCTCACGAGGCGCTGACGCGTGAGGGAAGTAAAGTGGGGTAGTCGTTGGGTGCATGAAGAAAGCCCCGCTTGGAGATTCATCGCTTGCGAAGCCAACGACTTCAGTAAAGGACACAGATCACGGCGAGTTCATTGGCTTGTTTACGTTCATTTCACATGCTGTAGCCGGAGATCGTCGAAGTATGTGACGGCATCGGATTTGGTCCATAGCCCGATCTTTCCGGTGTGGAATGTCTTGTCACAGAGATCGAAGACCTGCTTATCGTCATAGAATATGTTCACGCGACAGTCTTGATGGGTGACTCGCAGTGTGTGCCACTGCTTCAGGGTAATCGTCTGGTCGAAGTTTTGTAACAGGTGTCGAATACCATTTACGACCCGATACACTCGAATGTTTTGTTCCAGCGGGTTGGCTCTTGCCAGATAGTAATTGCGGTCATCGGCCGCCCGCCAAATCAGGCCACCACCCATGTCCGCGTGTCCCCTGAATCGGCAAGAACGAGACTTCAAGATTGAGATCAGAGGCGATGACTTCCTTGCTCAGCACCACTTTATAAGCATGTTCGGCTCCCTTGGCCATGAGCTGGGCGAGCACATATGGGGGAGTCTTGGCTCGATCAGTCGCGAGGACTTGCCAATCTCCTGCAGGCCGTCCATCGAACAAAGTGCCTATAGAGAATTCGCTGGGAAGGGTGCCTGGCTGCTCGCGATCAAAGTTCCACACAAGCGCAGGAGAGGCGGTCTCTGCCTGGGAGACCACCGCCCCGAGGGACAGCGGAAGTGAGGCTATGAAACTCACGACAATCAGCGCCAACGGATTCATATCACTTACTTCCAGGTGACTTCTTCCCAACAGAGATGGACAAAGGTTTCAAAGGGAGGAAAATTATTCGCGTTTTGTTCTTTCGAGCGGACCCAGAGATCGATTTCTATTCCGGCTGGATCGGTTTCGCCACCAGGCAGCGTTCGCTTTACGGGATAGTGGACCTCATGAGTTTTTGGATCGCGGGACCGTTCCATGACCATGAAATGAGCATCATAGTCCTTGTATAGGGTCTGGTCATTTTTCAATATCGTCGCCGTTCCCCATCCTGCAAGGTAGAGCCAGGTTTTTGGATACAGCGGGTCGCCGTTTCCGGAGTCACCGTGTTCATAGATCCTTGTCGCAATGCCTCCATCATGAAACGGGGCCTTCGCGACAAACCGGTCAAAAACGATTCGATAGCGGTCGGCGCCCTCGACAAATTCAGCGATGACCTGGCCACTATTTGTGAGTTCATTCACCTCGATGTCTATGGAGCCCTGCACTGATATCAGGTGTTTGCCGGCATAGTCGAGGTGGTCCCACGGTGCGCGATCATTCATGCTTCCGATCAGCGTAGTTCTCTGCCCGGAAAGGTGGAATTGTCCACTATAGTAGGGATGTTCAGCGGGCTGAAATATCCTGGTTCCTTCGTTTTCTTTCGGCGTACCGAACTGCCCAGCAACAGCTGGCGGCACAGAGCTGAAAGCCAGGTTGAGTAATAATAGGCTCAACGTTCGCGTAGTTATCGTGCCGCATTCAATACGCATCTGAGCCTCCTATTTCGGATCCACCATATGTGAAAGAACATCAGTTCCCGATCAAGCGGGCTACATTTTATCCCTGTTCGTAGTCTATTGGTATCCCGTTACACTGAGGAGGGGCCGGGCATTTTGAATACTTGTAGTTGTTTCGGGTGGACAAAGACCATATCGCCTTGCTGAAGCCTTAACTCACGGTAGCGTTCTTTGGTGAGTTCGACCGAAATAATCTGAGGCGAGTCCTTCGAGACCAGCTCGAGCCGCACTCGCGATCCGGCGGCGATGACAAATCGCACGGTTGCTTCGAGCTGTGTCGTCGTGGTCCGAGTCCGGCTGAGTTCCAGGTCGTGGGGGCGGACAAACGTGACTTCGTGTTCGCCCGGAGCGTCCACCTCTGCGGGAGGTTGCCTGTCCGCCTCTTCGTGCACGGTCTCGTCTTGAGACATGCGGCCATGAAACACGTTGACATCGCCGAGAAACTGGTAGACGAATGGTGTTGCCGGATTCTCATAGACTTCCTCCGGCGTACCGGTCTGCTCGACATGTCCTTGGTTCAACACCACGATACGGTCTGCCGCTTCCAGGGCTTCTTCCTGGTCATGTGTCACCAGGATGCTCGTAATGTGCAATTCGTCATGAAGCCGCCGAAGCCAGCGTCTCAGTTCCTTTCGGACTTTGGCATCCAATGCGCCAAAGGGTTCATCCAGCAGGAGCAGTTTCGGTTCCACGGCCAGCGCTCTGGCAAGGGCCACGCGTTGACGTTGTCCTCCGGAAAGCTGGTTGGGATAGCGGTCGGCCATCGCCCGCATCTGGACCAATGAGAGCAACTCATCGACCTTCTTCTGGATCTTGTCCGGAGAAGGCCGTTGCGCATTGGGAAGCACGCTCAGCCCGAACGCGACATTCTCTGTGACGGTCATATGGCGAAACAAGGCATAGTGCTGGAACACGAATCCTACGCGGCGGTCGGTGATGCGCTGATCCGTCACCTCGACATCATGAAGGAGAATTCGTCCTTGGTCGGGCCTTTCTAGTCCGGCCAGGATTCTCAGCAGGGTCGTCTTGCCGCAACCGGAGGGACCGAGGAGCGCAATGAGTTCTCCCGCCTTTGCATGCAGGCTCACGTCATTCAGGACGGTGAAGTTGCCGAATCGTTTGGTGACATGATCGACCTGGATACTCATGACGGGCTCCCTGGTTGCGTGCTCCATACAGGGTCATGCGCCGATCGTGATGAAGCCGTTTTCCGTTCGATCAAGGTTTTCGCTATGAGAGTCACAATGGCTAATAAGGTGAGGAGTGAGGCCACCGCGAAGGCTCCGACGGCATTGTATTCGTTATAGAGGATCTCGACATGCAGTGGCAGCGTATTGGTGAGCCCGCGAATATGGCCCGAGACGACGGAGACCGCTCCGAATTCTCCCATCGCCCGCGCATTGCAGAGAATCACGCCATAGAGCAGGCTCCACTTGATGTTCGGGAGGGTGACGCGGGTAAACGTTTGCCATCCCGACGCGCCCAACGTGAGCGCCGCTTCTTCTTCCTCTCGTCCCTGCGATTGCATCAACGGGATCAGTTCGCGCGCGATAAACGGAACGGTGACAAAGGTGGTGGCGAGCACGATGCCCGGCAGGGCAAAGATGATCTTGATGTCGTGCTCGGCCAGCCAGGGGCCTACCCAGCCCTGCGCTCCGAAGAGCAGCACGTAAATCAATCCCGAGATGACGGGGGATACGGCCAACGGGATGTCGATGAGCGTGGTAAGAATCTGTTTGCCGACGAATTCGAATTTAGCGATGGCCCAGGCTGCAGCAACGCCGAATACCAGGTTGAGCGGAACGGCCAGGGATGCAGCGAGGAAGGTCAGGCGAATCGCCGCCAGGGCATCCGGGTCCGTAAATGAGGCGAAGTAGCTTTCAAGTCCATTCTTCAGCGCTTCGGTAAAGACGGCTGCGAGGGGGATGAACAGGAAGAGCGTCAAGTATCCGAGAGCCGCGACAATAAGCGCCCAGCGAACCAAGGCGCTTTCGCTGGTCAATGAGGCTTTCCACTCCTCGTTTCTTACTCTGGCGGCGATCTCTGTCGACATGCTCGTTCTCTTTCTAAGGAGTGGTGTGGCGCCTGCCGCTCCACCATTGTATGAGATTGATCATCAGGGCGAGGATAAACGACACCACGAGCATGACGACTCCCAGCGCCGTGGCTCCGGCGTAATCGTACTGTTCGAGTTTGGTCATGATCAACAGCGGAGTGATCTCCGATTTGAGCGGCATATTGCCGGCGATGAAGATGACCGAGCCGTATTCTCCGACGGAGCGGGCGAATGCCATCGCCATGCCGGTCAGCAGGGCAGGCCACAGTTCAGGCACGATCACCGCCCTGAATGTTTGCCATCGATTGGCTCCCAGCGTGGTGGCGGCCTCTTCCACCTCCATGTCCAAATCTTGGAGCACCGGTTGCACAGTTCGCACCACGAACGGCAATCCAATGAAGGTCAGTGCGACCAGGACACCCAGGGGCGTAAAGGCGACCTTGAGACCCAGCGGTTCGAGATAGCGCCCGATCCATCCATTCGACGAATAGATGGCGGTCAAGGCGATTCCGGCGACGGCGGTCGGCAGGGCAAAGGGCAGATCCACGAGCGCGTCCACGATCGAGCGCCCGGGAAAGCGGTATCGCACAAGGACCCAGGCCACCACCGATCCGAAGAAGCCGTTGATCAAGGCCCCCAGAAATGAGGCGCCGAATGTGAGCTGGTAGGAAGCCATCGCACGCGGCTCCGTCACCGTGTGCCAGAATTGTTCCCAGGTCAGTGTGGTCGTCTTGACGAAGAGACCGCTGAGGGGGATCAAGACGATCAGGCTGAAATAGAACAACGCAAATCCCAGAGTCAGACCGAATCCTGGAAGGACGCTGGGCTGTTTCAACACCATGGCCATGAATTTCTCATCGCCTCCGATTGCAGAGGTCCGATTATTTCGCTTGCTGGGTGATCAGCTGGGATAGCTGACCACACGTCCCCCATCGGCGAAGTGTGTCTCATCGCCGCTACTTCGCGCCCTGCAAATAGATTTGATCGAAGCTGGCGCCATCGGCAAAGTGCGCCTTGTGCGCTTTCTGCCAGTTGCCGAAGAATTCCTGCAGGGTGAACCGCTCCACTGCCGGGAAATTCGCAGCATACTTGGCGGCGACCGATGGAAGCTGCGGGCGGTAGTTGTTTTTGCCGGCAATGTCCTGGCCTTCTTCAGAGTAGAGATATTCCAGATAGGCTTGAGCGACTTGCCTGGTGCCTCGCTTGTCCACGATCTTGTCTACGACGCTGACCGTCGGCTCTGCCAGGATGCTGATTGGCGGCACGACGATTTCGAACTTGTCTTTGCCCGAGCCTTTGGTGCTCAGCAAGATTTCATTTTCCCAGTTAATCAGGACGTCGCCGATGCCCCGTTCCACGAAGGTGGTCGTGGCGCCGCGGGCGCCCGAGTCGAGCACCGGCACGTTCTTAAAGAGGCGCCAGACAAAATCCTGCGCTTTGGCTTCATCGCCGCCAGACTGTTTCAGGGCATAGCCCCACGCGGCCAAGTAGTTCCAGCGGGCGACACCGGAGGTTTTGGGGTTCGGGGTGATGACGGAGACTCCGGGTTTGACCAGGTCGTTCCAATCCTTGATGCCCTTGGGATTGCCCTTGCGGACCAGAAACGTGATCGTCGAGCTGTAGGGTGCGCTGTTGTTGGGAAGACGACTCTGCCAGTTTGCCGGAAGCAGCCCGGCTTTCTCGGAGATGGCGTCGATATCGTAGGCCAGCGCCAGTGTCACGACGTCGGCCTCCAAGCCATCGATGACGGCTCGTGCCTGCTTGCTCGATCCTCCGTGGGATTGCAAGACTTTGACGGTCTGGCCCGTCTTGGCCTGCCAGTGTTTGGCGAACGCCGCATTGAACTCCTGGTAGAGTTCGCGCGTTGGATCGTAGGAGACGTTCAGGATTGAGACGGATTCTGCCGCCTGGATAGACGAAGCGAATCCCAAGGCTCCGGTCAGGAGCGCGAGCGTGAGAACGAACGGCTTCAAAATCATGGGATGGTCCTTTCTATTCGTAATGGACTTCTACAATCAGATGTTGTCATTCGACCATCGACTACGTTGCCGATGATTTATTGAACAGAGTCAATCCTCGATCCCGATGTCTTGCTCAACCATTGGGCCAAATCCAAGGGGTCATGATCTGTCGGACCCCCGTGGCGTGCTCGCTTTTGAAAGAAGACGGGAAGGCCGCGACGTGTCGCTTCGGTTCGGACCTTTCGAGCCAGTCCGTGGCTCACCCGATCCAGCACGACGACAACGGCTTCCGTATCTTTAGGAATGGACTTTGTCAGGTCGCGGTTCTTACGGCCGCTCCAATGCTGGACGTATCCATGCCCGCCGCCGGTCTGTTGCCGGAACATCTCAGCTGAATCGCCACCGACGACAAGGATACTCATTGATCTCTTTGCCTCTTCGATGAATGGCAGCAGGAATATCCTGCTGCCATTCGTTCGGTGCATGCCACTACGGCTTTGCTGGGGCGGGCTGAACGGTCAACGCGGCAAGCGCATCCTGATACCGAATCTGCAACTCTTCCCGCTGATCCGGCGCCCAGAAACGGGCCGACGAACTCGCCTTGGCCAGAAACTCCTTCGGCTCGAACGTCACATCGATACAATGCCGAGGCCTCCGGAATGTTCGGCAGTTGCCGGTCGTACTTGCTGATGTCGGGACCAGGGCCGTGCCGGGTGTGCACGGCGCTGATGATCAGATGCAGAATCGGGCCTTGGATGGAGATCCAGCCCGTGGTGGTTTCCTGATCTCCCTGATCCGTGGCATGACTCAAGTTGAAGTACACACGTTCTGTCGGCTCAGCCAGAGAGAGCGCTGTTGAAAGAGGCAACGCCAACACGGCGATCTCTTCTTTCCGGAATGCCCTGGTTTGATCGGCTTGACCGAAAATCAGGCGGTGAACGATGTTCCGCCGTTCCGATGCGCGGACCCCCCGGAGCAACGTGCCGACCTCCGCTGCCGTCAGCGTGGCAGGATGCGCATTGGATGTGGAGTCAGGGTCCTGCTCCAACCGGACCGTATTCAACCCTGCCTCGTAGATCGTCCTCGACGACGAGACAGGCTGGCTCGCGCAACCGGCGGCGATGGAGAGGCCGACGATGAGGAACAGTGCGCGCAGGGGCCATGCCGACCACTGCGTCAAATTGTATTGGTAGCGATTCATTATTGTCCCTCCTGTCGTTGCGCGACGCCGACCGGCTCGGCTATGCGATCGAAGCCGTGGTCTTGCAAGAGGGCTTGTATCTTGGGTGTCCCCAAAAAATTGATGAAATCCCCTGCGCCCGAGATGTTCTTGGCGGTCCAGACGGCCGCGACTCCGTAGTGGATCGGCGTAGTGCGAGTCCACTGGGGCCTCATCGAGAATACGGATCTTCTTATTCGATACGGCGTCTGTCCGGTAGACGACGCCGAGGTCGGCTTCGCCCTTGGCGACCAGGTCCAGGACGGCTCGCGAATGCTCGCCATAGACAAGTTGCGACTTCAGTTGGGAATCGAGCTTGCTGTACTTGAGATACTGAGCCGCCACTTTTCCGACCGACGAGGTTTTCGGGTCGCCGACGGCGATATACCGAATCAGAGTTGTGCGAAGATCCTGGACCGACGCGATCGGCGCCGGGAGCTCCGTGCCGGCGATCAGGACCAACGAGGTGCCGGCATAGACACGTCTGGTGCCTTGAATGACGAGCCCTTTCTTCTCGAGTTGGTCGATTTCCTCAACCTGCGAAGGCAGGAACACATCGATCGGTGCACCCTCTTCGATTTGCTTGCTGAGGGTTTGAGACGGCCCGTAGATGACTCTCACATTGATGTCCTTATTGTGCGCTTCGAAGAGCGGGAGTATTTTTCGAAATGCATCCTTCAGGCTGTTGGCAGCCGCGATGGTGACGGTCTCAGGCGCCGCCTGCACGGGCGGCGCGGTCCAAACGGTCATGGTCAATACACCGAGGAACAATAGACTTCTCAATAGGACACTTCGGCGTGTCATGGCGTACCTCCTGGTCATCGTGATGAAGTTCATCATGCGTTTAGAAATAGAATTGGTACTGCACATTGATCCGGTTTTCGATGAGATCGCGACCGAATCCCGGTTGGCTCTCGAACGGGAACCGGTCCGGTGCGCGTCCGCCGCTTCCCATTGTGATGTTGGAGTAGTCGATGACGAGCCGATTATTGTAGGTGCCGTCGAAGCTATAGTTGATGGCGGCGCCGAACTCTTTGGTCAGATCGTCTTTTTGTTTAGTGGACGGATCCAGGACCCCATACCGAACGGCAAGCTCGAGCTTCCTGGGAATGATGTACTTGCCGACTTGCACGTACCAGCCCCAGGCCTGGCCGAGATCCACCGGGGGGCCTACGGCCAGCGGGCTGGTCGGGATCGTATTCAGGTCGAACGGTTGGGTTCCGCTATCAGTGCTCCGCACCCGCTGGTGCCGGTAGTACCCTTCTGACTGGAGAGACCAGCCTTGGTACTTGGCAATGAAATCCACTTCATAGGTCTGGAAATCGTAGATGCCTCCGCCAAGGAGTCGGCCGTTCATGGCTTTGGCCACTGCCTGGCGGTATGAGCGATCGACAATATCGGAGCGTGTGGAACTCAGATAGTTCTGACCCGGGTCATACGCATATCCGAAGGCGATGGCCGATTGCAGTGTGCGGGAGTTCAGGATGTCGCCCTGCCCATACCCGGGATTGCCGGCAATTTTGTACAGCACCCGGGCCGTATACATTAACTCGCCGCTCATGAACCGGGTGTCGTAGTTGTAGGTTCGAGTCGTCCCAGCAGGGGGGCTCCCGGCGTCTCCGGAAGGAGGCAGCACATTTTGGCTGACAGACGTGCCGTCCCGCGCGAGATTCGGCCCGACACCTCCCCAGATACCAATGGCGTAGTTGAATTTGTATTGATCCTCATCGCTCAGGATGTTGATTCCGACATCGCGACTGCTCTGAAGGTTGGAGGCAAACACATTCTGCACCATCATGTTGTCCGCGAACGTTGACGTGGCGGTCGAACTGATCAAGGCGCGATTGAACCAGACCCGTTGCTGGCCGACCTGAACGGTCAGCCATGGGATATGCCAGGAAGAGATGTAGGCATCTTGGAGCGTGGCTCTTCCGTTCCCGCCTTCTTGGTTAAATGGCGTTGAATCCATCGCCAAAGACACGTTGTAGCGTAAGTCGGGATCGAAGGCGAACCCCATGAATTGGAGTTGGGCTCGGGGAACCGTAAACTGACTCGAATCACTCTGGTGTCTAAAGGCTCGAAATTCGACCTGACCTCCCAGAATTTCCTCGATTCCTCGAGTCTCCGACGGTCCCCCAGGCGTCATTAAAGGTACTGTAGCTATAGCGCACCTGGGTGAGCAGCCGCATCTTGAGCAGGAATTTCGAGCCGACGCGGATGTTCAACCCGTTATTCACGTCGATATTAAAGTTCGGTTTCACGATCCGTTCTCTGGTCTCCAAGACCTTCAGCCCTTTGTCGTACTCATCTTGGGTAATGATTCCCTTGAGGAGTAGATACTTGAGGCCGGGGTCTTCACTGGGCAGATACTCCCATCGGCCGTCCTTCTTCTGAAGCTGGCCTTCTTCGACCGCCCATGCCTTTGGGATGAGCCCGAACACCAAGCCTGTCAATACCATGCTGACGAAAATGAACCGGAGATGTCTCATGCGCGACCTTCCTTTTGTGCATGGAACCTCCGGTGGTCCGGTCAGTTACAGATTGACGTGTATGACTGAAATGTGGAGCGTGGTGCCTCCAGTTTTCTGGACGGCGCGTGTGTTCTCCTTTAGCTCCGACAACAGTACTGTGTGGTCACATTCACCTCCCTGATTAGGTGGTTCTTGAAGAGTTCGTGTCGATGCGGATCTTTTCCTTGCGTTCGATCTGAACCACTTTTGAATCGTGGATGACGACTTCCACCGATCCGAAGCGAAGATCCTTGATGGCGAGCAGGATCTTGTGTGCGATGTCCTGGTTCTGCTCTTGGCTCTGAATGATTCGCTCTTGGGCACTCATGTTCAGAAACTCCTCCTAGCCATCGAGTCAATGTACATATAACCGATCAAGTATCGTGGTCTATGTAATAAACTAACTAGATATTGTTTGTCAACAATATAAATTAATGGCACACTTGAAATTACCAGCTGTATGAATGAATTACTTCCATGCTCTGTTTTGCCAATTAATAGTAGTATTGATAGACATAATTATTGACATGAAGACAGAATACTTGCTATTCAATGGATATGAAAACTTCGAACCAGCCGAACGAAACCATTCAAGACTTTTCCAATCATCTTAAAACTCTCCGCACACAGAAAGGACTCTCGCAGGGGGAACTGGCTGTTCGTGCAGGAATCACGCGGCAGGCGGTGTCTTCAATTGAGTCGAATCTGTATTTACCGACAACAGGCGTTGCCCTTCATTTGGCTTCGGCACTGGCATGTCGCGTTGAAGATCTTTTCAACCTCAGAGCAACCGAGGACATTGTTGAGGGCAAGTTGATCGGCCATCTTCCGCAATACGACCTGAAGGCGTCACCCATCCGAGTCAAAGTGTCGACGGTGGGTTCAAAGACTGTCGTGCGACCGATAACCGGATTAGGGTGAGGCGCTTTCCTTCACCGTTCCGGCTGATGGCTATGTCGTCGAAACGCATGGTCAGACGTCGGGTGCGACGGTGCGCGTGAAACTCTCACGAGATCGTCAGGCAATTGATCAAGCAATCTCTGTGGCAGGCTGTGATCCGGCAATCTTTCTTGCAGGTGAGCACATGCGACGTCGTAAGGACCAGACTTCCTTGGTCGGCTGGACGATGGGAAGTATGGCGGCGCTTCGAGCCTTGCAGCAGGGCGAGGTTCATGTCGCAGGTCTGCATCTCTTCGATCCGGCGACCGGGGAATCGAACCTGCCATTCCTCCGGAGAGCATTGAAAAGTTCGAACTATGAGGTTGTGACATTTGCGACTTGGGAAGAGGGCTTGCTTGTTCGAGCGGGTAATCCCAAATCGATCCGTGCGATCGAGCGACGTAGTCGATCCCGACGTGACACTCGTGAATCGGGAAGAGGGAGCCGGGGCCAGGCTGTTGCTGGATCAGCGGTTGCATGCGGCGGGAATCAATTATGATCAGGTGAGGGGCTATGGCACGATCGTCGCCTCGCATTTCGAAATTGCGCGCGCGATTGCAAACCGCCAGGCGGATGTCGGGGTTGGGATTCGATCTGCCGCGCAACTCTTTGAACTCGACTTCGTACCGCTTCAAGCCGCGCGCTACGACCTTGTCGTGCCCAAAGCGTATCTGAAGCTCCATCCGACGTTAGCCCATCTGTTCGAGACGCTCGTCAGTCGCCCGTTTCGAAATGAGATCGAAGCGCTGGGCGGGTATGACACCAGCGAAACAGGAAAGCTCCATGCCGCTACGTGTCGGCTGACAAGCCTACGTATACGATTGTTCACGAGTTGCGTTTGCGCATAAAGGGAGGATCGATGGTCAAAGGAATCTGGTGGTGTGTCTTCCTGAGCGTCCTTCTCGTCGTTGTGGGAGCGGGCTCGGTGAGGGCAGTCGAGTATGGTGAAATGGTGCAGAAGGACGGAAAGTGGGTGTTTCGAAGCACGGAAGACCCTGTGCTCAAACTCATGCTCACGAAGGGGCTGATCACGAACGAAAGATACCTCGAAGTTTCAGCACAAAAGGGAAAAAACTGGATCGAACCGGCCGATGCGGTCCTCAATCTACGGAGAGAACTCGAATGGACTCGATATGTGAAAACCGCGATGCATTTACCCGATTGGATTGACCTGGGCCTCGAAAACCGGACCCGATTTGAATCGTACGACCATCCTTGGCGATCGACCCAAGTTGCGGGAGGCGGGGGAACCGATGCCCAGGTAGCCCTCCGATCCAGAGCGCGCGTAGGATTGGGGGGCAATGGCCCCTTCCGGTTTCTCTTTGAAGGGCAGGATTCGCGGGCCATTGTCGGCCGATGAGCCGGGGGATTTCAGGACGACCCAAACGGTCAACCAATTTGACATCTTGCAGCTACTCGGGTCATTCACCATAAATAATGTCGGGGGGAGCGGATTGCGAACGGACTTGCATGTCGGTCGTATGACGATGGATTTCGGCATGCGTCGGTACGTGGCTCGAAATGATTTCCGAAATACCACGAATGCCTTCGATGGGGTCCATTGGCAAATCGGAGAAGGCCAAACCTGGCGGGTCAGAGCCTTTTTGGTGGAGCCGGTAATTCGGGATGATGTGCAACTGGACAAGCAGAGCGCAAAGAGTGTCTTCTGGGGGACCTACGTGGAGAGCGCGCACTTTCCCTGGTTCAACGCGAATGTGTATTATTTCGGGTTAAACGATCAACAATCTACTATTGTTAATAATAAAGGTCTTAACCGTACCTATAGTACGTACGGCCTTCGCCTGTTCAAGTCTCCCGCGACCGGCGAATTCGATTATGAATTTGAGGGGGCCATTCAAACGGGACACTTGGGCAACGTCGAACATTTTGCCTATAACCCAAACGTTGAAGCCGGATATACGTTTAATCTGCCTTGGACTCCGCGATTTTTGGCACAGTATACCTATGCCAGCGGCAGTCGCACTCCAGGAGGAAGCCAGGACGGAAACTTTGATTTCCTGTTCGGCGCCCGTAATTTTGATTTGACTCCCACGGGAATTTGGGGACCATTTTACCGGTCGAACATCAGTACTCCCGGCTGGAGGTTGATCCTCAACCCGAACGAAAATTTGCTACTCACAGTCAGACAACGGTTCTGGTATCTGGCGGAAGCGACCGCAGCGTTTGTGGGTAACGGCTTACAAGATCCCACAGGAAGGTCAGGCAATAATTTGGGGAACGATGTGCAACTTCGTGCGCAATGGGCTCCGCTATGGGCTATGAGACAAAACTTGGACTTTGACTTCGGGTATGTCCATTGGTTCAAGGGTTCCTATTTTGACAGCCCCGCCATCATCGCCCAAATGCCCGCCGGTGGAAACAAAGATTCGGATTATTTTTATGCTTCGGTGAGAGTCAGGTTGTAGAAACGCTCTGATGTCATGATCGACAATGCAGTTCATATGAATTGTCAAACATGTTTCTGAGGAGGGTAGCCCATGATTCGAGTCATGCTCGCGTTGTGTCTGTTCGTCATCACAGGTGTGAACCTGGCGGTTGCCGAGGAGATTACGATTGCGGCGGCGTCAAATTTGAATTTCGCCTTCAGAGAAGTCGCGGCGGAGTACGAAAAAGCGAGCGGCAATCAGGTCAGGCTGACGTTCGGATCATCCGGCAATTTCTACTCGCAGATTCAAAATGGTGCGCCGTTTGATCTCTTCTTTTCAGCCGACCTGGAGTATCCCCAGAAATTGGAAGGAGCAGGCCTGACCGTTCCCGGTTCGTTCTATCAGTATGCCATCGGGCGGATTGTCTTGTGGACAGGGCATGACTCGCACATCGATGTGACAAAAGGGATGGAGGCGTTGCGCGAGCCGACTATCAAGAAAGTCGCCATCGCCAACCCGAAACATGCTCCCTATGGCAGGGCGGCTGTGGCTGCGATGGAGTATTACAAGGTCTATGACCAGGTCAAAGACAAGCTCGTCTTGGGAGAGAATATATCGCAAGCGGCACAGTTCATAGAATCCGGAGCGTGCGACATCGGGATCATCGCGTTGTCTTTGGTGGTGACTCCTGCCATGAAATCGAAGGGGACGTATTGGGAGATTCCCGTTGGGGCCCATCCGCCCCTTGAGCAGGCAGTCGTGATATTGAAGTCGTCGAAGCAGCAGGAATCTGCGAAACAGTTCCTTGCATTTATCAAAGGTGAGCAAGGACAGGAGATCATGAAGCGCAATGGATTCATGCAGCCCAACTAAGCCATGGACGAAGGTGATCGCCTTTGGTGTGCTCGGTCTCAGCGTCGGCTGTTCGCAAGCAGTTCTATTGAACCAGGAAACGGAACAGGGCGGCGTGGTGACCTACCTGTTCAAGGAAGACCTGGGCGGCCCGATGGGATCGCCATATCGCAAGGACGCGTTGAAACGTATCGAGGAAAAGTGTCCCTCCGGCTACATCGTCCTCGAAGAAGGGGAAGTGCAGGGGTATAGCAGTATGTCCACCGTGGGTGGAGCGGAAGGGGAAGTCAGCGGACGGCGCTGGGGAATCAAGTTCCGATGCAAGTAGCGCGAAGAAACCTGCAGAGACTTGTGTATCTAACAAGCGCGAGCGTACTTCTGATTGCGGCAACGGCTGCGTCGGCTGAAGACGCTGCCACAGACCCAGCATCATCAGGTTGACTCGGCTTCTCATGAAGGCTCCTGCAATGTGGCGATTCAGGGCCCGGCTGTTCTTGAGGGCTTTCAAAGCGTACAGGTTGAAACGTCCGATGTCACACGGTACGAGCAATTCTTTGAGAGCGTCTTGCACGCGCAGGTTGTCCAGAGTCTGGATCATCCACAAGTGGACCGTCTCCGTGGCTATTGTTACCGCGGCGTCTTGATCGTGGTTCGGCAGGACTTGCGAACACCTCGTCCGACCGGCTGGGTACAAATCAATTTCGCGGTTTCAGACGTCGCTGCAGTGCAGGCAGAAGTGGAAGGCTCATACCGAGCATCCACGCTCTCTCAATTGGCCGAAGAAGAGCGTGCCAAGATCGTTCGCTTTCGATTGAAGCCGGAAGTGAGTCGCGGAAATCGTAAGGCGATTCGATTTGAGGTGACTGGTCCGGAAGGATTCATGATCGGGTTCGATCAGTATAAATGAGGCTCGAGGAGATATCTTTACCCAAACACAGGAGGTTGTCATGAAGCTCAGCGCACGAAATCAGTTCCAGGGCACGGTTACCAAAATCACAGAAGGGCAAGCCATGGCGGAGGTGATGGTGAAAGTCGGCGCGCTCGAATTTGTGGCGGCGATTACGGAAGGGTCGGTCAAGAGCATGGGTTTGAAGGTCAACGACTCCGTGCTGGTCGCCATAAAAGCTACGGAAGTCATGATTGGGAAATAGCGTGCGTGGGCTTTCCAGATCGCGGCTTCCTACCATCGCGTCGGTGTCGGTAGGACAGACCGTGGCAAAGGCGGATTTGTGAATTGGTTGGCGATCTGGGTCACGTTCAAACTGGCCTGCCTGACGGCTGGTGTCTTGCTGGTCGTCGGGCTGCCGATCGCCTACTGGCTCACCTTTTCGAAGCGGCGCTGGAAGTTCATTGTCGAGTCGGTGGTCGCGCTTCCGCTCGTGCTGCCTCCGACGGTGCTGGGCTTTTATATTCTCGTCGCGATCGGTCCGCACAGCCCGGTCGGTCGATTCTATACCGACTTGGTCGGGCATCCTCTTCCCTTCACCTTCGAAGGTCTGCTCGTCGCGTCAATTTTCTACAGTTTGCCATTTGCCGTGCAACCGTTCGCCACAGCTTTTGAGCAAGTCGATCGCCGATTGATCGAAACCTCCTGGACACTCGGGGTGTCGAAGCTCAAGACCTTCTTTCATCTGATTGTTCCGCTGTCGACTGCAGGCCTCATCACCGGCGCAGTGCTGAGCTTTGCCCATACGCTCGGAGAGTTCGGCGTGGTGCTCATGGTCGGTGGCAACATCGAGGGCGAAACGCGCACCGTCTCGATCGATATTTACGATGAGGTGCAAGCGCTCAACTATGCCGGAGCTGCCAAGACGGCGCTGTTGTTGCTGGCAGTCTCCTATGGTGTGCTGTTGCTGGTCTATGCGATGAACCGAAAGGTTTGGGTCGTATGGCCGCAGCGCTGACGGTTGATTGCCGAAAGACCTTTCCCGGTCGGTTTACCATGGCGGCACAGCTCACGTTGCCGCTCGACCCACCGCGCGTGCTGATTCTCTTCGGGCCGTCTGGATCGGGGAAAACGACGTTGCTGCGTTGTCTTGCCGGCTTGGAATGGCCGGAAGAAGGGCGGATTCAATTCGGTTCGACGACCTGGGTTGATGCGGCGTCCAGCATGCGGCTTTCCCCGCAGGCGCGGCGGATCGGTTACATGCCGCAGGACTACGCGCTCTTTCCTACGCATACGGTTGCCGGCAACATTGAATATGGATTGAGCGAGCTGCCGGCTGAGGCGCGGAAGGAGCGTGTCCGTGAACTGATCGAGTTATTGCAACTTCAGGGGCTCGAACAGGCCAAGCCGGCGCAGTTGTCGGGTGGGCAACAGCAGCGTGTGGCGCTTGCGCGTGCAATCGCCAGACGACCTCAGCTCTTGTTGCTCGATGAACCCCTGTCGGCCTTGGATGCGCCGACACGCGGTCGCTTGAGAGGAGAATTGCGAGCTCTGTTGACGCAGTTGAAAATTCCTTCTGTCGTCGTGACACACGACTGGGCCGAAGCCTTGACGTTGGGCGATGTCATTGCGGTGATGAGTGCTGGGCAGATCCTACAAGTCGGTTCGCCACAGGAGGTATTTTCCAGACCCGCCAATGCGGAAGTTGCGCAGATCGTCGGTATTGAGACTGTCGTGCAAGGTCACGTGGTTGCGAATGACAATGGGCTCGCGACTGTGTCGGTGAACGGGACGACACTGAAGGGGTTAGGAACGGATGTGAGTGGTTCGGCCGTCTACGTCTGCATTCGCGCGGAAGATGTGTTGCTCGAACAGGCGGGGAGCGGCGTCACCAGTGCGCGTAATCACCTGTCCGGTCGCGTGATCGAGATGCTGCCGCAAGGCGTGTTGGTGACGGTCACGGTCGATTGCGGTTTCCCCCTGCGGGCCGTAATTACGAGGGGGGCCACAGAAGAGCTTGGTCTCGAGACAGGTTCAGCGGTTGTGGCGGCGATCAAAGCAGGGGCCGTGCATCTCGTACCTCGATCCGAGTGACTGGAAGCAGGATGCTGAAAAAGTCCCCCAGCATAAGAAGTTCGATACGCGTGAGATGTGAAAAGTGAAAGGCAGGATTGCCGAAGGCTCTTCCTCTGAAACCTTTCACCTTTCCGAGCGATAGCGATGTGGTCGGCTATGGAAGCGGCTGCTGCAAGAATTTCTGGATCTCGTCTTTGTTTCCTTCCACCAGCTTCGCCGCTGCCGTGGCCACCAAATCACGATCGCAACCGGATTCGAGCCATAGTCTGGTGACGACGTTCGCGAGGCGCTTCGTGACCATCGGTGGGTTCGTAAGCTTTATCTCCTCGTTCTTGCATGAGTCTGGCAGATCACTCATATCGTCCTTCCACACCGCGTCAGTGTGTCTCAGTTGCAGGAATTTCACTCGTCGCTCGTCCGGCAGCACTCCCTGCGCCGTCATCGTGCGAAAATAGAGTCTCCGGTACGCTAACGCCCGTTCCTCCATGATTCCGGGAATTCTGGAAATGTCGTAGTTGAACAGCGTAAAGCCCTCGGGGAAATGATCTAGCCGATCTGACCCCACCGCGAAGGGGAAACGAACTGTCGAAGGCGATGATGAGTACCCGACGGACCGCCTTCTGCTGGAGCGCGTTTAAGGCAACCATCGCCAACGACTCAAGCCCCATATTATCGGACAATCCCCCGTCCCCCGCATGCCAGTACTGGTCCTCTCCCTCAACCTTGAACGTGATCGGGCCGACCACCGGAGGGAACGACATGGACGCGGCAACCGCCCCGCCTAATCGAATGGGGCACAGGTCGAGGTTCAGCGCCTGAGGAGTCACCGACTGCAGCGACGCCCAATTCACTGTCATCACATCGACGGATTCCTTCGACAGAGAGCCCGCACCGACCGATCGACTCACATCTTTCAACAAGTCGTATTGGGTCTGCTCATGCGGCAACGTCGTGAACACCAAACGACGCCCGTCGTTGTATAAGGTGGTGTTGATAAGGAGTCTGGGAATCTCGCCGCTCAATTCCCGCTCGCGAACGTGCTGAAAGGTCATGTCATGCAAAAATTGACTGTTCAGATGTTCAGCGAGGGACTTCGCCGTCCAGGCCGGATTGGCCCAACGCAATCGCAGCAGGTTATGCCAGAGAAGGGGCTTCTCATAATCCTGGTTCATGGTCTCTTTGTACTGCGCAAAGAACGTCTGATACTCCGCGCTCAGTTCACCTGAAGCGGTCAGAATCGGCACGTCCTTTCGCGGTTTCACCGCGGCAAAGTAGGACGTCGCCATGCTGCCGCCAGAGACACTGGAAATCACCGAGACGTCTTCCAACAGGGAATGGGCAGGTGGCCCGACTTGCACCTTCGCCAGTGCTTCCAGGCTGGCCGCCCCAAACAAGGCGGCTCGACTCCCCCCTCCCGATATGGCGATCCCGATCAGTGTGTCACGCGGCTTCATGGCATGGCTGCAGGATGGCTGGTCCGGTTTTGGCACCGGAATTGTATAAACTGGAGACGTGACACAGCCGGATAGCACTGCCAGGACCATCCCGACCGTGACCCAGGCGGTTAACCCGTGTGGTGCATCCATGTTGGTGAAGAACCCATTTCGAGTCGCCATGTATTCCTCACTGTGACAGTCCCGTTCGATGACTGATTCAGCCATCAATTCAAATTCGTCCGATAGGAAACTTTGCCGATCTGAGTAACGAGGCGCACTATAACAGTAGTAGGGCAAAATTGTCGGTTCGATGCAAAGGAGCAGCTAGAAGCTGCTCCCCATTCGGGTGGTTTCGACGAACTGCTCGGTTGAATCGTCGACGGCACGGGCTCGCCGTCCTTTTGCCGGGAGAATGTACAGGAGGTTCGAGTTCACGGATTCCTGCGCGGATGGCGGGACCGACATTTCGTACGACACCGGGCGTTGATGGTCGGCCATCTGTAGATTCGGGTTGTACACGCTGTTGAACTTCCACAGCATCTTCACGAAATTGGTCTGACCCCGAAGCAAATGTCCTGCGGCAATACGGGCCGTGGACTTCAGCGCCGTCCAGCCGAGATGCTTGGTATTCAAGACCTGCTGCGTTTTGACCAGTTCTGCATAGAATTCAGGCAAAGGCATGGTCGTGGGCAGCACCGCATGTTGAATATCGTAGAGACGATAGTCGAGGGTCGTTACGCGCCGCGCCTCCGTGTGCCAGGTCTCCGTCCCTGGATACGGAGTATTGACACTGATGTTTACGATTTCCGGGATCTCCAAACACCACTGGCGGACCACCTCGAACCGTCGGCGATCCCACGAGGGATCGGCGATCAAGTTGATGGCGACTGTGATCCCGAGAGACCTGGCGAAGTCCAGCGCTTCAAAATTCTTGCTTAACGTAATGCGTTTGCGATGGAGGGCGAGACCCTCTTCGTCGATCGCTTCAATGCCGATGAACATGTAGGCGAGACCGAGCGTCTTCCAGAATTGGAACACCTCTTTGTTCCGCAGCAGCACGTCGCCCCGCGTTTCGAGATAGTACTGTTTGTTGATGCCGCGACGGGCGATCGCCTCACCGATGGCCATCCCTTGTTTGGCCTGAATGAAAGCAACGTCGTCGACGATGAAGACCCCAGGCTCACGCACGCGGCTCAGGTCATCAACAATGGCTTCGGCGCTGCGGATGCGATAGCTGCGGCCGTAGAAGGTCCAGGCGCTGCAGAAGGAGCAGTCCCATGGACAGCCCCTGGTAAATTCGATAGACGCGCAAGGGTCGAGCACACCGATGAAGTATTTCCGGCGGTGGCGGAGCAGATCCCGGGCCGGCCGATGATCATCGAGGGTCTCGAGAATTGTGGCGGAGGGCCTTCGCCCTCGAGAGTCACGACCCCAGGAACTGTGGTGATCGCCTTGCGGTCATGCTCCACGGCCAGCAGCAGCTTGGGGACAGCAACCTCCCCTTCGCCCTTGAGAACACAATCAATCGCGCCATCCCCGTGCTCCAGAAAGTCTTTTGCCACAAAGGAGGCGCTATGCCCTCCCACAAAGACAAAGCGTTCGGTAATTCCTTCTTGGTCAACTTGGCGAGATCCACGATCTCCGGTACATTCGCCAGATAGTTGCACGCGAACGCCACGACGTCGGGCTTCCAGGTCCGAATGTGCGCCAGGTAATCTTTCCAAGTTTCTACTTGTAGGTCGATCAGGTACACGTCATGTCCCGCTTGGCGGGCAGCCTGGGCCACCATCTCGAGCCCGAGTGGCTCCAGCCGCAGATAGATCTTGGTGTACATGAGCGGACCGGGATGAACTGCGAGGAATTTCATTCGCTCACCTCCTCGTTCGGAAGACGCTTAGCCAGATTGGGGGCCGCCGATGATGAATCGTCCCCGGTGTGGTCCAACCGAATCGTGCCTTGGCCGTAGTGGAATCCTTAACACGCAAGTCATGTACCTGATGGAAATGTTATCTGGCCCCAAGCATCTCGTGTTGTATTGGGGGGCATAGGGATGCAACTAGAGAAAGGAGAGGGATGAACTACTTGGAGAGGGGGCAATGTGCGACAAGCTGCACACACCATTGCGAGGTATTATGCGCCACAAACACTATATACTGCAATTCTTGGCCTATCAAAAGGCCGGCAACTTGGAAGGTTCCATGATGGAGTTTTATGCCGGACTTGAGTATCGACTCTTCAAGCCCTTCGCCCTGGGGGCCGCCTACGATCGATTGGTTATTAGTGCGGAGAGCGCCGCCAGTAATGGATTCAGAGCCGACGTCAATTGGAACCTCCTCTATTTGTACGGCACCCTCTACCTGTTTTAG
This sequence comes from uncultured Nitrospiraceae bacterium, assembly GCA_963825145.1. GTDB lineage: Bacteria > Nitrospirota > Nitrospiria > Nitrospirales > Nitrospiraceae > Palsa-1315. Next base: position 81,694 of record CAWGSC010000023.1, read on the forward strand.
CTGGGCACCATTGCCCGCACCTTTGCGCCGGTCAGTGTGTCGGCGTGAGGCTAGTCATGACTAAATCACTTCCCTGCTACCACATTTGGTAGCTTTCAGCGGGATGCGAATCGTTGGGCAAAATAAAGCAGGCTGTGGGTGCCTTCCACCGCTTTCGACTGTACTGTCCACTTCATTGATGGACAGTTAGCACACCAGGACCCTGTGTTTTCGGTGTTTCGATGATTCTCTTGGCGGTGGCCAAGTGCTCAATGACAGGCTAGGCCAGTTCAGAACTGCGCGGAGAGGCCGATGCCGACGTTCGTGTCCTTGATGGAACTCGATTCGAAACTCTCCTTGCGGCTGGAACGCTGGGCTTGTCCGAATCCCTGAATGGAATCCGTCAGGCGATAGGTCAGAATCACTTCACCCTGGTAGACGTTCTCATAGGCGCCGTTCCGTTCATCGCCCGCCAGGCTGCTGGTCCAGATGTTGTGTTCAAAGTGAAACGCGGTGAGGAGCGAGAGCCGCTCGGTGAGTTCCACATCCACATCTGCGGACAGATAGTGATTGATATAGGACGTATCGTCTTCGAACTGCGGTTGGTTGCGCCCCTCCGCAAGCCCGCGTTCGTAATGGTAGCTCAGCCCGAGCTTGATCTTCGGGGCGACGCGCCAATCCACGTGGGGGCCGATCGTCCAGAAGTTCGTGTTGCGTTCTGAGAAGGCGTCGTTATAGCGGCGCAGGCCGTACCGGCCAAGCAATCGGAGGGAAAGATCCGGTGTCACATCGTGGATGAGGCGGGTAGACCAGATGTAACTGGTGACTCGTTCGGCCGCTAGCTGGTGCTGGCCTGACTGACGCTCTTCGTTGTTGCCGAGAAACTGGTTTGGGGCATAGTAAAACCTCGCCTGCACGCGGGTGCTGGAGGAAAGGTCCTGAGTGGCCTGGAGCCGCATCGTGCCGTGGTTGAACTCCGGATTCTCCGTGAAGACGAAGCCCTGGCCTTGCACGTTCAGGTCGAGCCGTCCAAGGTTGTTCGTCGAGGACCGTGTGACGTTGGCCAGCGGCTCGAACACCATGTCCGATCCCTGATTCGTCAGTTTCGAATCGATGGCCGGCTGGGTCGGATCGCCGTCCCGGCTCAGACGACGGCTGGCGGAAAACAAACCGACGTCATCGGTATAGAAGAGAGTTCCCTGACCTTCGAGAGACCATCCTTCTTCTGCAGACGACGGTTGCGGCAGGAGCCACAGACTTCCGAGAACAACGAATAGCACGACAGCCCGTCGTAGCGAGGCAGAGTCAGAAATAGGATTTCGTTGAGGCATAGCAAATAGGAGAGCGGTATGAGTCCGAAGAGGCTCCTTGCTCATGGTTTAAAGTCAAGGCGCCTCGGGACATGGCGCGCGCATTCTACGGAGCATGTGCAGAGCTTTCAAGGAGAAGCCAGGGAAGATCCGGAAAAATGCTGTTGATTTGCTTGAGGAGACTACTTACGATACCAAGCCTAGAATTTTTGACGTCGAAACAGTCAACACGCACAGGAGGTCCAATCATGGCTACGAAACAGTGGGGATGGTGTTTGGTGAAAGGAAGTATTTCGATGAGAGGCATTGGGGCGATGGCCTGTGTACTCTTCGCGCTGGTCCTCTCGACCGGCTGTGCGGCAACGCGGCATGTCATGAGCGTGGACAAGTCGGGATTTCTGGGAGAGGAACTCTATGCCAAGATGACGAAGGGAGATGAGGATAAGCTGGAGGCGGCGCTGAAGTATGTAGATACCATCGCAGTCGCGACGGGGCATTATAAGAAGGTCATTCTCGACCCTATCGTCCTGTACCGTCAGCCGCAGCATCTGGGGGGAGGCAACTCGAACGAAAATGCGCAGGCGTTGTTGAACTACTTCTACAACAAGTTGTATCTGGCGATGTCGAAACACTTTGAGATTGTGGATAAACCGAGTCCGGGGACCGCGCGATTCCAGTTCGCGATCACCGACTACGAACAGAGCTGGGTGGCCTTAGACATGATCTCAACGGTCGTCCCCCAATTGCACCTTGTCGCCGAACTCAAGGGAATGGCCACGGGCAAGCCCACCTTTGTTGGGGGGGTGCAAGGGGAGGTCAAAATTTCCGATGCCGAAACTGGTAAGGTGATTGGCGCAGCGATCGACAGGCGGGTCGGGGGGAAGACTTTGGGGAAAGGGATTGACAGCTGGTCCGATGTGAAGAATGCGATGGACTTCTGGGCGCTCCAGGCTGCGTACCGGGCCTGTAAAGTCGCTGGGCTAGAGAACTGTGGTGAGAAACCTAAGCCCTAGGTACTCGGCGTAGGTCTGGTGAGTGGTGTGACGCAGAGTTCCGCCACGACCACTCAATTCCGCCGAGAGAGTTCATGGAGAACATCATACGTGAATCCAATGGGCACACGCTACAAGCTGGGCTGGGTCTGCTGCGCTGTTGTTGGAGCGATGCTCGTGTTGGGAGCGACGTCTGCCGGAGCCGCTGACATCTCCAAAGAGCAACAGCTCGTGGACAACGCGCGGAAGACCTGGGAGAGCTTTGCGGAGTCGCCTATTCTGAGGAGCGAGCTGCATGATTGGCTCCGAGTAGCCAAAGGCATTTACATTGTGCCGCGCGCCATCAAGGGCGCAGCCGGTGTCGGAGTCGCGGGAGGCCAGGGCGTGTTGCTGGTGCGGGACGAGAATACCGGCGAATGGTCCTACCCTGCGTTTTACACGGCTCGCGCCCTGAGCGTTGGCTTCCAAATTGGGGGCGGTACCTCGGAGATTGTGTTCGTGGTGAGGAGCCAGCGGGGGTTGGAACAATTCTATGGATCCCAGTTCAAGCTCGGGATGAACATCGGGGTCGCCGCCGGACCGATGGGTGGCGGAATGGGGCTTGAAGGCTTGACGGCCGACTTGTTTATTTACGCGCGTGCGAAAGGCGCGTATGTCGGGACGGCGGTGAAGGGAGGGCACATTGCCGTTATGGATAAGGCCAATCAAGCCTATTACGGCAAGGCTGTGAAGCCGACCGACATTCTCGTGGAAAAAACCGTCAGTAATCCTCAAGCGCAGGAGCTACGCACTGCGATGGCCGAGGCCATGCGATAGCACAACGTTTCGGGCGAGTGCTTGTCTACCAATGGGTGACGCGAAGACTCGCGCCTTTTCCTGAAAAAATCGTTTCTCAGATCGGCCTCAGTGAAGCGCTCGACCTAATCCCCGCCGGTTACCACAACGGCATTACTCTAGAAGGAGCAGTGGAGATGAAAAGATTATCTCAGCTTCCTCACGCTGGCCGTCGGGCTGGTGTTGGGGGGCCTGACGACGGCGCAGGCCGCGGACAAAAAACCCAACATCCTCATCATCTGGGGCGACGACATCGGCGGCTTCAACGTCAGCGCCTACAACATGGGCATGATGGGCTACAAGACGCCCAACATCGACCGCATCGCGAAGGAAGGCGCGCTGTTCACCGACTGGTATGGCCAGCAGAGCTGCACCGCCGGCCGCGCGGCGTTCATCACCGGGCAGTCGCCCATCCGCACCGGCCTCACCAAGGTCGGCCTGCCGGGCGCGCCCGAGGGCTGCAGAAGGAGGACCCGACGATTGCCGAGATGCTCAAGCCGCACGGCTACACGACCGGCCAGTTCGGCAAGAACCACCTCGGCGATCGCGACGAGATGCTGCCCACCGTGCACGGCTTCGACGAGTTCTTCGGCAACCTCTATCACCTGAACGCGGAGGAAGAGCCGGAGAATGTGGACTACCCGAAGGATCCCGGAGTTCAAGAAGCATGTTCGGCCCGCGCGGCGTGTATCCACTGCTTTGCGGCGAACCTGGATGGCCGCAGAGAATCGAGAGACACCGGCCCGCTGACGCAAGAAGCGCATGGAGACGATTGACGAGGAAGTCACCGCGGGGGCGCTCACGACTTCATGGACAAGGCCACAAAGGCGGACAAGCCGTTCTTCGTCTGGTGGAACTCCACCCGCATGCACGTCTTCACGCACCTCAAGAAGGACGTGTCGGCAAGACCGGCCTGGGCATCTATGCCGACGGCATGGTCGAGCACGACGCGCATGGTCGGCCAGTTGCTCGACAAGCTCAAGGAACTCGGCATCGAGGACAACACCATCGTGATGTATTCCACCGACAACGGCGCGGAGTCCTTCACTTGGCCCGACGGCGGCACGACGATGTTCCGCGGCGAGAAGAACACGCAATGGGAAGGCGGCTACCGCGTGCCCGCCGCCGATCCGCTGGCCCGGCGTCATCAAGCCCGGCACCGTTCATCAACGACATCGGCGCGCACGAGGACATGCTCCCGACGCTGCTGGCGGCGGCGGGCGACACCACCGTCAAGGAAGATCTGCTGAAGGGCAAGAAGGTCGGCGAGATGACCTACAAGGTCCATCTCGACGGCTACAACCTGTTGCCGCGCGCTCAAGGGCGAGGGCGAATGGCCGCGCAAGGAGTTCATCTACTGGACCGACGACGGCAGCGTCGCGGCGCTGCGCTACAACAACTGGAAGATCACCTTCCTGCGGCAGGACGCCCATGGATCTGAAGGTCTGGAGGAGCCGTTCGAGGAGTCTGCGTGCCCCTGATGTTGACAATCTGCGCATGGACCCATTCGAACTCGCCGCGCATGAGCGGAATGGATTATCAGCGCTGGATGGCCGAGCGCATGTTCGTATTGCGCCGGCCGGGATCTACGTCGGGCAATGGCTGCAGAGCTTCCGCGAATTCCCGCCGCGCCAGAAGCCCGGCAGCTTCAACCTCGACCGCGTCATGGAAGCGATGACCAAGCCACAGGGCGGCGGCAAGTGAGATGCCGGCTCACGGAACGCTGAATCAACCACCGGGCCGCATCCGCCGAACCGGCGGGTGCGGCCCTGCTGCTATAAGCCCGCATCTAAGGAAGCTGTAGAGCCCGTGGACAGAGATCATGGTGACAACCGTCTAGTTAATTTCTCTGTACATGTGGTATAAGACCTCCGGAGCCAGCCAGGAAACCGAGCCCAATTCCCGGTGAGAGGAATATTCACTTCTAAAGAAGAGCGCCTGTCTCACGACCATTCGCTCTCGTACATAAAGGAGAACTCAGATGAAGACGACACATATAGCTTTTGGGATACTGTGCGGAATGGCCGGACTTCTAGCCGGCTGCGGCGGCAATTATTACAAGGTAAACGATACGGCCGGCGATAGGCTGTACTACACCACGGAGATCGAGAAATCCAGGGCAGGGGCCATTACCTTTAAAGATAAGAAGAGCGGCAGCAAAGTGACGCTGCAATCGTCTGAGGTAAAGGATATTTCCGAAGAGGAGTTTAAGGCGGCCATCAAGGCGCCGGCAGCAGCGCCAGTCAAAGCAACTCCAGCCCCTGCCCCTGCGCCAGCCGCTGCGGCTCCGGCCCCAGCTCCAGCACCCGCCGCTGCGGCTCCGGTTGAGGCCCCGGCGCAGCCAGCCGAGACGAAGTAGCACCAGACCTGAAACTGCCAAAGAGCGGTATGAGTTCAAGGCGGCGGTGAAGCCCGAGGAGAAAAAGAGCAAATAACCCTGGTCACAACGAGGGATGACGCAGCACACCTCAATTGGCTCCGCGCATCGAGAAGGACCAACAGGGTGGTGGCAAGCCTATCTTCGGCGTCGCTACGCCGTCCTGTTCTATTCGCTGCTCCTGACCTTGGTTGGACACCCGATCGCGATCGCGATCGGAATGACCGGCAATTTCTTGCAGTTGTTCATGGGCCTGAACTTACTGGCCGCTGCTCTTCCGGGTAAACGTGGAAAAGGGCGCTGGGTTCTGCTGGCGCTTCTGCTGGCCGCACTCCTCATCCGGGGCGTGGCCCTGTGGGTTGGCCATGTGGGACTGCTACAGCGCAAGCGTCGTACTCTTGGCCGGGATCGCGCTGTTCGGCGTGTTCACTGCGCTGACGTTTGCTCTTCGCGCGTCACCATCACCCCCGAGCATCTGTATGCCGCCCTGAGCGCCTACCTGTTGGCAGGGGTGTTTCTGGGTATGGTGTACGCGAATGTGGCGCAAGTTTGGCCGGACGCGATCGTCGTCAGCGGTGGCGACGCATCCCATCCCTTTACGCTGGCGAACGGCATCTACTTCAGTTTCATCACACTTGCCACTGTTGGGTACGGTGACTTCGTACCAGGGAACGACGTCGTACGCGGACTCGCGATTGTGGAGGCTATTGCGGGTCAGTTCTACCTCGCCGTGATGATCGCACGTCTGATGAGCCTCTATATGCGCGAGGCACGGTGACGTCATCGAGATGTGATCGATGAAACAGATTGAGCGAAACGGGCCAGAAGATTCAGCCGGCGATCCTGACGATCCGGGCGAACTAGCCACACGGGTATTGGGCACTGCCGGATATTGAGCAGATGAATTATCCACGCCGATCTCATGCGGCCCGCCCGCGGCCTTCTCTACGAAAAATCTTGTAGATCCACTCGGCAAACTCGTGTATAAATCACCTCTTCCTAAATACTTATATTTCCTACACCAGAAGAAGGTCGGAGGGTCGATCACGATTCCTGTCAGTAGCCGTCAGTCAACCACAGTCAACCAAGAAATGAGGGGTGTCATGATGATTTTGCAAATCGGGGTGTTATTGCTGTCGTTTCTGTTCATGGGAACGGTTCAGGCTCAGGAAGCCACACAAATGAACATGGAGATTCTGAAAGAAAAAGTGAAGGCGGACAAGAAGCTTCTTGTCGCGACCAACATGAATCTCAACGACGCGGAAGCCAAGAACTTCTGGCCGCTGTACGATGGATACCAGAAGGAACTGGAGCAGATCAATCAACGGCTGGGCAAGACGATTAACGCCTATGCCGAGGCCTTCAATGCCGGCAAAGGGGAAATTTCCAACGACCAGGCCAAGAAGATCATGGGCGAAGCGTTGGCGGTCGAGGAATCGGAAGTGACGCTGCGAAAATCATATTACGAAAAATTGGGCAAGGCTTTGCCTGCCACGAAAGTCGCCCGCTATCTCCAGATCGAAAACAAAATTCGAGCCCTGGTGAAGTTCGAACTGGCCTCGCTTGATTCCTCTCGTGAACTAATTGATCGAGGCCCGCAAGGCGCAGCGCACGCGAGGCTCATGAGCCTCGCGTGCCAACAGGCACAGCTAGGAAGATGAAGATCCGGCCGAATGAAGTGATCGAATCCTCTAGTAGACTGCTGGGAACAGCCCATCAGCGTAGACGCCGGTTATTTGGTCTGTCTTACCTGTTTTGTTGAACTAGATTAACCAGATAGACTGGACCAACCAGACAGGCCGATGAACCTGATCGATCCGACCAGAGTTGGAGGGTTCGGAGTCTCTTGTCAATCAGAAGATGAAAGAGGTGGGTATGTTGCAGAAATTGACCCTGGCTATGGCGACGGTCGTCATGATCCTGGCGCTGACGAAGGTGTCCGAAGCCGGCGGACTGTTCCTGACGGAATTCGGAACGGAGGACGTGGCCCTCGCGTCAGCAGGCTGGGCGGCGCGTGCGCAGGATGCCTCCACCCTGTTTAAGAATCCCGCCGGGATGAGTCGCCTCGAAGGCAACCAATTCCAAGGCGGGTTGCAGGCCTTGTACTTCGAAAGCGGCGGGTTCAGCGGCACAAACACACCGTATGGCGGGAATGGTGGAGGAAATCCGATCGGTGTGCTACCGGCCGCAAGCGGCTTTCTATGTGCACAGCCTCGGCAAGGATTTCAAAGTCGGGCTCGGTATGCTGGGGAACTTCGGCCTTGCATTGAAGAATGACCAGGGCTTTCTCGGCCGCTACTACGTGAAGCAAGCCACGTTGGTAGGGATCACGTTTGCCCCGGTGGCGAGCTACCAGGTGAACGAATATATTTCCATTGGAGGCGGTCCCAACGTCATGCTGGCGCTATTTGAAGTATACGGCGAATATTAACAACGTGCTTCCACCGGGCACCGGCGACGGGCAGATTTATGCCTCGGATACGACCGTGGGAGTCGGCGGCCAGTTCGGCGTCCTCGTCGAACCCAAAAAAGGCACCCGCGTCGGCGTCACCTATTATTCTCCGATCAAGTTGAATTTCTCGACCACGCCGACCTTCTCGAACCTTGGTACCATCGGGAGGGCGTTGCAAAACAACGGTCTCCTGACCCGCAATCTCGATCTGGGCATGACGGTGCCGCAACATGTGATCCTCAGCGGCTATCATGAACTCAGTGACGCGTGGGCGATCATGGGCGACTTTGGCTGGGAAAATTGGAGTCAGTTCGGCAAGGTCGATGTCGCAGTCACGGGCGGTCAAAATTCCCCATCGCTGACAACCAACGTTGATTACAACGACATCTATCACGTGGCGGTCGGCAGCCAGTATCGGTTGAATCCAGAGTGGCTGCTCAACGGCGGGTTCGCCTATGATTCTTCGATGGTGTCGGCCGCAAATCGGAGTATTGCCCTCCCGGTCGCTGCGAACTACAAATTCGGCATGGGCGCCAATTGGATGATGAGCCAGAAGGTTAAATTGGGATTCAGCTACGAGCTGATCTATAGCGGTGATATGTCGGTCTCGCAAAATCGTGGTCCGCTGGCCGGGCAGGTGACCGGCGCATATAAGGACGCGATGATGCACTTCTTCGCCTTTACACTGAACTGGGGATCTCAAGGGGTGACCTTCGGTCCCGACGGCTCGGCTTCGTAAAGAGAACGGGATTCCAGTTCTGTCAACGCCAAGTTGGAGTCTGACGGACGTTCGACGGCCAACTTCTTTTAGGCCAAATGACACGCACGTCTCTAATCAGGATCGGGTTACCTCTGTGTGCAAGCCTCGTCTTGGCTGTTTGGTGGTACACCTCCGGCAACGCGTCTCCGTCTGTTGAAACAACGCCGGAGTCCGGCATGACCTGCGACATGGGCATTTCTGCCGCAAAAGCGGCACGCGGTGCGGCCCCTATCACCGCGCAACCGATTGATGACGAGCACCCAAACCAGTCCAGCCCGTCACTGACTCCCTCCGCACGAACGTTCCGCCGCCTCCTGGCCCGGCGCCTGAAGGCATGGTCTGGATTCCCGGCGGCGAGTTTTGGATGGGGGCGGAGGAGTTTCCCGACGCCCAACCCTGGCATCGTGTCTCGGTGGATGGATTCTGGATGGACAAGACCGAAGTCACGAACGACCAGTTCGCGAAGTTCGTGAAGGCAACCAAGTATGTGACGCTTGCCGAGAAGGCGCCGCGCGCCGAGGATTTTCCCGGCGCGCCGCCGGAAAATCTCGTGGCCGGATCGGTGGTCTTCTGCGCCGCCCGACCATCCGGTGAAGCTGAACGACCACTTCCAATGGTGGAGTTACGTGAAGGGCGCCAACTGGCGGCACCCGGAGGGACCACAGAGCGCGAATCAAGGATCGCGGGAAGTATCCGGTCGTGCACATCGCGTACGAGGACGTGCTGGCCTATGCGAAATGGGCCGGCAAGCGTCTGCCGACTGAAGCTGAATTCGAATTCGCGCAGCGGGGCGGGCTCGAGAAAAAGCCCTATACCTGGGGCGATGAGTTAAAACCCGGCGGCAAGTTCATGGCCAACACCTTCCAGGGACATTTCCCGGACAAGAATACGAAAGAAGACGGCCACGAGCGTGCTGCGCCGGTTGCCTCGTTCCCGCCCAACCCCTACGGACTCTACGACATGGCCGGCAACGTGTGGGAATGGACGAGCGACTGGTATCGCCACGACTACTATCAGACGCTGGCCGCGCAGGGATCGCTCACGCGGAATCCGCATGGGCCGGCGGACAGTTTCGATCCTAGCGAGCCCGGCGTGAAAAAGAAGGTACACAGGGGAGGCTCATTCCTCTGCACGGATCAGTATTGCGCACGTTATATTGCAGGCGGCCGCGGGAAGGGCGAACCGGATACGGGTACGAATCATGTGGGATTCCGGCTGGTCAAATCCGCTGACGCCACCGCTGGACCGGGGCGTTAGGTTGAATTACTTGATAGCAAAGCGCTATGGTTCAGAGGGGCGGTAATGAAACTGAATTTTGAGTGGGACGAAGAGAAAGCCAGAACGAATCTCAAAAAGCACAGAGATCAGTTTTGATGAGGCCACAACAGTGTTCACAGATGCCTGTTCAACGACGATCCATGACCCTGACCATTCAGCGGATGAGAAACGGTATATCGACATCGGCGCTTCTGACAAAGGTCGTGTGTTGGTAGTGATCTATACCGAACGCAGTTCGCGCATACGTATTGTCAGTTGCCGAAAGGCAACCACATCGGAGCGGAAACTTTATGAAGAAGCCAATGGCTAGAGTCAAAGAGCTGGAGAGCACCGATATGCGCATAGAGTATGACTTTAGGAAAGGAGTGCGTGGCAAGCACTCCAAAGCCATGCAAGCCGGCTATACCATCACGATCCATAAAGCGGATGGGACGACGATGGTGAAGGACGTCATGCCAAAAGAAGGTGCAGTTGTTCTTGAGCCGGAAATTCAAGCGTACTTTCCAGATTCCGATTCTGTGAATCGAACGTTGCGGTGTTTAATTCCGCTGCTGCCTCAAAAGCGTAGAGCAAGGACGAAGAAATCATAACAAGGCGACCGAATCCAAGTTCGAATTCGCGCAGCGCGGCGGATTGGAACGAAAGCCCTACATCTGGGGTGAGGAGTTGAGGCCCGGTGGCAAGTTCATGGCGAACACCTTCCAGGGGCATTTCCCAGACAAGAATACGAAAGAAGACGGCCACGAGCATGCTGCCCCGGTCGCCTCGTTCCCGCCCAACCCCTACGGACTCTACGACATGGCCGGCAACGTGTGGGAATGGACGAGCGACTGGTATCGCCACGACTACTATCAGACGCTGGCCTCGCAGGGACCACTCACGCGCAATCCGCAAGGGCCGGCGGACAGTTTCGATCCCAGCGAGCCTGGTGTGAAAAAGAAGGTGCACAGGGGCGGCTCGTTTCTCTGCACGGATCAGTATTGCGCGCGTTATATCGCGGGCGGCCGCGGGAAGGGCGAGCCCGATACGGGCACGAACCATGTCGGCTTCCGACTGGTATGCGACGGACGCTGATCGATTGACGACAATGACCAGGCGAAAGTAGTAGAAACCGCGAGCAGAGACAGGGACCGAACGAAAGGAGCAGTGGGCATGAAGAGATTACTCACAATCTTCGGGCTGGCCGCCGGGCTGGCATTGGGCGGCCTGACCACGTCGGAGGCGGCGGACAAGCTCGACCGGATGGTACTGCCGATTGCGGAACCCAAGCGCCCGCCGATCACGGAACTCGACGCGCGCAAGGCCACGCCGCCACCGCGGTTCGAGGTCAAGGCGCCGGCAGAAGCGCCGAACGTGCTGATTGTACTGATCGACGACATGGGCTTCGGCATGTCCAGCGCGTTCGGCGGGCCTATTCACATGCCGACGGTCGAGCGACTCGCCGACAACGGCTTGCGCTACAACCATTTCCATACGACGGCGCTCTGTTCGCCGACTCGTGCTGCGTTGCTGAGCGGCCGTAATCATCACATGAACAACATGGGAGCGATCACGGAGATCTCCACCGCCTTCCCCGGCAATACCGGGAAGCCGACCCAACAATGTCGCGCCGCTGGCCGAGATGTTGCGGCTCAACGGCTACAGCACCGGCTTTTTCGGCAAGAACCATGAGACCGCGGCCTGGGAAGTCAGTCCTTCCGGCCCGACCGATCGCTGGCCGACCCGCTCCGGCTTCGACAAGTTCTATGGCTTCATCGGCGGTGAGACCAACCAATGGGCGCCGCTACTCTATGACGGATTGACGCAGGTGGAATTGCGGAAAGATCCGAACTATCATTTCATGACGGACATGACCAATCAGGCGATCCACTGGATGCGCTACCAGAAGTCGCTCACGCCGGACAAGCCGTTCTTCCTGTATTTCGCTCCCGGCGCTACCCATGCACCCCACCATGTCCCGAAGGAGTGGATCGCCAAGTACAAGGGCCAGTTCGATGGAGGGTGGGACCAATTCCGCGAAGAGACGCTGGCCCGGCAGATCAAGCTGGGCGTGGTGCCCGCAGGGAACGAAGCTCGCTCCGAAACCGGAAGCCATCAAGGATTGGGACAAGCTCTCGGATGACGAGAAGAAACTCTTCAGCCGTCAGATGGAAATCTACGCCGGCTTCGGCGAGTACACGGACACGGAGATCGGCCGGTTGATTCAGGCCGTCGAGCAGACGGGCCAAATGGACAATACGCTGATCTTCTACATCATCGGCGACAATGGCACGAGCGCCGAAGGCGGCATGAATGGCCTGTTCAACGAGATGACCTATTTCAATGGCGTGCATGAAACCGTCCAGGACATTCTGAAACATTACGACGACCTCGGCGGCCCGCTGTCGTATCCCCACATGGCTGCCGGGTGGGCGGTCGCGGGCGATACGCCGTTCACCTGGACCAAGCAGGTCGCCTCCAGTTTCGGCGGCACCCGCAACGGGATGGTGATTCATTGGCCCAAGCGCATCAAGGCAAAAGGGGAGGTGCGCGCGCAGTTCCATCATGTCATCGACATTGCACCGACGGTTCTGGAAGCCGCAGGGTTGCCGGAGCCGAAAGTCGTGAACGGGACCGAGCAGGCTCCGATCGAAGGAGTGAGCATGGTCTACACGTTTGCCAATGCCAAGGCGACGAGCCGGCATTATGTGCAGTACTTCGAGATCATGGGCAACCGGGCCATTTACTCCGACGGCTGGTTGGCTGGTACCCTTCACCGGGCACCGTGGGAGTCGAAGCCACGCACAGCGCTTTCCGATGACAAGTGGGAGCTCTACGACACGCGGAACGATTTCAGCCTGGTCAACAATCTGGCCGCGAAGAATCCGGTGAAGCTCAAGGAACTGCAAGACCTCTTCCTGAAGGAAGCGGTCAAGTATCAGGTGCTGCCCATCGATGACCGAGTCCTTGAGCGCATGATCCCTGCCATGGCCGGGCGGCCCGATCTCATGGGCGAGTCGTACATCGCTGACGGTCTATGAGGGGATGATCGGGATGTCGGAGAACGTCTTCATCAACTTGAAGAACAAGTCGCATACGATTACCGCCGATGTGGAGATTCCCCAGGGCGGCGCCAACGGCGTGATCCTCGCCCAGGCCGGGCGGTTCGGCGGCTGGAGTCTCTATATGAAGGACGGCAAGCCGACGTACACCTACAACTTCCTCGGCTTGCAGCGGTTCACGGTTGCCTCGTCACAGCCGCTTGCCGCAGGCAAGGCGACGATTCGATATGAGTTTGCCTCCGATGGCCCTGGCATGGGCAAGGGCGGCATCGGGACGATCCTCGTCAACGGGCAGAAGGTGGCCGAAGGGCGGATCGAGCACACGCAGTGTTGCTTCTTCTCGGCCGATGAGGGCGCCGATGTCGGAGTGGATGACGGGACGCCGGTCACGGAGGACTACAAGGAAGGCAACAACAAGTTCACCGGCAAGATCAACAGCGTCACGATTGACTTGAAAGAAATGAAGGCGGCGAATGCCGAGGTAGAACAGCACGTCGTGCAGCGAGGCTCACGCGCGCAAGACAGTTGGCGGATTGATCGATCCTGTCGATTATCGGAGGTAAGACACAGGGCGCTCTCGCATCGCGGGAGCGCCCTGTGTAGTCTTGAAGGGGAGACGCGATGTCGTTGAGGCTCTTGCTGTCCCTGGCCGGCGGTCTTGAAATACTTGCGGGGTCGGCGGCACTGATCATTCCGGCACTGGTGGTATCGTTGCTGCTCGGAGTGTCGATGGACCCGATCGCATCAGTCCTGGCGCGGCTCTTCGGCGCGGGGGTGTTCGCGCTCGGGCTGGCCTGCCTGAAAGCACGTCATGATGTCGGAAGTCCTGGTGGTGTGGCGGTGAGTATCGGGATCACCGCATACAACGTACTGGCAGCCGTGGTGCTTATCTGGGCGGCAGCAGGGTTAGGACTCGGTGGCCTGTTGTTGTGGGGAGCGGGGATCGGTCATGCCACGCTCGGCGCGTTGTTCGTGTTGGCGCTCTTCAAGCGACCGACGCATGTGTAAACAGACGGAAGGGTAGACAGAGGTGCGACGTTTCCTTGAATGGTTCAAGAAGGAATTCGTTCAGTATATCGGGTCGGCGATTTTCTTCGCCGCCGCCTTTTGTCTCATCGCGCTGGCCAACAAGCTCATGGTCGCGGGATCCGAAGTTCACGTTGCTAGCTTTGCCAGGGCGATCATTGGAGGGCTCATCGTTGCAAAGCTCCTGTTCTTTGTCGACTTGATCCCAGGCGTCAATGCATTCCATGGCAAACCGCTCATATACAACATGTTGTGGAAGACCCCGATCTACCTGGCGATGTCCCTCGTGTACCGATACCTCGAGCCTGTTATCGGGTCTGTCGTTGCCGGAGTGAGTGTCGCAGAAGCCCACGCCCAGGCAGCAGAGGAGTTCACCCATCCGACGTTTTGGGCGATCGAGGTCTGGCTCGTGGCGCTCTTCGCGGTCTTCGTCATGATGCGCGAGTTGACCCTTGCTTTGGGCAAGGACAAGGTGCGTATCCTCTTCTTCGGCCGGTAGTGACGGCGACCTGACGGCGGGCTAAAATATGAAGGGCGAGCACCATTACTTAGGCGTGAGCTGATGTCGCACTATACACGAGCCGTTTCACGACGAGCTCTTTCTCGGGCGATTGCTCGGAGGAGCTGCCGCGACATGGGCCGTCGGGTATCTGAATCCTGAGACTTCGTGGGGCCAGACGAGCAAGCAGGAGGCCCAGGCTAATCCGGGTCTCATGACTCGTGTGACTCGCCCGTTCGATGCCGAAACCCGCGTGCAGGAATTCGCCTCGTATCTCACGCCGAACGAGCGCTTCTTTGTCCGCAGTCACTTCGGGCCTCCCCCGCCGGAGCAGATCGCCGAGAACGTGTGGCGTCTGCACGTTAAAGGGTTAGTGGATCGACCGCTCGAATTGACGCTGAAGGACCTGGCGAAATTCGACAGGGTCAGTCTCACGGCCGTCATGCAATGCAGCGGCAACGGCCGGGCGTTCCATCGTCCGCGAGCGGCCGGGGTGCAGTGGGAACGTGGCGCGGTAGGGAACGCGAAATGGACCGGTGTCCGCCTGCGCGATGTACTCAGCCACGTTGGGGTGCAGCCTTCCGCACGCCACCTGCAGATGCTCGGTGCCGATCGGCCAGTCGTCGCCATGACGCCGTTGTTCCTTCGCAGTATTCCCGTCGAGAAGGCGATGCATCCGGACACGCTGCTGGCGACGCACATGAATGGGGAGCCGCTTCCGCTGCTGCACGGCGCGCCGTTGCGCCTGATCACACCGGGGTGGATGGGGGATGCCTGCGTGAAGTGGTTGACGGATCTGACCCTCCAAGCTGAAGAGGCCAAGGGCTTTTACATGGAAACCGCGTACCGGTATCCGGCCCATCCCGCCGAACCGGGAACGGCGGTGCCTCTGCGCGACATGATACCGGTCGAGGCCATGGTGGTGAAATCACTGATCGTCAGTCCCGTCAGTGGAACGGCGCTCAATCTTGGACCAGTCACAGTCGAAGGTGTGGCGTGGACCGGTGAAGGCAAAGTCGTCGCGGTCGAGGTGTCTGTTGACGACGGGCAGACTTGGGCAAATGCCAGGCTCGTCGGGGATGATGCTCCATACGCATGGCGGCAGTGGCAGTTTATCTGGAACCCCCGACAGGCAGGCGCATTCACCATCCTCGCGCGTGCAACGGACGATCACGGTCAGACCCAACCGATGGCGAGTCCGTGGAATCCGGGAGGCTTTCTGTGGAACGGCGTAGACCGTGTTCAGGTGGAGGTGAAGAGCGCATGATTCCGTTGAGGCGGCGTTGGGAACACACGAGACCGGCGGTGATTGGTCTGGTAACCGTTCTCGTGTTCGTAGGCATCCCATTTGTGAAAGGGCTCGCGGACGATCGGACCGGAGGGAACACCGCTCAAGAATCCTCGTCATCTGCCTCTGATGAGCAAGACAGCAAACGGCTGCTGATGGCTCGTTGTGCGGTCTGTCACAGCACCGACCTCATCGTTCAACAGCGGTTGACTCTGACCCAATGGATAAAGACGCTGAACAAGATGGAGCGTTGGGGGGCGCAGGTTTCTTCGGCTGAACAAACCCAACTCGCGAACTACCTGGCCGCGCGTTATCATCCCGGTGCATCAGGATCATTGGAACAGACGGCGCAAGACTCTCTGGAGGCGACCCGTCACGGAACCGACGATTCATCCCGGGATACCAGAACATTCTGAGGGACGACCTGATCACGGACAGAGACTATTCGGACAAAACTGTGTGCCATGCCACGGGCCGGCTGCTGTGGGAGGCATGGGGCCCAAGTTGGCCAACAATCCGATTCTCACCGATGAACGACGGTTCTGGGCAACAGTGCGCCAGGGGCGTGGAGCTATGCCTGCGTGGAGTGCAATGCTGAACGCACAAGAGATCGCAGATATTCAGGCATGGCTGAAGACGCTTGAGTAGTGAAAGGGATAGGCTTCACCAAAATTTCCAACCTCCGGTAGAGACAACCAAGGACACCCGGAAACACTCAGAGAGCCCACTCACGCAGGATTGCGTTAGGGCAGAAGGGCATGAGGAAGTGGGGAACGGGGACGGCCATGTCGTCATCGGCGCGTTGTTTGTGGCCAGCACTCTCACGGCGTGTAAACGGTAACTCAAAGACGTGCTATTTGCTTGAGGCCAGTTTATGAGAGCACTGCAATCTTTTTCTGAAACACACGCACACACATGACCGGCTGTGCGCTGTCTCCGACGGCGTGTACGCGTTTGCCCTCACGCTGCTCGTGCTGGATCTCAAAGTTCCAGAGATTGCGGGTATCACCAATCCCGAGTTGAGAACCGACCTGGTCCAGCAGCTCCCCAACTTTTTCGCCTATGTCATCGGTTTTTCCGTGGTCGCTTTCTTCTGGATGAATCATCACCGGATCTTTCAATCAATAAAGAGTTGTAATCAACGTGCTCTGGTACTCAACCTCGTCCACTTGCTCTTCATCTCGTTGACCCCATATGGCGCCTCTCTGATCGGTCATTATGAAGGAGACCGTATCGCCACGATCATCTTCTCCTCAATTCTTGGGCTGGCCTCCCTGTCGCTGATCGCACTGGGGCACTATGTACTGGCGAGAGAAGAATGGCGGACGGATGAGACGGGTGGAACCTGGGTGAAGGTCCCCTTGTGGACAGCCTATGCCGGGCCCGGACTCGCGCTGGTGAGTATCGCGATCTCCTTCGTGAGTAATGATGTTGCGCTGTTCCTCTGGCTCCTGTTGCCGTTGAGGAATCTGTTCGTTCTGGACCAGGTCTCTTAGCGTCGATCGCCCCCTGCCAAGCACCCATGATCATGTGACTGATCCATTCTGTGTCTTGTGCTTAGTAGGGGGGATCCAGCTTTTTGAAGGAGACAATAAGGTGAAATCTGCCTCGGTGTGCTGGGATTATCCATGAAGGAGTGTTCGAGCCCATATTGCCCTCGGTGATGAGATGAGTGTGGTAGGAGCCAGGAGTCGTTGTGAAAAGTTAGAATCAGAAAAAGAGCCGCATGGACAAGAACACATAATCGGTATTTTTGTCGTTGGGGGCGCCCGCAACGCCTTGCTTCAAGAGATTGGAATAGTAACTCCCCTTGATCAGATACAACCATCCTCCTTCAAGCAGCAGATTCGGGCTGACGGTCCAGGCCAGCCGCAGGTCGAGTTCCGACCCCACGTACTTGCCGGCCTGTCCGGTCGGGTCCTGCAGACCGGCTCCGATGAATTCGTCTTTGGACTGGGCCAGCCACCAGAAGCGTTGTTTGAAGAAGACCTGGACATCCTTCAGCGGCTCTACGGACACGACATAGCCGGGGGAACTGATATTCGACCGCTTGAACAGCGACCAAATGCCCGTGAACGTGAACGGGAAATTTTGTGTACCGAAGAGCGGATTGAAGCGGCCGTTCTTGTTGTCGTTGGGATCGCTATCGCCGCTGGCATAGTCGTACTTGAACCGGATGGACGGCGTCCAGGGGAGCGCGAACGTGTATCCGACCTCCGCATGCTGAAAGTACGCGAATGTGGTCAGCACAGGGCTTCCGGGCTTGAGAGCTGATTGGCCGAACTGGTAGGCGGATTCGATTTCGTAGTCGAAGGTGCCTTTGGCGTCCGGCTTGAAGAGCCGGAAGCCGAGGGTGTAGAGGTCCGCCAACTGGCCTTGGGTGGTCTGGTCCTGATTGATGCCGGTGGTGCCCTGCGCCTGCTCGTTCTGCGATATGTAATAGGCGTACAGCTCGGTATGGAACCAGGGCATGCGCTGATCCAGATACGACATGTCCGCTAAACAGTGTGTTCGAGGGGACGGTGTCCGGCGACGTCTGCTGATTCTGGACCGGACGCATGACAAACGCCCGGACTTCCCAATCTTTGCGTGTCCCCAACGTCCAGTGAGCGCCGACGAACGAATAGGGGACGTTGCTGTAGTTGCTCCTGGCGATGAGCCGACTTTTTCCGAAGGCCTGAGTAAACTTACCGATCTGCAGTTCGGTCGGCAGACCCGATCCAAGAAAATTGTCCGTCCCCACGCTGCCATAGAGTTGCAGCACATCGGTCCGGTCTTCCATCCGGTTGCTGACCGTGAGGCCGTAGTTGTAGAGCGGGCGGGCGTCCAGGAACTCCACGATGAAATTTGAACGGCTTATAACGGATGCCGAGCTGAACATCGGTGCGCTCAGAAAACTGCGCAGCTCCGGTCGTCTCGTTCTTCTTGACCGGTTGGCTGTAGGCTTCGTAGCGTGTACGGAAGTCGAGGCCCAGGTGCAGCCATTCGGGGACATGGAGCAACTGATCAAGGTGGAGCGGGGACTGCGGGACGTTGAGTCGGAAATCGTCCGAGAAGATAATCTCCTGGACGCGACGTGCGAGCGGTCCGAGACGCTGCTCGGAGGGGCGATCGGTGGGTTGCTCCACCGGTGACGGCTCGTCCGCCTGCGTGGATTCGGATGGAGATGGCGACGCGGCCTGCGTTTCACCTGCCCAGGCTGGTTGAGCCCCGAGATGAATGGCAACGAGTAGCAGGGCGCCCAGCGCAGCGACGTTCAATTCCACACGTGTGATCAAGACTGTCATCCGTTCGAGGAGTGGTCCGAGCGGAGGGGGAGCCTAGCAGACCGTCTGCTTCGGAGCAATGCCGGGTACGGAGAACGCGTTCGGAAAAAATCGGGCGTCCGGCTGTTCTGCATAGACACGTCAATGCCTTCTCTTTATACTGTCCCGCCAATCACAGCGAATCTGTTGTCCTGGATCATTGCCGGCGTGACCTGGTGGCTCGTGTAACCGGCTGGAGAGTCCTGCGCACCACTGATCAATGATACGAAGTAGCCGTACATCCTGAGAGGAGTCAGATTTTGTTTCGCTTCAAATAGTGCGGCGCTGTTGTTTTTCCTGTCGCCCCTGATCGAGCAAGTGCAACTCCCCGGTCTGGTGAGGAAAGGGGATGGGCGGAGAGTCGAGCTTGAGTTATAACGCCATCGCGTTCTTACTGATCTTGGGTCTCTTTGCCGGCATGCTCCTGATGCTGACGCTCGGGCAGTTCCTGGGACGGCGAAGCCGTGCAGAGGAGACGGACGCAGATCGCTCACGACTGACGGGAGTCGAAGCCGCCATCTTCGGCCTTATGGGCTTGATGATTGCGTTTACGTTCTCGGGCGCCTCTGCCCGGTATGAGATGCGCCGGCAGTTGATTGTGGAGGAAGCGAATGCGATCGGCACGGCCTATTTGCGGCTGGATCTCCTGCCGGCTGCGTCGCAACCGGCGCTGCGGGAGAAGTTTCGCCGGTACGTCGAAACTCGCATCGCAGGTCTATCGCGTGTTGCCCGACATCGAGGCATCTGACGCGCAGGCGGCGATTGCCGTGACGTTGCAGAATGAGATTTGGGCCGGGGCTATCGCTGCATTGAAAGAGGCGCCGCCACATGCCACGATCGTCGTGGTTCCGGCGCTGAATCAAATGATCGACGTGACCACCACTCGCGCCATTGCGGCGCGTACGCATACCCCGACATTAATTTTTGCCGTTCTTCTGATTCTCGGGCTGGTCTGTTCCGCGCTGGCCGGGTTTGTGTTGGCCCACACTCAGACACGCAGTGTCAGGCTCCATGTCATTGCGTTCGCGGTCGTTGTGACACTCACCATATATGTAATCTTCGATCTCGACTATCCGCGGTTCGGTCTCATTCAGCTCGATTTTGCCGACAAGGGGCTCATCGATCTCTTGGCCGCGATGAAGTAAGAACATCGCACGTCTGTCTGGTCTGTCTCGTCTGTCTGGTTTGTTTGGTTGTCTCGTTTGTTTGGTTTCTCCGGGCCAGGCGACAAACAAACCAGAGAGGAACCTGCCGAACGTTCCAATCCCTCACGGTCGACGTCGTGTCACTATCTTGGCTTGGGGAACGATTCAATGATTTGCTCGGAGAAGATCGGGGTCTGGAACACCCAACGCACGCCCGCTTGCACGGTCCAGTCCAGCCCCAAAAACGTATCCTTTCCCACCACTCCTACGCCGGACCCGGCAAAGACGTTCCAATGGTTATCAAACCGGTGGCCGACCTCGCCCAACAGGTTCATCGTGGTCTTTCGGTTATTGTTCCAATCCATATCCCATGTCATGGACGCCGTGCTCCACCATCGCTCGGACCAGATGGTGTTGACGGCTGACTGGACTTGCATGAAGTGGATGTCGCGACGGCTGGGATCGCCCCCGACGGAGCTGAAGTCCTGGATCAATGTAATGAACAACGAGCGCAGCCTGGCCAACGGGACCGCCACCGCGACTCCTGGCCCAAGGGTATATTTTCCTGTGCTCAGTCGATCGTTCGAGCCTGTCGGAATCGTGAGATCGGCGCCGACGAACAGGGCCACATCCGGGCTGGCATACAGCCGCCCGCCCGTTCGTACCAGCGTATCACTTGCGCCATTCGTCGTGAATCCGCGGGGCTGGTTCAGATCGGCCCACACATAGGGAACGGTCACCCGCAAGAGCCAGTTGGGTGTGATGGGCAGTCGGACCTCTGCGGCCATGGTGTTGAGGCGCAGATTGTTGGTGAATGAGCTATTCCCATACGTTCAGTTCATAGTACCCAACGATGGCAGTGGGGTCTGTTCCAAAGGCCTTAGCGGCTGCCGAGATGCGTTTCCGTTCTTCTTCGAGCCGCGCGTGCTCTTCAGGAGTGGCGCCCTGCAGCAGTGATTGCAACGGGCGGCGTTCACCCTCCTTTGACTCCGCGTCAGGTTTGGCGTCTCCACTACTTTCAGCTACTGCGGCCGCTGCAGGCGTCGGACAGCCCCCTGCCATACCTAGCGAAAGAGTAATCAGTACAATGAGCACGTAGCCCGCGCTCACAGCTCCGTGCGTTACCCGATGTTCCCATTGTGGAACTCTTCGATCATCCATTGACAGAGAGACTTCCTGCCAGTCACTTAGCGCTTGGCAAAATGGAAAGGGGTGATCATGATGTGGCACTCAAGGTAAGAATGAAAGGGAGCGGCCGCGTTTCCCAAATCACGGGTGCGGCGATTCGTTCCAGCATGCTGGTGTGGTCGTGGCTCGTGTCGTCATGACGCGCGACATCGTTCGAGCATTCTGCGTTTATGAGCGCGCCTTTGCTTGACGCGGCCTCCTTGAACGCAGCCCGCTTGCCCCCTTCCAGGACCCGCTTGGCGTCCAGGAGCCCGTAGAGCTGGATGATTTTGGCCACGAGCCCGGTCCAGCCGGTCTGGTGGCTCGCGCCCAGTCCCGCCCCGTTGTCGCCGTGAAAGTATTCATAGAACAGGATGTGGTCGCGCCAGTGGGGATCGGATTGGAACTTTTCCGTGCCTCCATACACCGGCCGCCGGCCCTGCTCATTACGCAGGAAGATCCGGCTCAGCCGATCCGCGATCTCCTTGGAGACCTCGAAGAGGTTCATCATCTTGCCGGACCCGGTGGGACATTCAATTTTAAAATTGTCGCCGTAGTAGAGATAGAAATTCAGGAGCGCCCGAATGATCATGACATTCACCGGCATCCAGATCGGTCCTCGCCAGTTGGAGTTGCCGCCGAACATGCCGGTGTTCGACTCCGCCGGCAGGTAGTCCACCCGGTACTCCTGGCCGCCGACGTGGAAGATATACGGGTGCTGCTCGTGAAACTTGGAGAGCGAGCGGATGCCGTAGGGGCTCAGGAACTCGTTCTCGTCGAGCATCTTCGTGAGGATCCGGCGGAGCCGCTCCGGATTGAGCAGGGCAATGATCCCCCGCTCGGCCACGCCAAAATGCCCCGGGCCGGTGGGGTGAATGGATTTGAACAGCTCGGGCATCTGGCGCAGGCGGGCCAGAATGCGCGCGGTCTGCCGCGGAACGAGCTCCCGCTGCCACGGCTCGATCACCGTGGTGGCGCACAGGGGCAGCAGCCCCACCATCGACCGTACGCTGAAGCCGCTGGGCGCTGCCGTCCGGCAGCCGCAGCAGGTCGTAGTAGAAGCCGTCCTCCTCGTCCCACATGCCGTCCGGCCCGGGCTTGTTCATCGCCCGCGGCGATATAGAGGAAGTGCTCCGCGAACTTTGTCGACCATGTCCTCGTAGGTGGGGTCGTGGGCGACCAGCTCCACCGCGAGCTCCACCATGTTCTGGCTGAACAGGGCCATCCAGGCCGTGCCGTCCGCCTGCTCCAGGTGGCCGCCGGTGGGCAGCGGGGCGCTGCGGTCGAAGATGCCGATGTTGTCGAGGCCGAGGAAGCCGCCCTCGAACACGTTCTTGCCGAACCGGTCCTTGCGGTTCACCCACCAGGTGAAGTTCAGCAAGAGCTTGTTGAAGGCCGACTCTGAGGAAATCCACGTCCGTCTCGCCGCGCAGGGCCTGCTCGGTGCGGTGGAGGAACAGGGTCGCAAAGGCGTGGACCGGCGGGTTCACGTCGCTGAAGTTCCACTCGTAGGCGGGCATCTGGCCGTTGGGGTGCAGGTAGAGCCCTTGCAGCATCAGTTGCATCTGCTGCTTCGCGAAGTCGGGATCGACGATCGAAAGCGGCAGCGTGTGGAAGGCCAGGTCCCAGGCCGCGTACCAGGGGTACTCCCACTTGTCCGGCATCGAGATGATGTCCTTGTTGATCATGTGGAACCACTCCGAGTTCCGGAGCGCTACGATAGCCGGAATGGAGGGGGTTGGAGTGGTGCTCCTCCAGCCAGCTGTCTCCATCGAAGAAGATAGAACTGCTTGCTCCACAGCATGCCGGCCAGGGCCTGGCGCATCACGTTGGCTGCGTCCGGGGAGACGGACGGCGGGGTCACGGAACGGTAGAACTCGTCCGCCTCCTTGAGGCGGGCCGCGAAGGTCTCGGCAAACCCGGCCCGAAGGGGACGGCGAGGGCCTGGCTGGTGAGGCGCAGGCGCACGGTCATCGACTGGCCGGGACCCACCATCTGCCGGTAGTGCGCCGAGGCCTTCGTCCCCTCGTGGGCCGGATTCACCGCCGTCTGGCGACCCTGCACCACACGCGTCATTGATCCCGTCCTTGACGTAGGGGTAGGCATTGGGTATGGCCGGGAAAGAGCCGGTCGTTGTTCGTTTCGTTCTCGCAAAAGAGCAGCGGCACCTCGCCGTCGCAGTACAGATAGTACGTGCCCAGGATCGCATGCTGCGCCTCGATCGCACTCGTGCCCGCCGCGTCCCTTGATCTGCTTGAGGCTGGGTTTCTCGGCCGCTCGGTTGGACGGGGCAATCCACGAGGCCCAGTCGTTGCGGAACCACAGGGTCGGCAAGAGATGCAGCTCGGCCTGCTCCGGCCCCCGATTGACCGCGGTGATCTGCACCAGGATGTCGTCCGGGCCGTCTTTGGCGTACTCCACGAAGACGTCGAAGTAGCGATCGTCTGATTAAAGACGCCGGTGTCGAGCAGTTCATACTCCATCTCGTTGCGGGAGCGCCGGCGGTTCGTCTCCACCAGATCGGCATAGGGAAAGGCCGCCTGCGGATACTTGTAGAGGTACTTCATGTAGGAATGCGTCGGCGTGCTGTCGAGGTAGAAGTAATATTCTTTGACGTCCTCGCCGTGGTTGCCTTCGCTGTTCGTGAGCCCGAAGAGCCGTTCCTTGAGGATCGGGTCTTTCCCGTTCCAGAGGGCGAGCGCAAAGCAGAGGCGCTGTTGGTCATCGGAGATGCCGGCCAGACCGTCCTCGCCCCAGCGATAGGCCCGTGAGCGGGCGTGATCGTGGGTGAAGAAATTCCAGGCATCCCCGTCTGCGCTATAGTCCTCGCGCACCGTGCCCCATTGGCGTTCGCTCAGGTAGGGACCCCAGCGTTTCCAGTTGCAGGAAGCCGTCATTCAGTAACCGAGCCTGTTCGGCAGTGTTGGGCATGGTCTTTTTCCTCCATATTCTCGGAAATGATGAAGCGCTCAGGGACGGCGGATAAGAGGACGCAGGATATCGAACCAGAGTGATTTAGGCAAGCATCAGGGTTGGCGGTCGTGGGTCAATTTGCTACAGCGCAATAGCCTTTTTGCCAAGCAGAAAGTGTCAATAGTGAACATCTTTCAATTGGGTTGTGAGCTAAAAAAATGTCTTTTATGAAATGAACGTGCGAGAGGGATAGCCCAATTCACACCGACCCAATACCCCCCTTGCAGTTCATCCATAATGGTCTCTATCATATTCCGTCCAGAGCAACCACGGGAATTGGCGCTGGTCGGACGTTCCTGGGATTGGGAAGGCGCTAGACCTCTCTGGAGACCACAAGCAAGGGACGGCGTTCGTTCATCATCCTGTCACACGCGGTGGTGCAGACAGGTTGGAACGAAATGGAGGTGGCGTATGGCATCGGGCGTGCTCACTGCCTGCCATGAATGCGATCTCTTGCAACGAGAGCCGATCCTCCCGTCGGGCGGTGTGGCCCGTTGCCGGCGCTGCAACTCCGTTCTCTTCCGTCATACTCCCGATAGTGTCGATCGCGGACTCGCCTTTACGCTCGGGGCGGCGATCCTTTTCATCATTGCGAATATATTTCCGATCGTCGGCTTAGAGGTGCAGGGAATTTCGAATGCGACGAGTCTCTATGGGGCGGTCGAAACCATCTGGAAGAATGATATGGAAGGCGTGGCCGCACTGGTGTTCGTCACGACCATTCTGGTCCCTGCCATGGAAATGTCTCTGATGCTGTATGTGCTCTTGCCGTTGAAGCTGGGGCAAATGCCGCAGGGGTTGGCGCAGATTCTCCGGGTGTTGCAATCGGTGAGGCCGTGGAGTATGACGCAGGTGTTCATTCTCGGCGTGCTCGTCGCGCTGGTGAAACTCCAGCACCTCGCGCATGTCGTGCCGGGAATCGCCCTCTGGTCGTTCGGGGGCCTCATTCTCTTACTCACGGCCGCCATTGCTTCGTTCAATACGCATGAGCTGTGGAACATGGTGAGGGAGGGCGAGTGAGCGATTCAGCCGTCACGGCAAGCCAGTTGGGATTGTGCCTCTGCCACGGCTGCGGCGGGTTGTCCCGTTTGGTCGGGGAAGGTCACGATCTGTGCTGCCGGCGGTGCGGTGCGGCGCTTCATCTTCGCAAGCCCGACAGTATCGCGCGGACATGGGCATTCCTCATTGCCGCCTATATTCTCTACGTGCCGGCGAACGTCTTGCCGATGATGCGTACCGGCTCCTTGTTCGGTGCTCAAGCCGACACCATCATGAGCGGAGTCGTCTACCTCTGGCACTCGGGATCGTGGCATATCGCATTGGTGGTGTTCATTGCCAGCGTCGTGGTGCCCCTTGCAAAGATGTTCTCCCTCACCTATCTTCTCATCTCGGTGCAGCTTGGTTGGACGCATCGGCCGATGGAGCGTACGAGACTCTATCGGATCCTTGAGTTCGTCGGTCCCTGGTCGATGCTGGATGTGTATGTGGTGATGATTCTCGTGGCGCTCGTCCAACTCAAGGCGCTCGCGACGATTCAACCGGGCCTGGCGGTGGCGGCGTTCGGCGGCGTGGTCGTGCTGACGATGTTTGCCGCGATGGCGTTCGATCCGCGGCTGCTCTGGGAACCCAAAAAGGATCATCATGTTTGAGGGATCGCGCGGTTCGGATCTCACGGATATTCCGTCAGCGGTTGCCCAGCCGAAGCGGCGGTCGTCGCCCCAGCTCATCTGGCTGGTTCCGATCGTGGCCGTGTTGATCGGCGGGTGGCTCGCCGTCAAAACAATTCTCGAAAAAGGTCCTACGGTCACGATCACCTTCAAAACGGCGGAAGGGCTCGAGGCAGGCAAGACCAAGGTCAAATACAAAAACGTCGATGTCGGCGAGGTGCGAAAGATTGTCTTGAGCGAGGACCATTCGGAGATCATCGTCACGGTTGAGTTCGAGAAGCAGGCTGAAAACTTTTTGGTTGACGATACCAGATTTTGGGTCGTGCGGGCGCGCGCCGGCGGAGGCCAAATCTCCGGGCTCGGGACACTCTTTTCAGGCGCCTACATTGGACTGGACATCGGACACTCGTCGACTAAAAGAAATGAATTTACCGGTCTTGAAATCCCCCCGATCGTAACCGGGGACCAGCCCGGACGGCATTTCATCCTTCGCGCCGATGACTCTGGATCGGTGGACGTCGGTACCGCGCTATTCTTTCGGCACACTCATGTCGGTACGGTGGTGGCGCACGAACTCGACCAGGACGGCAAGGGCGTGACAGTCAAGGTCTTCGTGAACGCGCCCTATGATCAGTATGTCAATGCGAACACGCGCTTTTGGGACGCCAGCGGGATCGACATGACCCTCGATGCTTCAGGAGTGAAGGTGGATACCGAGTCGATTATTTCCATTCTGCTCGGCGGCGTGGCCTTCGAGACGCCGGCCGGCACAGGGGCGTTGCCTGAAGCGGACCCCGATACGGTCTTTCACATATATTCTAGCCGCGCCGCGGCTATGAAGCAGCCGGATCGCGAGATGCTGGTGTTTGCCATGTATTTTGCGGAATCACTGCGCGGGTTAACGGTGGGGGCTCCTGTTGAGGTCAACGGGTGCTGATTGGGGAAGTCAAAAATATTGGATTGGAATACGACGAGCGGTTGCAGAAGCCGGTTTCCCGGTTGATGTGGCTGTCTATCCTGGGCGTCTGCGGGCGCTAAGTCCGAGAAGGAATGGCAGATCCGACTCCTGCCGAACAGAAGGCCCGGATCGATGCACTGGTTGAACAGGGGCTTCGCGGGCAACTGAAGACCGGAAGTCTTCTGACCGGCCAGACTGTATATTGCGATCGACTTTTTCCCCAATGCCGCTCCGGCAAAAATCGATTGGACAAAAAATCCGCCGGTGTTCCCGACCCAACCAGGCACGATGGTCGAATTGCAAGCCACCTTGATGAACATTTCCAAGAAATTGGAAAACATGCCGATCGAGCAGATCAGCGCAGATCTGCGGCAGGCGTTGCAGTCGCTCAACCGCACGTTGGTGAGCGCGGATCAAGCGGTGAAACGGATGGATAAAGACGTCGCGCCGGCGGCCAAAGCGACGTTGGAGGATGCGCGGCGCATGCTGAACACGACCGAACGGATGCTGGCCTCCGATGCCCCGCTGCAGCAGGATCTCAGGACATCGCTGCGCGACCTCTCCAGGGCCTCGCAGTCCCTCCGCGAGCTGACCGACTTATTGGATCGTCAACCTGAATCCTTGATTCGCGGCAAGAAGGAGAGCAAACGGTGAGATACGGATACCTGTGGTCGGCGGCTGCATTCCTGACGATCTCGTCGCTTACCGGCTGCGCCAGTTCGCCAAGTGAAACGTACTATACACTCAGCGCGGGTGCCGCGGTAAATGGGGCGACTCCTGCAAGCAGCGAGTCTGCCTACAGCATCGCGGTGGGGCCCATCACGTTGCCGGAGGTCGTTGACCGTCCTCAGTTTGTGCTTCGAGCCGGCCCGAATGAGGTCACGATTGTGGAACTGCATCGCTGGGCCGGGCCACTCAGGAGCGAAATTCCACGCATCATTGCGGACAATTTGGCTGCCGATTTGAATGTGAAACGGGTGGCGGCCTATCCGCAGAGTGCAGGGGATAATGCCGACTATCGCGTCCTCGTAGACATCCAACGATTCGACTCGACACTGGGGGAGTCGGTGACCATCGATGCCCTCTGGACCGTCAAGCGCGTCTCCGATGGAGTTCTGCGGACAGGTCGCTCGATGGCCAGGGAGTCCAGTGGCGGTGGAGCCTACGAAGCAGTGGCCGCTGCACACAGCCGTGCGTTGGCGACGATCAGCCACGAGATTGCCGAGGCCATCCGTTCTTTTGCTCCTCCCCAGCGTTAATTGCCAAAGCAGGAACCGTAGTTGGACTCTAGCAGGAGCTTGGCTCTGCGCATCTCCTGAGAATCTGTTCGAATCCGGCCTGGCGACTTTCTCCATAGACATGATCATTGTTGCGACGAGCAGAGCAGGGGCCGTGCATCTCGTGGCGAAATCGAGCTAGCATCACAGTTTTCTCCCATCATCCTTCTCCTGTTTCAGACTCTCAGAATGAAAGCCTCGACCGTCCATTGGCAGATGTCCCATGGACTGAAGTCAGATGTGTCGTCATCCATTTTCTTCCGGGCTTCGTCCGCCAGCGCTACAGGCTTCAGTGTATAGCCCGCGCGAACTGATTCGTTCCTTTTGTTCATCTGGTCTGTTTGGTTTGTCCAGTTGAATTAGACTGCCAGATGAACAAAACAAACCGGATCAATCTCGTCCCGCCAGTTTCGCTCGGCTATCCTGCGAGGTGTCATTCATTTATCCCAGGTGAAATTTTTACAAAAATTGTCTCCCCAACCTCTGTGGATAACCCTGTTCATAAGTCTCTCCGTCAATGAATTTCCTTCCAATTTCGCTACTCGAAATACGTCTTTGCCTAGAATTTAGGCATTGGTTTCATAGTGGATAGCACCACAATATATGGTGGCCCTAAGGGTTAAACCCAGGAAAAACAACAAATACTAGATATTCATTGCCATTTGTTGGGTATTGTGCGATGGATCGCCAATCCTGCTGCGGCGTCTCTCATGTTGTTATGCACAGACCCTACGCCAGACTGGGCGTTCTGCTTCATTATATATAGGAGTCCAGTGAAGGGACTTGACAGTCTGTCGCAATATGTGTAACCATTGGTTACATCATGAAACCAGCCGACCTAAAACGAACTCGAGAGCAACTGGGACTGACGCAGCAGCAATTGGCTGATGCGTTGCAGACTACGCGCGTGTCTGTGGCGCGTTACGAAGCGGGCATGCGGCGAATTCCTGGAATGGTGAAAGTGGCGATCGATCAGCTCGGCCGTTCGCGAGAAATTCCCATGGCGGGGATGGTGGCGGCTGGCTCACCGATAGAGCCTGTCCCACAGTCCGAACTGATCGATGTCCCGCCCAGCATGTTACGTGGTGGAAATACGTTTGCACTTCGCGTCAAAGGGGAATCCATGAAAGATGATGGCATTCTCCCCGGCGATCTTGTGGTGGTGAGGAAGCAAGAGACGGCCAGGAACGGGCAGACTGTCGTGGCACTGGTCAATCATGACGCGACGATCAAGACCTATTTCAAAAAGGACTCACACATTGAGCTGCATCCTGCGAATGCGGCGATGCAGCCGATCATCGTGAGACCTTCGGATACGTTCCATATCGAAGGTATTCTCATCGGGGTGATTCGGCATTGTACGGTGTAATGAAAGAAGGGAGGAGATGATGCTCACAGTAGGAAGATCCATTGGGACAGACCGGCTTGTTGACTTGGAACACACGGTGGATTCCTTGAATGGACAGTTGCGCAAGATGCAATGGGATTTGTACCGGCCTAAAACGGAGCCGCTTCCGATTCGGCTGTGGCGGAATCTGGTGACTCTAAAGGCAGGCAGGAGTTTATGTCAACCGTCTGCAATCGATACGCTCGTCCGAACACAAAGATGGTCTCCTATGCTGACCCAAGAGCGTAGGACGGACATGCGACTTGCCGGCGCCTGTTCTGATTGTGGAGCGGTAGTTCAGCGTCGAATCACTTGCGTCGATGGGATCACCCATTCAACTGTCGAACTTTGCGAGCGTTGCTGGAGCGCTGCTCAGCAGCGGCAGGTCTTCACAGGCGGGTGCTGCGGGTAAGAACGCTTGAGGTTAATGCCTGCAAGCTTCGCAGGATTATACGAAGAGCTTCTACCAACTCTTCTGCTGGATGTGGATACGATAGAAGGTAAACTCTCCGGGCGTGACGAGCGCGACTCCGACTACACAGATCACACGACCATGGAGAATGTCCTCATGGGTTATGGTGGATTGGTCGCAGGTTACAACAAAGGCTTCACTTGGTTTGTTCCCTTGTAGGGTCTATGACGCCCATAAGGTGTTGAGGTAGCCGCTCCCACCTGATCGTCTTCTACCCACATCACGCGCACCAGGTCGCAGGTGAGCACGAAAGAATTAGCAACCCTCGTGCCGGGAGTGTGTCGCGTATCGGGATTCAGATAAGTGGAGAGTTTTGAGTGAGGCGAGTTTTTCAGCACGATGTGCGCGTATCAGTACAAATGCGAATAAAAGAGAAAAGATACAGGCCTGGAATTAAGACGGGGATTCCCACCGGATATAGGGGCGTCTGTTACGTGAGTGTCACGTCGTGCAAGGTCACTCTCAATGCATTTTCGACAGACGATCAGTTGACAGGGTTGCCGGCAAGTCAGTAGCCTGGCGTTGTTTCCCATATTACTCTTCACTGCTGAGGGTCATTGCATGGCTGAGCCTAAGACTATCAAGCCGGATGCCGGCGACCTTATTCGGAAGCTGCACGAGCGGCCACAGATGCTCTGGGCCGATTGGCTGCATGCCCCTGCGCACGTGCACTACAAGACGTTTCGCATGAGCGACCCACCGGTGCAGCGGCCGGCGAGTCGTGACGAGTTCAGGTCTCTCCTGGAGGCCTTGAAGGTCTCTGCCGACGCAATGGTGATTCGAGACGCGTTTGGCTATGGCATAAAAACGGCGGTGAACGGCGATCGGCTGATTGTGATCTGGCAAACGCACACGGAGTACTACAGTTATCAAATCTGGCATATTCCCTCCGACCGGGCTGGGGGGGTGGCCTTTGGCCCGATGACCTTTCCTGACTATCGGTTTGCAGTCACACCGCTCGGTGCAGAAGTATGCCATCTGGATATCGTGCTGCTGGTTGAGCCGTTGCCAGATAGTGAGGCATTGCGCCCACAATTTCCCGGCCCGGTCATGTATGGCAGCCGGATTCTCGATGAGGAGACTTCGCTGGTCACCAGCTTTACACCGGACGAGCATGGGCGCGAGCGCTATTGGGTCAGTGTAGGGTCTGGCAGGTCCAGCAAGTCTCATCTGAAAGACATCGTCGATGCCATTGTCCGGATCGAAACCTACTACCACTTGTTACTCATGCAAAAGCCGTTGTTTTCGGCTGCGATCGATCAGGCCTACAAGTTCGAGCAGGTGCACTTGAAGCAGCGTGAAATCATCAGCGAGCATATCGGCCACGCCGACGCCCTGGCCCTACAGCGTTGGCTCAATGGGCTGACGCAAGACTGGTTAAAAACCACTCGGCTGTCCAGTAAGTTGCACTTCGAGCTGTCCGCCACTGTTCCCTACGACAAGATTGTGCACCGGACGCTGGCGTCACTCGACGAACGTACACTCCCTCTCTATCGTCCGATGTCCGAGTTTGTCCTCAGCGGGATCACCGGGGTGGCGGAGGGCTATCAACAACTCTTGAAGCGAATGGACACTCTTCGCAGCGGTTTTGAAGGAACGATCTCTATTATTCGCGCCCGCGTCGATCTCATGCTGCAATCTCAGAACCTGACGCTCTTGATGAGCGTCGACAAGACGACGAAGAGCCAGGCCATCCTCCAGTACACGGTCGAAGGATTGTCGGTTATCGTGATTGCCTACTATCTCAGCGGGCTCATGGCCTATATCTTCAAGGGGTTTCAAGAGATGGGGTGGCTTCGTAGTGCGGATATTGCCGCCGCATTGTTCGTTCCGCTCTCGCTCGGTATCGCATTGGGGATTACGATCCTCGGGCGAAAACTTCTCCACAAGAAATTCTCCGGCGAATCCACGCCTTCGGCATCAGAGAAGCCTCAAGCCTGACAAGAAGACCGTTATTTGGTTTGTTTGGTTTGTCTGGTTTGTCTCGGTTGTTTGGTTGAACGAAACTAACCAGATGAACCAAATCAACCAGATAGATCAGGGCAACTTTGGCACGATGCCGGTCATTTCTTGACGTTGTTCACTCGCCTGGATACGCTGCCCTCATCTCTCAATGAGGTAGGTACGTATGATTTTTGTTACTGGTGGTGCCGGCTATATCGGTTCGCATACCTGCGTGGAGCTGCTCGATGCAGGCTGTGATGTCACGGTGTTCGACAACTTTTGCAATAGTCACCCGGAGGCAGTGGCGCGGGTGGAGCGCATCACGGGGAAAAAACTACGGTTGGTACGAGGCGACATTCGCGACCGTGCGGCGTTAGTGACGGCCTTGCGCGAGAGCGGGGCCAGTGCGGTGATTCACTTCGCCGGCCTCAAGGCCGTGGGGGAGTCGGTCACTCAGCCGCTGGCCTACTACGACAACAACGTGGTCGGAACCGTGCGTCTGCTGGAGGCGATGGGGGAGTGCGGGGTGAAAACTCTGGTGTTCAGCTCTTCCGCCACCGTGTATGGCGATCCGATTCGGCTGCCGCTTACTGAAGATCACCCGCTTTCCGCCACGAATCCCTATGGCCAGACGAAGTTGATGATTGAGGAGATCCTGCGCGATCTGCACCGCAGCGATACCTCCTGGAAGCTCGGCATTCTGCGTTACTTCAACCCGGCGGGTGCCCATGCCAGCGGTTTGATCGGGGAAGATCCTCAGGGTATCCCGAATAATTTACTGCCCGTCGTGGCGCAGGTGGCAGTGGGGCGACGTGCTTGTCTGAATGTGTGGGGCAACGATTACCCCACTCCGGATGGGACGGGCGTGCGGGATTATATCCATGTCGTGGATTTGGCCCTGGGGCACCTCAAGGCATTGAAGGCGCTGGAGGGATTACAAAATATGGCCGAGTGTCTGACCGTGAATCTTGGCACGGGTACAGGGTATAGCGTGTTGGATATCGTGCGGGCATTCGAGCAGGTAAGCGGGCGGTCAGTGCCGTACAAGATTGCGCCCAGGCGTCCCGGCGACGTTGCTTCTTGCTATGCTGATCCGCAACGGGCATTTAAGTTATTGGGGTGGCGGGCGGAGCGTGGGATTGGCGCAATGTGCGCTGATGCCTGGCGCTGGCAGAGTGGCAATCCTAATGGGTATGCAGGCTGATTCAGATTCGTATGTACAACAGACACGACACGTATTGGGGACAGTACGTGACCCCGCCCATCAGTCTCGATACGTTTTGCAGCCATGGCTGCCAACTCCTCGTAGGGGCTAAGCCAAACCGGTCTGGAGATGAGAAGAGCAAGGCTTGAGGCAAGGCGTGCTAGAGTGAGCGATGTCCATCATGACGTTCATTCCTTGTCCCGCCACCGGAGCAACGTTCATTGGTCGTGAAGGGCTCGTCAGGAGTCTGCGTGCGCGCATTGCCAAGGGCGAATCGCTGGCAGTAATCGGCGGGCCGAAGCTTGGGAAGACCTCGCTCGTTCGCACCGCCCTAAACGAACTGTCGGACCGGACGGTGATCGAGATAGATCTTGGCACCGACCCGTCACCTGAGTTCGAGATGGTTCCCGAATCGATCGTGGTTCTGGACAATCTGGACGCCATTGCAGATTCGGCGATCGAATCCCTGCTCGCACGTGTGTCGGCGGCGGGAGCGTCCAGCACCGTGGTCACCGGTGGGCGTCGACTGCGGATGTTGCTGGGCCACTCCGGGACAGGGGCCGGCGTGAGGTTTCGTCTGTATCCGCTTTCAGTTCTTCTCGATGGAGAGCTGCGACGGTTGATCGGTTCCCACCCACATGTTCAACTGGCCACGTGGACGGGGAACCATCCCTATCTGACGAAGCTGTTTCTCCACTATGGAGACTGCGCACTCGATGCAGGGCGATCCCAGTGGGAGCCGTTTGTCCGGCATCTGGTTGCCGAAGTTGGGGAGGGCCCAGAGCGGCGGCTACTGTGCTACCTGATCGAGCGAGGGACACCGGTGAATCCCACTCTGGCCGGGTCCGACACGGGCATCCGAGACATCAAGGCGGTTTCGGACACGCTCGTCTACCTGGGTGTCATCAGTCGCTGGATTCGGAACGAGGAGGCCACCCTCTTCGCCGGTTGTCGGCTGCTCAATGACTTCATCACCGACGGTATCGCAGGAAAGGTTGCTTGACCGCTGGGGGGCTGCGTTCTCTTTTCGGTGGGCATGGACCTGTCAGGGACGAGGGGCAAGCTTCCAGATCGGAACGATAGGTGCTGCGTCAGCGCTTGCACCGGCATGGGGAAGGCCGTAGAGGTCTTCAATCGTACGCAAGACATTGTAGTGGGTGATTCGCTGCTCGTAGCGACCGGTTTGCACCATAGGCCCGACGAAGAGCGTCACGATTCGGTTGTTCTCTTTCTTATTGTCCTCATCCCACGTCACGATCAGCAGACTGTTGTGCTCCTGTGCCCACTGAACGTAGGCGTCCAGGTGTTCCCGGAGCCAACGATCGCCGGTCTGAATCGCCTCGGGATTATTTCCGTGGTGCATGTCGTTGACCTGGTTCGGCACAATCACGCTCACAGTAGGGAGCGTGCTGTACTCGGTGGGGAAATCCGTCAAAGGTACATTGGCCGACACCGGGAGCCCATTGGCCACGCTGTCCTGCCAATTTACCCAAGGATTATGCTTGCGCGCATACAGCCCCACGCTGCAAATGAGAGAGCCGACAGAAGGCAGGTCTTCCGAATATCCGGCGAATGTTAGCCCCTCCGCAATCAAGGCGTGCCCAAGATTGGGTGTCGTGAAGGTGTGTGGGCAGGAGTTGTCGGTGATGCCTTGCGTCGATCCTGAAAATAGCGCGAGATAGTTCGGTTGGCTGGGGTAGGTGACGCCAAAGGACTGTGTGAAAACTGCGCCTTGGGTTGCCAATCTATTCATGTACGGCGCATCGGGCGAATCGATAATCTGACTATAGGAGTGATTCTCTTCAATCACCATCACAATGTGATCGGGTCTGGGGAGGGAAGGCGCGCTGCCGCCTAGCGTCGGCGTCGCAGAGAGGGCGAGTGCGCTCATCGCCAGCGCTATGGCAATCATTCCGAGAATAAGTTTCCCCTGCATAGAATGTATCGCATCTGGTTTTTGGTTGACCAAAACGAAGCAGGTGAACCAAAACACCCCGTTCGCCTGTCGCGTGCGATAATCTTTCCGGATCACTCAGGGCAATCGATGAGATAGCGAGGTCGCGCAGGTAGTTCGGTGGCGATCTGTTGGGCGTTGCAGGGAGGAATATCTTCCTTCAGTCGCCTCAGAAGCCTGAGGACTTTCATGCTGGGAGGCACCTCGCATATCCAAAGGTGTGTGCCGGACTCCAGTTCTTCCATGTGTCGTTGCACGCGAAACCCAGGATGTTCCATGAAATATGCCGATAAGAATCCTCCTATGGCCTGGACGACCCACGGGTGTGCGATGGCATAGCGGTAGCTGATTCGAAGCTCAACCACCTGTACGGGCTCTTGTTCGTCCATCGTAAGACGAGAGTATAGCCTGTTCCGAGTTGTGAAATCTTAGATTTCTGACTGCCATGCGGGTGCTTGACCCATTTCAGTTCTGCGTGTAGGGTCCCGCGATGCGTTCGGCGTGCGCGTGAGACTAGCGCGAAGAGCGAGAAGCCTAAGATGTGCCGAATAGGTTATTGGCTCGAGTCACGCATTTCACGCCCGTCTCGCTTGTCTCGTCCACATTCACCGGGATACAGATGAACATCGCAATTATCGGCGGAGGGCCGGCCGGGCTCATGGCCGCGGAGGCAGCGAGTGCTGCCGGCGCACAGGTCGATCTCTATGACGGCATGGCGTCGGTCGGTCGCAAGTTTCTCCTGGCTGGGAAAGGCGGGCTGAATCTTACGCACTCGGAACTCTCTGAGAAGTTTCTCTCGCGTTATGGGGTACGTCGCGCGCAGATCGCACCGCTACTCGCGTCGTTTGGGCCCGATGCGCTCCGAGCCTGGGCCCGTGGACTCGGCATCGAGACATTTGTGGGCTCTTCCGGGCGCGTGTTTCCCTACCGATCTCAAGGCCGCGCCATTGCTGCGCGCATGGCTCCGTCGATTGCGCCAGGCCGGTGTGCGATTCCACATGCGTCATCGGTGGTTCGGTTGGGATGCGCAGGGGGCGTCTGTGCTTTGCCACGCCAGAGGGAAACCGCTCTGTCCAGTCCGATGCGGTGGTGCTTGCACTCGGCGGCGGCAGTTGGCCGAAGCTTGGCTCTGATGCTTCATGGGTGCCGCTGCTGGCAGGAGCGCGGGGTTCAGATCGCGCCCTTGCAGCCGGCAAACTGTGGCTTCGACGTGGGCTGGAGCGAGCATTTTCGGACGAAGTTTGCCGGGCACCCGGTCAAGTCGGTGGCGATCGTTGTGCGGAATGATGCCGGTGCTGAATCCTGGCATCCGGGGGAATTCGTGATCACGGAAACCGGAGTGGAAGGCGGCGTGATTTACGCAGTGTCCGCCTCTCTTCGCGACGAAATTCTGGCGAAGGGTGTGGCCACATTGCGCCTTGATCTGGCGCCCGATCGCGACCTGCCGCGCCTGACTCACGACTTATCGAGGCCGCGCGGCAAACGCACGATGGCGACTCATCTTCAGCGACAGGCACATATCGAAGGCGTGAAGGCGGGGCTGCTTCGTGAAGTGGTATCGAAAGAGGACTTCGTGGACCCGGCTCGTTTGGCTGCTTCAATTAAAGCGTTGCCGTTGCGACTCGTTGCACCGCGCCCGCTGGAGGAAGCGATCAGCACGGCGGGTGGAGTTGCATTCGAAGCGCTCGACGAACGGTTGATGATCCGTGCACTCCCGGGCATGTTTTGCGCGGGAGAAATGTTGGATTGGGAGGCGCCGACCGGAGGATATCTCCTGACCGCGTGTTTCGCCACTGGTCAGGTGGCGGGTGCCGGAGCGGTGGCCTGGCTCAACAAGCGCGGGACGCGCGGGGCAGGCTGAAGGGGGTGTAAGGCCGAAGTATTCAGAACTCCGACCTTCAGCCTTCAGGTCGTGTCCTGCACGTCCCGCTTGGTTTACTGGGGAGCGGCGACCAGCCCGTTGACGGCTCCGATGGATCGGTATTTCTGGTCGCGTTGAGCCAGCAATTGAGGGAGGGAAAGGTCGTTGAGCTGGGAGAGTTGGTTGCTGAGAGATTTGGCGACTCGATCGGTGATGGCATTGAGATCTCGATGGGCGCCGCCGAGCGGTTCCGGAATCACTTCATCCACGATATGGAGGTCGACGAGATCTTTCGCCGTCATTTTCAGGGCGGCGGCGGCATCGGGAACTTTCGCTGGGTCGTCCCACAGGATGGCTGCGCAGCCTTCCGGTGAAATCACGGAATAGACACCATGCTCCAACATGAGGACGCGATCTGAGACGCCCAATGCGAGTGCGCCGCCGCTGCCGCCTTCACCGATGACGATGGAAATAATCGGGACGGCGAGCCGGGACATGACAAACAGATTGCGGGCAATGGCTTCGGCCTGGCCGCGCTCTTCGGCGCCGATGCCGGGGTAGGCGCCTGGCGTGTCGATGAAGGTCACGATCGGGCGCCCAAACTTCTCGGCCATCCTCATGAGACGCAGGGCTTTCCGATAGCCTTCGGGGTTCGGCATGCCAAAGTTCCGTTGCATCCGTTCTTTGAGGGTCTTTCCTTTTTGATGGCCGATGACCATGATCGACCGGTCGTTGAATCGAGCGAAGCCTCCGACGATGGCACGGTCGTCGCCGAACGAGCGGTCTCCATGGAACTCAAGAAAGTCCCTGAATAGATAGCCGATGTAATCGAGCGTGCTGGGTCGTTGGGGATGCCGGGCGAGTTGGGTGCGCTGCCAGGGAGTCAGTTTGCTGTAGAGCGTATGTTCGACCTGAGCCAGCTTCATCCGCAGCTTGCGGATCTCGTCCTGAGGGGCCGACTTTCCGGCAGGAACGGCCGCGAGTTTTTCGATCTTTTCTTCGATCTCGCGGATCGGTTTTTCAAACTCGAGATAATCGCGCATAAAGTGTCTAAAGGATATTGATACTTGGGGAAGGGAATACAGACACCCCATCACGAATTATGGACTACGATAGCAGAAAAATGGCCCCTTTGCCTAGCACTTCTTCAACATCTGCCACAAAGCGATCGCTGGGGGTGACAGTCAGGTGAGGGAGGGGGGCCGTCTCGGCTTCCAGAGATGTATCCATCCGAAAAGTGAGCGAAATTGTCGTGCCTCCCGGGTGACGCAGAAAGACCTCACGGAGGCGCGGTAACTGTTCCGTCACGCCGGGGCGATGCGTCAGTCGAATGTGGACCCGCTTGATCGTTTGCGCTTGCACCTCGGCGAGCGGTTCGATTTTGCTCCCTCGAATCTTCGTGCCTTTATCTCCCCGGTCCACCGTGCCCGTGATGCGCACGAGGCGTTCCGGCACAATCAAGTCGGCGGCGTTTTTGTAGAGATCAGGAAAGACGATGATCTCGACCACACCCTGGAGGTCTTCCAGGGTGAGATAGGCCATCCGGTCTCCCTTCTTGGTCAGCATGCTTTTGACGGTCGTGATGATTCCGCAGAGTTTCACCTCACGACCGTCCGACAATTCCGGCAGGCCGATGGTCGAGGCCGTGGCAAGCGCTTGGATGGTGGCTTCATAGCGCGCCAGCGGATGGGAGGAAATATAGAAGCCGGTCAGTTCTCGTTCGTGTTTCAATCGCTCGCTTTGGTCCCATTCCGGAATGTTCGGCAGTGACGGCATAGCCGAATGCTCCGCCGAGTCTAGTCCGTTCAGCTCGTCGCCAAAAATATTGGTCTGGCCCAGATCCCGTTCGCGCTGCGCGGCCGCACCGTCCTCGACGGCCTGATCCAGGACCGCGGCCAGTTGAGAACGTTTCGCGCCGGTTGAGTCGAATGCACCGGTCTTGATCAGCCCTTCGAGCATGCGCTTGTTCACTTTGTGTAGATCGACACGACGACAGAACTCAAAGAAGGACTTGAAGGGGCCGGTTTCATTCCGAATCTCGATGATCGATTCGACGGCGCCTTCACCGACATTCTTGATGGCCGCCAAGCCGAACCGGATGGCGTGGTCCACCACGGTAAAGTTCTTATGGCTTTCGTTTACGTCCGGAGGCAGCACCTTGATATTGAGGTCGCGGCATTCCGTGAAGTAGCCGACGATCTTGTCGGCGTTGCCCATGTCGGTGGTCATCAGGGCGGCCATGAACTCAGTCGGGTAGTGCGCCTTCAGATAGCCGGTCTGGTAGCAGACGACGGCATAGGCCGCAGCGTGCGACTTGTTGAACCCGTAGCCTGCAAACTTCTGGATCAGTTCGTAGAGCTTTTCCGCTTTCTTGTCGGGAATCTTGTTCGTCTTGGCGCCGGCCAGGAACTGCGCGCGCAGCTTCTCCATCTCTTCCGGTTTCTTCTTGCCCATCGCGCGCCGGAGAATATCGGCTTGGCCGAGCGAGAAGCCCGCCACCTTGTTGGCGATCGCCATCACCTGTTCCTGATAGACGATGACCCCGTAGGTGTCCTTCAGGATCGGTTCGAGTTCAGGCACTTCGTACACGATCGGGATCTTGCCCTGCTTGCGTTTGATGAAGTCGGGAATCAGATCCATCGGGCCGGGGCGATAGAGCGCGATGATGGCGATGATGTCCTCGAAGCGGTCAGGTTTCAGGCCGGTCAGGAGATCGCGCATTCCGGAGCTTTCCAACTGGAAGAGGCCGATCGTCTTTGCCTGAGGAGAGGAGGGCAAAGGTCTTGGGGTCGTCGAACGGCATCTGTTCCATGACCAACGGTGGATTGCCGGGATGCCGCTCATTGATCAGACTCTCGGCGCGTTTGATCATCGTGAGGGTTTTGAGGCCCAGAAAATCGAATTTGACGAGCCCGATCTTTTCGACGTCTCCCATCGAATATTGGGTGACGATTTCGTCGTTGGCTCCTTTGTAGAGCGGCACGTGGTCCGTGAGCGGCCCTTCCGAAATCACCACGCCGGCGGCGTGAGTCGAGGCGTGGCGGGCCAGTCCTTCGAGGGAGCGGGCGATGCCCATCAGCTCTTTGACCCGCGTATCGGTCTCGACGAGATCGCGCAGTTTCGGTTCTTGATCGAGTGCCTGTTGGAGCGTGATGTTGAGCTGATTCGGGACGAGCTTGGCTACGCGATCGACTTCGGCATAGGGAATCTCCAGCACGCGACCCACGTCCCGGATCGCGGCTTTCGCCCCGAGCGTCCC
Source organism: uncultured Nitrospiraceae bacterium (assembly GCA_963825145.1). Taxonomy (GTDB): domain Bacteria; phylum Nitrospirota; class Nitrospiria; order Nitrospirales; family Nitrospiraceae; genus Palsa-1315. The sequence goes on from CAWGSC010000023.1 coordinate 122,103, forward strand.
GAACGTAATGATCTGGGCTACGTGGTCCTTGCCGTACTTGTCGACCACGTAGTTGATGACCTCGCCCCGGCGTTCCATGCAGAAGTCCATGTCGATATCGGGGAGAGACACGCGCTCGGGATTCAGGAACCGTTCGAACAAGAGCGTGTAGACGAGGGGATCGAGGTCCGTGATGCGCAGCGCATAGGCGACGAGACTGCCGGCGGCGGAGCCTCGACCAGGTCCGACCGGAATGTGGCGCGAGCGGGCAAACTTAATGATGTCCCACACGATGAGGAAATAGCCGGCGAACCCCATCGAGCAGATGATCGTCAGTTCTTCACGCAGGCGCAGCTCATAGACGGCCGGCAGGATCTGGCTGGGCCGTTCTTGTCAATCTGGCCGTCAATCCCTCCAGCGCCAGGCGCTCCAGATAGGTTTCACGCGTGAATCCTTCGGGAACTTTGTACTGCGGGAGATGCGTCTTGTTCAGCGCCAGCTGGAGATCGCAGTTGTCCGCGATCCGGCAGGTATTGGCGACGGCATTGGGGAACTCGATAAAGGCGGCCGAGACTTCTTCTGTCGATTTCACATAGAGCTGATCCGTATCGAACTTCATGCGATTCGGGTCGCTGATCGTCTTGCCGGTTTGCAGGCAGAGCATCAGCTCGTGCGGGCGGAAATCTTCTTTCTTGAGGTAATGGCAATCGTTGGTGCCGGCCAGAGGGATGTCCATTTTCTTGGCGATCTCGAGCAGGCCGCTATTCGCGACTCGCTGGTGGTCCAGCCCGTTCGCCTGCACCTCAAGGTAGAAGTGTTCCTTCCCGAAGATTTCCTGAAACTCCCCAGCTACAGCCATGGCGCCGGCCATGTCCTTCTGGCCGATGAGGTACGGGATCTCGCCGCTCAAGCAGCCGGACAGGGCGATCAGTCCCTCATGGTGCTCTTTCAGAATTTCCTTATCCATCCGTGGCTTATAGTAGAACCCTTCAAGATATGCTTTACTGACGAGATTGATCAGGTTCTGATAGCCGGTCAGATTTCGAGCCAGGAGGATCAGGTGATAGTAGTCGTTGTGGGCGAGGCCGCTGTCTTTGGCAGCGAAGCGACTACCAGGAGCCATGTAGGCTTCGCAGCCGATGATGGGTTTGATACCTGCCTCGTTGGCTTTGCGGTAGAACTCGATGGCCCCGAACATGTTGCCATGGTCGGTCATCGCCACAGCCGGCTGATTGAATGATTTGATCTGCTGGATGAGCGGCTCGATTTGATTCGCACCATCGAGCAGACTGAATTGAGTATGGAGATGGAGATGAACGAAGGACGAAGCCATGGCGGGATTCTAGGAGGGCGGGGAATGCGAAGTCAAACGCACGAAGGAGGCAAGGACACACTGCTCGCAGTGTGTATCGTTCCGTGCAGGCGACATATGCCGTAGAGAGTGATGTTATACGACGAGGATAGAGGAGCTGAAAGGAAAAGAGCCGATTTTTGATGTATGAAGTGTGTACATTGTCGTGAACTTGAGATACGTTTCATAATTCACGTCCCAAGTTTCACAGTTCCTTGAAGCGAAGTAAGGACGCCGCAGGGACAAGTCGCATCCCTGAGCGAGGAGGTTGTCTTGGAGACCTCAGGGTGGATGAGAAGAACAATTATTTCGACATCCTGTGTAAGAGCAGAACGTTATGTCAATGAAAGTGGGTATGGATATTCTTCCCCCTACAACCGCCACGAGTACTCCCGATACACTGAACCGCAGCCTGAGTGTCTGGAATAGCCTGACCATTGGCTTCGCAGTCGTTTCGCCAGTGGTGGGCCTCTACGCCATTATTGGCGTGCAGACGGTGGTGACGGGGGGTGGTTGGTTTGCCGCGCTGGCCCTCTGTCTGGTGATGCAGCTGCTGGTCGCAACCGTCTACGCTGAATTGTCCTCTCAGTTTCCAATTGCGGGTGGGGCGTACAAGTGGGCACGGCAGCTCGGGGGGAGTGTCACAGGGCAATTCGCCGGAGTCATCTACATCAGCTCCACGATCGCCATGCTGACCACCACAGCCTACACCGGTGGTGTCTGGCTTGCCATTTTCTTTGGCTCGGCGGGTGGAGGAGGGCTCACGTTGGTGCTGTGGGGCGCCGTGTTTTTAGTGATCTGTACGGTGCTCAACCTGGCTCACGTCAATGTGTTCAAGCTGGTCATTAGCTTGGGCGTGTATGCGGAAATGGTGGGCTCGGTTGGCGTGGCGCTGCTGCTGTTTCTCTTTTTCCGGCAGCATTCATTTTCCGAATTGTTTCAGCATCTGGGCACGGGGACCGCACCTAGTCAGACGGCTGCGTTTCTGGCGGCGCTCGCCATTGCAGGCTGGGCCTTCATTGGTTTCGATGCCTGCTCCACCATCGCCGAAGAAACCCATGAGCCCAAGCGGATGGTCCCACGCGCGATCTTTTTTTCTCTCTGCATGGTGGGAAGTGTGGTGCTTTTTAATTCCGCCGCCCTGACATTGAGCTTCGATCGCGACACACTGCTGAGTACGAGTGCCACGTCCGATCCGATCACCCCCGTGATTACCGTTAGTTTCGGAGAGTGGGCTGAGAAACCTTTTCTAGCAATTGTCATGACGGCTTTTCTTGCGTGCGGGGCATCCGTGGTGCAATACACCTCGCGCATTGTGTACTCGATGGCCCGCGAGGGCAATATGCCCGCTGTGTTAAGTCGGGTCACAACGGCCAAGACTCCGCGCAATGCAGTACTCTGCGTTGTGGTGCTGGCGGGGCTCGGGTTGATGTTCGGGCTGAATGATGGGGCCGTTGCTACGGTGCTGGCCTTTGGCACAGGCGGGTTATACGCCATGTTCACCATGACCACCGGGGTAGGCCTCTATACCCGCCTCACGGGCCGTTGGAATCCGGCACTGGGCGAACTGAAACTGGGTATCTGGGGATTGGTCATCAATCTGGCGGCCTTTCTCTGGTCGGTGTTTGAGTTCTCCAATATTGCTTGGCCACGTGCCTACGCGGTGTCGTCCAATGCACCCTGGTGGCAGCTCTGGGCAGTGCCGCTGGTACTGGGCAGTATTTTAAGTGTCACCACGTTGTATGTGCTGATCAATAAAATCCGCCGGAATTAATTGGAGAGGATGGCGATGAGATATTGGTAAGCCGCGGTCCTGGGAAGTAGGTTGCTTCCTTCTAGCGTCCTGGTATTCCACATCGATTGTGTTTAGCGATGATGGCCAAGTGCTTATTCTCAACGCTGCCACAGAACCGATAAAAAATGGCCAACTCGAAGTGTGCGGTCAAAAATTCATGTTTGGAGAAATTGAGCAGGGGAAAAGTAAGGCAATTCAATACAAAGTGAGGTCAGATTCACAGTATAAACTTGAGGTGGAGTTTAACTCAGGAAGGAAAGTGGAAAAGGAACTTGGCTCTGTCACAAGCGGCCGAGATTTTGAGGATATCTTGACATTGAGTGATCATGACGTGTCGTTAACTCGCTAGCAGGAAGCTGAAAAATTCCGCCAGCTTTCTGGAAGGTTAAGGCTCAGGTCAAGGCTGAGAAAAAAGCCTGATCTTCGCTCAACCTTGACCTCGGCCTCAGCCTACATCAGAAGCTGCGGCCTTGCTGGACAGCCTTTTTGAGCATCCTGCGGAAATCGTCACCCTTAGCCTTAGCCCCGTGCCCCGGGCCAGAACGCTCGCGACTGCAGTAGAAATATTCATGAATAATGCTGGTTAGGGCTTTCTCCGGTTCGGCAGATGGCCGGAGCGCACTTGGCAGGCCAGAACGTCGCAGATTACGCGAGTGGAGATTAAACTGGTGATCTCGGCTGCGTCGTAGGGAGGCGCGCACTCCACGATCTCCATTCCGGCGATAGGCTTGCTGTCCGCGATGATCTGAAGAAACTTCAGTACTTCGCGGGGCAAGAACCCGCCTGGTTCAGGCCAGCCGGTTCCAGGCACGAACGCGGCATCCAAACAATCCACATCGAAGCTCAGCCAGACCGCATCGACGCCGTCCCAGGCCACCTCGAGCGCTTGTTTGGCAGCATTCTCAATTCCCATCTCCACGCAATCGGTGATGGTCATGATCGTCGTTTGGCGTTCACGCCCGACCTTCACACCGGGCCGAGGCGACTGCCAGCCGCCGATCCCGATCTGCACAAGATTTTTTGCCGGTACGTTGGGAATGTTCGTCGCGTGAAACCAGGGCGTGGTGTGCATGCGCTCGTCGAGATCGGTGTCTTGCGTGTCTACATGCCGGTCGAAGTGAATGATGCCGAGCTTGCCTCCTTTAAGATTCTGGGCAACCCCCCGCACGGTCGCGAAGCCAAGGGAATGGTCGCCGCCGAGCACCACGGGAAACGCTCCGCTGGCATACACGTGTGAGACGGCCTTGCTGACCTGATCGAACGTCTTTTCGATGTTGGCGGGAATGGTAAACACGTCGCCGAGATCACACATGGAAATAGACTCTCGCAGATCTACGCCGAGTTCGAAGCTGTAGGATCCATACAGTGCCGAGATCTTGCGAATGCCCTGAGGCCCGAACCGCGTGCCGGAACGATACGTCGTGCCACCGTCGAACGGCGCCCCAAGAATAGCCACGTCGTACTGACCGCACTTGCGCACGTCTTCAATGTAGGGTGCTTTGACAAAGGTGTTAATTCCGGCGAAGTGGGGGAGTTCCCCACGACTGAACGTGGGAATCCGGCGATCTTTAATGGAATCGGCACCGGGCAACCCAATTTCAAGCCCCCGGGCTATTTCTTCTTCATGCTTGGTGGTCGGCAGCAGCGCCTCAGCTTCAACGGCATATTTCGCCTCCGGACCATATTTGTCATGCAGGGGAACACTGCCTTTGTACTTGTGCTGTTTAGCCAAAACATCACCTCCTTAGTGTCCGCCCGTTGATATCGTCTCTAGCAGGATGCTGAGAAAGTCAGCCGGCCTATCTCGTCTGTTTAGTTCTGTCTCGTTTATTTGGTCGTTCGGTTGCTCTGAGTCAAACAATAAAACAAACCAGATAGACCAGACCAACCAGATAAACCGATATTAGGAGGGCAGGGAAGGGGAAGTCAAACCATGATGGGCCGCCTGCCGTTTAGCAAGCTTATACGTGGCCATACTCTCATACCGCTTGGCTAGCGACTCCGTAGGAGTTTATTTGCGGCTCGTCTTCAGTGTCTCAAAATGCCAGTATTTGTAAGGCGATTCGGCCACTCGATGCTTGACGGAGTTCATGAATCAGCTGAGAATACGGCCCGGGTTTTCTCCGAATATGAACATCGAAGAGCTGATTCTCGATCGGTGTCTGTACACATTCTGAAAGGAGTTTTTCATGGCGAGGAACAAGATTCCAGCAGGAAGAAGGAAGAAACTTGGCGCTGCGACAATTCCCAAACGCAGTGCAGTTCCTGATCGCCTCGATCTGCGCGACAGACTGTATCTGCCGCCGGTGGCAGTGGTGCCAGGCGTGACGTTTGCTCCGAAGACCAACATCCCTGTGCTCGATCAGGGACAGACCAACGCCTGTACAGGTTTCGCTCTGGCAAGCGTCGTGTACCAGTTACAACACAGCGCGAAGCGCAAGCAGATCGACTGTTGCGTGGCCCCATTTATGTTGTATTCGATGGCACGGCGCTATGATGAATTTCCCGGCGCCCCAGATGTCGATACCGGATCGAGTCTGCGCGGCGCGATGAAGGGCTGGTACAAACATGGCGCCTGCTCGGACAAGCTGTGGACCACTGAGAAAATGCCGACGGCCCAAGGGAAAAAGTCAGCAGACGACTGGTGGCTTGATGCCGTGCAGCGTCCACTCGGGGCCTATTACCGCGTCGACACGCGTTCGGTTACCGATATGCACGTGGCACTCAACGAGATCGGCATTCTCTATGCCAGCGCTGTCTGTCACTCCGGCTGGGATGAAGGATTGTCGAGTACATCCCACACGACAGGCGGGTATTGGATAATTCCGTGTCGGAAGGCAGGCCCCAGCGACGGTGGCCATGCCTTTGCGATCGTCGGCTATAACCAAGATGGGTTCATCATTCATAACTCGTGGGGGAAGCGCTGGGGGACGAAAGGCCGCGCAGTGCTACAGTATGAAGACTGGCTCGACAGTGCGATGGACTGTTGGGTGGCACAATTGGGCGTGGTCACCGAACTACATCTGGAGATCGCACGGTCGAAGACGTTGCGTCTGGATGCCGGCAAAGTGCAGCTCGCCAGCGAATCTTCGTTGCGCACGCGCGAGATCAGCCCCTTCATCATCGATATGGAGAACAACGGCCGGCTGAGCAACACCGGTGACTTCCGCACACAGGAGTCTGACATCGAGGCGCTTGTCACGGAGCATCTCGGCATGGCGCGGACAGCATGGGGCTTGGGTAAAAATGATCCCGTGGATATCGCCATCTACGCGCATGGCGGTCTCACGTCCGAGGATACTGCGGGAGAAACTGCAGCGAAGTGGATTCCGGCGTTGTATGAACACAAGATATTTCCTATCTTTCTGATGTGGGAAACTGACCTCTGGTCCACGCTCAAGGGCCGCCTTGAGGACGTCTTAGAGGGCCAGCCTCGTCCGACCGGCGGGTTCTTCGATAGAGTCATGGATTGGTGGAACGAACGGCTTGAAAAATTACTGGCCAAGCCGGGGACGGCGATCTGGAGCGAAATGAAACAGAATGCGGACGCGATTTCCAATACGGCCGAGAGTGGAGGAATGAAGCTCTACAAGGCATGCCAACAATCGCCGTACTTTGCCGATCTAACCAAGGTGCGCCTGCATCTAGTCGGTCACTCGGCCGGGGCGATTCTGCACAGTCATGTCGTCGATCGCCTGGGAGGACGGGGCTGGAATTTTGAAAGCGTGAATTTCATGGCGCCGGCGGTACGCATCGATCTCTTCAAAAAGACCGTCGTCCCCGCCATCACAAGCGGCAAGGTCAAGCGTTTCAATCAGTTCCATCTATCCGACGACATGGAACAGAAGGATCCGACGTGCAAACCGATTCTTGGGTACAGCCGATCGCTGCTCTACCTGGTGTCGCAGTCGCTCGAGCAAGGACAGAAGACGCCGATACTCGGCATGGAGAAGTATTTCAACGACGCGATTGCATCGAAGAACTTGCCAAACGTCTATACGTGGGCTGCACCAGGCAAGGAATCGAAGAGCACGACGCACGGCGGATTCGACGACGACCAAGTCACGATGGCAAGCGTGATTGCGCTGATGAAGTGGAAGACGCCATAACCCACATCATTCACGAAGGCTCCTGCTGCAATCGCGGTACATTGCTGCGATGCTGATCCTGTGCTTCTAGAACAGAAGAGGGGGATGGATGCTGATGATCTTCTGTGCTCGCGCAGTGCGCGGCCTCCGAAGGATGGGACGGGCAACCTGGTCGTCCTTATGCTCGCGGAACGCGCACGATAAAAATGTGCTCGTTCGACGTGCGCGATCGAGGATCGGCCAGGCCACCATCAATGGCCGAGTCTGATATCCGGCCAACCCACGACGAACTCATTCAAGGTAAAGCTGACAAATCGGAAGAACCATCCTCTTGATGGATCGGGATGGCTTGGCCTCTTCTGGTAGCAGAGTCACTTCGGTCTTCGGCAACCCGCTCGCTCGTCCCAAGTATATCCGTTCTCGAGAGGGCATACGGCGTGCGACATGGCCATACGAGTCAGAGAAATAAGTGCCTGATCCGGATTCGTGACGGGTGCGGGATATGTGGCAGTGCCGCTCCATCGTATCTCACCAGTTTCGATACTGACATTCCTTACAGAGACACTGAGGTGATACACCGGTTGCGCTTGGCTACCTCCGCCTGAGGCGTCCCCTGGTGTTCTACGATCTTCTGCAGAGTGTACCGTAGCGTCGGCGAAGACAATCCAGTCGACTCCGAGCAGCCGTCCTACTTTAAGTAAGTCCGCCTCACCGTCGGGTGCGTTCGTGAGACGGATCTTTTGCTCGTTCATGATTTCCTTGAGTCGGGCGCGTTCAACAACGCGCACGTTCGTTTCCTGCATCGCTTGGATTACCGTATTCACAACAATGGGATGATTTCCCCAGACAACGGCTTTCCGGGGTCTATCGGGACTCACTTGTTCAATTTTGGAATGGGAGCCGGTGGAGACTGGGTAGACTGGGTCGACAGTATTGGCACAGCCAGTAGAGAAAATGACTGCCAGGCCTAATGTGAGAATGGTAGCAGGCAGACGTATAGTCATAATCAGGTTTCCTTTGACAGAGCCAGTCAAGTAACGAGTCCGGTGAGGCAGATGAATGCGTCGCTTTCCCGGCTGGGCCGCAACGGCGTTGCTTGCCCCTTCTCGCCAGCGTAGCGGTGAAAGTCGATTGCACATTCGATATCTTCCTTCATACAACAAAACCATTCCACATCGAGCTGTGAGCTCTAATGATAAAACGTCGTTGAATCTCGGTAAGAGAGAGCGGATGCTAAACCGTTGGTGGAACTTCTGCAACACGGAGCAATCTCCGTGCGAGAATAATGACGGGGCAAGTGTACGAGCTACTGGTGAAGTTCTCAATCTGAAACAGACATCAAGGATTTGCTAAACCATGAATGAGTTTCCGAAGGGTTCCACCTGGCACAGTCCGAAAGGGCCGTTCCGGGAGGCGCTGAAACGAAGGGCTTTAATGCACCGTTTCTGCTTGGTTTGATTGATTCAGTGGGTTGAGTGAAGAGAGTCTGTGCGGGTTACGATCAGGCTGCTTTGTCGATCTGCTGCGCGACAGGTTGGGTGGCTGCGGCGTTGAGGGCCTCGTTGTCCTCTGTCTGCATCCTCAGATGCTCATTGATCTGCTCGAGTTCGCGGATACGCCGATCTCGTTCGGCGAGCTGTCGCTCGACTTCGTGGAGTGCGATCCGATGTTTCTCATCCCGTTCAGTGAGTTGTACGTCTAGCCACTCAACCAATCCCCCTGCCGCCTCCGATTCCTGAAGTCGCGTGTGAAGTCGATCGGTATCGACACATCGATTTTCTATGCTCCTGGAACGCTCATGCGAGGAGAGGTCTTCTTGGCTGGAATGGCTGAGCGTGTGCGGTGCCATCTGCTCACTGTCTAGCGGTTGCATCTTCGAGGAAGCGGCTCTCAACTGATACCGCGCCTTCTCCAGCATCTGCTCTTTGAGGTGCATCATGGCAGTGACGTCGGCGAGCAGCTGCGCGCTCTTGTCGGCGGAAACGTGTCTCAGTAGCCAGCCGACTGTTCCGCCGATTCCAGCCGCGATGATGAGACACCCCAGCATCTGGTTGATGAACAGGCTCATAGCTCCGGCTGTCCTTTCACGCGTAGTTCGATGCGCCGGTTGCGTTGGAGACCGGCCCGATTCTCTGCCACCGACATCGGTCGTGAGGCGCCATAGCCTACGGCAGTGAATTGCTTGGGCAGGCCGTGCTTGGCAAAGTAGCGCCGCACGGCATCAGCACGGCGCTGGCTGAGTCGAAGATTATATTCCGGCTCGCCGTACTTGTCCGTATGTCCGCCGATCTCTACGTCCGCGCGAGGGGACCGGCGTAATTCGGCAATCAGCTGGTCCAGTGTGGCAAGACTGGGGGGAGTCATCGTTGTGCTGTTTGATTCAAACTCGATGGACGAACGAGCGAGGATTTCATTCAATCGTCTTTTGCAGCAAGGCAGGAGAGACTTCAGTGACTGATGGAGTTGCCGGCAGAGATGGAGCCTTTGGGGCTAGGGCCGCCACCAAGGAGTGGGTCTTCTGGGATGGAGCAGCGGGCGAGGGAGCCTTCGAAGCTTCGACTGCCGCCTGGGAAGGCGTCTTCAGGGAGAGAACCTTCTGGGATGGTCCCGTGGTAAATGGCACATTCGGAGATGGGGATGCCACCTGTACGGGAGTCTTTAGAGATGGAGCTTTCTGGGATGGAGTTGTTGGAGAAGAAGCCTTCGTGGGGCGGCCCGCCCTGGATGAACCTGCCAGAATACGATCTTCCAGTTCCAGCCCTGTCTGTGTCAGAGGGGCAATAACTTGTAGCACGGCTGCCTTGGCACGATTGTCGCCGACGTGGCCGCTGACGACAAGTGTGTGACCGTCGATGATGATGGAGCCTCGTTCCGTCATGTGACCTAGGACAGGGAGGACCTGGGAGACGTTGTCGGCCCAGGCGACAGGCCCCACTCTCGGATCTACCGCCAACTCATCGACAACGTGGCCTGGCGTTGCTCCATAGAGTTCTTGGGCTCGCTGAAGGATTGCGGTCTTGCTGGTCTCACTGGGAAGTGAGCCACGGAGTATCAACATTCCATACTCGACACGTGCATGAAAGTTGGCAGGGATGGCGGGGCCCGATGCTGTAGACGGGGGAACGTGGCGTGGAAGGCAGAGCGCGGCAAGGAGGCCAAGTGCAGCAATACCTGCGGCAAGAATCGCTGCACTCTTCATGGTTCACCTCTTGGACCGGCAGGCACCTGCATGTCTTAGTAAAACCTAGCAGATAAGTGAAAAAAAGGTGTCAGGAGCCACCCTCTCCAAAGTAACTTTTCCAGTATTTGAATCTTGGACAGTAGGCGATTGGAATGCCAGGTCTCTATATAGAGTGGTGGAGGCCCCAAAGGGCTCTGGGAGCCATGAATTCACGCACTTTGCGACAGATCTGTCTTACGGGGAGGTTCTCCATGGGCTTTTGACAGAATCTACACGGCCAAGAGTACGCAAGTTCCAATTAGAATATATCACCTGTTATTTCAATGAGTTACGGGCAAGAAGACACTGGTTAAGTCCTATTCGTGAACAGCAGTGGCCAGATACCCGTATCTGAGTTCACGAAGGAGATTCTGAAGGATTTCGCCTGGCCCAGTCCGAAAGGGCCGTTCCGGGCTAAAGCGAAGGGTTCCGCCGACCCCGGTCGCTGCCTGATGGAGAAGAAAAAGTGTCAGGTCGCGCCCGGGCGGCAGGCGTTGTATGCGAGAAACGCTTCACGATGGGAGTGCGCTCGGTAGCCCGCATTATTCGTAAATGTTCGTCGCGAAAGCGTACAGACGCGAAGCGAGACGGGCACTCGGAGCCGTGAAGGCCTGAGGCATACTCTTAAAGTATGTCGAGGGGCTGAAAGGCAAGACTGCTCGTCACAGCCGCGTATCCGTACTTGCAGCAGAAGCTTCATAAATCATGCGGGCTAGAGTCGCTCGCCGTACTTCTGCGCATGGAGTTTTTTAGCTTCGTCGATCCACTTGTCCCGCTTGATCCGGTCGGGGGCGGTGTAGAGCTTCTTCGCGACCTTGTCGATATCCTCTGACGTCCAGCGCGCAATCTGGCCAAAGCTGTACAATCCCATCTTGTTCAGGGTCCGCGCAAAGACAGGGCCGATCCCGTGAATCTTACTCAGATCGTCTTTCGGGCCGTCTTTCGCCGCTTTGGCCTGTACTATTTCCAGGCTCAGTTGACTTCCATTCTGACGGGTTTTCTGGCGAGGAGCCACGGCCCCCCCATCGGTCTTGATGCGGAGTGCGGCCCGCACTTCGATCAGGCGCTTGCGGAGGCGGGTCGATCTCCTCTTGTTTTTCTCCCGCCGTCTTGTACTTGATCCGCCAGGCCTTGCTGTTGCGCTTCGAGTTCTTGAATCCGGTGCTGCAGGCCGTCGATCCGTTCGGCTCGCTCATCGAGGAGTTGTTTATCGAGCAGGAGCTGGGCTTGGAGTTGGTCCTGCGCCGCGAGCTGTTGTTGTAGCTTGGCGATCTGCGCTTCGTGTTGCGTGAGGGTGTGGGCATATTTCGTTTCCCACTGTGCCAGTGCCGCCTCTTGCTCCTGAATCCGTTGGGAGAGAGACTCCAGTTGGCCGATGCGCCTGTCTCGTTCGGCCAGTTGGCTGTTGAGTTGGTGTAGTGCGGCTCGATGCTCGGCCTCTCGATCGGAGAGTTGCACTTCCAACCAATGGACCCGTCCTTGGGCCGGTTCGAGTTCCTCCACGCGCGCGCGTAGCCGATCGGCTTCTGCGACGATGGCTGTCCAACTCGGCGAGGCGGCGCTGAAGATCGCGCCGTTCTTGCTCGTTCGACTCGAGTGTCTGTTGGGCCGCCTGGCGCATGAGTTGGAGTTGCTGGGCTTCTTCCGATTGCGCGGCGGCGGTCGCGTCATACTCGCTCGCGCGCCGGCGAACAGAGGCTTCTTGCGCTTCCAGAACCGTCAGCCGCTGCGTGCGAACGGCCAACTCCTCTTGAAGCGCCTGGAGGCGGTCGTTTCGTGCCGAGAGTTCCTGCCGGGTGGATTGGTTGATCTCGTCCGATTCGACGATCTTGCTTTCGAGCATCTGCATCGCAGCGGCTTGGACTTTCAGCTCATACTGCGCCTTCTCCAGCATTTGTTCTTTATGGCGGAGGGTGGTGGTCACGTCCGTGAACTGTTGTGCGAGTTCGCCGGTGGACAGTTGTCGCAGCAGCCATCCGACCACGCCGCCGATTCCTGCCGCGACAATAAGACATCCCACGATTTGGCCGATGAGTACGATCATAGGTCACTCACTCCTTTCACGCGCAATTCGATGCGCCGGTTGTGCTGGAGACCGGCCCGCGTCTGCGCCACCGACAGCGGTCGTGAGGCGCCATAGCCGACGGCGGTGAACTGGTTGGTCAGGCCGTGGCTGATGAAGTAGTGCCGCACGGCTTCAGCGCGGCGGCGACTGAGTTGAAGGTTATAGTCCGGCGCGCCGTACTTGTCCGTATGACCGCCAATCTCAATGGCCGTGTGAGGGGCATGACGTAACAGGGTAATCAGCTGGTCCAGTGTGGCGCGACTGCGGGGAGTCATCGTCGTGGTATTCGAATCAAATTCGATGGAGCCGTGCGAAAGGATCTCATTCAATTTCTTCTGGAGCGAGGGGGAGGAAGCCGAGGAGCGGAGCCGCCAGAATGTGATCTTCCAGTTCGAGCCCCGTCTGAGTGAGAGGGGCAATATCTCGCAGCAAGGTGGCTTTGGCACGATCGTTGTCGACCCGGCCGCTGAGGACAATCGAGCGACCGTCGATGATGATGGAGCCGCGTTCTGTCATGTGTCCTAAGACGGGGAGGGCCTTGGGGACATTGCCGGCCCAGGCTGCAGGTCCCACTCTCGGATCCACCACCAACTCATCGACTACGCGACCAGGTGCTGCTCCATACAGTTCTTGGGCTCGCTGAAGAATTGCGGCTTTGCTGGTCTCATTGGGGAGCGAGCCACGGAGGGTCAGAGTCCCGTGTTCTAAACTGTGCATGAAAGGTGGCAGGGGTGAGGGAGCTCGATGCTGTCGATGTTGGAAGATGGCGCGGGATGCAGACCACGGCAAGAAGAGTAAGTGCGACAGCGCCTGCGCCTAGAATCGCTCTGCGCATCATTCATCAACTCTCTGGTTGTCGTTGGGGTGGGACAAATAACCGTATCACATTCGTCAAGGGCGTACTAGCGCTAATATCAGTCTCCAGCACAGGCTCGGTGGAATTCTCTGTTTTCGTACCCATAGCCTCGGCTGATGGTGCTTTCTGCAGCAGCTGAGGTTTGCCGTGAGTCTGCTCCGGCTTTCGCGACACAAGAACCAAACCTGGCCCTGCTATTAATAGTGATTACCGGTGGGAGTGTGAGACTAGGCCGGCCCTGGCTCAGGCATTTGCGGCGGCAGGACCTTCTCTCTTCGCCACGACAGAACTCGTTCGAGTTTTCACTGATCTTCATTGCCTTGAACTTGCCTAATCCATTTGTTATTCTTCGCCCGCTTTTCACGGATTCGCGTCATATCTTTCTGACTCACGAACAAGTTGTCAAGGAGTTCAATATGGCCGGCATCAAGCGGGCGCTGATCAGCGTGTCTGACAAGACCGGAGTCGTGGAGATGGCGAAAGGGCTTGACAGCGCTCGGCGCCGAGATACTTTCGACCGGAGGAACGGCAAAGGCCTTGCGGGAGGCCGGGTGACAGGTGACCGATGTGGCGGCCTACACTGGCTCACCGGAAATTCTCGACGGCCGTGTCAAGACACTGCACCCCAAGATTCATGGCGGCTTACTTGGACGCCGTTCGGTGCCTGCCCATGTCGAGCAGATGAAGCAGCAGGGGATTGGACCCATCGACGTGGTCGTGGTCAATCTCTATCCGTTCGAGGCGACGATCGCGAAACCCCACTGTCCCTTTGAAGAAGCCATTGAAAATATCGATATCGGCGGGCCGTCGATGCTGCGCTCTGCAGCCAAAAACCACGAAGATGTCTTGGTGGTCGTAGATCCGGCCGATTACCAGCGCGTGCTCGATGCGGCGAAGGCAGGGACGGTGTCGCACGAGTTACGACGCGAGTTGGCGATGAAGGTCTTTCAACACACGGCGCGCTACGACAGTCTGATCGCCGGGTATCTCGAAAAGCAGGTACAAGGCAGCGAGGTCAAGTTCCCCAAAATATTGTCCTTGCAGTTCGAACGGGCAGAGATGCTCCGCTATGGAGAGAATCCGCATCAGCAAGGGGCCTTCTATCGAGAGCTGCATTCGACCGAGCCATCGGTGTCCCGTGGAAAGATCCTGCACGGCAAGGCGATGTCGTATAACAATTTTCTCGATGCCAATTCGGCGCTCGAACTGGCGAAAGAATACGACGAGATCGCCGTGGCCATTATCAAGCACAATAATCCCTGCGGTGTGGCACTTGGGTACGACGCCGGTCGAGGCCTATGTGAAGGCCCGGGAGACCGATCCCATCTCGGCGTTCGGCGGCGTGATTGCATTCAATCGCCCCGTGGATTTGGCCGCGGCGAAGGAAATTACCTCCACGTTTGTGGAAGTGGTCATTGCGCCGGGATTTGCCAGACGATGCGCTTGCAGAATTGAAGCGCAAGAAGGATCTGCGTTTGCTCGATGTCGGACCACTCACGAAGGTGAAGCAGGAGGGCTTCGATCTCAAGAAATTGGTCGGCGGATTGATCGTGCAGGATCGGGATCTCGGTGTCTTGACCGATCTGAAAGCGCTCAACGTACCGACCATGCGCAAACCGACGGACGAGGAGTATGCGGCCTGCGCCTTTGCCTGGAAGGTCTGCAAACACGTGAAGTCGAATGCGATCATCTATGCCAAGCCGGGGCAGACGGTGGGAATCGGCGCCGGCCAGATGAGCCGGGTCGATTCGGTGAAGCTTGCGGCGATGAAAGCCCAGATGCCGATTAAGGGCTGTGTGATGGCGTCGGATGCGTTCTTTCCGTTCCGAGATGGATTGGATGCCGCCGCGCAAGCGGGGATCACGGCGGTCATTCAGCCGGGCGGCTCGATTCGCGATGCCGAAATCATCAAAGCCGCAGATGAACAGGGGGTGGCGATGATTCTGACGGGCATGCGCCACTTCCGCCACTAACGGATGTTGAAACGACTCTCCAGCGTCGTTCTCGGCTCGGCAAAATCCTCAACGTAGCCAAGAGGCTACGCCTCCGGTTTTCCCTTCGCCTGCGGCCTTGCTGGAAAGCCGTTTGAACATCCTCCGAAGAAAGACTTCAAGCTGAAGGCTATCCTGTGAAAATTCTTGTCGTCGGCAGTGGGGGACGCGAGCACGCCATGGTGTGGAAGCTTGCGCAAAGTCCCCGCACGCCGACGCTCTATTGTGCGCCGGGCAATGCGGGGATCGAATCGCTTGCGACCTGTGTGCCGATCAAAGCCGACGATATTGCCGGGCTGAAAACATTCGTGCAGTCGGAGAAGATCGATCTGACGGTCGTCGGGCCGGAAGCCCCGCTTGCGTTGGGTATTGTCGATGAGTTTCGCAAATCGAAGCTCAAAATATTTGGACCGACGAAGGGCGCCGCACGCATCGAAGCCAGCAAAGTTTTTTCCAAAGAGATCATGGCCAGCGCGAAGATTCTCACGGCGAAGGCGCAAAGTTTCGACCAGGTCGCTCCGGCCTTGGCCTATCTCGATCAACATGAGCTTCCCGTCGTGGTGAAGGCTGATGGACTGGCGCAGGGAAAGGGTGTGGTGGTCGCGACGACGCGTGAGGAGGCGAGAACAGGCCGTCCGCGATTCGATGGAGCATGCGGTGTTCGGTCAGGCCGGTCAGCGCGTGTTGATTGAACAGTTTCTTGACGGCGAGGAACTGACGATCATGGCCTTCACGGATGGCCGGACGGTGGTGCCGATGCTGCCGGCGCAAGATCATAAACGAGTCGGGGATGGCGATACGGGCCCCAACACCGGGGGCATGGGCGCCTATTGTCCTGCGCCGCTCGGCACCATGGCGCTGCGCGAGCAGGTCACCCGGCAGGTCCTCTATCCCGCCGTCGAAGCCTTGTCTCGCATGGGCTGTCCGTTTCAGGGCGTCTTGTATGCCGGACTCATGATTGTGAAAGGGACGCCGTACGTGTTGGAGTTCAATGCCCGGATGGGAGATCCGGAAACGCAGGTCGTGCTCCCGTTGCTCAAGACCGATTTGCTGGAGGTGATCGAGGCTGTGGTCGAACATCGGCTCGATCAACTGACCGTGGACTGGCATGATGAGACCGCGGTATGTGTCGTCATGACGTCGGGAGGCTATCCCGGGGCCTATCAGACCGGCCGCGCGATTCATGGATTGCCGACTACGACCGATGAGACGACCATGGTGTTTCATGCAGGTACGACACGAACAGGTACCGAGGTGGTGACGGCCGGGGGCCGGGTGCTGGGAATTACGGGACGCGGAAAGACCCTGGCAGATCGCGCAAGCGGAAGCCTATCGCGTGACCAAGTCGATTGCATTTGAAGGTGCTCACTATCGGACGGATATTGCGCATCGTGCGTTCTCACGCCAGGCATAGCGCAGAAGGGGGCTGATGGTTCCTGCCATGGCAACGATCGAGCGCTATGCTGCATCCACCGTTCCGGTGCTTGCTGATCGGGTGCGTCGTGTGCTCGGAGAGAGCGGGCTGATCGCCCTGCCGACGGAAAGTTTCTACGGGCTTGCCGTGGCTCCGTTCGACGAGCAGGCGCTCGCCAGATTGTGGCAGGTCAAAGGCCGGTCGGAGGGAAAACCGATTCTCGTGCTGATCGGAGACGGGTCTCAGTTGGGGCCGTTCGTTCGAAGCATCCCCCCTGCGGCCACCGTACTGATGAACGCCTTCTGGCCCGGGCCTCTCACCATTGTCTTTCCCGCAGCGGTTGGACTCTCCGATGCGGTGACTGCAGGGACTGGCTCTGTCGGCATCCGTCTCAGTGCCTGGCAGCCGCTGGTGATCTCTTGCGTCGAGTCGGGCCGGTGACCGGCACCAGTGCGAATCGTGAAGGCATGCCGCCGCCCACGACGGCCGAAGAGGTCCAGCACAACCTTGGCGACGCGCTCGATCTGATCATTGATGCTGGACCGACCCCCGGCGGGCGACCGTCCACCGTCATCGACGTACGGGGTCCGATCCGAATCATTCGCGATGGAGCGATCGAACGAGGCGCCATCGTGGCACAGTTGGCCGCTCACGGCCTGCATCTCGACGCAGATAGTCGGTGAAGTCGATTGTATCGTTCACACTGAAAGGAGAATGCCGATGACTCGAACAGTGATGGTGCGTAACCTTGTTGCGGTGGCCGCCATAACGATCGTCTCGGTGGGTCTGTCCGGGTGCGATTACTGGCCCCCGGCGCTCCAAACACAAATCGAACAACTCCGCTCCGAGCTCCAGAGTGCGACAATGGAAAAGACTCAGTTACAGAATCAACTTGCCTCCTTTGCGAAGGTGAAAGACGATTTGCAGGCGCAAGTGGATGATCTCTCCCGGGCGAATCGCGATAAGTCGACCATGATCAACAGTTTGCAAAATAGCCTGACGGCAGCACAGGAACGACTGGCGAAGTCGGCGAAAGCCGCAACGCCGAAGGCCGGCGCAGCCAAGCCATCCACAAAGGTCACGCAGAAGGCTCCGGCCAAGAAGAAAGCACCGGCCAAGGCCACAGGCACACGCTAGCGCGCCTCGTCTCCGCTGTCTACTTGGTGGTGGAAGACGACGGTGCGGTCGTCGCTGTGTTTGAGGTGCTTGAGGTCGTGCTCGACGGGGTGCTTGCCGGCGCGGACGAGGGGGGAGAAGCTGGAGTAGAGGGAGCCGTAGACGTTGTCTGGTCGGACGTACTTGGCGCCGTCTCTTTCTTCTCCCCAGTCGTGGGTGTCGGTGCTTCACTGCCTGAGGAAGGCTTCATTTTGTCGGAGTAGTCCGTCACGTACCACCCGCTGCCTTTGAACATGATGGCCGGCGATGAAATAAGTCGCTGTACGCGCTTCCCGCATCGCGGGCAGGCGGTGAGGGGATCGTCCTTCATGCTTTGTTTGATTTCAAACCTATCTGCGCAGCTTTCACACTGGTATTCGTAGATCGGCACGATTCATTTCCTCCTGCTAGCACGGATCTGAATCTCGGTGTCGATCTCACTCGGCCTAACGAATCGGGACACTACCATAATCGACGTAAGCCCTCATTCTCTAGGTAAGCTGCTTGAATGCTGCGTCGAGGCGATCCATTCCTCGGACAATCGTCTCCATACTGGTCGCATACGACAGTCGAATATGCTGGGTGCTCCCAAACGGCTCACCGGGAACCACGGCGACCTTGAATTCCTGCAACAGGTAGTTCGCAAGATCGGTCGGAGTGAGGATTGTTCCGCTTGGGCTCTGCCGTCCGAGCAGCCCACTCACATTGGGGAACGCATAAAATGCTCCGGTGGGCATTCGGCAGCGAACGCCGGGCATCGCATTCAGGCGCTCGACCATGACGCGCCGTCGCCGATCGAACTCTGTCACCATCTTTTCCGTGAACGCACCACCTTCGCGCAAGGCCACGACGGCAGCCTTTTGTGAAATGGAACAGGGGTTGGACGTACTCTGGCTTTGAATGTTCGCCATGGCGGTCAACAGGTCTTTGGGGCCGGCCGCATAGCCGATCCGCCAGCCGGTCATCGCATAGGCTTTGGAGACACCGTTGATCACGACGGTACGGGCTGCGACCTCCGGTCCTAACGAGGCAATGCTCGTGTGCGTCGCTCCGTCGTAGAGGATTTTTTCATAAATCTCGTCTGAAATCAGAAGGAGATCCCGACGGAGAGCCAGCTCGGCAAGGCGTTCGAGCGTCGTCCGATCGTAGGTCGCTCCCGTTGGATTGCAGGGGCTATTGACGATAATCGCCTTGGTGCGTGGGGTGATGAGCCGTTCCAATTCATGGGCATCAATGGCGTACCCATCCTCTTCACGGGTCGGCAAGAAAACCGGCGTGGCGTCGTTCAGCAGGGTTTGGTCGGCATAGGAGACCCAATAGGGAACGGGAATGATGACTTCGTCGCCCGCTTCAAGGAGCGCTTCGGCAAGGTTGTAGAGCGAATGTTTGGCGCCACACGAGACCAGCACTTGAGATTTCTCGTACCGGAGCCCTTGCTCCGCCTGAAGCTTGTCGATAATCGCTTGGCGCAGTTCATCGATGCCGGATGAGGGCGTGTATTTCGTAAACCCTGCACGAATGGCGGCTTCTGCGGCGGCTTTGACCGGTTCCGGTGTATCGAAGTCCGGTTCTCCGGACGAGAAATCGACGACGTCGATTCCGCGTGCTGCCATCGCTTTTGCGGTTGCGGCCATGGCCAAGGTGGGGGAGGGGGCAATTCGCCCCGCTCGTGCAGCAAGCTTCATGTTTTCAAACTCCTGATCCGTTCCTGCAGTTGGCGCGCAACCTCGGGGTGCAGAAATTCCGTGAGCGCTCCGCCGTGGGTGGCCACGTCTTTAATGATGGTTGAGGATAAATAGGAATATTCTTCGCTGGGCATCAGGAACACGGTCTCAACCTGTTTGGCGATTTTGCGATTGATGAGGGCCATCTGAAATTCATGTTCGAAGTCCGAGATTGCACGCAAGCCACGGATAATCGCATGGGCGCCGTATCGCTGGACATAGTCCACGAGTAAGCCGTCGAAGTGGGTCACTTCGACCTGTGTCATCTCCTTCATCACGATCCGGATCATCTCCAGCCGTTCGGTCAGGGTGAAGAGTGGATGCTTGGATGGATTGGGCGCGACGGCGACGACCACTTTATCAAACACGCGTAAGCTTCGGGTGATGATATCGGTGTGTCCGTGGGTAATGGGATCGAAGGTTCCTGGATAGATGCCGATTTTCATGATGCGGTCGATTCTGAGGTGGACACACCGTACAGATAGAGTGCTGTATCGCCATACACGTATCGCCGCACAAGCGCGGCATGGTCGATCGATGCAGGCAATTCGGTGCGCGAGTCTTGTTCGATAATCACGGCGGCATGCTCCGACAACAGCCCGGGCCTCCAGGCATGGATCAGGATGTCTAACTCATCCAGAGCGGCATACGGCGGATCTGCAAAGAGTACGTCGTAGGGGCCACCCCACCAGTCTTTCCGCTCGAGGAAGGCGGCTGTCTTGTCCCACACGAACCTGCGCTCGGTCGAGCAGCTGACAGGTCTGTAGATTTTTCTGTAACAGCTGCACGGCCTTGGGGTCTGATTCGACAAAGGTGACGGCTGAGGCTCCGCGGCTCAGCGCTTCGATCCCGACGGCTCCCGTACCTGCATACAAATCAAGAAAACGACCTCCTGACACCTGGGTTCCGAGAATTGAAAAAATGGCCTCGCGAACCTTGTCGGATGTGGGACGCAGTGCAGTCCCTTGTGGCCCACTCAAGCGGCGACCTCGGTGGGATCCGGCAATAACACGCATACATTCAGGTGAGAGACATTTCTGGAGCGACTGACTCTAACATAGCGTTTTTGAAGGGGTCAAGATGAGTGCGGCTGAAGCGAGGTGTGGAACGTGTGAGGTGGAGCCGATGTGGGAGTGCAGAAAGGTTGGAGCGAAAGGAATGGAAGTATTTTGACGACCTTGGAGCCTGTGACTATAATGCCGCCTGAGTGATCTGGCGGCGTACGACGCGAGCGACGAGGCATCAGTGCGGCAATGTCGACCATCCGTGGCGATCGAGAGGGTCGACCAGTATAGACACGAATCGCAATTGTTCTAGGGGGTCGCCACTGTCTGGGGCTTGCGAGCGGCCAAGCTCTTTCGCCGATTATTTGAAATGGTGCGATCGATGATGGCGCCGCAGTTGATGCATTTCCAGGCATAGAAAATTAAGAAGAAGTCGGAGAACCGCTCGAGCATCATGAGGCCTTTACACTTCGGACATTCCATCGAATCCTCCCAGGTTGTTGTGCACTGCTGCGGCGTTCCAAAGCAATTACTGCACCAATTTGTCGCTGTACGTAATTTCAACAGTTTAGGGGATACGTATTTGTTACCAAGGGGCCATCGAAGGGGTTATCGCTAGTACAAAAACGTTCAGAGTGTCATTTTTTGTCCAAGGAGAATGAATGGCCAGCAAGAAAGGAGGACAAGGTATCGCTCAATGGCCTGAAACAGAACGGCCGCGCGAACGACTGCTGACTCAGGGCCCACAGACGCTCACCAATGCCCAACTCCTGGCCATTCTCCTTCGAGTCGGTCGTCATGGGTCTTCAGCGGTGCAAGTCGGAATGGATATCCTGGATCGACTCGGAGGTGTGGCCGGACTTGCACAATGCGGAATCGAAGAACTCTGCGCAGTCCCAGGCGTGGGAGAGGCCAAAGCGGCTCAACTGAAGGCCGCCCTTGAATTGGGGAAGCGTGCCCTTGCTGGTCCGCTGACCAAGGGAACAAAAATCACATCTAGCCGTGACCTCTTCACCCATTACCATCCGACCTTGCGCGACCTGCGTCACGAAATCTTCAAAGTCATTTTACTGGATGCCAAGCATGCCATCATGCGTGACGCGACAGTATCGGAAGGCAGCTTGACGCTCAGCATTGTCCATCCGCGCGAAGTCTTCACACTCGCGGTAAAAGAATCGGCGGCGGCGGTGATCTTCCTGCACAACCATCCCAGCGGTGATCCTACGCCGAGCCAGGAAGATCGTGTCCTGACGGCGCGATTGGTGTCGGCAGGGGAAGTCCTGGGCATTCGGGTCCTTGACCATCTCGTCGTCGGCGATGGACGCTATGTCAGCTTTGCCGATCAAGGCTGGCTGACAAACCATGGTGCCGACGCGTGAGCGAAGGGGGAGTCGCAGCGATGTAAGCAGGCCATTTCATCTCCGGAAGATATGACCGTCTTCCGGCTATCCTGAGGAGGGCCCCATGAGCGAGCTACGCAGGGAGTCACTCAGAAATGTGGTCCTGATCTCCAGTGCCGGTGCCGGGAAGACCTCGCTGGCTGAGGCCATGCTCTTTGCCGCCGGCGCTGTTCCCCACCTCGGGTCGATCGCACAAGGCACGACCGTCTCGGACTTTGAGCCGGAAGAATTGCACCGGCGCAGTTCCGTCAGTACCAGTCTCCTCCGTTGTTCCTGGAATCACACCACCATCAATCTCGTCGATCCCCCCGGCGCGCTGAACCTGCTCGGGGAGACGGTCATGGCATTGCGAGCGGTGGACGCCGTGATCCTGGTGGTGGGTGCCTCGTCGGGGATCCGGAGCGAACTCATCAGAGTCTGGTCTCGCGTCAAAACACTCGGCTTGCCCTGTCTCCTGTTCCTCAACGAATTGGATAAAGACGGTGTCTCCCTCGATGAGGTTGTCACGATGTGTCAACGCGATCTTGGGATCATGCCATTGCCGATGTCGTTGCCCTTCGGCAGTGGCGCCCAGCTTGAGGGGGTGCTGGATCTTCTTCAGCAGCGCGTCATCACTTCGCGCACGGAGACCGCCACATTTCAGCAGTTGCCGATACCTGAGAATGAGCGGACGTTGGTCACTGATGCGCGGAAGCGCGTTCAGGAGGGAGTGGCCGAGCGTGATGATCGATTATTGGAACAGTATCTCGCCGCGGGTGAGCTGACGCAGGAGGAGCTGATCAATGGACTTCGCCTTGGCGTCCAGGCCGGTACGATTGTCCCGCTCTACTGCGGTTCCGCAATCAAGAATATCGGGATCGTTCCGCTCCTCAATGCGATCGTCGATTTCCTGCCGTCGCCGATGGACCGGGCAGCGAGAGCCCCGCTGGAAGGCCTGCATCCGGATACAGGTGAGACGCGTGAACCGCCGTGCCGTTCAAGAAGATCCATTTTCAGGGATCGTCTTTAAGACGCTGATAGACCCGTTTGTCGGACGACTGTCTTATCTGCGGGTCTTGTCGGGGTCCTTCACGCAGACTCGACGGTCTTCAACAGTTCTCGAGGGAGCAAAGAGAAAAGCGGACATCTGTATACGTTGTTGGGAAAGAAACATACGGCCGTGCCTTCGGCCGGAGCAGGGGAGATCGTGGCAATTGGGAAACTGAAAGATACGCAAACCGGTGACACGCTCTGTGACGAACATGCTCCCATCTGTTATCCGAAAACGGTGCTTCCTCGGCCTGTGCTGTCCTTTGCGATCGAGCCAAAGTCCAGCGCCGATATCGAAAAAATCAGTCTCGGGCTGCATAAGTTGATCGAAGAAGATCCGACGCTCGAATTTTCGCGACATGCCGACACGAAGGAAATGGTGTTGAGCGGGATGGGCCAGTTGCATATCGATCTTGCACTCGAAAAATTGCGCCGCAAGTACGGTGCGGAAGTGGTGCTTCATATGCCGAAGATTCCGTACCGCGAAACCATTCGCGCCACGGCACAGGCGCAGGGGAAATATAAGAAACAAA
The DNA here is from genome assembly GCA_963825145.1 of uncultured Nitrospiraceae bacterium. Taxonomy (GTDB): domain Bacteria; phylum Nitrospirota; class Nitrospiria; order Nitrospirales; family Nitrospiraceae; genus Palsa-1315. Next base: position 145,707 of record CAWGSC010000023.1, read on the forward strand.
CCGGCGGGCATGGCCAGTACGGTGATTGCTGGCTGGAACTCGCACCTCTGCCGCGCGGGGAGGGATTCAAGTTTGAGAACAAGGTGGTCGGCGGAGCCATTCCACGCAACTTTATTCCGGCGGTGGAGAAGGGGGTGGTCGAAGCCATGCACCATGGGAGCTTGGCGGGGTTTCCTGTCGTCGATTGCCGGGTTGCTGTGTACGATGGGTCGTACCATGCGGTCGATTCATCTGAGATGGCGTTTAAGATCGCCGCGTCGATGGGGTTCAAGAAGGCCTTGGAGACGGCCCATCCCGTCTTGTTGGAGCCAATCATGACGGTGGAGGTCGAGGCGCCGGCGGATCACATCGGAGGTGTGATCGGGGACTTGAATGCGCGACGAGGACGGATTCTCCATGTGGAGGCGAAAGACCAGACGGAGCAGATTACAGCCCTTGTTCCAATGGCGGAGCTGCTCACATATGCCACGACACTGAATTCGTTCACGGCAGGACGTGGCAGTTATGCGATGGAATTTGCACGGTACGACGAAGTGCCGCGCGAGCTCGCGGTTCGAATCGTTGAGACGCACAAGGTGGAGACACATGCGGCGGCGCATTGATCGATCACTGGAATCTGTGCAGGCTGTCTGGTTGATCTGGTCTATCTGGTGTAGTTTCGCTGAACCAAACACACGAGAAAGACCGAATAGACCAGATGGATCAGACAGACCGGGCTTCAGGGGTCGGTCGATTTGAGCACCACATAGAAGGCGCGGCTTTCTCTCAGCACACGAAGCAGAACGGTTTCGCCTCGCCGGACCTTGGAGATTGCGCTGCTGAATTCTCCGACCGATCCTACATCGACACGGTTCACTTCCTTGATGAGGTCGCCTTCGTGAAGGCCTTCCGATTGGGCGAGGCTTCCGGGCTCCACTTTGCTGATGAGCACGCCCCGGCTTTCCTGCAGCTTAAATTTATCGGCGAGGCCCGGCGTGAGATCTTGCACATCGAGTCCTAGCTTGACTTCAGCGCGTGCCTGGGGAAGCGAGGTGATCACGGCGTGGTCCCGACGTTCAACAAGAGCGACGTCCAGCACCAGGCGCTGCTGATCGCGGACGATCTCAACTTTTGCCGTCGAGCCAGGGAGCAATCCCGCCACGACGCGAGAGAGCCGGTTTGGCGTGTCGATCACGATGCCGTCGATACGGGTCAGGATGTCGCCGGGTTTGATGCCGGCTGCTGCAGCCGGGTCCTTTTCGAAGACTTCGTTGACCAGCACCCCTTCGCCTTCGTTGACGCCGAACTTGCGTGCCAACTCCGCTGTGAGCGGTTGGATGCCGACGCCCAGCCAGCCTCGTGTCACCCGTCCCTGCGTCAGTAATTGCTGAATCACTTGCTTGGCCATGTTGGAGGGAATTGCAAAACCGATCCCTTGGGCGAAGTTAATGATGGCGGTATTGATGCCGATGATTTCGCCGCGCAGATTGAAGAGCGGACCGCCCGAGTTGCCGGGATTGATCGACGCGTCCGTCTGAATAAAATTTTCGTAGCGCGAGAGATTGATATTTTCCCGGCCGATCCCGCTGACTACGCCGAGCGTGACCGTCCGATCGAGTCCGAACGGATTTCCCACGGCGAGTACCCATTGGCCGACGCGCACAGCCGACGAATCTCCGAATTTCGCGCTAGGGAGGGGATGATCGGCGGTGACCTTGAGGACGGCTAAGTCGGTATCCTGATCCTTACCGACGACCTGCGCAATCAGCTTGGACTTATCGGAAAAGCGGACCTCGATTTCCGTCGCGTCGCCGATGACATGGTTGTTTGTGACGATGTGTCCGTCAGGATCGATGATGACACCGGACCCTGATCCTGAGGCATTGGGAGCCCGCTCTTGAGGCAGCTCACGCCCTCGTCCTGGTCCGGACAGGGGAATGAGATTGACCACGGAGGGTTTTGCCGATTCGGCCAAATCGGTGATGACAGTTTGAATCTCTTCCAGGAGGCGGAGACCCGGCGAGTCGCCGGATTTTGGTACGGCGGACTCAGCTGCAGCGAACGAGTGGATATTGAGTAAGGCTACAAACACAAGGCTGATGAAGACTTGTAGCATGCGAGTCATCTACTATCCCCTCGCAGCATTGTACATCATGGAAAGCGGAGAAGCCTACGCGCCGTCATAAGATAGGCCGGACCAAACGGGAAATGGCAGAGTGGCTCTACGCCGACTTCGCGTTCCGAGGTTGAGTGATCTCAAAGGCAACCTGGGCGAGATCGGCCTGCAGCCCGATCATGACCAAGACATCATCGACGCGGAGTACCAGGGCATCGTCGGGCGGCACGAGAAATGGTCCACGCAAGGACCGTGACGAGACGAACCGACGCAGGGAGCGCCAACTCGCGAGTGTCCTCCCAGTGACCGGTGATCCCTTGACGACAGGAAACCGTTCGATGGCCGCCGCGCGAAGACTCAGATCCTGTTGCAGGGTCAGGAGATCGTGGTGAATCGTTTCCAGCTTGAGCTCGCGGATTTGGCTGTCGACGCTGAGCAGGGTTTGTTTCAGATGCTGAATGCGGTCGCCGGCCTGACCGAGGACACCTTCCAATTGATTGGATTGCGGAGTTGACTCATGGCTGAACGGTGGGCGCTTTGCACAGAGCGCGGCAATTTGACGTCCAAGGTCGCCATGACCCTGTTCGATCTGGCTCAACAAGTTCGACGCATGACTGTGCAAACGGAGGACCTGGACTTTGCGGTTGGCACGTTCGGCAAGCGCAAGGACGGTTTCATAGATCGCGCTGCCGGTGATTGAGAGTTCCTGCTGGATACGACCGAGCAGTTCGAGGGACATAGATAAAAAATCTCTTAAGTCTGATAAGAATTATTATGTAAACTCACAGCTCTATCCCGTCAGAGGTACCTCACGCCACACTACCCTCGTAGCGCTAAGATTTCAACGGACCCGAATATATTGATCATACACATTGAGCTGACGCGTACTGCAATGCGTTGAGGCTGCCAGTCGCTCTGGCGAAATTGACGCGCGCGGCATTCAATTCGATTGAAACGAAGGAGTCAGAATGTCCACATGAACGGCGTTGGCCTGGTTTGCCGAACGTTCTCTGAGAGATTGGGGAGCATGGCTCCCAACTGCGTGCGCACTTGCCCACGGACTGCTTCGATCCGCTTCTAATAGAGGAGTACATCGGGGTTGCTTTCAACCGCCGTCGCCAACGCACCGCGTAAGGTCAGGTTCAATGTCTGAAACGGAGGCGATGCGTTTCACAAGGCTGCTCTTCCCTCCTCCAACAGCACCTTGAGCTTGGTAAAGAAATCCTGGACATAACGTCGCAAGAACAGTGAGCGGCAGCACATTAAATACATGGTAAGTCAATATCTTATTCATCGTTCTCTGAGGCTTTCCTTGATAGATTTAAGCAAAGGACTCAGGAGATATTCGATCACGCGGCGCTGGCCGGTCTTGATCTCGACGGTGACCGCCATGCCCGGTGACAGATTGACCTGCCTCCCCTCCACTTGGATGGTGGACCGATCCATGCTGACCCGGGTGGGATAGACCAGTCCGACCTTTTCAATCGGCGCGGCATCGTCGGACACACTCAACACTTTCCCTGGAATAGTGCCGTAGAGGGTGAAGGGAAATGTTTCGACCTTGATCTCGACGATCTGGCCATTCTTCACAAACCCCACATCCTTATTCTCGACCTGAGCGGCCACTTCGACGGGATGGTCCTGCGGAACCACGATCAGAAGTTCCTGTGCCGGAGTGACGACACCGCCGACCGTATGGACCGCCAATTGCTGCACGACGCCATCGATCGGAGTCGTCAGTCGTTGGAGATCGGCCTTCTGTCCGGCTTTCGTGACGTCCTGGGTGAGTGACGAAGCCTTGGTTTCCAGCGTAGAAAGTTCCACTTGTTTCGTCTGTTGGAACTCCGAGACGAGCGCGCGGTAGTTGGTCTCCGCTTCCGACAGAGCAGACTGATCTTGTATGCAGCTTCTTGCGCTGCCCGGCAAGTTCTTGGGTTTTATCGATCCGTTGTTGCTCCGCCTGAAGGAACTCCAGTCTTCGTCGCCGCATCTTGATCAAGCAGTTTCTTGTATGGTTTCCGCACGTTCTTCCTCCATGGGCACCGTCGCTTCAAGTCGTCGGATATTTTCTTTCGTTTGGTCGAGCGCGGCCTGTCGCTGATCGATTAAATGTTGCGCCGTAGCCGACTCTGGCCTGATACTCTGCAAGTTGATCGCGAAGGAGCTGCCGTTGCAGCAGCACATGTTGTGGGTCGCCATCGGCAGGAGCTTCAAACGTCGATTGGCCGGCAATGAGCGCACGTAAGCGAGCGGCGTCAACCTTCGCGGCGCCGATATTCGTTGAGTGCGCGATTCTGATCGGCTCGGTTCTGGGTCGGGTCGAGTTCAATCAGTACCTCTCCCCGCTTGACGATCTGTCCATCCTGCACGTGAATGGCGGTAATCACACCTGTTTCATACGGCTGAATCACCTTGGAGTACCCGCTGGGAATAATCTTGCCTTGTGCCGTGGCGACAATGTCGATCCATCCCAATATCGCCCACAGGACTCCGCTCGCAAACACGGCCATGATGGTCCAGAGGATGGCGCGGCCGATTGGCGAGGGCGGGGCCTGTTGAATTTCCAGTACAGCGGGAAGAAACTCTGTCGAGCGCCCGCCCGGGATTGAGCCGAGTGCTTGGCCGCGCTCGGCCTGCCAGGCTGCCCGCCAAACCGACCAATGTCGTGACAAAATTCCGAATGCCATTTGCCTTCCCCTGCCGTGCTACCCGGCTATCCCCTCACCGCTCACGCGCCACAGGCGTATAACCATCCTGATGTGACTGTAGCCGGGCATAGAACCCCTTCATGCGCAGCAACTCCTCGTGGGAGCCTTGCTCGACAATCTCACCCTTCTCCACCACGTAAATCTGATGCGCCGGCCGCACCGTGCTCAGCCGATGGGCGATGATGAAGACCGTGCGCCCTTGACTAATCTGTGCCATGTTCTGCTGAATGATGGCTTCGGACTCATAGTCCAACGCGCTCGTGGCTTCATCGAAGATCAGAATGCGCGGGTTCGCGACCAACGCTCTGGCAATCGCGATCCGCTGGCGTTGCCCACCGGACAGCGAGCAGCCGTGCTCTCCCACCATCGTGTCGTAGCCTTCCGGCAATTCCAGAATGAATTCGTGCGCCCCAGCCAGCTTGGCCGCCTGGATCACCTGCTCCATCGCCAACCCCGGATCGGTCAGCGCAATGTTGTCGCGCACGGAGCAATTGAAGAGAAAGTTTTCTTGGAGCACCACTCCCACCTGCCGGCGGAGCCAGGCCGGGTCCACCTGCGCGAGGTCCACACCATCCACGAGAATACGCCCGCGCTCCGGCACGTAGAGCCGTTGAATCAACTTGGCAATGGTACTCTTGCCGGACCCGGACCGTCCGACAAGCCCAATCACCTGGCCGGGCGTCACGGTGAACGACACCTTGCGGAGCACCTCCGAGCCATCGGGGCGATAGCGAAAGGTCACGTCTTCGAACACGATCTGCCCGTTGACTTGGGGGAGCGTGGTCCGATTCGGATTGTAGGAAGGCTCCGGCTGCGTATTCAGGATGTCCCCCAACCGTTGCACAGAGATGCCGACTTGCTGAAACTCCTGCCACAGATTGACGAGACGCAGCAGCGGTCCCGTCACTTGTGCCGAGAGCATAGTGAAGGCAATCAATTGCCCGATGGTCAGATCCCCTTCGATCACGCGATAGGCGCCCAGCCACAGCACGGCGACGGTGGTCACCTTCTGAATGAACGTCGCGGTCTGGCCGGCCACGGTCATCAAGCTGGTGGCGCGGAAGCTTGCCCGCACGTAGCCTGCCAGTTGTTCTTCCCACTTCCGCAACAGCGGCGGCTCGACGGCCAAGGCCTTCACCGTTTGGATGCCGCTGATCGCTTCCACGAGGAAAGACTGATTGTCTGCACCACGGTTGAATTTTTCATGCAGCCTGGCTCGGATCGCCGGCGTGATGACAACAGACAACAAGGCATAGAGCGGCAACGAGCCCATTACGACCAGCGTGAGGATGGGGCTGTAGAACCACATGACGGCGAGAAATACGACGGTAAACAACAGGTCGAGCACGACCGTCACAGAATGGCTCGTCAGGAACTGGCGAATATGCTCCAGTTCACGAACCCGGGCCACCGTGTCCCCCACCCGGCGCGCCTCGAAATACGCCAATGGGAGCGCCAGGACATGGCGGAACAACTGCGCGCCGAGCCCGACGTCAATCCGGTTCGTCGTATGAGAAAAGAGATAGGTCCGCAGCCCACCCAAGATCGCATCGAACAGCGCCAGGGCGATCATGCCGACCGCCAGCACATGGAGCGTGGTGAAGCCCTTGTGGACGAGCACCTTGTCGATGACGACTTGGGTGAACAGCGGCGTCAGCAGCGCAAAGAGCTGCAAGAAGAACGACGCGACCAGCACCTCGCCCAGAAATTTTCGGTACTTGACGATGGCAGGGATGAACCAGGTGAAATCGAACTTCAGATCTTGCAGACGCAGGTTGGCTCGCTTGGTGAACAACAGTAATTGCCCCGTCCAAGCCGATTCGAACTGTTCGCGAGAGAGCACCAGCGGGCGCGCCTCGGTGGGATCTTGGACGAGGACCTTCTCTCCTTCGAGCTTCGCGAGCACGACATAGCGGCCATCTGTTCGCTTCGCGAGAGCTGGAAGCGGAATCCCAGCGAGCTTGCTCCAGTTGGCGGTCTGAACAGCCGGCCTTGAGCCCGAGATGCTTGGCAGCACGAAGAAGATCGGTATCGGAGAGGACTTGGCCGGACTGCGCGAACTGGTGGCGCAGCTGCGCCCCATCAGCCGGCAAATCGTAGAACCGGGCCAAGATCAACAGACAGATCAGACCCGTGTCCGTGACTCCCGCGGCAGCAGATGGCGGTGCTGATTCAGAAGGAGGAAGAGAGACCCTCCCTATGTCGGCTGGCATGGCGTCATCTTAGTGGAGTCCAGACAGGCAACCGAACAATCCCGTTGATTGCACGTGACAATAGCGCTTCAGTGATCCCTCGGATTCCACTCACGCATACGTGTGCGCATCTTCCCTACTGCCAGTTCGCGGCCAGGATGCCCTGGACCTGCGCTTGCTGGCTGTTGATCGATCCCCTGATCCCAGCGTGAGGCCGGTTTGCTGCGTGAACCCCGCCATCGCTTGGATCAACTGATCGACTTGCGTGCTGAGCAGCGTCTGGCCATTGCCCGCCTGAATCGTCTCCGTCCGATTGACCGAACTCGTGTACCAGTTCTGCACGGTGATCTGATCGGACGAGCCATGAATCGCCAACCGCAGATCGTTGGCTTGCCGACTGATGACGAGATCCAGCGGATTGATGCCCCCGTCGAACGATATCTTGTCGGCAGAGCCGCTGATATCTTGAACGAGATCTTGTCCATCGCCGAGGCCAAAGTGGAAGGTGTCGTTGCCCGCGCCACCATTGACAGTGTCGTTCCCCAGACCACCACGCAAGCGTGTCGTTGCCGGCCAGCCCAGAGAGCGTGTTGTTGCCGCTGTTGCCGGTGAGGATGTTCGTGAGCGCATTGCCGGTACCGGTGAGGTTGTCCGTTCCGGTGAGCCTGAGGTTCTCTACGTTGGCGCCCAGCGTGTAGTTGATGGAGGAGAACACCTGTGTCGGTGCCGGCGTTCAGGGCTTCGGTGACGACGTCGGTCGTCAGGTCCACCAGTATAGGTGTCGTCGCCCAGGCCTCCGGCCATCTTGTCCGTACCGGCCCCACCATCGAGCGTGTCGTTGCCCGCTCCGCCAATGAGCGTGTCGGTGCCATCTCCGCCGGAGAGCACGTTGTCCCCGCTGTTGCCGGTAAGAATGTTGTTGAGGGCATTGCCGGCGCCGTTGATGTTGCCCGCTTCGGTGAGCGTGAGGTTCTCCACGTTATCGCCCAGCACGAAAATCGCCGCCGCACTCTGCACGAGATCCGTGCCGCCTGCGGCACCCGCAAGCGTTTCGGTGACGCTGTCGCCCCGGCTGTTCACCACATAGGTATCGTTGCCCGCCCCCCCATCCATGGCATCGTCCCCCACTCCGCCATTGAGGGTATCGTTGCCGGCATTGCCCGTCAGTGTGTCGTTGCCGTCCCCGCCATTGAGCCTATTGGCGGCGCTGTTGCCGGTGAGGAGGTTGTTGCCGTCGTCCCCGGTGGCGTTGAGCGCGGCACTGCCAGTCAGCACCACATTCTCAATCTCAGAGGAGAAAGCGGAGTTCAAGGTGTTCAGTTCGACGCTACGGTTGATGTGCACGGTGTCGTTGCCTTCGCCGGCCAGCTCGGTGATGGTGTCGCCGAGGCTGTCAATAACGTACGTGTCATCGCCCAGCCCCCCGGTCATGCTGTCGGCGCCGAGCCCGCCATCGAGCGTGTCGTTGCCAGCTCGCCGCCGATCAGTGTGTCGTTGCCGTTCGAGCCGATGATGCTATTGTCGCCAGCGCTGCCGGTGACGTTCACGGAACTGCCGATCCCCGCGGCATTGAGGTTCTCGAAGTTGATCTGCGTCGAGGTGCATCAGCCACGCCGCCGATCGAGACCACCTGGTCGGTGGTCGAGGACAGATCGACCACCACCACGTGGTTGCCAGGGACGACCCCACTGAGCACCAGTGTGTCGGTGTCCGTCCCCGGCATCGATGGTATCCACGTTGCCGGCCGTGACCAGCATGGTGATCCGGTCATCGCCCGCACCTCCAGTGACGGTATCCTGACCCAAACCACCGATGAGCGTGTCGTTGCCGTCACCGCCGTTCAGCGTATCCGCCGTTGGGTCCGCTGATGGTGATCGTGTCGTTGCCGGCGCCGCCGATAGAACGTCATCCCGACGCTGGAGTTGTTGGTATAGGTGATGGTGTCGTTGCCGGGAAGGTGGTTGCTCAGAAAGGCGAAGAGATCATCGACTGTATCCAGTTCAGGGGACCCGAGCGCGGCTTGGAGCACATCGAGCGACAGCGACAGGCCGGTCATCTTGATCGTATTGGCTCCCGACACGACCGAGATCCCGGTTACCGTGCCTGTCAGGCTCGCGCTGACGTGGTCGCCTGTCAGGTGGAAGTTGCCGCTGAGGATTTCCGTGGCAGCGCCAATCTTCACGACCAGCGATGTCAACGTGCCCGAAAAGTTCCCAGGTGGATCTGGGAAGGTCAGAGGGACAATGATGGTGCCCTTGAAAGTTTCTGAAAAGCCTGTGGATCCGATTGTGGCGGAGGTCAGCACATCATTGCCGATGCTCATCGATGGTGCCGGTGAACCTTAAAACCTCGCCAGTGCCATCTGGAGGGTTTTTAAAGGTGAACGAGTTGATTATTGGAGTGATCTGTGTCGAACCCCGAACCCCCGACACTCACTCTTCCCCCTGAAAAAAGGTCTAGCGACAATTAACGTCGAACTGACGAAGACAAGGGTAGATTGGCCATTGTTGCAGCTCATCATTTATCTGTTTGACTCGATTGACGAATTGAACGAATATCGGTCTCAAAATTACCCTGTGGTAACGATATACCGGACCAATCGATCGTGGATGAGCCAGTGATTGCTGCCATAACGCATGTCCCCGTTAGGTTTGATGCGGTGAGCATACTACGCTTTACTTACTTAAACGGCTACCCCCCCTTAGTATCAGGCCATGAAGATCTTATGTCTGACGTGATTCGAATTGACGGTAATGCGAGTGCTGCGCATCAGAAGGGTGGGATTTGGCCACACCTATCAGGCTTAGTATCCCTTCTATTGGGATCGCCCGATAGGAATGGGCAGAATGAGGGGCGTAATGCCCCAGCGGCCTAAGAGTTGACTACTGCAACCATCCACAACCAGTGGAACCATTGTGGATCTCTACTAGGTCCCAACGTCGGAACGACAGGTTGATCGTTGAGGAGCAGTCTTCTCGCTCAGTATGGAGGAAAGGTCTGCTTGACGAATTTGGTGACAAGGGCATCGGTAAAGCGATCGCTTTACTTTAAGCATTCTTATCAGTCCAACGTTCACAACGCGGTCTAACGCCTAATGGTCTTCGCGTTATTGCCAGTTCGCGGCGACGATGTCCTGGAACTGCGCTTGTTGTCCGGGTCACCACCCCCGCTCGCAGCGTCCCAGCTCGGCCGGTATCTGAATGAGCCATCGCTTGAATGAGCTGATCCACTTGCGTACTGAGCAACACTTGGCCATCGCCCGCTTGAATCGTCTCCGTCCGATTGGCTGTTCCGACAAACCAGTTCTGCACGGTGATCTGATCGGAGCGAGCCATGAATTGCGAGTCGCAGATCGTTGGCCTGCCGGCTGATGACGAGATCCAGCGGATCGATGCCACCGTCGAACAATATCTTGTCCATACAGCCATTATTGTCTTGGATGAGATCCTGTCCATCGCCACTGCCAAAGAGGAAGGTATCGTTGTCCATTGCCTCCGTTCAACGTGTCGTTCCCAGCTCCACCACGCAAGGTATCGTTCCCCGCCAGCCCGGAGAGGAGGTTTTTGCCGTCGTTACCGGTGAGGACGTTATTGAGCGCATTGCCCGTGCCTTTGAGGTCGGCGATCCCGGTCAACTCCAGATTTTCTACATTGGCGCCCAGCGTGTAGTTCAGGGAGGTAACCACCGTGTCGGTGCCCGCGTTCAGCGCTTCGGTGACCACGTCACCAGCAACACCAACCGTGTAGGTGTCGTTGCCCAGCCCACCCTTCATGATGTCGTTGCCGATGCCACCATCGAGGCTGTTGTTGCCGCTATTGCCGGTGAGGATATTATTGAGCGCATTGCCGGTGCCGCTCAGGTCTGCGATCCCGATCAGCTCCAGATTTTCCACATTGTCGGTGAGCGTGTAATCGATGGACGAGAACACCTTGTCGGTGCCCTCGTTCAGAGCTTCAGTGACCACATCTCCGGCATTGTCCACCGTGTAGGTGTCGTCACCCGCCCGCCACTCATGACGTCCGTCGCCCGCGCCACCATCCAGCGTGTCGTTGCCGACGCCGCCATTGATGGTGTCGTCACCGTCCGAGCCGATGAGGATATTGGCGCCGGCGCTGCCGGTGACGTGCACTGAACTGCCCAGCCCCGAGGCATCGAGGTTCTCGAAGCCATCCTGCACCAGCGTGTCGTCAGGCACGCCGCCGATCGACACCACCTGATCGGCCACCGACAGATCGACATCCACCACGTCGGTGCGGGGACTGCCCCACTGAGCACGAGCGTGTCGGTGCCCACCCCGCCGTGGGCCGCATCCACGTCGCCACTGGTGACATCCATGACGATGTGGTCGTCGCCCGTACCCCCGTTGACGGTGTCCTCCCCCAAGCCACCGACCAGCGTGTCATTGCCGTCACTCCCATCCAACGTGTCGGCACCGGCACCGCCCACCAGCAAGTCATTACCCACGCCGCCATTCAGGGTATCGGCACCCCCATTGCCGAACAACAAGTCATTCCCGCCGCTCCCATTCAAAATCTCGCCGCCTGCACTCGAACCGGCAATAAGATCATTTTGGCGCGCCGCCGGTATGGTCTGTGTCTGTGTTGAGCAGATACGGAGCGCTTCCTAACGCATACCCAAACATTGAGGCACTGCCTGCAAACCCAAAAATCGAGGCGCTGCTTTCAAATTGGAGACTCTCGACGTTCTTGCCCGCGTCGTATTGGCCATCTACTGTGGTCAGTGAGGCCCCGAATAGCCGAGCCGACGAGATTAGTCCCGATTTGCTCGAAGTTCAGCCCACTAAGGTCCGAACCGTTCATGACAATGACGGTCATTCACCACCGCTATCAGTGATGGTGTCGTTCCTCCAGATCGCGAAGAAGGGTGCGAGAAGCTTGCGTCGTAACGGTACGTATCATTACCCAGCCCGCCATTGAGCGTGTCGTCGCCGCCCCCGCCAGTGATGATATTGGCGCCATCGCTGCCGGTGACGACAACCGGATTTAAAAACAGCCCCGAGGCATCGAGGTTCTCGAAGCCCTGTTGCGACGTGCTGTCAGATACATCGTCAATCGACACCACCTGATCGGTGAGCGACGACAGATCCACTTCCACCTCACCGCTGCCGCCACCAAACACAAAACCACTCAGCACCAGCGTGTCGTTGCCAGTCCCAGCATCGATGGTATCCACGTCGCCACTGGTGATATCCATGCCGATGTGGTCGTCGCCCGCACCCCCGTTGACGGTGTCCTTACCCGGGCCACCGACCAGCGTGTCATTGCCGTCACCCCCATCCAACGTGTCGGCACCGTCACCGCCCACCAGCAAGTCATCACCCGCGCCGCCATTCAGGGTGTCGGCACCCCCATTGCCGAACAACAAGTCCTTACCGCCGTTCCCATTCAAAGTCTCGCCACCTGCACTCGAACCGGCAATAAGATCATTTTGGTCGCCGCCGTTATGGGTTGGGTCTGTGTTGAGCAGATACGGAGCGCTTCCCAACGCATACCCAAAAATCGATGCACCGCCTGCAAACCCAGGAATCGATGCGAAACCCTCAAATTGGAGACTCTCGACCTTGCTGCTCGCGCCTGCGTATTGGTCTACTATGGTCACTGAGTCCCCGAATGCCGAGCCGACGAGATTATTCCCGGTTTGCTCGAAGTTCAGCCCACTAAGGTCAAAACCGTTCATGACAATAAGGTCATTGCCACCGCTATCATTGATCGTATCGTTTCCGGATATGCCGATTGTGTCGAAACGGTACGTATCATTACCCAGCCCGCCATTGAGCGTGTCGGTGCCTGGACCCCCGCTGAGAATGTCATTGCCTGCGCCGCCGTCCAGCACATCGTTGCCCGCCAGCCCGGAGAGAATGTTGTTACCGCTGTTGCCGGTGAGGAGGTTGTTGCCGCCGTCCCCGGTGGCGTTGATCGCGGCAGTGCCAGTGAGCAGCACATTCTCGATCTCGGTGAAGAGCACATCATTGAGATCGACGCTGCGGTTGATGTTCACCGTGTCGGTGCCTTCACCAGGCAACTCCGTGATGCTGTCGTGGAGGTCGTCAATCACGTAGGTGTCGTTGCCCAGCCCCCCGATCATGGTGTCACAGCCCAGCCCACCAATCAGCGTGTCGTCGCCTGCGCCGCCAACCAGCCAGTCGTCGCCTTTCGAGCCGATGATGCTATTGTTGCCGACGCCGCCGGTGGTGACGTTCACCGCACTGCCGATCCCCGAGGCATCGAGGTTCTCGAAGCCGGTTTGGTCAGCCCGTGTGCAGCGCATCTGCCACGCCGCCGATCGAGACCACCTGATCGGTCGTCGAGGCCAGATTGACCCTCACCACATGGTTGCCCGGGACGACCCCACTGAGGACCAGCGTGTCGGTGCCCGTCCCGGCGTCAATCGTATCCACGTTGCCGGCCGTAACCAGCATGGTGATCCGATCATCGCCCGCACCTCCGTTGACAGTGTCCTCACCCAAGCCGCCGATGAGCTGGTTGTTACCGCTGTTGCCGGTGAGGGTGTTGGCGAACGCATTGCCGGTGCCGTTGAGGTCGCCCGCACCCGTGAGCGTCAGGTTCTCCACATTGGCACCCAGCGTGAAACTCGCCGACGAGCTTTGCACCGTGTCATTGCCGCCACCAGCGGCCGCCGTGAGCGTCTCGGTGACCACATCCAGCGCGCTGTCCACCACATAGGTGTCGTCGCCTAACCCACCAATCATGCTATCGTTGCCCGTCCCGCCATTGAGGGTGTCGTTACCGGCTAGCCCTGTGAGCTTGTCGTTGCCATCGCCCCCGGACAGAATGTTGTTGCCGATATTGCCGGTGAGAATGTTGGCGAGCGCATTGCCGGTGCCGTTGAGGTTACCCGCGCCCGTGAGCGTCAGGTTCTCCACGATTGGCACCCAGCGTGAAGCTCGCCGCCGAGCTTTGCACCAGGTCGATGCCACCCGCAGGGCCCACAAGCGATTCAGCGGCGGTGTCACTCGCACTGTCCACCACATAGGTGTCTTTGCCCGCGCCGCCATCCATCACATCGTTGCCTGTCCCGCCGTTGAGGGTGTCGTTACCAGCTAGCCCCGTGAGCTGGTCGTTGCCATCCCCACCATTGAGGATATTGGCCGCGCTGTTGCCGGTGAGGCTGTTGGCTCCGCCGTCCCCGGTGGCATTGATCGCGGCAGTGCCAGTGAGCACCACATTCTCGATCTCAGTAAAGTCGGTAGGGATGGACTGGGTCAGATCGACGCTGCGGTTGATGTTCACCGTGTCGGTGCCCGCACCAGGCAACTCGGTGATGCCGTCGCCAAGGCTGTCAACCGCGTAGGTGTCGTCGCCGACACCACCAGTCATGCTGTCGTCGTCCAGCGCCACCGTCCAACGTGTCATTGCCCACGCCGCCAATTAGGGCGTCGTTGCCTAACCCCCCGTTCAACGTGTCATTGCCGGCCCCACCATCGAGCGTGTCGTTGCCCTTCGAGCCGATGATGCTATTGTCGCCGGCGCTGCCGGTGACAGTGACTGAACCGCCTATCCCCGAGGCATTGAGATTTTCGAAATTGATCTGCGTGAGGGCATCAGGCCACGCCGCCGATCGAGACTACCTGATCGGTCGCCGAGGCCAGATTGACCTCCACCACGTGGTTGCCCGGGACGACCCCACTGAGCACCAGGGTGTCGGTGTCCGCCCCGGCATCAATCGTATCCTCGTTGCCCGCAGTCACCAGCATGGTGATCCGGTCGTCGCCCGCATCCCCAGTGATGGTGTCGTGGCCCAAGCCTCCCGTGATGGTGTCGGGGTCCGGGCCTCCCGTGAGAATGTCATTACCGGATGTTCCAGTGATTGTTGCCATGGCGGATACCCCCTGTTAGGACAAAGTCATGAAGATGCTACGTCGGACTTACTTCCTGTGTATGGGAGAACGGCAATCATCTAGGCTGAAAACGAAGAAGAAGATTGTTTCACGTCATGATCGAGGAGCCGCCAGATCTGATAATGGTTATAGTCTCACAAAAAAAGATCAGCAACCCTCTCAAAGGCGTTCCCTTTCTAGCCTCTTCCCCCTATTACCATTAATGTATTGGCAGAGCGGCCACAAACTACGCTCCGACTCCAATCATGGTCAAGCATAATTCTCCCGATTTCGACGCACCCCCCCAAACGAGGGGGTAATTGTGACAGAGGCTGTGCCTGACTTACTTCCCATAACCGTGAGGCCGTACATTGAAAAAGCGGCAATGCGGGTGCCGCGCATCAGAAGAGAGGTCTCTCTCCACACACATCAATGTGTTAGTACCCCTACTTTTGGGATGGCCCGATCGGAATGGTCGGAAAGAGGAGCGTACTGCCTCAGCGGCGTGGAGGTGACTGCTGCAAACATCCACAACCGAAATGGAACCAGCGTAGAACTGTGCTACGTATCAACCTCTGAACGAGAGGTTGAACCGTTGAGAAGCAAGTCTGATCGCTTACGATGGGAGGAAGGACATGGTTGACGAATTCGGGGCAAGGATATCGAAAAAGCGATCGCGTTGCTTTAAAGCATTCTTACGCAGTTCAACATTCATCAATCCACCGCCACTCAGCGTCGCACGACTAGACGTTTCACGGTTACTCTGCCAGCTCGCGGCCAAGATGGCCTGCACATCTTGCGGCTGTTGATCGATCGCCTGATCCCACGTGAGGCCGGTCTGTGCGGTGAACCCCGCCATCGCCTGAATCAACTGATCGACTTGCGTGCTGAGCAGCGTTTGGCCGTTGCCAGCTTGGATCGTCTCGATCCGATTGACCGTGCCGACATACCAGTTCTGCACCGTGATCTGATCGGACGAGCCATGAATCGCGAGTCGCAGATCGTTGGCCTGGCGGCTGATCACCAGATCCAAGGGATTGATCGTCGCGCCAAAGAGCGCGCGGTCTTGGTTCCCTGGGAATGGATCAGAATCGATGATCGTGTCTTGGCCATCGCCACGCGAGAAATTGTAGAGATCGTTGCCGGAATCTCCTGTCAGCGTGTCGTTCCCGGTGCCGCCGGTGAACT
Source organism: uncultured Nitrospiraceae bacterium (assembly GCA_963825145.1). GTDB lineage: Bacteria > Nitrospirota > Nitrospiria > Nitrospirales > Nitrospiraceae > Palsa-1315. The sequence goes on from CAWGSC010000023.1 coordinate 161,748, forward strand.
GATCGGCACCGCTGCCGCCTGTCACCGTGTCGTTACCCGCGCCGCCGAGCAGCTGGTCATCGCCCGAGCCCCCGTCGAGCGCGTCGGTGCCGTCGCCGCCGTTCAGGACGTCGTTTCCGCTGCCGGCATTCAGCGTATCATTGCCAAGTCCGCCGAGGAGCGTATCGTCGCCGCTCCCACCAAGCAGGCTGTCATTCCCGTCTCCGCCATCTACCGTGTCGTTGCCGGAACCGCCATTGAGGGTGTTATTCCCGCTGTTGCCGATGAGCACATTATTGGCCGAGTTGCCGGTGCCGTTGATATTCGCCGTGCCTGTCAGAGCGAGGTTCTCGACGTTGAGACTGAGGGTCCAGGCGACTGAACTCTGGACGGTATCGGTGCCGCCACTGGCATTCTCCACGACTGTGTCTCCGGCGCCTACGAGATAGGTATCGTTGCCGGCGCCGCCCGTGAGCACGTTGGCTCCGCTGTTGCCGGTCAGGATATTATCGAACGCGTTGCCCGTGCCGTTGATCGCGGACATGCTGGTGAGGGTCAGATTTTCAAGGTTGCTGCCAAGCGTATACGTGATGCGGCTCCGCACCTGGTCCGTGCCTCCATTGGCCAGTTCGATCACGACATCGCTCCTGGCATCGACGAGATAGGTGTCGTTCCCGGCGCCACCCACCAATGTATCGTTTCCCACCCCGCCATCGAGAGTGTCGTTTCCGGCCCCGCCGGTCAGCGTGTTGCTGGCACTGTTGCCGATGAGTACGTTGTTGAGGCTATTGCCGGTGCCGTTGATCGCGGCACCGCTGGTCAGGGTGAGGTTTTCGACATTGGCGCCCAGCATATAGGTGACCGCGCTCTGCACCGTGTCAGTGCCCTCGTTGAGCTGCTCGGTGACCACGTCTCCAGTGTTGTCCACGAGGTAGGTGTCGTTACCCAGCCCACCGATCAGTGTATCTGCTCCCGCCCCGCCATCGAGGACGGTATCCCCACTGTTGCCGATGAGCACATTGCTCAACCCGTTGCCGACGCTGCTGAGATTGGCCGTGCCGGTCAAGGTGATGTTTTCGACATTCGCCCCCAGGGTATAGGAAATACTGCTCTGCGCTGTGTCGGTGCCTTCGTTCAGATTTTCGGTGAGTTGATCACCTGGATCATCCACCACGTAGGTGTCATCGCCGGTCCCGCCGACCAGAATGTCCGCTCCGGCCCCGCCATTGAGCAGATCATTCCCACTGCCCCCATTGAGCGCATCGATGCCTGCCCCACCGAGGAGCGTATCGTTGCCGCTGTTGCCTTGGAGTAAGAGATTTACCGTGGCATTCGTGCCGGTGAAGGTATCGTTGCCGTTCCCACCCATCGCGTTTTCGATGTTCGCGGTCGCGACATCGAGCGTCGCCCCTGCCGACCCCGGGAGTACAAATACCGAATCATGCCCCAGCCCACCATTGATACTGGTATCGTCCGCATCGATGTACAGAAGGTCGTCGCCGTTGCCGCCACTCAGGGTGTCCAAGCCGATTCCCCCGTTGAGAATGTCGTTGCCGGCGTTGCCGAGCAGCCTGTCATTGCCATCCCCGCCCACCAACACGTTTGCGGAGTCGTTGCCGATGAGGACGTTATTGAGTTCGTTACCCGTACCATCGTGGGCACTCGCGCCTGTCAATATGAGGTTTTCGACGTTGGCGCCGAGTACATAGGTGAGTGACGACTGGACCGTGTCCGTGCCTTCGTTCAGATTTTCCGTCACCGCATCGCCCGCGTTGTCGACGACATAGGTGTCGTTGCCGTTGCCGCCCACGAGGGTGTCCGCGCCCACTCCGCCTTGGAGGGTGTCATCTCCAGCCAAGCCACTGATCCGATCCACGACATTGGTCCCGGTGAGAGTGTCATTGCCTGCGGTCCCTGTCAGATCAAATCCCCATGCGATCAGTTGATCGTACGAGAGAGTCGTGCCGTCGGCGAACTGGAAGGTCTCGATCGTCCGAGGCCCCAAGACATTGGCAGGATCAAAATTGGTGAGATGAAGGGCATCGCCATTTGTTCCCACCCGAATCAAGAGGGAGCCCACGCCCAAGCTCAAATCCGCCGCGGTAATGCCGGTCCCAAACTGCAGCGTGTTGCCTTCTCCTGGTACGGCCGTATCCACGATGGTGTCGATCCCATCCCCGCCGTTGAAGACATAGGTGTCGTCGCCGGTGCCACCGCTTAGGGTGTCGTTCCCGAAGCCTCCTATAATGGTGTCGTTCCCAGAGGTCCCAGTCAGCACATCATTGCTTGGAGTACCGGTAATCGCGTCGGTGGTTCCGAGAAGCGCTGCCAGCTGTGCCGTACTCCCGTCCGCAAAGGCCAACGTGTCCACCACCAGTGAGCCATTCGCGCCGGTCAGATCGAAGTTTGTGAGCAGGAGTTTGTCCGTTCCGCTGCTACCCACTTGGATCGTCAGCGTCTGTGCGACTTCATCCTGAGTGAACGTCAAATCGGCTTGAGAAATACCTGAACCAAACTGAATGCGGTTGCCTTCCCCCGTACTCGCCACGTCCTGAATCGTGTCGATGCCGTCGCCCAGATTGAAGACATAGGTGTCGTTGCCCATGCCACCACTCAGCAGATCGTCTCCTTGCCCTCCTTCGAGTACATCCGCTCCAAGGCCGCTCTGAAGGGTATCGTTTCCGCCGAGCCCTTTGATTCGGTCCGTTGCGCTGCTACCGGTCAACACATTGGCTTCGTTGTTCCCTGAAATATCAAACCCCAGGTCGATCAACTCTTGATACGTCAATGTCCGGTCGGTGAATTGGAACGTGCCAATGCCAGGATTCGCGTATGCACCATTCGGATCGAACCCTGCAATGTGGAGTTCACCTCCCTCCGATCCATAGCGGATGAGGAGTGAGCCGAAGCCGAAGCTTAGATTTGGATTGAAGGAGTCATAGTCTCCTCCGAAGACGACACTATTTGAACCTGGTAAGCCAAGAGCATGAACGGTATTTCTGCTCGATCCCCCTGGGATCACCAGCACATTCGAACCAGTGCCAAAAAAAACCGTGTTGTTGGCCTCCGACGCGCCGTAAAACATGTTCGAGCCGCTTCCCCCGATCAGCGTGTTGTTGCCCCCACCACCGATCAGGACGCTGCTTCCTGTTCCTCCATGAAGGGTATCGTTCCCGGCTCCCCCGATTAGCGCGTCATCGCCGGGACCGGCAAAGAGAATCTGATCGGCCTCGACAAGACTTGCGGCATAGTAGTCAAACAGATCGAGGGTCAGGCCGTCTGCGAACGAGATGGTGTGAAGACCTGGGGGAACGTCTCGGAAGTTGGGCAAATCAATGCGATCACCATTGCTCCCGACATAAATACCGTTGATAATGATATTGATACCATTGATAGATATCCCGAATTGTCCACCATAATCTTGGTTAAATAGGAGATCCGACAAGGTGATCCCAGGCCCAAAGAGGAGGCGATTATTTCCTCCACTATCGGCACGGTCAAGGATCACATCGTGCCCATCTCCCGGATTGAAGACATACACATCGGCACCAGCGCCTCCATCTATGGTATCGTCGCCGATTCCCCCAGTGAGCGTATCGTAGCCATACCCTCCAAACAGCTGATCGTTTCCTGTATCTCCCTTCAGGTCGTCCTGGCCGGATCCACCCAATAGCAGATCATTGCCGCCCCCGCCTGTGACCACATCATTGCCGCCCTTCGCGTTATAGCGGTCCACTCCATCAGTCCCACTGAACGTGTCGTTTCCGTCTGTCCCCCCAGAGAAATTCACCAACTCATCCAGGCTCAGATGAAGACCATTCGTAAAGGTGATGCTGCCGATGACCGATGATCCGGTTTGCCCCGCCGGATCATAGTTGGACAACACAATGGTGTCTCCATTTGGTCCAGTCTGGATGGTCAGTGAATTCGCTTCCTGTACCACCTCGAGGTCCCCGAGGCTCAGACCGGTGCCGAACCGGATTTCATTCATGGCGCCAGCCACAGCGGTATCCACGATGGTGTCCACCCCATCGCCACGGTCGAAGAGGTAGATATCGTTGCGCGGGCCGCCAAGCAACGTGTCGTCCCCTGCACCACCGTGAATCCGGTTCGGCGCATTCGTCCCGGTGACGATGTCGTCTTGACTCGTTCCCTGCACATCGATGCCTAGATCGATAATCTGCTGATAGCTCAGTAGAGTCCCATCCTGGAAATCGAAAACATCGATGGCGTGCGAACCATAGGCATCGTTGGGGTTGAAATTAGGAAATCGCACCTCTCGCGTGTTTTCCACAATCGAGAAGGGGTGGATATCCATTTGCATCACGAGCGTGGTCCCATCTAGCCGAAGATGGAATCCGGCCAATGGGTCAGAGCCAAAGTACGATAGATCGCTAAATATGAGGGTATTACTCTCACCGGTCGAAGACTGGTCGATAATTGTATCGACTCCTCCATAAAATGCACTGAAGTAATAAGTGTCGTTTCCTGGACCACCAGTGAGGGTATCGTCATTGTGAGTGCTGATCAGGTTCCCGTATATGAGCTGTCCGCCATTGAGTGTGTCATCTCCGGCCCCACCGGTGAGGACGTTGTCAAAGGAGTTGCCGGAGAGAACATTATTGAGGGCGTTTCCCGTAGCAAACACGGCAGCTGGATCGACATGAAGAACAACAGGGCCGACGAGATCATACAGGGCGAAAGGATCACTTAACGTGAGATCTTCAACATTATCTGGCAGTGTAAAATCGACCGTGCTCACGACACCATCGTGGCCTTCGTCGGGCGCTTCCACCACCACGTCACCGAGGTCGTTTACGGCGTAGCCGTCGTCACCGGCCAATCCAATGAGCTCATCGGGAAATCCGTTGTACCCGAGGATGAAATCCGATCCCTTCGTTCCAACCTGCAGGCTATCCCCGGCCTGATTGTGAATCGAATTAGCATCCCACACGGTTTTATCGGCAAATTGCACGTGGAAGGAATGATTCTCATAGAACGAGGGAAGCGTCAGGGTATCGAATCCACCGTTTAGGCTGAGCGTGATCGTTCGGTCAACACGCCCGACAATAACATCGCTTGGCAAGACACCAGCAGACATCTGGATGATATAGCTTCCGCCCTGACTGCTGTCGATGATGTCATGCCCGCTGCCAGTTCCGAACGCGTAGCTGTAGCTTCCTGGCGCACCAACGAACAGATCATTCCCTGTTCCGCCATCGACGACGTCGGTTCCTCCTTGTCCATAAACGGTATCATCGCCGGCGCCACCGGCGGCGGTGTCATCCCCAGTCCCTGCAAAGATTGTATCGTTTCCCTCGCCGCCGAGAACGGTATCGTTTCCCGCACCGGCATTGACCAAATCGTCCCCTGTCCCTGCATCGATAGTATCGTCGCCGGCCTCCCCTTCAAGACGGTCGTTCCCAGCATCGCCTTTCAGTACATCATTTCCATCGCCGCCCTGCATGATGTCGTCACCCGTGCCACCGGACAACTGGTCGACGCCTCCGTTGCCAACGATCACATCATTGCCGTCGCCCCCGTCGAGAACATTGTCGATCGCTCCGCCGGTGAGGGCATCGTCTCCGTCAAGACCGAAAATCCCGCGGTAGGTTTCACCACCGTTCAACACATCGTCACCGGCTGTCCCCACGAGATCGAACCCACGTGCGATCAGCTCGGTATGGGTCAACGTGGTGCCGTCGGCGAACTCAAAATCGTCGATTCCAGCCGACTGCGGAGGATCAGCCGGATCGAACCCTTGAATGTGAATGGCATCGCCATTCGAGCCCACGCGAACCAAGAACGAGCCGAGACCAAGACGTAATGTCCTGTTCCGTGACTGCAGGCACCGAACACCAGTCGGTTGCCTTCCCCCGCGGCATCCTGAATAGTATCGATCGCCATCGCCGAGGTTGAAGACGTAGGTATCGACGCCGGCGCCACCGTCCAAGACATCGACTCCCGCGCGCCGGCAAGGATCATCGCCCGTCTCGCAGAACACATCGTCGCCGGCATCGCCGCGAGGAAGTCATTCCCAAGCCCGCTTGTAGCTCGTCGGCGCCGTCGTCGCCGAACAAGCGTATCGTCATCGTCTTGCACCAGAGAGCAGATCGTCGCCGGTGCCGCCGGACAGCATGTCGACTCCCAGCACCGCCCTGCAGTTCATCGTCGCCGCTCCCCGCCATCCAAGAAATCGTGGCCACCGACTGTCCCAGCCACGAACTGATCGTTGTAGGCTCGCCGAAAATGACATCGTCGCCCTGTAGCACCGCAACGCATCGATCCGCACCGCCCCGCCGTCGCAGGGTCCGCATCCATCGCCACCGGTCGAGATGTCGTTCCGTGAAATCCCCGAACAGTGTCATCGATGCCGGCACCGCCAGGCAGGGAATCCCTCCCCCATCGCCAGCAGCCAGGAGATCGTCACCTGCACCGCCATCGAGGAGATCGTCACCGGCGCGACGAGCTATCCGTCCGATCGTCGGCGAGATCATCGCCGATACAACTGATCGTTGTCCGTGCCGCCGAGAAGCACGTCGTCTCCCGCATCGCCGACTGGAGATAGTCATCGCCCGCACCCCCCTCCACAGTAGTCCGAGCCACCGTCAGCGGAAAAGAATCCAGGGCTATCCGCCCAGGGACGATACTGAATGTGAATCCTTGGTAGAAGATACTCTCCCCCGTCTGCGTCCAGCACGTGGAAGCATCGTCCAGATGACAGGTCATCGCTCACAGGTGCATTATCACCGTAGCAATCGATCCTTGCCCATTCCCCCCAGAAGCAGCATCATCCCCGAGCCCACCACTGACCCAATCATCGCCCTCGCCCCCATCAGCATAGTCGCGCTCCTCAGGGCGTGTCGCATAGCCCGCAATGATCGATCATCGCACAGCAGATGATCGTCCCCATCGCCCACCGAGCAGGACATCGTCGTCGTCATACCACCAACAAGGGCATCGTCGTCTGCACCGCCATCAAGATAGTCATCCGGTCCGGCAGTATCACGAAAGTCACCGCTCAGGGCGATCGTCGTGCCATCACCTTCGTCAAGCGATCTGTTCCATGACCGCGTCCACCAAGAATCACATCGTCGCCGGCTTGTCCACCGAAATAGCCGGTCCTTCGCCTCTCGCTCTGATCCAGTCTGACTCATCCCCGCCATACATCGACCTGATTCGCGATATGGAGGACTCCCGTATCGGCGAAAATATCGTCGGCCCCGAGAACTCCACCGACGACATAGTTATCGTATCAGGGGGTCTTGGGCGACAAACCGTCCTGCACTTCGTTAGGACCGAATGGATATCGTAATCGTATAGCACTGTCTGTCTCCAGAGCCGTTAAGTTGTAATCAATGACCGGTGGCGTATTGGTGGGCAATGTGGAGAGTTCACCGTAAGGTCACGCCAGTTCACCTGCTTGCCAATCTTGAATGGTGACGTGCTCAGTGATCGTGAGGTGCTGCCACTTTGCACAAATGTATATTGACCATCCGAGACTTTGTAGGTGTCGAGCCGCATCGCCCTGTCTCGGCGGATACCAGCCGACGATCATGCTGATCAAAGACGATCAGCCGACCGATGGCATCGGCATCTTCAATGACTGATCAGTGCCATCGCCGGTGTTGTACATGTACGTATCGAATCCAGAACCGCCGAGCAACGTGTCATTGCTACCCGCCGCCATTCAACGTGTCGGCGCCGGCATTCCCCACCAGCAGGTCGGTCTGGTTACCACCGGTCAGGGTATCGGCACCCTTGCCGCCCAGCATGAAAGCGCCACGGTTCTGGGCATCGGCTACGGTCATGCCCTTCGGCCCCGCCTGCACGTACCAGTCTGCGAAGTGTGGGCAGCAGGGATTGAATCAGTTGGCGTTCGCTGCTGGTAAAGGCGTTTGAGTTGAGGTAGTTCTGAAAGTAGAGGGTGTAGCCCTTGGCATCGACCGAGCGTGGCGGCGACGTCAGCACGATCGAATTGGACGCCGCCTGTCACTTTGGTGAACAGTTCCTTGGTTCGATCCGTGGCGTTGGCCGTGTCTGTCGTAGTACATCTGCATGGCGAAGGCGATCAGGGCTTTGCTGACATTGTTCGGCGGGTACTAGATTACCGCAGTGGATGGTGTCTCGTCATCGTCAGCCCGCCATCCTGCGCGAGTTTCCACAGGTCAGCGGTGAAGCGGGTCACCATCGCATCAGGCAAGGGTGGTTGCACCGGTAATGGGCCTTGCACACCGGCTTCGATGACGGACGAGATGTTCGAGGAAAGTTCCTCTTATCAGTGATCTTCGTTTCATTCTGCAAACAAGTTGTTATCAAAAATCATCCTCAGCAGGTCGGTGAGTTCGCCGGTGACTCGTTCAAAGTCGTTGCGCGTGCCACAGCTGGTCTGCATTGCTTTGCAGGAACGCGGTGAGCAAGGATTGCGCATGCAGGTCGCTCGACCGAGAAACGCCAGACGCGCTGTTGTTGATGTCGATGAGAGTGGTGCCGATGCGGTCGGGGATGTTATAGGGTACACCGGACGAAGTGAATTCACCGTGCACGTTGAATGTTGGTGACCAAATTGGAGTTGGGAATGCCGCCATTGGTGGCGCGTAGTTGCAAGAAGTTGGTCAGGCCGAGGAGTTCATCTTCGGTGTGGCCGCTGGCCAGCAGGTCGGCTTTGAGATTGGCCGCGACATCCGGAGTGAGCAAATTCAGTTTCGCTGACTTGGCAAACGGGGCTTGGTCGAAGGTCACCGCCTGTTGACCGAAGAACACGCCCATCAAAGCGGCCAGCCCGCCGCCTAAGCTGTGACCAGTGAAAGTGATGCTCATCGCAGTGGGATTGTCGGCCTTGACATGCAGGTAGTATTCAGCCGCTTGCAAGAGTTGGGCTGATCCAACGCCTGTTGCAAGGCCAATGTCTGCGAAAATATCTCCCGTGATGTCTTTCTCGTAGGTGCCGGCATAGGAGATGACAATGTCGGTACCTTTCCGGAAGGCAAGGGCTTCAAAGCCAGCTGCCCCTGTAATCTGTGGAAAGTTTGGATTGTTTGGAACATGTGCAAGCTCAGCCCATCCCTGCGGAGTTGGAAATTGGTTTATCAGGTCCCGTGTGGTTTGATAGGCTCGTCCTGCCATCAATGCATAGTCAATTGTGGTGGCCATGATTCTTCTCCTTGAGAAACGTAAATTTGCTGACAGGCGTTATTTGCCCTTACCATATGTGCTCTTGAGCCATTCCTGTGCTAGTGGCCACCAGTTATAGTAGAGAGGCTTCCCGTCTATTTCGGGCGTGATGAGCTTTCCAGTCGCCGTTGTTGGAATTGGACAGCTTGTAGCTCCTAAGCCCTGACTTACCACCTCCCGTAGGATGGTCTTGTATTCAGGCTGTTCCAACTCACCGTTAAGTTTCTTGACAAGCTCCGCTTTGACGATGGACTGCGCCGTGAGGATTTTTTCCTTGCCTTTGGAATTGACGACCAAATTGATGTCCTTGAACTCTGTCGGGAGTTCTTCCAACGCGATGCGTTTCCATTCTTTGCTGTTGTATTGGAAGAACACGTAGGGCGGGTTCGGTCGCCCCCATTTGTTGTACGACAGGCATAAATTTGGCGCGGTCACGATGTACGGGGTGCTGTTGAGAATATGCAACGCGAGCAGCTTGAAGTTGCTCCGCCCGATGTCTTCGCCATATTCGCTCTTAAACTCAATGGTCGTGCTGGTATTGGGCACGGTAAACGTAATGGTTTGTTCTTTTACCGGCGATGATTGTCCGATCTCATGCCGCCCACCGTAACTTTGCGAACGCTCGACAACAATCTTGCTGCCATCGTGCAACAGCACTTCTTCTTTCCAGCTTGGATCACCAAAGCCGAATAAGCCTGCGTCCGCGTTCATACTCACCCCCAAGGTCGATACCAGGCAGATTGTCTTGCATAGCTGCAACAGCCCATGTCGGTTATTCATGCCGCGCTCCTCTCGAATGGGCAGTAAAAACGGGGACATTCTACGTTTCCACCAGTTTCTGCGGACGTCCGATCGGTCGGAGGCTCGCATCCAGCCCCAATAACTCCGCCGTCACCGCCGTCCAGGCTTCCGATCCAAACGGTGCGTTGCGATTCACGCTCTGTCGGATCCGTTGGACCTCCAGCTCCTCCATCGACCCGTTCACCCAATCGAGCCACGACTCTGGCCGTGCCACGGGTCCAGCTTCCACACGAGGGCCTCGCATGGATTCCCTCCACACACGGGCACTCGACCACCGCCAGTTTTCGGCTCGTGACACGAGATTCGCCCGGACCGGATTTAGTTCGATGTAGCGCAACACCGTCAGGAGATGATTGTCTTGCTCGATTGGAAACGCTTTGAACCGGCCTTGCCAGACATGGCCGCTCGAGTCGTGCCACCGGTGATACCGTCGGACATGCGCCGTCAACAGCCACTGCATCCATCGACTCAACTGCCCATCGTGGGAGGGCCAGAGCGCGAGATGAAAATGATTGGGCATGAGACAGTACGCCAGCACGCGCATGGGAATACGTTGGGATGCCTGGCTCAGCAGATCCATAAACGCCTGGTAGTCCCCATCCGCATGAAACACCTCGGACCGGGCGTTGCCCCGATTGATCACGTGGTAACAATAGTCTCCGACTGACGCACGCGCAGTCCGTGGCATAATTAAACCCCGCGTAGCTCCTCACACCGCTCGAAAATGTAGAATGTCCCCGTTTTTCTCCTCGAATAAACCTGCGTCGGCGTTCATGCTCACCTCCAAGGTCAACACCAGGCTGATTGTTTTGGATAGCTGCAATAGCCCACGTCGGTTGTTCATGCTGCTCTCCTCTCGAATGAATTTCTGTCGCTCGCGTCGATCGCGACACTGCCATTCAGATAGTCGTCGGTGCCGTCCCCGCCGTTGTCAGAAAAAAATGTCAGAAAACCTTTGCTTACCCACTCCTTCTTCGTCCACCCTCGTTCTCGCAATGCCGTACCGAGGTTTCATTGCGCGACTATCTACTCCACCTACGTCGAGCAAGCCCGTTCATTTGCCGACTTCCACCATAGGAAGGGGCGACCAAACCGTTGAATGTCTCATTCTTCTTGTGTCCTGAGTCTGCTGCAATTGTTCCATCACGTGATACATCCGAATCTTCCATGTTCGGTAGGCTTGGGCCTGGTGATCTGCTCTCGTCCTTGTGTCCAGCACGCGGCCATCGTAGAGGTCTCGCAAAAGTGCGGTGGTAATCGGACCGAATGCAGGGGACCCCATGGCTAGTGGCATGATCACTTGTCGTACAGCGATCAACTCGTCTTGTGCCGCTTTGAGTTCGGTGGCCGAGATCATCGGCTGATGACAGAGCGATGCAAGGCGTTCCGCATGCTGCACCACTTGGTCGACCTCCGGGGCCATTTGACGGAAGCTGTTCCTGCTGTTCAGCGAGATTGGGTGGTGCGAAGCTCGAGCGGGACACGACTGGTGTGACCAGTAAACTGTTCGTACCAGAATCGTCGCCAGAAGGCGCCATACCATTCCGTCATAGCATCGCGATGTCCAGCGCGCTGTTGGTAGCAGACGAGTCCATCCGCATCGATGGCGGATTGATAGACACGTGCCCCGGTCCAGCAATCTGAGAATGGGGCCAATCCAAGAACATGCTGGGCTAGCTCGGCCACTTGCATTGGTATGACCAACTCCTTACATCGATGGTACGCACAGGCTTCCGCCATGTCACACGGCGCGCAGTCGAGCACGGGTTGTACCACCCAATGCCCAGGTCCATACGGTCCGGTCTCGCGAAAATCGACATGTCCCACGGAAATGTTGATGATGGGTGTGCCCACACCAACTGCCAGATGCATCGGCCCGGTATCGCTCGCTAACACCAATGAGCATTCCATCAGAAGTGCCGCAAGTTGATGCACGTTAGTTTGTCCGACCATGTCGCAGAGTTCGCCTGTCCCGCCGGCTGCTCGGTACGCCGACACAGCCACGGCGACGTCGGCGGCGTCATTCGCTGTTCCGGTGAGCACAAAGATACAGGGAATCTGTCGGCTCAAGGCCGCCATGGTCTGGCCGAAATACTCCGGTCGCCAGGTTTTTTTGGCTTTGCTTGCGCTGACCTGCACGGCGACCAACGGCAAGCCGAGCGTGCGATAGGTTGCGACACGTGCCCGTGCCCACTCCACGGCTTGACTGGGAACTGTAAAACGAATGGGCTGATGCGAGCCAAGACCACTTCCCCCAAGCGCAAAAAGATCGGCCACATTGAAGCGGTTGAATCGTCGAAACTGATGCATGTCGACGCAATAGGCCAGCCACGGATTCTTTAGAACTGAGATCCCTTTTGTAGTAACGGCGCCGCGTGTGTCCACCGCGCCGATCGCTGCAGCGAGGAGCCCGCTCCACCGGGTGAAGGTGAGATTGATAACGCGATCGTATCCAACCGCGGCGAGGGAGTAGGCCCATGCTGCGATGTCGGGAGAAAGTGGCGCGTTTTCTTGTGGTTCATCCGGAGCGTGCTTGAACGACATTCTTTAAGTCATAGGTGTGAATGTGTCGGAGGCCTGGAAGGAGTGCCGCCATCGGCGCGAGGCGAGTATCGATAACCAGATCGATCGCGACACCAGGCGATTCTTCTTCGAGGCGCCTCAGCAATGGAACAGTCTGCGCCAGATCGCCCATCCGGGTAATGTTGATGATGAGAACTTGCTTCATCATCGACTCTCCAACCACATCGACATTACGATTTTGGTTTGGGCTGCCGCGCGTCGCGCAGGTTGACCAAGACTTGCTGAATCTGCTGATGCAACCGGGCTAGCACATCCACACTCATCGCCACGCGGGTGACGAGTGCACCGTCGAATCCCTTTGGCGCGGCTTGGCCATCTTTCGCGGTCTTGGCGATGGCGGCGAGCAACGTGGGCTCGATGAAGCCGAAATCGACGTAGGCGATCCCTTGGGCTACGCCTACGTTGGTGTAGTTCGTCGCGCGCGGATGCGCGGACGACTCGGTGGGTTTCAAGCGGACATTCAGCGCGATGGTCTTGTCGTTGGTTTCACTCATGTGAGTCGGCTCCTTATGTGGCTGACGAGGGGGCTGGTGTACCTCAGCTGCGATGGCGTGCGAGGATGAAATACGTATATTTCATCTGTTTCCCTAAGAGAAAGGCAGGGCGAGTATACTGATAAGTTAGGTTTCCTGTCAAGAATTTTCATAGAGATTTATTTCGCTTGCCCAAAACATCGCTGTCACTAGGTTGAGAATGGTGGTGTCTGCAATGTCAGAAGCGTCGGCAGATTGTCGTGTGAATATGAAAATGAAGGGCCTTCCTTTCGGAAGGCTTCCCTGTATGAAGAAGTGGTCCTGTTGTCTACTGCCAGTTCACAGCCAGGAAGCGCTGTACTTCCGAGAAAGAGCACGGTGTCCGCCACTGTCTGGATACTCAGACATGCTGAGTCTCTCTATACCGCATGCCGCCATGTCCGAGTGCCCCGCCTTGCGGTTTGATCGTCCCCCCTCCTACAATACGCCTGCCCAGCGAGGCCTCTATGCCCTTCTCGATTCGTCTCTTCCGCCGCTTCCCGGTGCAGTGTGTTGTCTCCTACTCGGCTGGCCCTTTCAGAGGTATCGGCACCGTGTGGAATCTCTCGCGTTCAGGCTGGCGTCTCTCAGGAGACCTGCCGATGCGACCGGGGGAAAGTCTCTCATTGACCGTCACGCTGCCGAATGAGCAACGTATTGAAGTAGCTGAAGCGGTCGTGCGGTGGTCGAGAGGGCAGGAGTTTGCGGTTGAGAATGTCGTGATCGAGACTCATACCCATGCGCGGCTTCAGCATTATGTGAAGAGACTAGTACAGGAACCTGCGAAGATTGTCCTGTGAGTAACAATCGAACCATGTCGCTTCGATTCCCCATCGCCCTTGCGCTGTCGATTTGTTCTCTCACGACTCCCGTGTGGGCCGATTTTGAAACTGGCATGGATGCCCATCAACGCGGCAACTACGCAACAGCGTTGAGAGAGTGGCGCCCGCTGGCCGAAGAGGGAGATGCCCAGGCCCAACTCCACCTTGGTTTGCTGTATGCCAATGGAAACGGTGTCTCGCAGAACTACACGATGGCGCGGCAGTGGTACGAGAAAGCCGCCGCTCAGGGGTACGCGATGGCGCAGTTCCACCTCGGTTTGCTGTATGCCAATGGAGATGGTGTCCCGCAGGACTACACGACGGCGCGGCAATGGTACAAGAAAGCCGCCGCCCGGGGGTACGCGATGGCGCAGTCCAGCCTTGGTTTGATGTACGCCAACGGAGACGGTGTCCCGCAGGACTATGCGAAAGCACGCCAGTGGTATGAGAAAGCCGCCGCTCAGGGGTCCGCGAGCGGCCAGAACAACCTTGGCTATCTGTACGCCGATGGCAAGGGCGTTCCGAAGGATGAACAAAAAGGCGTGGAGTGGATACGCAAAGCTGCCGAGCAGAGAGACGCAAACGGGCAAGCGTCACTCGGCGAGATGTACCGCGATGGACGCGGAGTCCCGCAGGACTATGTCCAGGCCCTTATGTGGTACAGCCTGGGTGCGGAGAACGGAGCACAGCATGGGGCCGCGTTGCGGGATGCACTTGCCAAACAGATGACCCCTGACCAGATTGCCGAGGCGAAAAAGCTGGCACAGGAATGGAAGCCGAAAGCTAAATGAATGACGTACGCCCAAACGCGAGACCATGCTCTTTCATTGACTGTCACGCTGCCGAATGAGCAACGTATCGACGTACGTGACGCCGTCGTGCGGTGGTCACGAGGGCAGGAGTTTGGCATAGAGACGGTTGAGACTCCGAAACCTACTTAGGATTGGTTGATTCATTATGTGAGGCGATTAGTGAACGACTCGGTTTAGAGTCTCCATGAGTGAACGGGCATGATGTTTCTAAAGGAATGGTGGAGGTGGTTTGGGCGGCAAAGCCGGCTCAACAAAGTTATCATCGTTGGATTTAGTGCCTCGTTGGTGCTGTTTCTCGTTCCATTGGCGGTATCCTGGTTTAAGCCGACCCCTATTCATGTTGGCGTTGCCTTCTACACATACGAGCGTGCCTTCGTCCTGGAGGGAAACACCAAGGCCTATTTTTATGAAAATCGAAATCTGGTGACCGATTGCAGTCTTCGGCGAATCGAGCAACCATTGCCGAAAGGCCGGGCCAAGACCCCTGATCCGCAGTCCTGGGTCTTGATCAAGTTTCTCCTTGAAAATGTGACGGATCAGCGCCTCACGAACCTCCGCTTGGCCATCAGGTCTCCTCTCCTGCGTCCCAGCCACGACACTGTTCGCGACATCGAATCTGGAAGCGACTGGGGCATGGGACACCACGGCGAAGGATGCCCCAGGCTCGTATGTCATCTCTATACCAACTATCGAATCAATGACCTCAGCGGTGATCAGTGTGAAGACTCCAATCGACGAGACATTGCGTCAGTTTATTTATACGGACCGTGGTCGAATGACGATCCAGGTGCCCTATTGGTCAGCTGACCAGATCGGGACGTACCCACTCAAAGTCTCTCGCCTCAATGCCATGAAGATTTTGAACCGGGAGAGTGTGCTACGAGCCGGTGACGAAACGTTCGCGAATGAAAAGATTGAGTTTACGATGCTCCGCCCCGACGAACCCGATCTGAAAGATGACAACGTGTCCTATCAACCGCTCTCAAAGGCGCACGTATGCCCGGAGGGAACAGCGGGCGACTGGTAGGATTCGGACAATGACGGTGGAAGGCAAGACGAGGAGATTCTGCAGTTCCACCGGTTTCTGTGGATGTTCGAACGCGCACTCGACCACCCCCAGTTTTCTGCTCGGGTGACCACGCTCGTCCGAACTGGGATACGCTTATTGTGGCGCAACAGGGTAAAGAGACGTTCGTCTTGGACAGAAAAAGGTGTCAGTTTGGGCTTCTGTGCATAGCATCCGCACTATTTATCCCGGATGATCTTGGTGGCCATCGCTTTAAACACCAATTCTTTTCCTTCCTTATTTTTGACGTTGTCTGATGAAACATCGATCGTCGCTTGGACGATCACTCGTTCCCCATCGCCGATCAACACGGGAGGGTCGTTTGCCTGACACCGAATCAGGTAGAGTACGTCGAGCGAACCGGTTTCATCTTCCAGAATAAACGATTGGCCGCAGAGCGATCGCCCTAAGCTGTCTACCCCTTGATAGGCCAGGGTGTCTTTTACTTTTCCTAGGAGGATCACGGCACGGCGATTATTCGCCATCGGATTAATGGTAATCGAGCCGATGGGGATGGCCTGATCGGCTGGTGCAGCGAGCACTAGTGCTGCCCATAGCCACCCGCAGCCCACGAGCCCCCATACGAACCGTCTTTTCCATCGAGACCGTACTGGAATCATTGTCGGGTCTTCCTCTCACATACTTGCCACTCGGCACCTTTCTCGTGCTTAAGGATCCATACAATGTTCATACTATCTCAGTACGTGATCGTTCACATTCCGTCAATGCGTTCTCTGATGTCTCGAAGGAAGGATCTTATCGCGTCATCGATGACGGTTCGTCACGAGAGCACTGAACCGTACTGGAGAGCAGTTGACAGTCGGAGGGCGTTGGGACTACACAACACATATGAGCCTTCATCCTCTTGCGGGAACTCCCGCGCCGGTATCGGTTCTCGTCGATGTATCGAAGCTCCTGGCGGCCTACTCCTCAGAGAAGCCCGATGCCACGGTGCGTGAGCAGCGAGTGGCCTTTGACTTGTCATGATATTGAGGATCTTCCTTCAAGGAAAACTTTAGCAAGTAGACTATCTTGCCTATCACGGTGTTGAGGTAATGATCGAGCAGGATGGTGGGTACACCCCTACTCTGGTCATCTCTCACGCGATACTCACCGATGTCTGTAAGAAGTGATCATCGTGATCGCGGACCTGTACCGTAGGAGAATCCCGCCCAGTCCCTACCCAGAATTGTCCCCTCCTGATGAGACCCGCCGCTCGCCGATTCCGAGTTGAAGCGCCTCCACATCCAATTCGTGCTCTAGACGATGCAGCACGTCATCACTAATGACACCGTCGTTCCGCAGGCCGATCACCGCAAGGCGTTCTGCCGTCAACGTCTCATGCCGCAAACGCCGGAATATCTCGATGGCTTCTGCCGTACACTCAGGAGCAGTTCCATCCTTGGTGTAGCGCTGTACGCGGTCGCCATAGTGCACGCGCATCTGATCGAGGTGTTCGGGAACGGGCCACCCTTCGTTCGCGACTTCATCCAGGCGTACGAGAGCGGCCGTCGCCGCATGTTCGCGCGCCTGCATCTCTTCACGTTCCAGAGTCCCGTCTTCCTTTAATTTCAGGGCGCGGATCAGAGGTGCCAGTGATAAGCCCTGTAGAACCAATGTGGCGAGAATCACCGAGAATGTGATCAGTATGATCTCCGCCCGAAAGGGAAACGGGGCTCCGGCTGCGGTTGTCAGCGGCAGCGCCAATGCCGCTGCAAGAGACACAATCCCGCGCATGCCGGTCCACCCGATAATAAACAGAATCAGACCAATGCGGCATCGGATCGCGCGCCCGCAGTGCGGGGCTGAAGCAGTCTCGGTATCCACGCGGCCAGCGGCACCCATATCATGCGTACCACGATCGCGGTGACGCTCACGAGTGCCCCGCTGAGAATGAGCGGTAGAAACATTCCAGATGGGATGGCCTCACGGAGGGCGCCGAGTTGCAGGCCGATCAGAATAAAAATGACTCCGTTGAGCACGAACACGAGGAAGTCCCACACGGCCCTCGCTTGAATCCTTGTCGTCGGCGCAACGGCCGCACTGAAATGTTGGCGAAGATAGAGACCTCCGGCCACGCAGGCCAGTACGCCGGAAGCGTGAGCCTGTTCGGCCAAGACCCAGGCGATATACGGGGATAAGAGCGTGACCGCGATCTCACTGAAACTGTCCTTCATCAATTTCAGCGCCCAGCGGGCCACCACGCCGACCAAGAGTCCGACCACGACACCCACTCCCGCCGCCATGAAGAAGTCCAGCACTGTGTCGCTGAAGATGAAGGTGCCACTGACCGCCGCCATGACCGCGGCGCGATACAGAATGAGCGCCGTCGCATCGTTCACGAGACTCTCCCCTTCCAGGATCGTGACAACACGACGTGGAAGGCCTAATCGCTTCGCGATCGCAGTGGCCGACACGGCGTCGGGCGGTGAAACAATTGCCCCCAGCGCAATGGCTCCAGCCCAACCCAATCCCGGAAGCCAGATGTGTGCGACCATCGCTACGGCGGCGGTTGTCGCCAACACGAGTCCAACAGCCAGCAGGGTAATCGGGCGAAGGTTTGAACGAAAATCGCGCCACGAGGTGAAGTAGGCCGCTGACCAGAGAATAGGAGGAAGGAAGACCAGGAACACGACGTCAGGATCGAGTCGCAGCGTCGGCACGCCGGGAATGAGGCCTAAGACCAACCCTCCGATCACCAGCAAGATGGGGTAAGGGATCACGAGTTTGCGCGCGAATCGCCGCAAGGGCGAGCACGGCTATCAACAGCAAAATAACCGTTTCGAGTTGATGAAGACTTTCCATATCGTGTCAATGGTACGCGAATCGTACGTGCAAAGAATAGGGACATTCGTCACTGACCGTGGCGCGTGAAGCGCGAGACCGGATGGTTTCTCTGTTTATCTGGTCTATTTGGTTTGTTGGTTGAAGAGATAACCAGATGAACAAATCAGACCAGATCAACCGTTTCGCAGTCTCGCTCAGCTATCTTGCGGGTGATGGAGAAGAATGGGTGACGAAACGGAGCTTATTTGGAAAGAGGAGAGATCGTGATCCGTCGAAAGACTTCCGCATACATCACCTGCCGGGGCGCTGGCCTTGGGATCGGCGAACACGGCTCGCCAGCGGTTCAATCCCAGGACTCCTTCCCCATAGGGTATCGTGGCCACCTGACTGTGATGCTCCGCGATGGCGGCCATCTTCTTGGCCACATAGCGGTCGATGTACTCAAGGCGGTCCCAGGTCGCGAAGGGGCCCCAGATTTCGTAGGCCCAGATGCCACCGCTGAGAGCGATGCCGGCTTCAAGCACGCTTTCCCTCGCCAGTTTGCCGGCAAGACGATGGGCCGGATGTCGGTCAAGCTCCTCATCCAGCGTATAGACTTCGGTTGGCCGCAGGCGAGCGAGTATCTCGACGAGTCTTCTGTTTGACAGCCGTGGATATTGATCTCGTCCGCCGCGTCCGGTTCGTCACAAAAGATCACGTCTTTGTACTCCCAAGACACCGGCGGCACGGAGGGCCTCCTCTCTTCTCACTTCGGCCATCCGCTGCTCCGTCAACGCGAATGGATTCGATGACCGGCCACCGTTCGTGACGACGACGGACGTAATCACAGCCATGGACTCCACCAGCTTGGCGACCGTTCCGCCCATGCCGATTTCCATGTCATCCGGATGAGCGCTGATGATGACGACGTTGTGGTGCTCATGGCTGAGGCATATCCTCCTTCTGGAGGCTACCTGCTGTTCTGCGTGGTAGGAACTGCGGACCAGCGGGCCGGATTCGACGTGGGTGAAGCCAAGGGCCATCCCCTCCTCTTTTAACAGGGCAAACTCGCTGGGATCGTAGAAGCGCGCAACGGGCAGATGCTGTCTTGTCGGTTGAAGATATTGGCCGATGGTCATGATGTCGCAGCCGACGGAGCGGAGGTCGCGCATGACTTCGCGGGCCTCGTCCATGGTTTCTCCCATCCCGAGGATCAACCCGGACTTGGTGCGCATGCCCAATTGCTTCGCCTTGCCGAGTAACTCGATCGATCGCTGATACTTCCCTTGTGGTCTGATTGCCGGAAACAGCCGCCGGACGGTTTCGATGTTGTGATTCAGAATCTCCGGCTTCTCGGCACAGACCATCGCGAGGGCTGCCTCATTTCCTTCGAAATCCGGAATCAAGACTTCAATCGTGCAGCCTGGGCTGAGCTGTCTGGTCTGCCGGATCGTTTCGGCAAAGATCGCGGCGCCGCCATCTTCCAGTTCATCCCGGTTCACCGATGTGATCACGGCATGTCTGAAGGCCCAACGCCTGGACCGCTTCTGCGACGCGACGCGGTTCTTCATGATCGATCGCCAGCGGTCGGCCTGTCTCGACTGAACAGTAGTGGCAGCGTCTGGTGCAGATGTCGCCCAGGATGAGGAACGTCGCGGTGCGTGCGTTCCAACATTCCCATCGGTTCGGGCAGCGGGCTTCTTCGCAAATGGTATGGAGCTTGAGCCGGTCCATCGTCTGCTTGATGTCGAGATAGTCCGGACCGGTTTTCGCTTGGACTTTGAACCAGGGCGGAAGGCGCCTGGAAGAACTGACGGCTGAAGCTTTGGATGAGTCGGAGGACGAAGATCGAAGCTGGTCGAGCGGGATAAAGCTCATGGAGTCTCCTTGGACGGGAGTAACTCCGATGGATGTTCAAGGATACGTTTAAATTCCTTCAGGAAGCCGGCCCCCTGCACACCATCCAGAGCCCGGTGGTCGCAGGATAACGTCACCTTCATGCGCCGGCCCGCCTTGACCGTGCCATCTTTGACGACAGGCGCGTCGCGGATGGCGCCCACCGCGATGGATGCTGCCTGCGGGGGGATGAGGACCGCAATGAAGTTTTCCACGTCGAACATTCCCAAGTTCGAGATCGAGAAGGTGGCGTCGGTGTATTCCTGCGGCTGCAAGCGTTTGTTCCTGGCCCGATCGATCAGCGTCCGCGATTCGGTCGAGATATCGTCCAGCGACTTCGCGCCGCAATTGCGAATGACCGGCGTGATCAAGCCGTCATCGATGCCGACGGCGATGCCGATATCGATGCTCGCATGCCGCCTGATGGCCTGGCCGGTGAATGACACATTGATGTTCCGGATGGCGGGTGAGCGCGATCGCTGCGGCTTTGATCAGCAGGTCGGTGACGGAGGGGTGCGTGGTTCGGTTCTGTTTGAACTGATCACGAAACCGCTCTGCCTGCTCCATGTCGATCTCGCTCGTCAGATAAAAATGCGGCACCGGCGCTTTGCTCTGTGTCGTCGCTCGCGCGATGGCTTTCCGCATCTGGCTCAGCGGTTGGTCTGTTCCAGCCGGCAGCATCTGGCGTTGGCGGCGCCTGGGCTTTCACGACATCCTCTTCCACGATTCGCCCGCCGGGACCGGTTCCGGTGATGGTGGAGAGATCGATTCCCCGGTCGGCAGCAAGCGCTTTCGCGCGAGGCGAGGCGATGACACGAGTTCCCTGCTGGACTTCGCTGGATGAGGCGGGTGCCGGACCGGCAGCAGGCGGCGCGCTTGTCTTCGTTCCACCGCCGACCGATGGCGCGGCAGTGATCGTGTCGGTCAATGCCGAGGTAATGTCCTCATCCGCTCCGCCGATGACACCGATCAACGTTCCGGACATCACGGTTGCGCCGTCCTGCACCAGGATCTTGCGTAGGATGCCGGAGGCAAAGGCCTCGAGATCCATGATGGCCTTGTCGGTTTCGATTTCAGCGAGCGCCTCCCCTGCCTGCACCGAATCCCCTTCGCGTTTTTTCCACGCAAGGAGGACACCCTCTTCCATCGTGTCGGTTAATTTTGGCATCACGACGCGACTAGCCATGTCGTGATCCTCACTCTGCTCGGCATGGAAACGAGCGAGCACCAATCGCTTTCAGTACCATCCCGACCCTCTTGCTCCGTCCATCGGTCTGCACTGGGTCCGGATACTCAATCCAAGGTTCCTGAGAACCCAAGTAGGTGCCCTCCCGGACGCTCAGTTGGCTGCGGAGTTGCGAGTAGCCCTGTCCTTGGAGCGTGCGAATTAATTCCTCCAGCGCGGCCCCCGGCGTGTCGTTGTGCGTGGTCACCACGTGCGTGGTTTCATATCGCAGAATGGCTTGATATCCTCCGTCGGCTTGCTCAAACACAACCGGCCTGCTGAAGCCGCGTTCGCGTGCATCGAAGCCGGCCAATTGATGTTTCTCCTGTGTCTGGTCTGACATGACCATCCTGCGAGAGCTGTGCTCCTATGTGAGCTTCTGTCAGAGAGCCCGGAATACTGCCAAAAGATCGCTCAATGCAATGGTCTTGTTCCGCAGGATGGCACGCTGCGCCTGCATCGGCTCCATCGCCGAGGTTCGCTCATGGCCGCCTTTCAAGATTGCGGCTCCGAGGGCGAGCACGTCCTTGCATTCCTTTTCGACCTTGCTTTTGACCACGGGATTCACCGCGAGAATGTCCGCCATCGTTGCGCGCGTCGTGGAGAGATGCGCGTGCAGTTCCTCGTCCGGGTATGCCTTCCTGGCTGCCTCATCGAGGCAGCGATCGAGATACTGCGTCAGGAACACATAGAGCCGAACGAGCGTCTCCGTGATTTCGATATGACCGGGAGCCTGGGCTTGTAACGACATGGGTATCGTGCCTCCTTCTGCGTTTACTGTGTGCCGCACACGGACTTTGACGGCTTCGATGACGCGCGGCTTGTCCGGGATGGCGGCATCTTCCAACGGGCGACTATAGGGCATCGGCACATCTTCGCCGGTGACGCGTTGGATGGGGGCGTCCAGATAGTCGAACGCCGCCGCGTACACGCTCTCGGCAATCTGCGCGCCCAACCCGCAGAAACGCCAGCCCTCTTCGACGATCACGAGACGTCCGGTCTTTTTGACCGAGGCCACGATCGTTGGGAGGTCCAAGGGTTTGAGGGTGCGGGGATCGATGACCTCGACCTCGATGCCCTCTCGACTCAGTTGATCGGCTGCCTCCAGCGCCAGCAGGAGCATTTTCGAATAGGCGACGATCGTCGCATCGTGTCCGGCACGTTTCACCTCGGCGACACCGATGGGGATCGTGTATTCACCGTCTCCGACTTCCCCCTTCGTTCCGTACAGCAATTGCGCTTCGATGAAGATGACAGGATTGTTGTCCCGGATTGCGCTTTTCAGCAGGCCCTTCGCATCGTGCGGCGTGGCCGGCGCGATCACTTTCAATCCCGGCACGTGGCAGAACCAGGCCTCCAGACTTTGCGAATGCTGCGCGCCTAACTGGTGTGCTGCGCTGCCGGGTCCGCGAATCACCAGCGGCACCGACAGCTGGCCTCCCGACATGTAATGAATTTTTGCGGCGTTGTTGACGATCTGATCCAATGCCAGAATGCCGAAATTCATGGTCATGAGCTCGACGATGGGATGTAACCCCGCCATGGCGGCGCCGATTGCCAGGCCCGTGAAGCCGGCTTCCGTGATCGGCGTATCCACCACCCGTTGCGGACCGAATTCTTCGACGAAACCCTTGCTGACCTTGAAGGCGCCCTGGTAGTAGCCCACTTCCTCGCCGATCAGAAAAATGCGCGAGTCTCGACGCATCTCCTCCCGCATGGCCTGGTTCAGAGCTTCCCGATAGGACATGCACCATGGATTATCTTAGTCCTCCCGCATCACGTCGGTGTGCAAGTCCGATGGGGTTGGGAACGGACTCTCATCCGCGAATGTGACGGCGGCTGTCACGACCTCGCCGACTTCCCGCTCAAGCTGTATGAAATCGGCCTCGACTCCCTAGGCTGCTTGCTCAGGATCGTCTGCTTCAGCAATAGCGAGAGGGTCGCGCTTGCGGTGCTCATCCACTTCTTCTTTGGTTCGGTAATGTCCGTGTGCCGGGTCGGACATCGAGTGGCCCATGAATCGGTAGGTCAGCGCCTCGATGAAGTATGGTCCATGCCCGGCACGCACCTGCATCGACGACCTTGCGCATCACCTCGCGCACGGCCAGTACATCCATGCCATCTACGCGTTCAGCCTTGATGCCATAGGAGCGGGCCGTCTCAGCCACGTCCGCATAGAGTGCGATGGCCCGTTCAGCCGGTGTCCCCATACCATAGCGGTTGTTCTCGCAGACGAAGATCACAGGAAGTTTCCACAAGGCTGCCAAATTGAATGCTTCGTGTGCCTGGCCGCTTGGGATCGCCCCTTCGCCGAAGAAGCAGACGGTCACGAGATCGAGCGTCTGATACTTGGTCGCGAATGCGAGGCCGGTGGCAAGGGGAATGTGGCCTCCGACAATGGCATAGCCGCCCATGAAGCGGCGCGGGGCATCCACCAGGTGCATGGAGCCGCCTTTGCCCTGGCACAGGCCTGTCGCTTTGCCGAACAGCTCGGCCATCACCTGGCCGGGGTCGGAGCCTCGGGCAAGACAGTGCCCGTGGTCGCGGTACGCGCTGATCGCATAGTCATCCGGTCGAAGGGCGGCGATGGCCCCGACCGCAATGGCTTCTTCGCCGATATAGAGATGCAGGAAACCGGCAATTTTTGCGAGGGCGTACATCTCCGCCGATTTTTCTTCGAACCGGCGGATCAGCAGCATCTGACGATAGAGGAACAGTACGTCGCTCTGGTCCATACTTGGCACTGCCATTTATAGAGAGCCTAGCGGGACGGGTTGATCTAGTTCATCTGGTCTATCTGGTTTATTTTGTTGCATGACCCAGAGAAACCAAACAAACGAGACAAACCAAATAAACCAAATAACGGTCTTCTCACGCTGGCGGAATTTTTCAGCATCCTGCTAGATAAGCACCTTCACGTCGGTGCCTTCGACCTTCACTTGATAGACGTCAACTTTTGCCGCAGGATTCGCCACGCATACGCCTGTCGTGACATCGTATTGCCAGCCGTGCCAGGGACAGGTCACGACGGACCCTTCGAGATCGCCCTCGCCGAGCGGGCCACCACGATGGATACAGGTGTTGTCGATCGCGTGGAAGGCGCCATCGACATTAAACACTGCGAGGGTTTTGCCGTTCACCTCTGCGACGATCCCTTGGCCCGGTTGCACATCGGTCGTGCCTGTCACCCGTACGAACTCTCCCATCGCCTCTCCCGTCCTTTCGTCTGTCGACTATGTCTTTGCAAACGGATTCTTGATTTTGCTCAGCAGGCTTTCGATCGGAGGAACTCCCTTTGCGGCGCCGGTGACTCCTGCGACAATTTTCTGTGCGATCTCCCGGAACGCCGCCGATTGGGGAGAGGCCGGATCCGCTACGACGATCGGGGTGCCCGAGTCGCCGCCGTCGCGAATGGCCGGGTCGATCGGCACTCGACCGAGAAACGGAACCCCGAGTGTGGCGGCAGCCCGCTCCCCTCCTCCGTATGAAAATATTTCTGTCCGCTCGCCGCAGTGGCCGCAGAGAAAGTAACTCATGTTCTCCACAATACCGAGGAGCGGTACATTCACCTTTTGGAACATCATCATGCCTTTGCGGACATCGTGCAACGCGACTTCTTGTGGTGTCGTCACGGTGACGGCGCCGGTCAGCGGGACCAACTGGGTAAGGGTGAGCTGCGCGTCACCCGTTCCAGGCGGCAGATCGATGAGCAAATAATCCAGTTCGCCCCACAGCACGTCTCGAAAGAGTTGTTGAATGGCGGTATGGACCATCGGACCTCGCCAGACGACGGCGGTGTCTTCCGGGACGAAAAAACCCATGGAGATGAGTTTGACGCCGTGACTTTCGGCTGGAGCGATCTTGCCGTCTTTCTGTTCCGGGGGCTTGGTCACGCCCATCATCATGGGAATGTTCGGGCCATAGATATCCGCATCGAGCAGGCCGACCTTCGCGCCGGTTAAGGCTAGGGCAACGGCCAGATTGACGGAGACCGTAGATTTGCCAACTCCGCCTTTGCCGCTGCTGACGGCGATGACATATTTGACGCCGGGAATGAGATTGTCTTTCCCGTGACCAGTTTGGGGTTCAGCGGGATGTGTATCAGCCATGAAGCGCCTCCTCTACATGCACAATCGAATAAGACTGGCTCTCAAGCCAGCCACTCCATCATAAGCGAAGGACAGGGTGAAAGAAAATGGGTCTATTGCGCTATTGGCGATGGCGCAATGGGGGAATGCCTAGAGGAAAGATCAAATAGGTTGTCGGGAAAGATGTGTACGAAGCGATTACCCGACGGTGGGGTCGTTACGGCGAAGATTGCTTGCGAGCCCGATCAGCGAGAGGGTGTAAATGATCCATTTCGAGGGGTCGAAGTTGTACCACTTCGGTCCGTTGCGAAAGTCGCGCGCAAAGGCGTGATGAAAATTGTGGTAACCTTCGCCAAAACTGACGAAGGAGACCAGCCAACTATCGCGGCTGCTGTCCTTCGTGCTGTATGGCTGTGCGCCCACCATGTGACAGAGTGAATTGATCGTGAAAGTGGAGTTCAGCACCATGAACATCCGGAAGAGACCGCCCAAGAGGAAGCCGCTGATGCCTCCCTGCCAGCCGCCGTGCCACACACCAAGAACAAAAGGGAGTAGCAGGCCCGTGACCACGATCGGCCAGTAATAGCGATCCTGCCATATGACGACAGGGTCGCGACGAAGACGGATCTCGTATTTGTCCTTCCGGTGGATACTATTGTAAAAGAGCCAGCCACAGTGGCTGTGCCAGAATCCTTTGGTGGCGTTGTAGGGATCTTCTTCTTCATCCGTCTTGGCATGATGGCGGATATGGTCGCTGCCCCATTTGAGGGCGGAATTTTGTAAGGCCCAACCGCCTGCAACGAGGATACAGCCCTTAACCCAGTTCGGGCATTCGAAGCTCTGATGCGACACCAACCGATGATAGCCGACGGTGATACCCATGCCTGTGACGATGTACATCACCAGGAACAGCATCCAATCGAAAAGACTGAATCCAAAGAAATAACCGTAGAGTGGGATACCGACAATCGCGGCGAGCACAATGGCTAAGAAAAGAATAAAGTTTAACGGCTCAAACTCTTCTTTGGCCGGTATGGCTTCAGTGGTTGTAGCGAGCATTAACTCTCCTTAGGACACGCATCTCTCACGTCATTGTATTGGGTAAAGCTTGAGGGAAGATATTCTGCTCCCACAGCATACTGCATTTATTGAAATGTTTCAAGTGAATGCTCACAGTGTATACTGACAGGGTTCTCCCGTCCTACTGCCAGCGGGGTGTCGATGTCGGAAATGTCTTCCCCTCTCGAACCTACGGTATATCGTATCGGTGAACAACTCGCCCGTCTGTCTGCCGGTCGAACGCCGACTCTCTTTGAGCGCCGCTGGTGGTCGCAATCGGCCCTCAATATGGCCATGCAGGACAGCGGCTTTAAGACCCAACTGTTTCGATTTATCGATGTCCTCCCCTCGATTACAGACGACGAGGAAGTGGTTGCGCTGGCTCGCGAATACTTAGGCGATGGAGGCCTACCGCTTTTCGGCGGTCAATGGGGGCTCAACATTCTTTCCGCCACCAGCTTGGGAGCTCGGCTCAGCGGCAAGGCGATCAGAAGCCAGGTCGAGCATATGGCGCGCACCTTTATCGCCGGTGCGACAGTCGAGGAGGCGGCGCCGCCATTATCGGATCTTTGGCAGCATGGGCGAGCCTGGTCGGTGGACTTGCTGGGTGAGGCCACCATCAGCGATCGTGAGGCTGATCGGTACCGCGATCGCTGCGTAGAAGCCCTCAGCCTGTTCGGACGAGAGGCGGCCTCTTGGCCGTCCAAGCCTTTACTGGAGCGGGACCATCTTGGTCCGATACCGCGGGTTCAGCTTTCCATCAAGATCTCGGCCCTCTCTCCTCATCTCGACCCAATCGATCCGGAAGGCAGCTACCGTTCGGTCGCGGCGCGGCTTCGACCCATCCTCGATCTGGCGATGCGCCTTCCGGCTTCGTTGATTTTCGATATGGAACAGGCCGATACGAAAGCGCTGCTGGTGGAGATTTTTACCAGGTTCTTCGCGGAGCCTTCCTACAAGGACTATCCCTATGCGGGTCTCGCGTTGCAGGCCTACCATCGGGAGACAGCACGAGATATCGAGGAGCTTCTGACCTGGGTACGGCGACGTGGGACGCCCATTACTATTCGGCTGGTGAAAGGGGCCTACTGGGATTCGGACACGATCCGCTATCGGCAACGAGGCTGGGCTGTTCCTCTTTTTGAACACAAGGCGGAGACGGATGCCAATTATGAGTCGCTCACGCAGCTGATTTTGTCTCAGACGTCCGTCATACGACCCGCCTTCGGGACGCACAATCTCCGTACACTGGCCCACATCGAGGCGGTTGCAGAGTCGATAGGGCTCCCTCCAGAGACCTGGGAATATCAGATGATCTTCGGCATGGCCGAACCCTTTCAGCATGCGGTTACGCAGTACGGGCGTCGATTGAGACTCTATACTCCGGTGGGCGAGCTGCTTCCAGGCATGGCCTATCTCGTACGGCGGTTGCTGGAAAATACCTCGAACGAATCATTCCTACGCAAGGAGTACGTGGAATCTCACCCGTTGAGCACGCTGTTGGCTTCACCGGTTCTTGAGGTGATGACTCAGAAGCCGTCCCTTGTACCACAGCCGGCAGGAATGGAGGGATTTCAAAATGAACCACAGCGGAATTTTGCGCAGGTCGACAGCCGAGTTGGGATGCAGCAGGCCGTAGCGAATGTGCGATCGCAACTGGGCCGTCAGTGGGCTTCGTCGTCAGCGGGGCTGCGCCTGACGGGACCTCTCATCGAGTCTCGCAACCCAGGACGTCCGGATGAAGTTGTGGCCCGGTTGTCCAGCGCGAGTTCGGAGGATGTCGAACAGGCGGTGCGGCGGGCGGTTCAGGCATGGGAATCCTGGCGCGATACCGCAACGGAACGACGAGTGGACATCATGCGTGCCGCCGCTTCGCTCATGCGGAAGCGGCGCGATGAGTTAGCGGCATGGGAGATCATGGAATGTGGGAAGCCGTGGCGGGAGGCGGATGCGGATCTCGCGGAAGCGATCGACTTTCTGGAATTTTATGGGGCAGACTGGCGCAGGATCGCTTCCCCAAGACGGTTAGGACAGGAGCCAGGTGAACTGAACTTGCGCCTCTATAGCCCTCGCGGGGTGACTGCGGTCATCGCCCCGTGGAATTTCCCGCTGGCGATTCCCACCGGCATGGTGTCGGCGGCGCTCGTGACCGGGAATCCGGTGATCTTCAAACCCTCCGAGCGGTCGCCCATGATGGGACATTGGCTCACGGAGATCTTGCAGGAGGCCGGTCTGCCTGAAGGAGTGCTCTGCTGTTTGCCGGGAGGTCCCGACATCGGGCGTGCGCTGGTGCGCCATCCCGATATTGCCACAATTGCCTTTACTGGCTCGAAAGACGTGGGCCTCGGTATCCTGAAAGATGCCGGTACTCTTATGCCGGGACAACACATGGTCAAGCGAGTACTGGCGGAGATGGGAGGGAAAAACGCGATTATCGTGGATGAGACGGCGGATCTCGATGACGCGATCACGGGAGTGGTCTCATCGTTCACCGGCTATGCGGGACAGAAATGTTCCGCCTGTTCGCGGGCGATCGTGCACGCGGCGATCTATGATGGTTTTCTGGAGCGCCTCAAAGAGGCCGTGCTGAGCCTGAAGGTTGGAAATCCGGAAGAGCCAGGCACACAAGTCGGGCCGGTGATCGATGGTCGAGCGCAGTCGAAGATTCAGGACTATATCGAGATTGGAAAGAAGGAAGCTCGTTTGCTGGTAGAAGGGACTGTGACGGGACCCGGCTGGTATGTCGGGCCGACGGTCTTCGCGGATGTGGTGCCGACACATCGAGTGGCCCAGGAGGAAATCTTTGGGCCGATTCTTTCGGTGATGAAAGCCGCTTCCTTTCAAGAAGCACTGACCCTGGCAAATTCGACGGCCTATGCACTCACCGGCGGAGTCTATTCACGAAGCCCGGGCAATCTGGAACTGGCACGGCAACGATTCGATGTCGGGAATCTCTATCTGAATCGTCCGATCACCGGCGCGTTAGTCGGCCGCCAGCCGTTTGGGGGCCATCGACTCTCGGGAGTTGGAGCGAAGGCCGGAGGTGAAGAGTACCTGACGCAATTCGTGGTCACCCGTGTTGTCAGCGAGCAGACCCTCCGTCGAGGGTTCGCGCCGCCCGATTGAGGCCTTTGGCGGCTTGATTTCGTACGATTCCAGTTCTTCCGTGATATCCGTGACTACGCCCCGGTCTTCCAACCGCGAGAGTTCCTGCCGCTCGACATACTTGATCAAGCCCACGCCCTTTGCAAACCATGCGGTCATCACATCGGTTCCGATGGCTGTTCTCTTCGCGCCGGAGAGATGAATCTGCATATGCATGCGGGCTTCCACCTTCACGGCATCCTTGAACGTGCCGGCCGGTACGGTGACAGACTCCGCCCCACCACTGTGGCATCACCCTGCGGCATCGGCCTTTTCATTGATGCCGTCCCGATCCAGATCGGTGCCGAAGTCCAGTTCCTTGCGGTTAAATTGAGGAAAGGTTGACGAGACCTTCAGCGGGAAGCGCACGATCTGATAGGGCACAAGCTGTTTTTCAAAGGGCGTGCCAGGTTCCGAGCCGTAATAGACGATGCCGACGCTATCGCGGCGGTAGAAACTATCCGATGGGCCATGGTTTCCTGGATTGGTATCGTGGAACACGGCGACGGTCATGCCTTTGAGAGTTTTCGTGCCGGTGACCGAGGACACGTTGGAGAAAAATTTATGCTCAATCGTTTGCAGAGGTCCTTCGGTAATCTGGCCACGATAGTGCCACTCGTTTCCGATCTGATCCGGAAAATATTCGGCGGACTGGGCAATGACGCTGGTGTCTTCCGCTGCGAGGAGTGCTGACCAGGGGGCACAGCCGAGCAGCAGAGCCGTGCCCACGATGACAGCCGATCGGTATCCTGGTTTCTTCAGCGGCATGCGCGAGATCCTCCACTGGTTACACGATGCGGTGACCGTACCATAGGAATCCTGGAGGCGGCAAGAGAAGGAGTCATTGCCCCTACAGGCTTGCCTTCGTCCGATATCCCACCCATAATCGGATCGTTATTTGGTTTTTCTTGTTTGTTTAGTTTGTTTGGTTTTTTGGAGTCAAGTATCAAGACAAACGAGATATACCAGGCCAACTAGATGAACCAAACAAACCAAATGAACCAGAAACATGCGGTGCTTGTGACCGGCGCGTCCGGAGGAATTGGTCGAGCGATCAGCCTGGCCTTTGCGGCGGCCGGTTGGTCTGTCGGGGTACATTACCATCGAAACAAGGCAGCGGCCGAGGGCACGCTCACGCAGGTGGTGGGCGCCGGTGGGGCCGGGGCGCTCTACGAAGCCGATATTCGCGAGTCGCATGCGGTGCAACAAATGGTGGAAGCTTCCTGCCGCCTGGTACCAGTGCCGTCGGTGTTTATTTGCAATGCAGGAATCGGAGGGAGCCATCTCCTGTTTCGACAACGTGAAGAAGATTGGGCCGAGGTATTGGCTACGAATCTGACGGGAACATTTCACTGCCTCCGCGCCATGGCCCCTCCCCTTCTCGCTCGCGGCGGAGGGTCGATCATCGTGATTGGATCGCATGCCGGGTTCCATGGTTCGATTGGACAGAGCCGCCTACGCGGCGTCAAAAGCCGGTCTCATCGGTCTGGTGCACACCGCAGCACAAGAGTGGGGATCGGGCAACGTCCGTGTGAATCTCCTTTTGCCTGGCTGGCAGAAGACGGGACTGTCTGAAGGGGCCATGCCGGCAGGCGATAATTGGAACAACCATGCGTTGGGTCGGCCACCGTCACGAGAGGAAGTGGCCAAGACTGTCTTTCATCTGGCGCAACTTAACGATGTGTCGGGGCAGGTTTGGAACTGTGACAGCCGAATCCTTTAGCAGGATGCTGAAAAAGCCCGCCAGCTTCGTTCTCCAGGTCCTCGGAACCAGGCATCCTCAACCGGTGACGCGCACAGACTGGTGCTCATTCGTCGACCGTGCCCCGAGGTGCCTCGGCCTTCACTCGCTGCGGCCTTGCTGGACGGACTTTTTGAGCATCCTGCGGGAGTACTCTGAGTTGTACCGCAAAGATGGGCCATGGAAGATATGCGACTAGCCAAACGACACGCTCACGATTCTCGCCCGCGAGGGGTCTTTATCACCGCGACCGATACGGGGGTTGGGAAAACACTTGTCACCTCTGCGCTCGTGATGTGTCTGAGTCAACGGGGGATCGATGTGGGCGTCATGAAGCCGATTGAGACAGGGGTCTCGCGATCGCTCAAGGCTCAGTCTGATGGAGCGCGGTTGCGAAGAGCGGCTGGAAACGATGATCCGATGGCTGAAGTGTGTCCCTACGTCTTTCGACTTCCAGTGGCGCCGCTCTCTGCCGGGCAGAGACAACTGTGCAGATCGCGACGATCATACGAGCGTTCCGTGCTCTGAGTCAGAAGCATGCGTTCATGGTGGTGGAAGGGGTTGGCGGCGTGCATGTGCCCATCACGTCATCACTTGACATATCAGACCTAATCTATCGGATGAAGTTACCTGCCATCGTGGTTGGACAATCCGGCTTAGGGGGAATCAATCACGCGTTGCTGACGCTTCACGCGCTCCGCCTACGAAAGATTCCCATCCTGGCGTTGGTCTTGAATCAGTGTCGACCAGTTCGTACGAAGATTGCTCGTGTGCAGGAACAGTCGACCGTGAGTCTTCTTCGACGGCTGGCGGGGGTTCCCGTGGTGGGTCCCCTCCCCTACAGCCCGAGCGTGAATCAAAATTGGAATGAAGGCCTGGTCCGACTCGCGGGGACTGCTCCGATCACGAAGCTGGCGAGGTTGGTCTTGGCATCTGGGCGAGGAACGCGTTCACGACGTAGCTGATATCTGGGGCCTTGAGGATTGCTGAGATGACAGCCACCCCATTAGCTCCCGCGTGCATGACCTCCCCAGCCTGGTCGATTTGAATGCCACCGATCGCGAAGACGGGCAACGATGTGAGCGAGCGCATTGCACGTAACCCCTCAAGCCCAACCACCGGGTCGTGGTCCTGTTTGGAACCGGGTTTGAAGATGGGACCAAAGCCAAGGTAGTCAGGTCTTTCAGCGGTGGCCTCCCGCACCTGATCTGGATTGTGCGTGGAGATCCCGATCAGCTTGTCCGGGCCCATCACCTTTCTCGCCAAGTCGAGAGGCAAGTCTTCTTGCCCCAGATGCACGCCATCGGCGTCCACGGCCAAGGCCAAGTCGCAGCGATCGTTGACGATGAAGAGGACGCTCGCCTTCGCAGCAGCCTGTCGGAGCAACAAGGCTTCCACATAGGCGTCCTTCATGGCCGCGCGTCTTGTTGCGATATTGGAAGAGGGAGGCGCCGGCCTCAGCCGCGGCCATCAGCACTTCGACCAGGGGACGCGCAGGATAGACCGACGGATCGAGAATAATGTAGAGGCCAGAGAGGGAGTGAGCGCGCGTGGCATTCATGACAAAGCCATACTAGCAGACCCGAATGGTTGCTCTTGTTTATCTGGTCTATTTGGTTTGTTTGGTTGAACTAGACCAACGAGATGAACGAAACAAACCAGATAAACCCAACTAGGATCACTGCTTACTGCACGCCACTTTCCACAGAGCTTGATTGATGCTACGTGATACTAACCGGCTCCCACTGTTGGACTTCAGTGGTACTGTACACCACGTTACCGCTCCCCATGTGGCCTGAGAACCACGTATATCCAAGCGCACGTGTGCGCGCTTCTGTGCAATCGTATTCGTTGAATCGCTTCATAGACAACAGCGAATCGCCCGCCACGGTTTGTACGGTCTTGTAGTCGAACAATTGCCACATCTTTGCCAGATTCCCATTGCGGCGAATGGTGTCTGGGTCGACGTACACAGTCATTCCTGCTTCGTCGTCGCCACTCGTCAACATCCACGCCGCATACACTGGTCCACTACTCAGCACCAGGGGCGTGATCATCAAACAGAAACCCAAAAAAAAGGCCTGAGACAGTGTGAGGGATGGATCGCATTGCAGGCCACAGAGCATGGCATAGGGACGCGACGGTAGGGGTGAATTGTGAAGGGCATAGGGGCCTCGCAGGATGGTGTATTCTAGGAGGGCGGAGATCGAGGATGCAAGGCAGTGAATTACGAATTACTTTACGCAACTCTGACCGGCTGGCTGGTATATTAGGAGCAGGAAATCCGTCTTCGAAGGAGGGAGGCCCATGAAGACAAAGAATCCTGACGCCCAGCGTGTGGAGGAGCGGGGCCTGTCGCCTGAGCCTGAGTCCATGCAGAAGTATTCCGATGAGGTGAGAGAGCGGATCGCGAAGAAAGCCTACGAACTCTATGAGCAGCGGGGCCGACAGGCGGAGCGGGACGTGGAAGACTGGCTAAAAGCCGAGGAACTAGTCCGCAAGGAGATGAATGCTCGTCGCGTTGCTTCCTAGCTCCCGGAGTAGGAAATCATTCGAATCACTCGTTTCTGAAACAGCGAGGTGTCTCATGCACTGGACGGTCATCAGCATCGCGGCCCTATTGGCCTTTGGGGTTACCCAAGCCGCCGTCGCAGCCGATGAATCGATCTCTGCCGGCAATCGTAAGACGGAGGACAGTAAAGGCATCACCGTGGACGACCTCGGACGAGGGCTGAAAAGCGCGGCCCACAATATCGAGAAAGAGATTCCAAAAATGGGGTCTGCGATTGGAAATGCGGTCAAGAAGATCACGGAGAAGGGATCGGATAAACCGTCATCCCAAGAGCCGGCGAAGCAAGAGTAAGTAGCATCGCCTCTCGCTGGATGCTGAGAACGTTCGCCAACCTCTCTCAAGAGCGCGACGCGCAAAGCTTGATTTCGAGTGCCTTGCCTTTCTCGCCAGTCCAGCCTGTCTCGCACGATTATCATGGGCACCTGGCAGCAATTCTCTTCCACAGCTTCTGTGGGTAACTCTGTGAATGAGAGGTGTGTTGTGCGGAGAATACCTGACGCTGAAAGACCTCGCAGCAATCTGCCTAATAAGTAGGCATGGTGCCTCCTCCCGTAGCCCCCCCCTATATTTTGTGGCTTGACGAATTATTTTTTCATTTCCACCCTGTGTGGCCCGTAGTGTTACCGCGCCGATTTCCGCACATGGAACAGTATGCTGAGCCGCATGGGGTGACCCTGCCCGCTTGGCCGTGCAAACATTACGGCTTGGCTTGTTGCAGCGGGCGTATTCGCAGTTATGTAGGAGTCATCCTGAACAGTACGGGTTAGGGCGTGAGAGACGAGAGTAAAAAACCGATGAGAGGGGAAATCGTCGGTGACTGTCAGATGGCGTCGCGGGATGCGTTAGCTGGCGAGGAAGCGTTCGAGGAAGATGGTCGAGACGTGGCCCTTTTGGAAGTCGGGGTCGTTGAGGATCCGTTTGTGCAGCGGGATGGTCGTCTTGATGCCTTCGATCACGAATTCGTCGAGGGCTCGGCGCATGCGGGCAATGGATTCCTGCCGGTCCCGTCCATGCGTGATGACTTTGGCGATCATTGAATCGTAGAACGGGACGACCATCATGTTCGATTCCATCGCCGAGTCGACTCGTACACCGAATCCGCCTGGCGCGCTGTACTTGGTGATCATCCCAGGGCAGGGCGTAAACTTTTCCGGGTCTTCGGCGTTGATGCGACATTCGAGGCTGTGCCCGCTGAGCTTGATGTCTTGCTGTTTGAACGAGAGGGATTGCCCGTCGGCGAGCCTGATCTGCTCCTTGATGAGATCGATGCCGGTCACCATTTCGGTGATCGCATGCTCCACCTGGATGCGGGTGTTCACTTCCATGAAGAAGAAGTTGTGGTCCTTGTCGAGCAGGAACTCGACGGTACCGACATTCCGGTAGTGCACGGCTTTGACGGCTTCGACGGCGACGCGGCAGATCTCCCGGCGGAGTTTCTCGTCGACGGCAGGCGACGGCGTTTCTTCGAGAAGCTTCTGATGCCGGCGTTGAATCGAGCAGTCGCGCTCGCCGAGATGCACGACATGCCCACGATGATCGGCGACAATCTGCACTTCGATATGGCGGGGCTCGAGAAAATATCGTTCGAGGTAGACGGCATCGTTGCCGAACGTGGTCTTCGCCTCCGCTTGCGCGGCTTGAAACGCGCGACGCGAGATCCTCGGCCTTATTCACGACGCGCATGCCGCGTCCGCCCCCACCGGCTGAGGCTTTGATGATGACGGGATAGCCGATCTTGGTGGCGGCTTCGAGGGCTTCCTGTTCGCTCTTCAGCTCACCGGGACTGCCTGGTGTGACGGGTAAGCCTCGATGGGCGACGATTTCGCGCGCTTTGGCTTTGTCGCCCAGGAGGGCGATGTGTTCGGATGTAGGGCCGATGAATTTGACACCGATGGACTCGCAGACTTCGGCAAAGTGGGCATTCTCGGAGAGGAACCCGTAGCCGGGATGGATGGCATCCGCCCCGGTAATTTCGGCCGCGCTCAGGACGTTGGGAATATTTCGGTAGCTGAGGGCGGCATCGGGAGGCCCGACGCAGATCTTCTCGTCGGCTGCGCGCACATGAAGGCTCGCCGCATCGGCCTCTGAAAAGATCGCCACGGTCTTAATGCCGAGTTCCTTACAGGCACGAATCACCCGGAGCGCGATCTCACCGCGATTGGCTATCAAGACTTTCTTGAACACGCGAGTACTCCGATGTGGATCGAGAGTAAGGAGGTTAGGTGGTGGCTGTCGGATCGACGAGGAAGAGCGCCTGGCCATACTCCACCGGCTTGGTGCTTTCGGCCAGAATTTTCGTGACCCGCCCATCCACCTCCGATTCGATTTCGTTCATCAACTTCATCGCTTCGACGATGCACAGGACCTGTCCCTTTTTCACATAATCGCCTTCTTCGACATAGGGATCGGCATCCGGCGAGGGGGACCGGTAGAACGTCCCGACGATCGGAGACACGATGGTGATCATGCCAGTCGTGTCTTCAGTCTGTGTGCCGGCTGCAGTAGGCAGTTGAGCGGCTGAGGTCGAGACGGACATCCCCTGCTCTGGGACGGTAGCCGTGATCTGTTCTGACCCCGGTTTCGTGCCGCACGCGGATTCTGAGGCCTTCGCGCTCCAGCTCCAGTTCGGTCAGGTTGTTCTTCTTGAGCAGATCGATCAGTTCTTGGATCTGCTTGGTCTGTTGTCCTGACAGCAAGGATATGCCCTGTCCGC
The DNA here is from genome assembly GCA_963825145.1 of uncultured Nitrospiraceae bacterium. Lineage (GTDB taxonomy): Bacteria > Nitrospirota > Nitrospiria > Nitrospirales > Nitrospiraceae > Palsa-1315. The sequence continues at coordinate 198,700 of CAWGSC010000023.1, forward strand.
TTTGGGTCGCGGCAAAGGCCTGAGGCAGGATGATCGGTGTCCCACCCTTCTTCGGCTTGCTGCGACTGTCGCTTGCTCACCGAACACGCTCCACATATTCTCGTGTACGGGTATCGATCTTGATCACGGTCCCGGTTTCCAAATAGAGCGGGACCTTAATGGTGGCACCGGTTTCAAGGGTGGCGAGCTTGGTGCCGCCCGTGGCGGTGTCGCCACGGAAACCCGGTTCGGTATCGCTCACTTTTAGTTCGATAAAGTTGGGCAGCTCGACGTCGATCGGGCGATGTTCGTACACGAGAATTTTCACCGTCATGTTTTCTTTCAAGAGGTCCGCATTTTCGCCGAGCTTGCCCTTTTCGAACGTCAGTTGCTCGAAGGTCTCCGTGTCCATAAAGGTATAGGCGTCGTCGGTCGCATAGAGGAATTGCATGGTCCGTTCTTCGAGATCCGGCTCTTCGAACCGTTCTCCGGATCGGAAGGTACGATCCAGGACATTGCCTGAAAGATAGCTCTTGAGCTTGGTGCGCACGAAGGCTCCGCCCTTGCCCGGTTTGACATGTTGAAACTCAACGATATAAAACGGCTGGTTATCAACCATGAGCCGCACGCCACCGCGAAAATCGGTCGTGGAAATCACTCGATACTCCCTTCAGACTGTAAGCGGTCGCTCGACCGGCTCCGCAATTATCTCGTTCCTTTTGCCGCCCGTCGCGATGTCGCCGATGCGGACGTTTTCTTCTGGCGTCGGGATGCGGTCAGATGGTCGTGCAGCCCACGGAGTGCGAGGAGATAGCCGGTCGGACCCAAGCCGGAAATTTGCCCGATAGCGACTCCCGCGATATAGGACCGATGGCGAAATTCTTCCCGCTGATGAATATTGGACAGATGCACTTCAACCGTCGGCAGACCGACCGCCGCAATGGCATCTCGGATTGCGACGCTGGTGTGGGTATAGGCGGCCGGGTTAATGATGATCCCATCGTATCCCGTCCGAGCCTCTTGAATCCAGGTGACCAGTTCACCCTCGCTATTTGACTGGCGCAGGTCCACCTTCACAGCCAGCTCCTCCGCCAGCTTCGTGATGGCTGAGTCCAGGGCGTCGAGGGACATGGGTGCCGTAAATCGACTGCTCCCTGGTCCCGAGGAGATTGAGATTTGGACCATGTAAGACTCGTATTCGTAGCATGTCGTTCTGTTCACATACTGGATACGCGAGGACGATTCCACGTGACAGGGTCCAGCAGGGCGGCATTGTAGCAGTCCGCCTCAGACCGGTCAAACGTGCGAAAAATATTAGGAAACTTTGGAGTGTGGCTCGTTCGTTGTGTCACGATCGTGACGACGTGATTCGATGCTGCGAAGCCAGGATTCCAGCTGTGCCACGACTTCAGCATGAGGCGATGGAGGAGGCATCACTACAGTGTCGGCGGCTTGGAGATCCGGCTCCGGCTCCGCGAGCGGTTCCCTTGTCTGATCATGTGTGCGGAGGGCTGTCTCCATCAGTTCTGTTGCGCAGATCAAGTGGGTTGGTAGAAGCGATCTCTGGTTCGGCCGGCGTTGAGCGCTGGCAGGTCTGGTGCGGTACTCGTCTCCGGAGCGGAGGCCGTGAGTTCGACAGGAGCAGGCGGTGCAGTAGCCTGTCTGGGCGGAGAGATTACGCGTGACTGGAGCCGCCGGCTTTGACCGTTCCGGTTCTTTCTTTTGTTTCAGCGGTCCGCCTAGAGCAGATTGGACTGAGAGCGCTTCTTCATCACGCGGGTTGACCGCCAGGATGACGGCACAGGATTGCAGTGCCGATTCGTTCAGCCCCTGGCTCTTGGTAGATCTTGATCAAGGTCCGGTGTGCGCGCAGGTTTTCGGGGCTCAACTTGACGGATTCTTCCAGAATCGCCTTGGCCTTCGTGGCCTGACCCATGTGGTCGTAGGCACGTCCAAGGGCGACCATGGCGGTAATGAAGCCGGGATACAATTTCAGGCCGTCTTCGAGGACGCCCGCGGCTTCCTGCCACATGCCGACTTTTCCGTACTCTTCGGCCAGTGGCATGAAAACTTTGGAATGTGGATCTTTGGCTAACTGGGTGGCCAGTCGATCGATTTCCAGAGCGCTCTCGGCGGCGTTCTGATTCTGAGCCATGGGCTGCTAGCGTCCTCCCACAACTGGCTTGGGGGCCTGGCTGGATTGTCTGGTGTGAAGCAGCTCTTGCGCCCGGTTCAGGATCGCGTCGGCAAGTGCTCGTTTTGGCATCAGCGGCAGTTCTGTCATGGCCCCCTGCCGGTCGATCAATGTGGCGGCGTTCTGATCGCTGCCGAATCCCGCTCCTTCTGTCGTGACATCGTTTGCGACGATGAGGTCGAGCCCTTTCGCCGTCAGCTTGTCTTTCGCATGGGCGATCAGATCGCTGGTTTCAGCGGCGAAGCCGACCATGAGTTGCGTGGTCCGTTGGGCAGATAAGGAGGCCAGGATGTCAGTGGTTCGTTCGAGATCAAGCGTCTGGGCGGTTCGCCCCTGTTTCTTGTATTTTTTGCGAGGCAGGGTGCGTGGGACGAAAATCCGCCACAGCGGCGGCCATGATCACAGTGGTGGACCATGCAAGGCGCGCGGACAGGGCCTTCAGTCATTTCTTCAGCCGTGGCTACCGAAACGACCTCGACGCCTCTCGGAGTTGGTAAAGCCGTGGGACCGGTGACGAGGACCACCTGGGCTCCCCTCGCCTGGGCGGCTTCGGCGATGGCATAGCCCATCTTGCCGGAGGAGCGGTTTGAAATGAAGCGCACCGGATCGATCGGCTCTTGCGTCGGGCCTGCCGAAACCAGAATACGGTGTCCTTGCCAATCGCGTCGTGGAGCCAGCGCCGCCTGAATAGCCTCCAGAATTGTGCCTTCTTCTGCCAAGCGGCCTTGGCCGATCCGTCCGGAAGCGAGCGGGCCTATCTTCTGGATCCACCACGATCGTTCCCCTCGCACGCAACGTCCCTACGTGTTCTCTGACAGATGGATGGGTCCACATTCCTCCGTCCATGGCGGGGGCCACAATCAGCGGGCACTGTGCCGTCAGGAGCATGGTCGAGAGCAGATCGTCGCCCAGCCCCAGCGCTGACTTTGCAAGACAATTGGCCGTGGCCGGCGCAATGACGATGGCATCTGCCTGTTCGGGCAATGACAAGTGTTTCATCTCCTGATGCGCCTCGAACACATCCGTCGAGACGGGATGGCCGGAGAGCACTTCAAACGTCAGCGGGGTGACGAACTTCGTGGCCGATTGCGTCATCACGACATGCACGATCGCACCTTCACGGAGCAAGGTCCGGAGCAACGCGACAGCCTTATAGGCCGCGATGCTGCCGGTCACGCCAAGCACGATCTGTTTCCCGATCAACGTCGGCCCTATGGAGCCGGAGATCTTCAGCAATTACTCCTCGGTCTCACCCACCGCCGGCTTCGGGGAATCGTCGACATAGACGCTCAGTTCCTTCTTGATCTCCTTCGCATCGTCGCCGGTCATCACGGCAATACGCTCCATTTCGCCTTCCTTGCCGCGCTTCGCTTCCTTCATGGCATCCCGCGCTTCTTGGCCGACGAGGTATTTGACTTGTCCCCGGAGGACTTCATCGAGGGCGATGGTCGTTTCTTTGGTGAAGCGTGAGGCGGCATGACGTGATCCCTGCACAATGTGCTTCGCCCGCTGGGCCGCGATGATCGTCAGCCGGTGGCGTGAGTCAAACTCATCTGCTGTATATTGGGGCAAGAGTCTCAACATATCGATCATGGATGCGGTACTCCTTTGGGTTAGGGAAGATCTTTGCGATCTCCGGTTTTCTGTTCGTCGTCAAGAATGAAATTATTCTCGAGCCACGTCATGTTCAATCGTTTCGTCTTCAAGCGTTCTGACCAGAAGATGCTTTCGAGATCGCGAAGGGATCGGCCGAGGTCTTCGTTTCGGACGATATAGGCGTACTCCCGGTAGCTCCATACCTCTTCTTTCACTTTGTGCAGTCGCCGTTGAATCTCTTCCGGTGTATCGGAGGCTCTGGTTTGGAGCCGGGACCGGAGCACGGTCATCGAGGGAGGAAGAATAAAGATCGATACCGAATCCTCGAATCGTTTCTTGACCTGCATGGCCCCTTGCACATCGATCTCCAGTAACACATCGATCCCCTGATCGATCTTTTCGGTCAGCGATTTCCACGGCGTCCCGTAGAGATGTCCATACACGTGAGCCCATTCGACAAATTCATTTCGTGCGACCATCTCTCTGGAATGTCTGTTCTTCAATGAAGTAATAGTCGCGCCCATGCTCTTCGCCTGGCCGCGGCTTCCTCGTCGTATAGGAAATTGAATGCCACAGTCCTGGGAGGTTCGTCGCGAGTTGCTTACAGAGCGTGGTTTTCCCCGTCCCGGATGGCGCGGAGATAATGAACAGAATTCCCCGTCGATCCGTCGAGGACCGCGGTTGGCCGGATGCCGGCGCCGTGGAGCTGTGTTGTGGTGGCTGAGTTCATTCGACGTTCTGGACCTGTTCGCGAATGCGTTCCAGTTCGGCCTTCATCTGGACCACATGACCGGCGATTTCCGCATCGTTGGCTTTTGAGCCGATCGTATTGACTTCCCGCCCGATTTCCTGGAGCAGGAAATCAAGTGTTTTGCCCACAGATTCTGTACGGTTGAGCGTCTGCTCAAACTGTATCATATGCGAGTCCAATCTGACTATTTCTTCCGTAATGTCGCCACGATCCGCGTACACCGCCAATTCCTGATAGAGCCGGGGGGGATCGGGGATTTCCGATCCCAGCAGCTTCTCCACACGGAGCCTTCATTCTGTCAAAGGTCTCCTGGGCCAGCAGAGGGGTCCGTGCGGCGACGAGAGTTTGGTGCCCCCGGATCGTCTGAATCCGCGCGCGCATATCCTCTGCCAGGGCCTTCCCTTCGCGCGTTCGCATGCCCTCCAGGTCTGTCAGGGCCTGGGTCGTTAGTTGTTGAACGATCTTCGCCAGTTTCGGGTCTTCCGTCGGTTGATCCGATACCGATACCACGTCACGAAGCCCAGCCATGAGCGCAAGATCGATGGAGCCGCTCAGCTTCAGGGATTTCTTGAGGGTACGGAGGGCCTGATGGTACTGCTTCGCGAGGGGTTGGTCAAGATTGACGCTTCCTGCGCGTCCTTTGCCCGCCTTGGACGGTCACCGTGATATCGATGCGTCCACGGGCGCAGCGTTGCTGGATGGCTTTCTTGAAGGAGTCTTCCAGGTGGCTCAATGGCCGGGGAAGGCGGCAGGCGATTTCGAGAAACCGATGGTTGACGGAACGCATTTCCACCGTCACGGACCCATCCTGCCAGGGGGCCTGTCGTCGGCCGAAACCGGTCATGCTACGAATCATTGGGGACCTTTCTCTTTCCATGGGCAGTGCCGGTAGACCGGACAGGTGCGGCACTGCGGTTTTCTGGCAAGGCAGACATAGCGGCCATGTAGCAACAAGCGTTGCGAGACAGCCGTCCACTGGGATTTTGGCACGAGCTGCTGCAGGTCTTGTTCGACCTGGTCTGGATTGTCTGATCTGGTCAGACCGAGTCGCTTCGCCACGCGCTTCACATGGGTATCGACGACGATACTGGGCTGGCCGAAGGCGGTTCCGAGAATGACATTCGCGGTCTTTCTGCCGACGCCCGGCAAGGTGATCAACTCTTCCATCGTGTGCGGAACCTGTTCGCCGAAGCGCTCGGTCACGGCTTTGCCGCAGGCGACGAGATGCTTCGCTTTGTTCTTGAAGAAACCGGTGGAACGAATGAGCTGTTCGAGTTCAGGAAGATGAGCCGCAGCCAGTTCTGCCGGTTGCCGATACCGTCGAAAGAGCGATGGAGTGACCTGGTTGACTCGCTGGTCGGTACATTGGGCGGAGAGGATTGTGGCCACGAGCAGCTCCCAAGGGGAACGATGGTCGAGTTCCATCTGCGGGCTGTGGCATCGTGCGCTGAAGCGTCTTCGCAATCTCTCGGAGACGCTTCCGACGATCCGAGGATGGCAGAGATTTCGTTGTCATGGCTGGTACCAGAATGGGTCAATTGTGCAGCGGGTTAAGGACGAGATGCAAGCGTGCGCGTCGGGGTTGCCGATTTCTGGGAAGAGCCGTCTACTGGGACGAGCGCAGCCAGCCGTTCTTCGAGGTGCTGGATCAGTGGAGGCAAGGTCTCCGGATGTAGAGACGAAATCCCGATCGCGCCGTAGCGCCGGCACAGGGCCTCCGCTTGCCCGGCCGGAAGCTGGTCGCACTTGTTGAACACCAGGACCCGTGGAAGCTGATCGAGCGCGAGGCTTTGAAGCACGGTGTCGACCGCTGCCATATGGGCGTCCAGATCTTTCGTCCCGGCATCGACCACATGCAGGAGGAGGTCGGCATCGCGCAATTCGTCCAATGTCGTTCTAAAGGCTGCGAGGAGATCTTTGGGAAGGTCGCGAATAAATCCCACCGTGTCGGTGATGATGACTTCACGGCCATGCGGAAAATGCAGTCTGCGGCTCGTGGTGTCGAGCGTTTCAAAGACGCGTGGGGCCGTGCTCACCTGACTCTTCGTTAAGACGTTGAGCAATGTCGACTTGCCGGCGTTCGTGTAGCCCACGATGGACAGGACTGGGAAGTCCTGTCGGACTCGTCGCGATCGCCGTTGGTCTTGATGGCGGGCAAAGCCCTCGATCTCTCGCTCCAAATGGTCGATGCGCTCTCTGATGCGACGGCGGTCCGTTTCGAGCTTCGTTTCACCGGGCCCTCTGCTGCCGATGCCCCCGCCCAAGCGCGAGAGGCTCGTTCCCTGACCGGAGAGACGAGGAAGCAGATAACGAAGTTGCGCCAACTCGACCTGTACTTTGCCTTCTCGGCTATGTGCCCGTTGCGCAAAGATGTCGAGAATCAGCTGGGTCCGATCGATGACTGTGAGGTCGGTGATTTCCGCAATGGCGCGTAACTGCCCGGGAGCCAAATCTTGATCGAAGATCAGTAGGTCTGCTCCCTTTTGCATGGCTTGCATCAGCACGTCCTTGAGTTTGCCGCTTCCCAATTGGAACCGATGATGGCCACCCTGCGTACGCTGCACCAAACGGTCGATCACCGTGAGATCTGCGGAGGAGGCCAATTCTGCCAGTTCGGCGAGTCGCTCTTCTTGTTCAGCCTTACTCTTGGGCGAAGCGCTCACGAGGATGGCGGTCTGTGTCTGAGCCATCGTGTGCGACCCGTTCTGACGCTGGAGGTCTGACTCCAGTTCACGAATGAATGTCTCGAAACTCACCGGACATTGATGCACCAGTGTGGGCTTGAGCAGTGTATACAGGGACCCCTGCGGACCGGGTGGATTCAGATGGGCCAAGGAGAGCAACCCTGGTTCGCCTTTCGGTGTGACGCTCAATGTTCCGATCATGTCGAGTCGGAGTAGCCCAAGCATGGTGAGGTCTTCTTGGGTAAGGGGTTCTCCCTTCAGGCTTGAGCGAATCAGGCGAAGGCCCCTCAGCGATCGCGGACTTGCACGAAAGGTGGTCAGCGTCGTTGGCGAGGGCTCGGTGCCGGCACCGACGAGGACGTCTTGAACAGCTCCGCGTCTGGTGATGACCAGTCCGATGGGACGGCGAATCTCGTGCGTGAACTGTGCGAGGGTTTTTGCCGCTTCAGCTGAGAGGACTTCATCCACGGGCATACGCCGGCGATACAGCCGCTCAAGCATGGCGAGCTGGCTGGCACGGAGACCAAGGACCTGTCCGTAGAATTTCTGGAATGGGCGTCGTTTCCTTACGGTCGTCGATTAGCAGATTGCGGAAAAGCTATTATGGCGCGCGAGAGCTTCAAGAGTCTTCACGTGGGGCAAGACCGGTCTGTTTCGGTTCATCTGGTTCGTAGCTGCGGGCTGTTCCAGCACCCTGTTAGATCGTGTGTGCGAATGATGAAGCCAGCGAGGCTTGGGCATCGATGTCCAGAGGTGCACGGAGGCCTGCGCGAAGAGCCTGCCTTCCTGCGGCCGCGATCATCGCGGCATTATCCGTACAGTAGGCGAGCGGAGGAAGACTCAAGTCCAGACTCTCGCGAGTCGCTCGTTGCTGGAGCAGCGCCCGTAATCGAGAATTGGCGGACACTCCTCCGACAACGGCCAACGCGCGCGCGCCGGATGACCGAACTGCGGCAAAGGACTTTTCAACCAAGACGGCCACGATGGCCTCTTGATAGCCGGCTGCCAAATCAGCAGCGCGCGCCACGCGAGATTGCTTCAGGCATTGCTTGAAGTGTATACAGCAAAGCGGTCTTTAAACCACTAAAGCTAAAATCAAGGCTCCCCTTCTTGAGATAGGATCGTGGAAAGGCAATGGCCGTCTGGGTTTCCCTGTCGAGCCATGCGATCGATGGCTGGCCCTCCAGGATATTCCAGCCCAAGCATCTGAGCGCCTTTGTCAAAGGCCTCCCCTGCGGCATCGTCTCTGGTAGAGCCAAGGAGCCGGCAGTGACCGCTTGGTTCCTTAAAATAAAGATGGGTATGTCCACCCGAGACAACCAGGACCACACAGGGTAATGGAAATCCTGGATCCTGCAACCAGGCGGAGGCGATGTGGCCTTCAAGATGGCTCACGCCAACCACCGGAATATTTAGGATATAGGCCAGTGCTTTTGCATAATTGACTCCGACAAGAAGCGCGCCCGCCAGGCCGGGTCCTTGGGTGACGGCGATTCCGGTGAGATCTGCCCATGCGAGACCAGATTGTCGCAGAGCTTCAGATGAGACACCCTCAATCGATTCAATGTGGGCACGGGAGGCGAGTTCGGGAACGACGCCTCCGAATCGCCGATGAACGGCATGCTGCGACGTAATAATGTTCGAGAGGACGGCGCCGTCTGCGGCAAGCACCGATGCAGCTGTTTCATCACATGATGTCTCGATCCCAAGGATAGGCCCCGGTATCCAGACTGCGGTGGGCTGTTCTGCGGCCGCCATCATGAAGTCTTTTCCAATCAAGTGAACTAGATTTGGGAAAAAGGTATTAATCTGAGACGGGCCAAATAATACGGCCCTTGTGGCCGCTGGCGCCACAAGGGCCGTATTGTACTCTATGCGATGGCGTCGCGCAGGTACAGGGCTGGGACATTACACGCCGGCCATCGCCTCCTGCTCGATGAATGCAGGAGCACCATCGCGAAGCACCACACGGATCTTCCGGCATTCCTTGAATCGTCCTCTAATCATCTCTTCGGAAAGTGGATCGCCGATCGCGCGCTGAATCGTCCGGCGCATCGGTCTGGCCCCGTAGAGCGGTTCGTAGCCTTCTTTAATCAACCACTGCTTGACGTCGTCCTCGACCTCGAGCTCCACTCCCTTGTCGAGGAGACGAAGGTTGAGTTCACCCAAGAGGATGTCGAGAATGCTGTAGAGATGCGTCTTGTCCAATTGATGAAAGACCACGATCTCGTCGATCCGGTTCAGAAACTCCGGGCTGAACGAGCGGCGCAATTCCCCCAACACTTCTTCCTTCTTATGGCGCTCCTGGTCGCCTTCCGTGCTCTGGAATCCGAGGGAGACTCCCTTCTGGATCATCTTAGTCCCGATATTGGAGGTCATAATGATGACGCAATTCTTGAAGTCGACTTTGCGCCCAAGACTGTCGGTCAGTACCCCGTCGTCCAATACTTGTAGCAGGATATTGAACACATCAGGATGAGCCTTTTCGATTTCGTCGAACAGGACCACCGAATAGGGCCGACGACGGACCCGTTCAGTCAATTGGCCGCCTTCTTCGTATCCCACGTATCCCGGAGGGGCTCCGAAGAGTCGTGAGCTGGTGAATTTTTCCTGATATTCTGACATGTCGATCCGAATGAGTGAGTCTTCGCTATTGAAGAGGAACTCAGCTAACGTTCGTGCCAGCTCGGTTTTGCCGACGCCGGTGGGTCCCAGGAAGATAAAGGACCCGATAGGCTTCCGCGCTTCCTTCAGGCCAGCGCGTGACCGCCGAATGGCTCGGGCCACAGCGGAGATCGCTTCGTTCTGTCCGACCACACGTTTATGGAGGAATTCCTCCATACGCAGCAGTTTGTTCGATTCTTCTTCTTCGAGCTTGAAGAGCGGAATGCCCGTCATCTTGGAGACGACGTAGGCCACTTCTTCTTTTCCGATCGTCGGCTTGTTTTTTTCCTGGTTTTTCTTCCACTCGCGCTTAGATTCATCGAGGAGCTTGCGTAGCCGTTCTTCTTCCTCGCGATGGCGAACGGCCTCTTCGAAGTTCTGCATCGAGATAGCCAACTCCTTTTCACGAGAGACCTTTTTCAGCTCTTGCTCCATCGCCTTCAGGTCCGACGGCAGCGCATAGGTCTGCAATTTAGCCCGCGATCCCGTCTCGTCGATCAAATCGATAGCCTTGTCCGGCAGGAAACGGTCGCTAATGTATCGATCGGACAGCTTGACTGCTTCGAGGATGGCCTCTTCGGAAATCTCGACACCATGATGTTCTTCGTACCGATCGCGAAGCCCTTGGATAATCAGCACCGTTTCATCGATGCTCGGTGGTTGGACATGGATCGGTTGGAACCGGCGTTTGAGGGCTCCGTCTTTCTCAATATGCTTTCGGTATTCATCGAGGGTCGTGGCGCCGATACATTGAATTTCTCCCCGCGACAGTGCGGGCTTGAGCATGTTGGAGGCATCGATCGATCCTTCCGCCGCTCCCGCTCCCACTAAGGTATGGAGTTCATCAATGAAGATAATGATGTTCCCGGCCTGGACGATTTCCTTCATGACGACCTTCAGCCGTTCCTCGAATTGGCCGCGATATTTCGTCCCTGCAACCAGTGAACCGAGGTCGAGTGCAATGACGCGTCGTGAGAGAAGATTATCCGGCACTTCGGACTGGATGATTCGCTGGGCAAGACCTTCGACGATGGCTGTCTTGCCGACGCCGGCCTCCCCGATAAGCACAGGATTGTTTTTCGATCGGCGACTCAAGATCTGAAGCACCCGCTCGATTTCGTCGGCTCGGCCGATGACGGGATCCAGTTGCCCTGCCTGGGCAAGCTGGGTCAGATCGCGACCGAACTCATCGAGCGCCGGGGTATTGCTCTTCCGGTCGCGCTCACGCGGGGCGGACTTCCGCAAGAATGTCACGGTCAACTGTCGGGCGGTCAGGAGATTGGCGCCTAAGCTGCGGAGGATCTTTCCGCCGATCCCCTCCTCTTCTCGGAGGAGACCCAATAAAAGGTGCTCACTGCCGATATGATTGTGTCCAAGGAGACGGGCTTCTTCGACGCCATATTCGATGACCTTCTTGACCCGAGGGCTGAACGGGATTTCACCAAAGGTCATGGTGGTACCCCCGCCGGGCAAATTCCGTTCAATTTCCAGCCGGATTTGTTCGGTAGAGAGTCCCATCTTTTTCAAGATCATTAGGGCAATCCCATCGGATTCACGGAGAATGGCCAAGACGAGATGCTCGGTTCCGAGGTAGTCATTTTGATGACGCTCAGCCTCTTCTCGTGCGAGGATAATGATCTTCCGGCCCTTATCCGTGAATCTTTCGAACATCCTGCCTCCTTTTAGGGGGAGCCAATAAGCAGTACCCTGCGCGCAAAGTTCTCGAAAAATCTGACCTAATTCTAACTAGACGGATTTTAAGTGTCAAGACGTAGGAGATAATCGCACAAGCCGAGAACTGGAGCAGGCGGAATACATATGACGAAGGCCTTCTGCGTTCTGGTTCGTTGACTTCAAAATAACCCTCCCGATACAATCGCGCACATTTTCTCTGATCTCTCGATGGGAGTAAGACAGGGCTTCACTACATGAAGAACAAAAGTGTCGGGATTCTAACAAAACCGAAGTTTCCTGAGGTGAAGCGCACGTTGCAAGATGTGGTCAGCTGGCTCCGGGCTCGAAGCATCGATGTGGTTTTGGATACGACGTCGGCGATTCTTCTCGGTGAACAGGGGGGGTATCAGAAAACTCAGCTGGCGAACAACGCGGATGTACTTCTGGTCTTGGGCGGCGATGGAACCATGCTCAATGCCGCGCGACTTGCCGGAGAACGAAGCATCCCCATCCTCGGTGTCAACATGGGTGGACTCGGTTTTTTGACTGAGGTCCGGTTGGAGAACCTGTACCCCTCGCTCGAGCGGGTCTTTGCGAATGACTTTGTCCTCGATGAGCGGCTCATGTTACGGACGCATATTCATCGGCATGGAGAAACGGTCGCGAAAGGGGAGGTGTTGAACGATGTTGTGATCAGCAAGGGCACGCTGGCCCGCATGATCGAACTGAAGATTGCTATTCAAGGTCGATTCGTCACCAACTTGCGTGGCGACGGGTTGATCGTCAGCAGTCCGACGGGATCCACCGCCTACTCCCTTTCAGCGGGAGGTCCCATTATCGATCCGGCTGTCCAGTCGTTGATCCTGACGCCGATTTGTCCTCATACGCTGACGCATCGGCCATTGATCGTGCCGGGCAACGCAGAGATCGATGTGACACTCACCAGTAAAGACGACGGCGCCATGGCGACGCTTGACGGACAGGTGGGCGTGGCGATCACGCAGGGGGATACGGTCGTAATCCAGACCTCGGAGCACCGGACTCGATTGATCCGATTTCCGGAGAGCAATTACTACGACGTGCTGAGAGAGAAACTTAAATGGGGGGATAGATAGAAACCACCGGCCAGTTCGTTAGGGCTTCCCGCGCTCGATCAATTCGATCATTTCCTGGTTGCTTGTGTATTTGAACTCCCCGATACACTCGATCTCACTCCAGTGAATCTTTTCACTTGATTCAAGTATACGGAGCCCCTCCAGCTCGACCGGGTGGCTCTTATGCGCCTTGAGAATTGAGGCGAGCTTGTCGAGGACAGTTTTTGCGTCAGAGTGGCTCCTCGGTGATTTCGTCGCGAGATATCTGCGTACAACTTCAGCGCACCAATCCCCGTCCCGTTTGGCAATACCGACTAAGCCTTCGCTTGCTTTCCTCGCCCACCCGGCGAGAAATACGCCGTCTATGATTTTCCCAGAAACTTCATCATATGCTTGGAAGAGCGAGTCGTCGGGGTCGTTGCCGGTCTTGTTGGGATTGGTGACGAAGAGGCCGCCCTTGTACGGCAGGCCAACGGTTTCATCGACTTTGTCGCCGACCGCAAAGACGACGGCATCGCACGGGAATTCATAATACTGCTTCAGTCCCACCGCCACGGTATCTTCGCCTTTCGGTTCGAGCTTATTGTCCTCCATCTCGAGCCCACGCACCCGGTTGTGGTCGTCGACAAGGATGCGTTTCGGCGAGGCAAGAAATTTAAAGCCCATCTTCGTGTCACTAACCTTCGGTTCGCACTTCGTGAATTCGTCCGTGAGTGCCTTCAAGACCTCATCAGCCTTCTGGCCAACCGCCGCCAAGCGATCCTTGATTCGAGCGACCTCTTCCTTGATGCCGTTGATGTCCATGTTGGAGCAGATCGCTCGGATTTCTTTGGGATTGTATTTCCGTTCGACTGGCCCGCGTCGCACGATCGCGGTGACTCGTTCGACCTTTTTATATCGAGTCAGCCAGTGCGCGACATCGACCATCACATCCCCTGCCCCGATGACCGCCACGTGCTTGCCCATCTCGAACGGACGATCGCCGAAGCCAGGCAGTCGATTGAAATGGTAGACCACATCCTTCGCGTGGAATACGCCTTTCGCTGAGTCCCCTTCCACGCCGATCGCTTTTGTCCCCTGGGCGCCGATCGAAAAGATTACCGCGCTAGCGCCAAGCCCGCGTACATCTTCCACCGTCAGATCCCTGCCTGTCCCAATGGAGACATTGCCGAAATAATGCACGTTTGGTTGTTCGAGCAGCTCCCAATATTGCTTTTTGAGGCCGCCTCGGAGCTTGAGCTTCGCGGGGAAGATGCCGTATTCAGCCAGCCCACCGAATTTGATGTCCCGGTTTAGAAGGATGATTTCATGTCCAGCTTTCGCCAGCGAACTCGCAACAGCCATCCCGGCTGGCCCAGCGCCGGCCACAATAATCACGTGCGATGTCGTTGCGCTCATGCGTTGTTCCCTGGAAATGTAGATAAAAAGTGCCTAGAACCCCAACAGTTTCGCGGACTTTAGCATAGAGCCCTTTCGACTGTCAAAGAAGTTGGCAGATTTATGTGGGTGCTCGCATGATCCGTCCACGTCACTTCACAGTGACGACTGAGGTGCCAATGCGAATGGCGAAGGAAAACTGGAATGAGCAGGTGAAAGAGCTCAACGTTGTGAGGACGTTGTCCATGCGAATGCCGGGACCGTCCGTCGCTAGCGCCGCAACCGGGGTCAGACTCGTACCAGTGAGCGAGGCGTTAGCCAGGGCCGTGACCCTGTTGCCGAATTGCTGTTTCGGTATCGCGCGAAACGCACGTCGACTCACCGCATTCTGAACGACTCTGGTCTCAAAGGTGCGCGCCCACTCGCCTGTTACCAGCTTCTCCCCGCTCCTCTATCCTCCGGCACTTCCAACCGGTCCACCCGGCTCGGTCATGCGCCAGGGGTCGAGCAGTTCGTTGAGCCGCTTTTCTGGCAGGACTTTTTGTTCTTTGGCCATCTGGCGCACGGTCTTGCCGGACTTGTAGGCGTCCTTGGCGAGTTTCGCGGCAGCCTCGTAACCGATCTCTGGAGCCAGGGCAGTGCACATGGCCAGACTTTCTTCAATCAGGCTCTTGCAGCGCTCTTCGTTGGCTTTGATGCCGTCGATACACTTCACAGCGAAGTTTTGTGATACGGTCGCGAGGAGCTCAATGGATTGCAGCAGATTGTAGGCCATGACCGGCAGCATGACGATCAGTTCAAAGTTGGCGGCCTGCCCTCCCACTGTGACCGTCACATCGTTGCCGATCACCTGAGCGCAGACCATCGTCACCGATTCGGCAATGACCGGGTTTACTTTGCCCGGCATGATGGACGAGCCTGGTTGTGTCTCCGGTAGATTGATTTCCCCGAGCCCACAGCGTGGGCCTGAGCCGAGCCAGCGAATGTCGTTGGCGATCTTCATGAGGCTCACGGCGATGGTCTTCAACTCCCCGCTTGCTTCGACCAACGAATCCTGAGTGGACTGCGCTTCAAAGTGGTTCTTCGCTTCTGTAAACGTACAGCCGGTCTCTTTCGAAACGATGGCCATCACCTTGGCAGAGAACTTCGGATGGCAATTGAGCCCTGTGCCGACTGCGGTGCCGCCGAGCGCGACTTCGCTGAGGGCCTCTTGTGCCCGCTTGACCCGTTGAATGCCGAGTTCAATCTGGCTCGCATAGCCGCCGAACTCCTGACCCAATCGCACAGGCGTCGCATCCTGCAAATGGGTGCGACCGATCTTGACGATCTTGTCGAACTCTTTGGCTTTGCGAGCGAGCGCTTTCTGCAAGCAGGTGAGTGCCGGAATGAGCTGCTGCTGCATCATCTCCCCGGCGGCGATATGAATCGCCGTGGGAATCACGTCGTTGCTGGATTGGCCCAGATTGACGTGATCGTTTGGATGCACCAGCTTGCTGCCTCGTGCTCCGCCTAACAGCTCGGTGGCACGATTGGAGATCACCTCGTTGGTGTTCATGTTCGTCGAGGTGCCGGAGCCGGTTTGAAAAATATCTACGGGGAATTCGGCGTCGAGCTTGCCCTCGACCACTTCGGTCGCTGCCTGGTTGATCGCATCCGCTGATTTCTTGTCGAGGAGGCCCAGCGATTGATTGACCGTCGCGGCAGCACGTTTGATTAACCCCATCGCCCGGATCATGGCGCGGGGAAATCGCAACGAGCTGATCGGGAAATTCTCGATGGCGCGGGCGGTCTGCACACCATAATAGGCCGTGGCCGGTACGGCCAGCTCGCCCATCGTATCGCGTTCAACTCTGGTGGCAGCGTGATGTTGCTGTCTGCCGCTGTGGGTATCTTCTTCATGCGTCCTACTCCAGTGTAAGGGTTCTCAGGTCGTTGCGGGCGCCATGATAAACTCAGCTCCCCTACTTGCACAAGGGTATTGGTCGATGGACGGCTCACGTCATCGTTGTTGACGCGTTCGCTGGCGCTAAAGGGGAGGAGACTCCCCGGGCCTTCATGCTTGAAGGAAGCCGGCGGACAGTGACTGAGATCGTGACTCGCTGGTATACGGAGACGCACTGTTATTTCCGGGTTCAAGCTGACGACGGACATCGCTATGTGCTGCGGTACGATCTGGATAATCTGATCTGGGAACTCGTGATGTGCGAAACGACCGACGGTGGGACGCTAGCAGCCGACAAGAAGAGGCCCGCCGGAGCGGGCCTCTGTTCAGACCGGATGTGGCGGTTGTCGATTAGCCGACCTTGACTTCGATCGCTTTCGGCTTTGCCTTCTCGGACTTGGGCAGCTGGAGATTCAGAACCCCATCCTTGAATTCCGCCTTCACCTTTTCCTCATCAACCAGATCGGGCAATGTGAAGCTCCGGACGAAGCTGCCATAGGAACGCTCTACCCGATGGTACTTTTTCCCGGTCTCTTCCTTCTCCTGCTTCCGCTCACCCTGGATCGTGAGGACGCCGTCTTCCAGTGTCACCTTCACATCCTCTTTCTTCACATCAGGGATCTCCGCCTTGATCTGGTACTCCCCCTCCGTTTCGCTGACGTCCACGGATGGCACCCAGTCGGCAACGACCATCGTTTCCTTGCCATTCGTCCGAGGCAGAGCGGGACGGCTAAACATCCGATTCAACCGATCCGACATGTCTTCGAGTTCACGAAACGGATCCCACCGTACGAGTGTCATGTTAGACCTCCTTCTCGTTCTTATTCACTGTTTCAGAATGTCTATTCGCGGCGCGCGCCGATTGCTCTGTACTGAATGAACAGATAACTCCGCTGCCGTGGAGTCAAGGGGAAAAACGCGCAAAGCGCGAGACACGCAAGATCGGTGGTTCGATGTTCGCGGTTCGAAGTTCTAGTAACCTCGACCTTCTTGACCTCGAACCCTAACCTCGCGCACGTTTCAGCGTTGCTCGATGGGCACGTACGGTCGGTCATGCTCACCGGAATAAATCTGGTCCGGACGGAACAGTTTGTTCTCGCGAAGCTGTTCAAGCCAGTGGGCCAGCCACCCCGACACCCGTGCCATCGCAAATAACGGTGTGAACAGATCGGTCTCGATGCCCATCTTGTCGTAGACGATCCCGGAGTAGAAGTCGACGTTGGGATAAATCCCCTTCCCCTTCAGCAGCTCTTCTGCGACCCGCTCGACCTCTAAGGCAACCTCGTACAACGGTGAACTGCCACATTCCTTGAAGAGTCGCTCGCACAGACCTTGTAGGATTGTCGCACGGGGATCTTTGACCTTGTACACCCGGTGACCGAAGCCCATCAGCTTCTGTTTCGCGCGGATCTGTTCTTCAAGGTACGATCGGGCCCTCTTTGGCTCACCAATCTCCTTCAGCATCTGCACGACTTCTTCGTTGGCCCCGCCATGCAGCGGGCCCTTCAGGGCCCCGATTGAGGACGCGACGACCGTATAGGGATCGGCCAGCGTCGATGCGGTGACCATGCCGGTGAAGGTTGAGGCATTCATCGTGTGCTCGGCATGGAGGATCAGGCAGTCGTCGAAAATGTTGCCCCACAAAGGAAGCGGCTCCGTCTCAGTCAGCATGTAGAGGAAGTTTTCTGAAAATCCGAGATCGTCGCGCGGTGGAATATACTCGTTCCCATGCCGCAGACGCGCCCAGGCCGCGACGATCGTGGGCAGTTTGGCAACAAGACGGACGGCAGACCAATAGTTATTTTCGACGTCCTGGACATTCCGGCCTGGATAAAACATGCCCAACGCGGCAACCGCAGCTTGCAAGGCGTCCATGGGATGCCCCTGCTCCGGAAGGCATTTCAATAAATCGACAATCTTGAACTTGATGCGACGGTGATGGACGATGTCCTCGTTCCATCGCGCGAACTGCGGTTGAGTGGGAAGGTGTCCAAATAGCAACAGATAGGCGGTTTCGAGATAGGACGATCGCAGGCAGAGTTCTTCGACGCGGATGCCGCGATATTCCAGCACACCGCGTTGCCCGTCCACATCGCTAATCGCGGATTTGGCTGCGGGGACGCCGGCGAGCCCCGGCATGAAATCATGTGGCATGATCGTGCTCCTTCACCTGAGTGGCAGAATACATGAAGCGTCGAGGACAGTCTATCATGTTCGGAGCGGCAGGATCTTGAATTGGCTCTTATCGGTTGGCATACTCAAGTTGCCGGCCGTTCACGATCGGAGAAACTCCATGTCCCTGCTGGTTATGGTCCTCGTCGGTTGTTGTGTTCTTGTTCTGGGGTTCATGATGCTCTGGCTGACACCGGCGACGACATCGCAGCCGAGGGTCGGTCAAGCCGATCGATTCAAGTGTCCTGAGCCACGGGGCAAACTCTTCCGCCGGCCAGCCGAGATCTCGCATGGACCGTCCAGATACGATAGATTCACGCGAGAAATGAGATAGGTAGAGGAGGTAAGCGATGACTTCACGTCTGTCCCTCCTCCTGATGCTGTTCGGTCTCATCGCGAATGGGGACAGCCTTCTTGGTCCAGGCCGACGGCGAGACTCTTGGTTTTGCCGTCGTGAGCGAGGTGCCAAAAGATAAGGCGCGGGTATCGGCGAAGGTCTCGGTGAATGACGCAGTGTCAGATATGAAGCTCCTCGCGTCGGAGACGATCCTGAATAATCTGATTTGGAAAAAACTCGAAATCTGTCATGCGATGAAGCTTGAAGGATACAAAGTCGCTGAAGGCTTTCAGATTGTCACGGTGCACGTGATCGATGCCGGCATGCTGCCGATGTCCTTACAGTCTTTTGCGGGCGATTGCTTGATTAAGAAAGCCATCGAAATCGCGCCGCTGGTCGATTGACAGGAGAGGTTGAGGTCTAGGCTCAGGTTAAGCGAGCAAGTATTCCGACCTCAGCCTCAACCTTATCCTCAGCCTATTTCAACCCCGGCATTCCGGACAAAGCGTGGGTTCTTCTGCTGCCTCACACTCTTCGGCGGTCAAGGGGAAGAGTTGTTCGCACTGCCGGCAGGGGCGAATTTCGAAGTAGGCGGTTCCCTTGTCGTCGATGTCGGTAGGCAAGAGCAATTCGCAGCGGGTCATATCCGATCGCGCCGCCGTCGGAGAATTTGACGATGGCCAGGCGGTCGTTAAAGACCTCGAAGGTTCCTTCCTGCCCTTTTCTGGCCAATACATGCCCGAGAACGAACACCGGCTGTCCCTTGCGCTTCGTGCGGAGGTCTCGTAAGGTATGTTGCGTGTCCGTGGTGCAGGAAAATTGGCCACTGGAGCTGGTTCCGAAGATTGGCGTTGGCATAATGGGCATTCACGTGAATAAGATGAGACCCATGTATCACACGGGCAAAAATGGCGTCAAGGCAGGCAAGACGCTGAGACAAGGAGTTTGAACATGGCTGAGGTGACGATTTACCAGAAACCAACCTGTAGCACATGCCGTCAGGCGGTGCAGTTGTTAAAAGAGAGCGGCAAGCCTTTTACGGCCATCAACTACTATGAGAAGCCCTTCACAAAGGCGCAACTCAAGAACCTTTTGAAGAAGGCCGGGCTTTCGCCGAAGGATATACTGAGAACCAAAGAGGACATCTACAAGGAGCTCGGTTTGGCGAAAAAGAATCTTTCGGATGATGAATGGCTTGATGTGCTGGTGGCCCATCCGGATCTCATTCAGCGTCCGATTGTCGAAAAGGGCGAGAAGGTGATCTTGGCCAGACCGGCGGAGTCTGTGAAAGAACTTCTCTAGCAGCTGAGCCTACGTTCCGTATTCTCCACTCGGGACAATTCTTCCTGATCCGGCATGAGACCGTCGTACCGGGACAGCCGCCTCCAGTCCTCGCTTTACGACGTTCCCTCCTATCCCTTTGGCCTCATAGAGGCCGCGATAGGCCGACTTGATCACCAGTGTCAGCGTCGCGCTGTCGTTCAACTTTTTCCGCCACGCCGATACTCAGGGTAACTGGGAGTGCTTGGTCGCGTGATCCGGTCTTTTGGGCCTCTCGCTGCTTTTCCCAGACCCGATCGCGTCCTCGAAGGAACAGACTGATGGCTTCGATCGTTTTCCGGACGGCCTCCAGCGTACCCAAGGTTTCTGTGGTTGATTTTCCAGGAAACAGTACGGTGAGGTCCTCTCCGGTCGTACGGAAGATCTGCCCATCAGAACAGGCGGCCTGAACTCTGGGTGCAACCAGTTTCAGAATCTGTTCGCTGACAGGTTTCCCGTGAGTATTGGCATACTGAGTCAGCTGGTCGATGCTGATGACTGCGACGGAGAATCGTTTCCCGAGTTGCCCGATCGCTTCGTCATAGGCCAGGCGACCGGGAATGCCGGTGAGTTCGTCGCGATAGGTCCGTTGATAGAAGGATTGAAGTAATGTGACGAAGAGGATCAGTCCGGCCGCCATGAAAAAGTTTGTCGGTTGCCAGCCGTAGCGGCTCGTATGATAGGCCACGAAAATGGCACAGAGAGCCCAGATTGCTCCTCCCTCCAGTGGGTCGCGATGAAGGGCGAATCGTATGACGTGCAGCAGCAACGCGATGGCAAAGGCAAATAATGCCGGCTGCGGAATCGGTGTCCAGTCCATGTACTGCGAGGGAATGTACTCGCGTGTGAAAGAGGAGGCCAGGTCATGCTGGTCCGGAAGGCAGAGCCAGAGCAGCAGAAAGGGTTGGACCAAGACGAGCACGACACGCGTCAAGCCACGAAGTGTCGAGAGGGAATCTTCTTTGAGGATGGAAAAGGCCAGCAGGTTGAGAGGGACAAGAAAGGCGGTGATGGCGACAATCGTCTGGCTAGGCCGTCTGATCGGCATCGGTAGTGGAGAACAACACCAGGGCTCGATCCGCAAGTGCCAGCACCAGGAGGGAAAGGATCATGCGACTGCTGGCAAAATACCAGCCAAAGATGAGCCCAAAGGTGAGAACGATATACGGCAGGGCTGCGATCGGCTGTTGCAGCCACATTGGGAGTCCCTGGGGACGAAGAAATCCAATCGCGATGAGAAAAATCAGCCCTCCAGGGAAGAGAACCGCGAGGATAGATTTCCAGAGCAGGCTCAGCATGGCTCGTACCTGTGTTTTAGAGTGGTCTGGGGGCCTCTAGAGGGCTGCCAGATCCATACCAGCCTGTCCTTATCTAGGAAGCGCGCAACAAAGCAACGATCTTTGTAAATCAATGATGTTTCAGGGTAAATTCAGTATCGCCTTGGTGCCCTGCGAGGGAATCACCAGGATAAGGGCGGAGTCAGGGCCGTTTTTGAACAGTCGATGAGGTTGTTGTCAGGCAGGGAGAATCAGAGATGGTTCGTTAGCTTGAGGTATCGAGGGACATCCCTGGGTCATCCGGAGGGCACCGGAGGTTCGGTCTACGCTGATGGTGACCGCTCCATCTAATACTTGTAAAAGCAGGTCACCAGCCAGTTGTCGTCGCCAGCCACGGAGAATGGGGACATCAAGGGCTGTCCGATTCTGCTTGGCGTCCACGAGTGTTTGTAGGTCGGCACTGGTGGCGAGCATGGTGGGGGCAATCCCCTGCTCTGCTGCGCGGGCCTTCAGCACAGCTTGCAGGAGTTCGACGATGCCGGTCGACTCAGGATCCGGTTTTCGCTCGGAAGGGACCTCGGGCCATGCCGACGGTGGAAGCGCCAGTGCCGAGGTGATGGAGGCCAGTAGTGTGTCCTCCGTGTCGATCGACCTCGGAGGAATGGACACCGCGGAGACCACGGAGATCGTTGACCGATTTAGGTGGATGGCGTGCGAGTTGGAGGAGCACCTCGTCTCGCATGACACGTCCGCGCGGCACGTTCCGGCGGCGGGCTTCCGCTTCTCGCCAGACAGCCAATTCACGAAGCACCGCAGCCCCTTTGGGCTTGAGCGTGTCCCACCCACGAATTCGTTGGTAGCGTTCCTGCGGCTCTCGACTTTTTTCTCCCACCGCCGTTTCGAGGCGTGCAAATTCCTCACTGACCCATTCCGAACGACCGAGTGTGCTCAGGCGATCCTGTAAATGCGTATGGATCGACAGGAGAAATTCGACATCTTCCAAGGCGTACGCGATTTGGTCATCCGAAAGCGGTCGCGCACTCCAGTTGGTAAAGGTATGGGCTTTCGCCAGCTTCGTGCCGTGGAGTCGCTGGACCAAGTTCGCATAGGCGACTTGGGCGCCATACCCGACCATGGCGGCGGCGATCTGGGTATCGAAAAACGGCTTCGGGATCTGCCCTGCATGTATGGCAAAAAGATCGAGATCTTGCCGCCCGGCGTGGACGATTTTTTCAATCTTGGTATCACAGATGAGTTCCCAGAAGACGTCGAGCGATCCACCGGCCTGCACGGCAGGAAAGTCGATGACGGCAGCGGTGGTGGCGGTGGCGACTTGGATCAGTTCGAGCCGTGGAATAAAGGTGTCTTCCCCGACGAATTCCGTATCCAGAGCCAGTCGTGGACTCTGCCGCAACGTGTGGCAGAGGGATTCAAGCGCACGCTGGTCGGTCACATACGGCAGAGGTGAATTGGGTGTCACGTGTGTCTCATTCTGTTGGACGGTAGGTGGCGTCTGGTGACCGTGGAGGCTCGACATTGCTGAGGCTCAAGTATTCTTTCAGGAACTGGTAGGCCTCCAACATGCGGCGCAATTCCGGTTCGGCGCTGCGATCGCCGTTATTCGAATCGGGATGGAGTTGCTTGGCCTTTTGACGAAATGCGGCTGTGACATCGGCGAGCGAACTGCCGAATTCCACGCCCATCGCGGCATACGCGTCCATCGCGTTGTTGATGCCGCTCGATCCTTGTGACAGGTCGCCGCCTCCCCCACCGGCGGCTTTCAACATATCGGCCAGGCTGATTTTCTTGCGCCGGCGACGGGGACGCTCTCGTATCTCGCTGTCGAAATCGTCCCATCGGTCCTCGACAAACTCGAGACGGGATTCCAGGCGCATCGCGCCGGAGAGATCACGGATTTCCCCAATCTCCTCTTCAATCTGGACCAGCGACTTGATGATTTCCTCCAGCCCCTGTTCAACACGAAAGAAGCTGTCGACCCGCTCCTGCATCATCGTATCGACGGCGAGTTCCAGACTCTCTTCGGCTTTCGGGCGCAACGAATCGATGCGTCGTCTCATCCCGTTCTGAAACTTGATGAATTTGCGTTGTGAAAACGGCATATGAACCAGACTCTCTCCCAGGACGCGCATTGTAGCACAGCCTGGTCGCATGCCAGAAGGGCAGTGGAAACAGCTGGATTCATGTGGGTTGAATGGTCAGCGTGACGCGAAGTCGTCGCTGAGTTTGGTGCGGCGTCGGGCCACGCCCGTTTCACGTGCGGCTGCCGCCACGGCTTTTGCCACGCGCGGTACGACTTCCTTATCGAACACGCTTGGAATAATGTAGTCCTCGCTGAGAGCCGCAGGGGGAATGGTCTCAGCCAGGGCCTTGGCCGCAGCCAGTTTCATCGCTTCGTTGATGTCGCGCGCCTGCACGTCCAGCGCACCCCGAAAGATGCCGGGAAAGGCGAGCGCGTTGTTGATTTGATTCGGATAGTCCGAGCGCCCGGTCGCAAAGATCCGACAGTGGGAGGCGGCCAATTCACGAGGGACTTCAGGGTCGGGATTGGCCATGGCAAAGACGATACGATCAGCCGCCATCAGATCCAGGTCTTCCGCCGTGAGGATATTGCCGACGGATAATCCGATGAAGACATCGGCCCCCTTGAGCGCGTCTTGGAGTGTCCCTTGAGGACGATCTGGGGTCATGCAGGAGGCGAGATCCGTTCGGCAGGCCCGCAGCTGCTGGCCGTCCCCTCGTAAGACGATACCTTGCGGCTCGCATCCGATCAGGTGAGAGAGGCCGGCAGCAAGCAGCATCCTGCAGCAGGCGGTTCCAGCGGCGCCGAGACCATTGACGACCACGCGGATGTCCTCCATCCGTTTCCCGGTGACGGTGAGCGCATTGGTCAAGGCAGCGAGGATGACCACGGCCGTGCCGTGCTGATCGTCATGCATGACCGGAATATCCAGGGTGGTTTTTAAGCGGCGTTCGATTTCGAAACAGCGCGGCGAACTGATGTCTTCCAAATTGATGGCGCCGAATCCCGGAGCAATGGCCTGAACCGTGCGAACAATTTCGTCAGGATCTTGCGTGTTGAGGCAGATCGGCCATGCGTCGATTCCTGCAAATTCTTTGAACAGCATGGCTTTGCCTTCCATCACGGGTAACGCGGCTTCCGGGCCAAGATTGCCGAGGCCCAGCACCGCAGATCCGTCGGTGACCACGGCGACCGTGTTGCCCTTGCCGGTAAAGGCATAGGCTTTGGTTTTGTCCTTCGCGATCGCTTGCGAAACCCGTCCGACTCCCGGCGTATAGACCATCGACAGCACGTTTCTTGTCGTAATGGGAAACTTGCTTTGGACGCGAATCTTTCCGCCGAGATGCAGAAGGAAAATCCGGTCGGAAGCCGAGAGGACTTTCACGTCCGGCAGCGCCCTGATCCGAGCGAGCACCTTCTCTCCATGCGCTTCGCTCTGGACGTCGAAGGTCACGTCTGGCACCATACGGCCGGCCGTTGCAGAGACGATATCCACGGCGCCCAAGTTGGCGCCTTCCTCGGCCAGGACGGCGGCCACTTTTGCGAACATGCCTGGTGTGTTGGCGAGTTCAAGGCGAACGGTCAAGCGGTAATTGGAGTAGGGTCCAATGTCAGTCATGGCTGGTCCTTATTTCATTCAAGACTACCACAAGGCTGGTCACGAGACCAGAGCTGATTGTGTATTTCGATGCTATTCAGGCAGGAGAGGACGAAAAATGAACGGTTGACAGCAGGACGCTATTTTCGCTAGCGTACTGCCCGTTTGCGCTACTTGAATGGGCAAACGCCAACCTAACACTAACATATTAAAGGGGGTGACATATTATGAAGAGCATGTTGATGGCAATCATGGCAGTGGCAGTGGCAGTGACGTTCAGCGCTCCTTCCTTCGCCGGTGACGAGAAGACGGAGAAGAAGGACGAGAAGAAGGGCGGCCACGTCCTCGTGTACGGTGACGAGAAGAAGGACGAGAAGAAGGACGAGAAGAAGGGCGGCGGCTACGTGTACGGTGACGAGAAGAAGGACGAGAAAAAGACGGAGGGCAAGTAAGCGCGACGGATGTCGTTTGTCTGATCAGACAAGCCTAACTTGAACGATTCTGAAGAGGCCTGCGATCGTCACGATCGCAGGCCTCTTTCCTTATCCGCTCATTGACCCCTCTCCGGCCTCGATGCTACCGTGAGCCATGCACACTCCACCAGACGCAGCAAGATCTAATCGCCTCATCCACGAAACCAGTCCCTATCTCCTCCAGCATGCCTCAAACCCGGTCGACTGGTACCCCTGGGGACCGGAGGCCTTGCAGGCAGCAAAAGCACAGAACCGTCCCATCCTGCTCTCGATCGGCTATTCCGCCTGTCACTGGTGTCACGTGATGGAGCGGGAGTCGTTCGAGAACGAGGCCATTGCGGCACTCATGAACCAGCATTTTGTCTGTATCAAGGTCGATCGGGAAGAACGCCCCGATCTCGACGAGATCTATATGCAGGCCACGGTGACCCTCAATCATGGTCAGGGTGGATGGCCGATGACGGTTTTTCTGACGCCGGATCAGGAGCCGTTCTTTGCCGGCACGTATTTTCCTCCTGACGATCGCTGGGGCCGTCCCGGGTTCCCCAGCCTGCTCAAGAAAATCGCAGACGCGTGGGAGACAGGATGCCGCCGGTCTCACGAATCAAGCGCGTCAATTGACTGAACGGTTGAAGAACGAACTCAAGGCGGTGTCCCCCGTTTCAGTCAGTGTCTCCGTGCTTGATGAAGCCGTGACGCAATTCCGCGAGGATTTCGATGAGCGCCACGGCGGATTCGGCAGTGCGCCGAAATTTCCCCCGTCCGCAGGGCTCTGCGTTGCTCCTCCGTTGTTACCGTCGAACAGGAGAGAGCCGAACCTTGCAGATGGTCACCACGCACGCTCGATGCGATGGCGGCCGGGGGGATCTACGATCATATCGGTGGCGGGTTCGCACGGTACTCCACCGACGAGCGCTGGCTGGTTCCCCATTTCGAGAAGATGCTCTACGACAATGCCCTCCTGGCCCGGACCTACCTGGAAGCCTATCAGGTGACCAAGCAGGCCTCCTATCGCCAGGTCACGACGGAAGTGCTCGACTATATTCTCCGGGAGATGACCGACCCTGCCGGAGGATTTTATTCCGCGACGGATGCAGACTCGGAAGGGGTCGAAGGAAAGTTTTTCGTCTGGACGCCGGCGGAGGTCCAGGCGGTGCTGCAGAATGCCGAAGATACCCGCCGATTCTGTGCCTGTTACGATATTACCGATCAGGGGAATTGGGAACATCGGAGTATCCCGAATCGGCTGCGTCCCATCGAGGCCGTGGTCAAGGAATTGAACCTCACCATCGATGAGCTGAACGAGACGATCCATCGCGTGCGTCCTCTCCTCTATCGCGCCCGCCAAGAACGAGTCCCGCCCGGACTCGACGACAAGATCATCACGGCATGGAACGGCATGATGATCTCGGCGATGGCCGAGGCAGGCCGTGTATTAGGGATCAGCCGCTATATCGACGGAGCCATGAAGGCGGCAGATTTTCTCTTGCTGGTGCATCGGACTGTCCGAAGGAACGCTGCTCCGTACGTCGCGGCAGGGCCGAGCCCATCTCGATGGGGTACTGGAGGACTACGCCTATCTCGCAGAAGGATTGATCGACCTCTATGAAGCCAGTGGGCAGGAACGATATCTCACTGCCGCGCTTCAATTGGGAGAGCGGATGGTGGATTCGTTTCGGGATGAGGATCAGGGGGGGTTCTACACCACCGCGAAGACGCATGAAACGCTGATCATCCGAGCGCGTGAGGGGGCGGATGGTGCGACGCCCAGTGGAAATGCCGTGGCGGTCTCAGCCCTCGCCAGACTCTCATTTCACTATGATCGGCAGGATCTGCGCGAGGCAGCGATCGGCGGGATTCGTGCCTATGGCCGCCAGATAGCCCGGTATCCGAGAGCCTTTGCCAAGAGTCTTGCCGTGGTGGATCTGTTGGCGGAAGGGCCGATTGAATTGGCTTTTGTCGGAGCGCCCAACGATCCTGGGCTGGAGGCACTGCAGCTCGCCGTGCGCGAGGTGTTCTTCCCGCATCGTGTGATTGCCTCCAGCGATGGAACGGGCACGCCGTCCGGTCATCCTCTGCTGGCCGGCAAGGGGTTGGTGGAGGGGAAGGCGGCACTCTATATCTGTCGAAACTTTTCCTGTCAGCGTCCCCATCACCGATCCGCAGGAAGTCACCGAGGCATTGCTGTCGGCGTCGCGACGAACGAATCAGACGACCCAACAGACACTCTTGCAAGGAGCGGCGCTCCCTGGATCGGCCAGTCCCGAGGGGACAGCCAGGTATGCCGCGCGTATCGTGAGTCAGTCACGCCATGACGGCCACATGGAACATGGGTATGGCCGGTTCGGCAACAGCGGGTTGACGACGTCCCGACTGGGGTTCGGCACCTATCGGGTCGATACGAGGGAGCCGGAGCATCGAGACGCACTCAAGAAGGCCCTGCGAGAAGGTGTGAATCTGATCGACACGTCGACGAATTATATGGATGGCGACAGTGAACGTCTGGTCGGCTCTGTCTTACGCGAGTTGATCAAGAGCGGTGAGCTGACTCGTGAAGAGGTGATCGTCGTCTCGAAGATCGGCTATGTGCAAGGGACATAACTTGAAACAGGCGGAGGCACGAGAACAGGCCGGGCGCCCCTACCCTGACATGGTCAAATATGGTGAGGGCATCTGGCATTGTATTCACCCGGAGTATCTGGCCGATCAGCTCACACTGTCACTGGATCGACTTGGACTGGCCACGCTCGATGTCTGTTTGCTGCACAATCCGGAATACTTTCTGTCCGAGGCCGCGCATCATGAAGGTGGAGATCTCGCGGTGGCGCGGGATACCTTTTATCGCCGGATTGAACAGGCCTTCACGTTTTTCGAATCGCAAGTGGCGGCGGGACGAATTCGTTATTATGGCGTGTCGTCGAATACGGTCACGGCAGATCCATCGGATGCCGAGGCGACGTCGCTCTCTCGCATGTGCGACGCGGCGCGAGCTGCCGCTGCGTCACAGGGCATGGAGCACCACCACTTCGCGGTGCTGCAATGCCCCATGAATCTCTATGAGGCAGGCGCGCTGGTGACGCCCAATACCGGGATGGATCAGCGGGAGACGGTGTTGGAAGTGGCTCAACGAGAAGGGATCGCCGTACTTGTCAATCGTCCGCTCAATGCCATGCCGACGAAAAAGAGCGGCGTGCTTCGATTGGCGGATTTTCCGATCGAAGGCGATCCGGTGGACTTCGATCGACAATGCCGGGCGGTCGCGGCGCTTGAAGACGAGTATCGCAAGGCCATTGCCCCGGCCCTTCAACATAGTGGTCAAGGGATGGCCCCGGCCGACTTCTTCACCTGGGCCGTTGAGTTGACGCGCGTGCGGCCTCAGATTCAGGGGCTGGAACATTGGGAGCAGATCGAGCATCAAATGATTGCGCCCCATGTCAATCAAGTGATGCAGGCACTTTCACGCCATTTGACCGGAACGGCTGCCGAGCAGTGGGAGGCCTGGCGCGATCGCTATGTGCCGCAGTTGCTCACCCTGTTGGGCGGGCTCCGCAGAGAAGCCACCGAACGCAGTCGTGCGAAAACCGCCTCGGTGTCGGCGATCCTCGATCCCCTGTTGCCCGAAGCCAGGCGCAAAGAATCGCTGTCACGAAAGGCCTTGTGGGTGCTGGCAAGCACGCCGGGCGTCACCTGTGTGTTGAATGGAATGCGTTCTCCGGCCTATGCCGACGATTCTCTTGCCGTCATGGGATGGGAACCGCTGACGGGAGTCAAGCAGGTATTCGAAGGCATTGCAGCAGCGAGAGTCGTCTCTATCGTGAACGCGCCGGTCGGATGAGATCTAGAGGAATGGACAGGATCCGCGAATCCGCTACTTGCGACTGCCGATAAGCTGATTGAAACTCTCGATGGCATTGCCGAACCAGGACCCGTTGCTCGCAACTCCCCGTTTGCCATTGGTCGGATGTTTCGGCC
The DNA here is from genome assembly GCA_963825145.1 of uncultured Nitrospiraceae bacterium. Taxonomy (GTDB): domain Bacteria; phylum Nitrospirota; class Nitrospiria; order Nitrospirales; family Nitrospiraceae; genus Palsa-1315. Next base: position 227,844 of record CAWGSC010000023.1, read on the forward strand.
TCGACGAAAGCTCCTTGGCTCGACAGGCAGCATCTTTAAAACGTGGATTCATTTGAGCGATACGGCGGTAGAGGGTTGCCGCTTCTGCTATCTGCCCGACCGATTCGAGGGTCCGTGCGAGAAAATACTGGACATCGATAGCCTCCTTCCGAGATGCCGACTGATCGCTCAAGGCAGTGCGGAACGCCTGAATCGCGGCCCCATGGTCTCCCATAGACCTGTGGCAGAGTCCAATCTGTGCCTGGGCTTTCAGCCGATAGGACGGACTCTTCCCCGCCAGCTCGAGCATATCGATAGCCTCTCTCAATCGGCCTTCCTTCCTCATCGCTACTCCCTTTGCATAGAAGGATTCGGGGGTGCCGACCGAACGCGTGGCTGTGAGTTCCGGAGATGGACTTGCCGGTCTCAGCTTCGGTGAGCTGGGCTGCGGTGCGCTCGGCTGCGGTGAGCTGGGTTGCGGAGGGACGGCATCGATCTCGGTGGCATCTTCCGGAGCGTTGGCCAAGGCACTCAGTTCTTCTCGTGCCGCAAGCGGCAGAATCCCGCCTTTACTTCGGTCGAAAGCGGCCTGAGCGACGAGCTTGGAGGTAATGACCCTCGCCTGCTCGGCAAACCCATAGGTCAACGCAACATCGCACACCTGATTGATGAGACGAGGATTGCCTCTCGTCAAACGATGCACCAAGGCACAGGCTTTATTCGTAAACAATGAGGGATGTCCGCCGGCAATCTTTAACCGGTGACGAATGCAATGCCCCGTCTCCGCCTCCGAGAGCGGTTCCAAGTGATAGTCGACGACAATCCGTTGGGCAAACTGGGTCATGTCGATTCGCTGCAGTAATGTGTGGAGGTCCGGCTGGCCGGAAAGAATGATCTGCAGCTTCAACGTTTTCCCGTCGTTCAAATTGGACAGAAGCCGCAGTTCTTCGAGCAGCTCGGCACCAAGACTCTGGGCTTCATCGATAATAAGAATGACCCGTCGGTGCTGTTTGGATTCCTGAATCAGAAACTCCGAGAAGAGGTGATAGGCCTCAACCGGGTCAAGTCGCTTTTTGCTCAACCCGAGGGAAAGCAGAATCCAGGGCAGGAGATGTTCAATGTCGTAGCGCGCGTTCGTGACGAGACCGATCGAATGCTTCTCCCCGTGCTCTGAAATAAGCTTCTGCAGGAGCGACGTCTTGCCCATCCCCGGATCGCCGGTGAGCACCATAAACGGCGCCTCATTGATAAGGCCGTATTCCAGGAGGCTGTAGGCCGCGCGATGCGTCGAGCCAGGATACAGAAAGTCGCTATCCGGCAGGAGCGCGAAGGGTTTAGTCCGAAGATTGTAAAACGATTCGTACATTTAGCGTTCGCCTTCCGACACGAGGCATCCTGTAATCTAGTGAGCGAGTAGCTTCCGCATGCTAGCAGGAGTTGTGGCCATTTGCCCAGCCTTGTTCAGCACCGTTCCCAACACGGGACGGGAATTCTTCACCAGCGACAAGGCACGCTGCACCTCCTCAGCCGTCGTTTTCCCCTCCTCCACGACAAGGAGAAGCGCGTCCGTGTAGGGCGAGAACGCGAGGACGTCTGCCGTGTGAAGCAACGGCGGAAGATCGAAAATGACGATCCGCGCAGGATAACGATGTTTAAACTCTTCAACCAATGCCACCATCTTAGGCGACGTGAGGATCTCAGTCGAATTCGAAATTGCCCGTCCTCCAGGCAGTAATACGAAACGACCGATCCCGGGATGCACCAACAAGTCCTCGACGGGCTGATCGTCTAACAAGTAGTCGGCGAGACCAGGACAGTCGTCTAAGCCAAATACCTCGTGGATACTGGGGTTACGGAGATTGGCGTCGACGAGGAGCACCGTCTGAGCCGTCTCCATCGCAAGACTCACCGCCAGGTTCACGGCAGTCAACGTCTTGCCTTCACCGTGGCCTGGACTGGTGACGCCCAACACATTCCAGTTATTTTCTCGAAGGCGATGCATGACCTGGGTCCGCAAAATCTTAAAGGCGTCGACAAACGGCCCCTTGTCATAGGCAGCCATCACTCGCCGCTGACGAAGCACAGAGAGTGGAATATCCAGCGACCTCGTCCTGGTATACACGATGGGGGGAGGCAAGGCTTGGCCGCCGGCAGCCTTGCCGGCTTGTGACCTGGTACCAGGCTGACCCTGTTGGTCTTTATAAAGCTGCAGCGCAGTCCGAAATCGGTCCATGGATTCTCCTAAAACGCCAGAAAGTTGGAGGATAGAGGTTGGAGTTGCTTCAGTCCTCTAACCTCATACCTCTAACATTCCTTCACAACGCTACTCTATGCCAAACCGCCTCAACGCGGCAAACCACAGCACATCTAACGGCATCACGAACACATGCAGCAGCGCGAGGATCGTCACGAACGCGCCAACTCCGGCTCCCTGAAGGAGGCGGCGGCGCTTCACGGCCCGGGAGAGATCCTGTTCGTTCGGCATGAAGGGAATCACCGCCAGCGGGGACAACTGGGTGAGCCGCGCGAGCTGTTCCGGCGTGCGTATCGAATGGTCGAGCGATTCCGCGGCGGCGCCGGAGCCGATTCCTCCGGCGAGGGCCAGAATAAATCCCAGAAGCACAATGGCGGACCGGTTGGGCTTGTCCGGCTTCTCCGGCAAGCTGGGCGGATCGATGAGAGAAAACCGTTCGCCTTTTCGCTGAACTTCTAAACCTTCCGAGACCTTGGCTTCCAGCAACCTGGACCGGATGTCCTGATACTTCTGTCCTGAGGTGTCGCGATCGCGCGTCAGGAAGAGATAGTCAGGCTCCATCTCCGGAGTCCGTTCGAGGCGGGCGGCATAGTCCTGGAGCCGCTGCTTCACAGCCGTGCGAGTCGTCCGCAGGGCATTCAGGGAAGAGGTCGCGGAATTGAGCTGAGCCTGGAGATTGATGTAGGCGGGGTTTTCCGGCCTCAGCATGGGCTTTCGAAGAGGGACAGATCCGAGCTGTCGAACTTCCTGTTCCAAGGCTTCAATCGTGCGACGGGCTTGAACGACGTCGGGGTGATCCTTGCCTAAGCGCTTCGAGACGGTGGCAAGCGAGGCGCGGGCGTCGATGAGTTGTTTGGAGGCTTCCTCGATCTCGGGAGGCTGTCCGGTTTCCTTTTCCAAGGCCTCGATCTCCTGCTTCATCTTCATAATGTCGGGGTGGTCGGGAGACCAGATTGGCAGAGGCTCCGGCATATTCGGCGCGCAGGGCGCGTAAGCGCTCGGCTGAGTCCAGGATGCGTTCTCCGGTCACGGACATGATCGGGGTATTCGGTTTGATCGTGGCGAGTTCACCCTCAAGATAGTTCTTGCGTTCCTCGAGGGTTCGAATCTGCTGGTCGATGTCCATCAGTTCTCGATCAGACTGACTCATGAGCTGCAAATTCAGGGGCATCAGTTCCGGCAAGGCACCGCTCGCCCGGTGCTTGAACGTGGCAATCTTTTCATCCACCTCGCCGATGTGCTTGGAAAGATTCTCCGCCTCCTGTTGGAGGAAGGACGTCGCTTCCTGCGCCTGCCGCTCTCGACTCTTCAGATTCTCGCCCAGGAACAGGCTGGTCAGCTCGTTGGCGACCTTTTGGGCCAAGTCAGGCGAGTTGCTCTGGTACGCCACGGTAAACGCGATGGTGGCCTTCGTCGGATGTTGGGTGCGCTTGTCCACAACGTCGGCGCTGATCACTTCGACCGCGATGTCTTTGGTGAACCGCTTCACGACTTCTTCGGCGGGGTTGGTTCGACGCAGGTCCGGGTAGAGATTGTATTGTTCCACGACCTTCCACAAGGTCGTCCGGCTCATGACTTGTTGCTTGATCGTTTCGATTCGCTGATCGGCATAACTGGTAATCGTCGAATGAACGAGTTCGGATGGAATTTCCTGTTCCTCGATCAGAATGGTCGCCATGGATTTGTAGGTCGCAGGCCAGAGGAATGCGGCAGCGAGGCTGAGGCCCAACAGAACGCCACCAGCCAGGACAATCAGCGTCCGTCGCCGATGAAACATCGCCACGTAGTCCTGAAGACTCTGGACCGGTTCGGAATGTCTTGTGAGTGCAGCTGGGTAGTCATAGATTGAAAACGCCTAATTGGAAAACGCGAGTTTCGGCGGATAGTACGTGAGCATAAACATCGTGGCATTGGACATGGCTGGATCTGAGAAGCCGTCCACTTCACGCCAGTCGATAGGTATAGGACAGTTCAAGCTTCCACCACTCCAAAAACTTCCAGGCGATCTTAGGGGTGAGCATAGAAGTAGCGGCTCTCCGGGAAGGTGCCGCCTGTTGCGCGCTGCGTAATACCTGAGACGATATAACCTGATCCGTCGAAAGAAGCAGTCAGGGTTTCGGTAAGATCATGAGAAACTGTGAGACCAGCACGATCCGTTTGAATGAGAAGGCCGAATCCGCTCGGCACAATATTCCGAGACACGTTCACTTGGATAGATCGTACGCTCAAACTTCTTTGGTGAGATTGGCGCCGAACAGCCAGACGGTGCTCTGAGCCTTGATGTTGTCGCCGACTGTCTGGGTAGTTGAACTCACAAAACTGGGTCCACCGTATGCCGTTCCCGTCAGAGTTTCTGTGAAGGCATGGGTCAGGCTCAGGTTGACTCCGGGAAAGCTGGCGCGAAATGGCGA
>CAWGSC010000024.1:0-105696 GCA_963825145.1 uncultured Nitrospiraceae bacterium
TTCTTTTCCGATCCGATTCGTCCGTTCGGTCACTCAATCTCACCGGGCGAGTGAGCAGTATTGATCAGACGAGATGTGCCAGATTGAGCCACTATGTACACAGGAATTCATCCATGTTTAATGGGAGGTGTATTGTGAAGCAGGTATCTCTGGCACTGAGTGTCATTCTTGTGGGTCTTGCCATTACCGTCGTGTCTTGTGATTCTAAGAAACCTAATGAGCTCGCGGCAAAGACTGGCACGGCTGCGACTGCCCCCGTGTCTGACGAGGCTCTCATGTCTGCGGTCGGGTCGCCTGGTCAAGCAGACAATGACGAAGGAGTGAGCCAATACAAGCAGGGCCACATGGATGTTGCGACCGATCGGTTTCAGAAAGCGATCAAGTCCGATCCGAAGTCGGCGGAAGCCCAGTATAACTTGGGCCTCAGCTTCGACAAGATGGGAAAGCACGATGAGGCGAGCGCCGCCTTCAAGCAGGCCGTAGCACTGGCTCCTGCGAATCCAGCTATCAAGGATTCTCCGACTCTCAAAAAACACCTCGGTGCGTAGAGGGGTCGAATAGAGCGTTGATGGGGAGAAGGACTCGCAGGCGCCAACTCGGCGATACCGAGTAGATTCCTGAGAGACAGATAAGAGTACTTGCCTGCCTCGTTGTCCTCGCAAGGATCTCAACCGAAGAAGGAGGCACATCATGGCCGAAAAGTCATGTGCGAACCCGCGCTGCACCTGTCAGGCAGAGCCGGGAGGGAATTTTGTTCGTCCAATTGCCGAGACGAGAAATCCAGCGTTCCCTGCTCCTGTGCCCACAAGGGATGCGGAGTAAAGCCTCAATAGGTCGTGCCCTCACAGGGCCTACAATATTTCATAGCGGATGAGGTGAGTATGTCGTGGCTACCATACAAATGCGACAGGGGGCCTCATGCACTGTCTTCCGAAAGATGGCCCGGGAAGGTGCTTCGACTTATGGCCATTGCCCTGTTGAGCCTTCTTCCGGCAGTGGCGGTTTCCGCCGTTGGATTTCCGCCGGTCGAGGCGGTGAGCGGTAGTGAGCCAGCCTCTGGCAGCCCCCCTCAGAAGCTCTTGGAGTCTGGTACACCGTCCGTTCCTCCCTCCCAGATAGATCCGGGTATCCAATATGTTCCGGAGAAACAGGGGAGATCCCCGCGCTGCGGTGAAGCCACCCAACCTCGATCCTGGCATCTCGACGAATCCTGACGTGGCGCCTCCTGCAGCTAAGGGCGTCAATCCACCCGGAAGCAAACCGCCAGGAAAGCCAGATCTCCGGTAACGAATGGAGGGAAAGATAAGGGGACAGGCTGCTTTTTTCTCGTACTTCGCGCACTGTCTTACGTCTATGCTGCGGGACGAAGACGGGCCACGAAAGCTGGTTGAAAAGTAGCCTGTCCCCTTTTCTTCTTCTATTTGCCTGTCTCGTTTTCTCAATCTTTGTTTCTGTTCTGACACACACGCCAATCTAACTCCACGGCCGCCTCCTTCTAACTGCGCGATTTTCCAATTTCTGATATTCTACGTATGCTCGGCATGAGGGTTGCTCATACACTCGTGAGTGCACAACAACTAGGGTGAAGGAGGGTCCATGAACGTTGCCAAGTTGTTTTCTCCCAAACACGATTGCCCCGTGAAAGTGATCGACCCCAGACGGTATGCTCGAAGAGCAGTACGTTTTTCTGCAACCGTTGCGGCCAAGAGCGGTCTTGCCGACGGAGTGGTGACGAATATCTCCGAGACGGGGTGTGACCTACGACTGGTTACCTCCTCCTTCCCCAAGCGATACCTCTCCCTAAAGCTCTTTTCGCGCGATGCGCTCGTCCTGACGATCTATCCGTTTGACGGGACCCCTGCGTTGAAGATTACCCTGGCGGTGATCCGGTGGGCCAAGAGGAAATGGGCTGGTGTCGAATTTGTGAAGCTGTCTCAGGAAGCCAGGGAGAAACTCCAGCAACTCTGCCAACAGCAGGTCGTCCTCACCGTGGCTGGTTAGGCGCCGCGAAATCTGTTCTGAAAATTTAGAATCGTTTAACTGACCACGCCGTCGAAGTATTCCACGTCGATCTTGTCGAACAGTGCACGCATGCGCGGGAAGTAGTGGGCGCCGTGGGCGGATTGGCTGTGAACGTCGAGCGCGGCCTGGTCGACATATTGTTCATGCACGATATAGTCTGAGGAAGACTTGCGCGATTTCAGGAGCGAGTAGAGTAAGCAGCCAGGCTCATGTTTGTGCATTTCGTTCCGCAGTTCCGCGAACAGCGCCTCGAATTCCCTTTCTCGCCCCGATTTGACCGTCAGTACCTTCAGTCCACCAACCATGTTCCCTCCAAACGCTCTTAGGCCGAGTCCTTATCTAAATGGAGTGGTTCCGTCAATCTTCGCCGCGGCGTTAGGGTTAGAATCGACGCTCAGAAGGCGAGGGCGTTCGTTGAGGCGCCAGAAAAGTAGCCTGTCCCCTTTTCTTTTTTCAGCGGGACGTGCGGGCACTGCACCTTGTCGAAGAGCAGGCCTTCGCTCGATCGGTGGTAAGCGCCTTTGTTCTCGGTCTCACGAACGTGATTGAAAGGCCATGGCCCCTCACTCCCCACCAGAACAGCTTGACATCGGCATGCCATCCTTGGCAGAGGTTGGGGGGGTGTAAAGGTCGAGCACCAGGCAAGGGGAAAATCTGTTTGATTCCTCCTTGTAGTTCGCTTTTCTGAGGCCGTCGGTTCCCACGTTGTTCTTGGACATCTTGATCAGCTGGGCGATCTCTTCATCGGTGATGGGTCCTAGAAACCAACTGATGCTAATTTGGCCTCGGTGGGGTAGGGGACGCTGAACAGGCAGCCGGACACCTTGATGATCCTGTTCGGACCTGTCGGAATGTCATCAAACTGTAGCGGCTGGCTCACGCCAATTTTCTCACCGGTGACACTCTCGCTGTCGCTCGATGTCAGCAGAGAGCAAGCGGATCTTTCTTCTCGCGGAGGCTGGTGAGACGAGCGCGACAATCAGAAACAAGGCGAAGCTGAAAAGGGTAGCATTGATGCCTCATCGGGTGTGAAGCGAAGAACTCAGCGGTCGCTCCTCCTTATCAGTCGGTTGGCAGTATAGCGCCACCCGATAAGAAAAAAGGGATAGGCTACTTTTCTTGTGCCTTGACTCGTACATCGTGGGCTGTTCGCTCATGCACGCTGTATGCTGCGTATGTATGTCAATTGGCAACAGCCGTTCGGGACGACAGACGGGCATGCTGACCGCCGCCGCCATGCTAGGCCAATGGTCTATGCTCCGAAAACGAGGGGGTTCCGAAGACTGCTAGAAAAGTAGCCTGTCCCCTTTTCTTTTCCCTCTCTTGACGCGGAGTGCGCCGGGAAATTCAGAATGTCCCCGTTTTTCCCCCGTTGTGTAATAGCCCAAAGGCGAGGAGGGTCTCCGTTGGCGCTTAGAGCCTCGCTGCCAGGTCAGCTTCGATCGCCTCTGGCTTGTCGCTCGGCGCATAGCGCCTCAGTACCGTGCCGTCGGAGCCCACGAGGAATTTCGTAAAGTTCCACTTGATCGCCTCGGTGCCGAGAATCCCAGGCTTCTCCGATTTGAGGTATTTGTAGAGCGGGTGCGCATTCACGCCGTTCACTTCGATCTTTGCGAACATCGGGAAGGTGACGCCGTAGTTCCTGGTGCAGAACTGCTCGATCTCTGCTTCGCCGCTCGGCTCCTGGTGCCCGAACTGATTACAGGGGAAACCGAGCACCACGAAACCCCTGTCCTCGAATTTGTCGTAGAGCGCTTGCAGCCCCTCGTACTGCGGCGTGAACCCGCACTGGCTCGCGACATTGACGATGAGCAGCGTCTTGCTACGGTAGTCGTCCATCTTCTGCGGCTTGCCGTCGATGGTGACGAGGTCGATGTCGTAGAGGTTCATAGATTCCGAATGAGCGCGGGAGAGAAACGGGGACATTCTACTTTGTCAGATCGGCTGGGTCTATGGGGAGTGAGGGAATCAGTCTGAGGGTGAGAGGGAGGCGTAGATCAAATCGGCTCGCTACGCGCCGTGAAATGGTTCCTTGCACCTGTATCTCTCCTTCGCTGGTAGTTTAGATCGAGAGGCGAGAAAGACGTCGAGCAAGACACGATCGTCGGTTTCGACTTTGAGAAATTCAACGCCGACAGTGTCTTGGTGTACCCACTTGACCGTAGCGAGACGCACTTCCACAGGCGGCTCGTCCCAGGGAAGATTCATCATGAGTGTGAGCTTCTGGCCAGGCCGAAACAAGCGATTGATACAGAGCCGGGCCCCCTTACGTGAAACATCAAGCAAGGTTCCGTCCTCGGAGTCCTCGGTCGCACATGACCTGACAGAGGCTTCCCCGGTGACAGCGATGCGCCTGACAAAGCGACTGTAGCGCATTGGCCAGACTCCTAGGGGAGGTATTGTAGGCTCAGTAGAGATGTCGGCGCAAGCGCCTAGTAGAGGAAATGTCCTAGTATATTGGAGGAAACCCGGCCCGCCACGCGCCGCGAAATAGTTCCAGGCACCTTTATCTCTCCTCGTTTAACTGACCACGCCGTCGAAGTATTCCACGTCGATCTTGTCGAACAGTGCACGCATGCGCGGAAAGTAGTGGGCACCGTGGGCGGATTGGCTGTGAAAGTCGAGCGCGACCTGGTCGACATATTGGAGTAAGGAAACGGGGACATTTCTTTTTCAGATCAGCCGGGTCTATCGCTGTGTAAGGTTGAGTAGGGGGGGAGCTGCGGATCGCCACGGGCCGAGAAATGGTTGACGACAAGACCTGGTCCCCGTTTCTTTATCACGACGTTATGTTGAATGAAACGTCTTCTCAGAAAGTTGACCCAAGGCACTTGCTTGATAGACTTCTCCTAGCATAACCAAGGAGATCTCTATGAGCACGGTCTCACTACGGTAAGAGCAGCCCATGGGCTATAGTTTTCTTCATTCTTCAAATCTTCTTTGTCCTAGGATATCTCGTTGATTTGACCAGCGCGGCCGATCGAAAGGACGTGGAATCTGCCGGGAGCTAGCGAGCTCAGCTTACTATCAAATTGACGGGAATCGGTTCGATCGTGCGCAACTTGCGGAGGCGTTTGCGAAGCTCGATCAAGCAGCAGAACTAAATCCCAAGGAGCCCTATTTATATCTCTCCGCTCATTAGCCAGTCTACTTCAGGGATTTCGAATGGGCGATTGGTACGAGCTAAGCTCCTTCGCAAAACGGGACGTTGAAAGGGCCCACCTCTTGCAGAAAGGAATCCACCTTGCTCCCCAGCTCAGCCAGGCTCAAGCCCAGCTCGCACGTCATTACATCATGTCGCAAGGATTTCGCTAGGGCTCAGATCAGTATTGCAAAGGCTAAAGAACTGGGACCGCAGAGTTTCGACCCCTGGTACTTTGAAGGAATCTATTATGAGAAGCTGCGAAATGTGGACGCAGCGCAGGATCAGCCCTCGATGCAGCTGAGCTGCGGGCCACACGACAACACCAGCGCAATAGTGTCGATCGTCACCGCTCTCGAGTTGCAGAGATTTCACGCGATCCAGCTCTTCAAGAACAATATCTTGTGAAAAATATTGCTTCAAACCCAAACGATGGCCATCTCTATTCCGAGTATGCTGGTTTCCTCATGTGTAAGGGGAGATATGAAGAAGCGGTGGTCCAATGGGTGAAGGCTGACCGAGCCCTCGTGGGCCTATGCCGAAACACAACTCGCAAAGGCACGTCGGATGGCAGGAATAGAACGGGAGAAGCGGACACCTGTTGAGACCTGTTGGGCCAGCCATAAAAGAGATGAAACCGGGACATTCTAATTTTTCAGATCAGCCTGGTCTATCGCTGTGTAAGGTTGAACAGGGGTGGCCTCCCCAATTCGAAATTCGCAGTCCACGTTTCTCTGGGACATTATCGCTGAGTCTAAAGTTTCACGAATCACATAACTCATCTCATGGCTCACATCGCCGTACAAATCGTGAGCGATCAAGATTCGTCCGTCACATTCTAGGAGCTGCGCTGCACTGCGATCACAGCGTGCACTTATCGTAGCATTCTGCAGTAAGGCGAGCATAACACGTGCTGGTAATCCTCGCAGTCGACTCTAAGCGGTTAGTCTTATTGCTTGCCGAGCTGGTGCCAACTTCGTCACCAATGCGTCATGGAAGGGCAACGATTAGGATTTGCGTAGGTCCACATCGCAGAGTCTTTGTAAGGCACGCTCGTAGAACTTGCAAGTCTCAAGCTGTTGTTCGACCACTTTGGGTAAGTGAGCTTTGAGGACGGCTGAAGTTCTCGGTCCCTGTCAGATTGTGAAGAGTGCTCTCACCTTCGGGATGGCTGTCAAGCACCTTTCAAAGAACGCTGGGCAGTGCCAGATCAGACCGTCTGCGCAAGAGGATCTTTATGAAAATGGCCGTTGCGGACGATCTATGGGTCGATCCAGCTCCTCATCAACTCGGACTGACGAGGACGCTATCGGGAATGCCACCTCGCGTAGCAGAACAGCGCCTAGCTTCCTGCAGTTGAGATATTCGATAGCTGGATGAATCCATGACCCTCGCGTTCTTCTCAAGCGATTTGGCGTCATGACATTTCGGATTTTGCTGCTGGTAGCAGGTGTGGCGGATATGTTCGCAGTACAGCTTCAAGTGAAGCATATTCGAGGACGCCTGGTACGGTTCTCCTTGGATCATCTGCCGGGTCAGGCACCCATCATCGAGGGAATTTCATCAAGCTGTCTACTGCTCCTGGATGTGATTCTCATATCAGCGGGCGTGGAAAGAATCTGGCCATTCTACTTTTTCAAGTCGGCCGGTCTATCATATAGGTGTGCTTGTCAAGAACGCAGTGAACCTCTTTTATCCTCCCTCAGCCAGTATTGGAAGGGCGGCCGGCGCTTTCACGTGCGCGCGTCCAACGAGGGGAGTCCGCGACCGCGCGTTGCGCGAGCACAGGGAATCGCCAGGCTTCCTTTCTTTCTCTTCCCTCCATTCCTCTTCCCTTATTCCTCCTCCCCAGTATTGGAGGGGGTGGCCAAGGTTGCCCTCGACTGCGCGCATCGAACGAGGGCCGTTCCTATCGCCGCGCGTTCTGCGAGCAAGGAGGGCACTCTGGCCGCTCCCTCTCCCACTCTTGCATCTCCTTCTCCCCCCCCCGTACAATACCCTCTCTTGAGGCTAACCCCTTGGCTTTCTGACAGTTTCTTGTCAGTCAGCGTGTAGGAGAGCAAGCCGGTATGCGGATTGAGTATACGAAGGGCGAACGGGCTTCAAAGGAGCTGATTATGCTCCATCGTGAAGCCTCCGAAGCCACCAGCGGCCGGAAGATGAAGGTGATGCTCATCTACCCGCCGGACTGGTTCCCCTCCGAACCCTATCTCAGCCTTCCCTCCCTCACCGCCGTCCTCCGTCAGGCCGGCCATACCGTCATCCAAAAAGACATCAACCTCGAAATGTACGACTGGTACTTCAGCGAGGACTTCCTGAAGAAAGTCCTGCGCCGGGTGCCGCAGCAGCTCGACCGGCTCCGCAAACTGTCGAAGAAGCGCGATCTGAATGCCGAGGAGATGGATTTGCAGCTGTCCCTCTGCGATCTGACCAGGCAGCGGATCGACGAGTTGATCAAGAAGGCAGAGAAGGCGAAGGCGATTATTCGCGGAGAAGTGTTCTACGATATCGATCAGTTAGAGTGGGCCATTCATGTATTCCGTGAGGTCACGTCGGTGATCTCGATGGTCTATGCTCCGGCGCGGATCTGTATGCCGCCGATGGAGACCGATCTGTCGTACAAGGTCTTCGTCTCGTCCGAGGTGATGGATGCGGTGAACGACACGCAGGTGAATGTCTACCGCGACGTGTTCGAACATCTGGTGAAGCCGGTGATCGAGCAAGAGCAGCCGGACGTGGTCGGCATCTCGATCGTGTTGCAGCAGCAGATGTTCTCCTCCATGACCTTCTGTGCCTTGATCAAGCAGCACTTCCCCCACATTCATGTGACGATCGGCGGCAACACGGTCACGCGCCTGCGCGATGTGCTGCCTGCAGTCGCCGCTGTTCCAATACTTCGACAGTGCGGTGGTCTATGAAGGGGAGACGGCGTTTGTGCAGCTGGTGTCGGCGGTGGGGGCGAAGCGGAGTCTCGCTGACGTGCCCAACACCATATATAAGGACGCAACCGGCGTGCATGTGTCGCCGACGAGCTTTGCGGAGGACATGGCGACCCTGCCGCCGCCGGATTTCGACGGGCTGCCGCTCCATAAATACTTCGTGCCGACGAAGATCCTGCCCTACCTGGCGACGCGGGGATGCTATTGGGGCCGTTGCGAGTTCTGCGACCATGGCGAGGGCTATACGGCCGGCTACCGGACGAAGAAGATTCAGGACATTCTGGCCGACATCACGTATCTCCGTGACAAGTACGGCGCCAGGCATTTCCATTTCACCGACGAGTCGTATCCGCCTGCGCTCTTTCGAAAGCTGTCGCGCGGGCTGATCGACAGCCAGATGGGCATCATCTGGACGACGCACATGCGGTTTGAGAAGAGCCTGCTGGACGATCAAGTCTGGCAGGATGCGAAGGACTCGGGCTGCCGCTATCTCCACTTCGGCTACGAGTCGGGGAACGAGCGGGTGCTGAAGCTGATGGACAAGGCGACGACGACGGACGTGATCACGAAGCATTTGCAGCTCTCGGCCGATGCGGGCATCTGGAACCACTGCATGGGCTTCTTCGGCTTCCCTGGCGAAACGAGAGAGGATGCCTGGTCGTCGGTTGAATTTCTCGAAGCGAACAAAGAGCATGTCCATTCGCTCGGCTTCGGTACGTTCGACCTCGGCCGGCATAACCCGGTGGCGAAGAACCCTGAGAAATGGGGCGTGACGGCCTATAAGAATCCCGAGTGGGATTTGGCGCTCGACTACTACTATACGGTGAAGGACGGGATGAGCATCGAAGAGGCGGAGCGGGTGTTCCAGGAGTTCGAACGGAATCACAACCCGGGCTGGGACCTGCGCCTGTTCATCCGTGAATACATCTTTCTCTATATCGCGCGGTTCGGGCTGCAGAAGCTGCCGGATCTGCAATATCAGGCGGCGAAGATACGGGCGCGGCGCCGATCGCTGGCGGGGAAGATGTAGGGGTACGTGGGGTAGCGGAGTAGTTGGGGTAAAGGGGATAGAAAGAAAAGACGATGAGTGAGCTGATTCAGATCAATGCATTGGCTCCTCTGCAGGGAAGCGCAGGAAGACCAGCAAGGTCATGCTGCTCTTTCCGCCTGAGTGGGTGCCGACGGCTCCCTATCTGGCCTTGCCCTCTTTGACTGCCGTGCTCCGCGAAGCGGGCCATCAAGTCGTGCAGCGCGACATCAATATCGGGATGTGGGATCACTTCTTCAGCATGGAGTTCCTGATCTGGGTGAAGGCCCGGTTGGGGATGCAGCTGAAGCCGCTCCAAGATAAGGAGAAGGCGGGGACGCTGACGGAGCAGGAAGCGGATCAGAAGGCCGCGGTGGAGCAGGCCTATACGGTGGATGTGTTCGATCTGGCCGATCGGGCTGAAGATGCGAAGCTGATCGTGCGTGGCGAGCGCTTCTACCAGGCCGAGATACTGGAAGGCGCGTTGAACACCTTCCGCGAAGCGATGGCCTACATTTCCACAGCCTACTATCCTGCGTCGCTCGTCTTCTATCCGATGGAAAGCAATCTGGGCTATCGGCCCGGCGTATCCAAGGAAGTGCTGGCCTGTTTGGACGATGAGCAGGTGAACGTCTATCGGGATCTCTGCAATCAGTTGGTCATGCCGGCGGTGGCGAAGGAGAAGCCGGACGTCGTCGGGGTCTCGATCGGCACGCAGATGCAGCTGCTTGCAGGCCTGACCTTTTGCAAAATGATCAAGGAGACCTTCCCGCATATTCACGTGGTGGTGGGCGGTAACGTCATCACGCGGTTGCAGGAGGATCTCGCCAAGCAGGAGCAGTTCTTCACGGACGTGTTCGACTCGGCGATCCTCTACGAGGGCGAGCATGCTCTGCTCTGGCTCATCGAGGCATTGAATGGCGAACGGGCCATCGCATCCGTGCCCAACTTGATCTATCGCGATGCCTCAGGCATTCACCGGAATCCCGAAGTCTACACCGAAAAGACGACCGCGCTGCCCTTGCCGGACTTCGACGGGCTGCCGCTGGACCGCTACTTCGTGCCGGAGCTGATCATTCCCTACCTGGCGACGCGCGGCTGCTATTGGGGCCGCTGCACGTTCTGCGACCATGGCCAGGGCTACTTCGATCAGTATCGCGGTGTGCCGGTGCAACAAGTCGTCGAACAGATTAAGGCGTTGCGGGACAAGTATCAGTGCCGCCATTTCCTCTTCTCCGACGAATCCTATCCGCCGGCGCTGTTCAAGAAGGTGTCGCAGCTTCTGGTCGATCAGCAGGTCGGGATCAAGTGGACGACGTTGATCCGGTTTGAAGAAACGCTCCAAGACCAGGAGACCTGGGATCTCGCGGCGAAGGCCGGCTGTTGCACCCTCTATTATGGGATGGAGTCGGCGAGCGAGCGAGTGCTGAACCTCATGGACAAGCATGCCAAGAAGAGCGTGATCCAGACGCAACCTCCATATGGCGGCGAAGTCGGGGATTTGGAACCATGTGATGGCCTTCTATGGATTCCCCGGCGAAACGCTCGATGAAGCGTTGGAAACCCGCCAGTTCGTCCTCGAGAACCAGCCGGTGATTCACTCGATGGAGCTGTTCTACTTCGTGGCCTATCGCCATACGCCGATGGTGCGCAGTCCGGAGAAGTTCGGCATTACGATCCACAAACAAGAGGAGTACGATCTCCCCCTGGACTATTACTACACGTTGAATGATCCCAGTACCCTCTCCTGCCTGGACGCGATGCAACTCTGCGAAGAGTTCTACAAGAACGATTTTCACCCCTGGGCCGTGCGCGTGAACTCGCGGGAGCATGTCTTCCTCTATATCTCGAAGTTCGGGACGAACCAGCTGCCGCAGATCTACGCGCAGCAGACGCAGCCCGTCGGATCGCCGGAAGGCGTGTCAGGATTGATCACCTGGCCGGTCGCGAAGAATGGAAGCGAAGATGGGAGGGAAGGGATGGCACGAGTGGTCTCCCACGGCGCGAACCGGATGATGAAAACGTCCTCCAACTTCGTTCTCGGGAGTCTGGCGACTGAGGCGTACTCCTCTGCGGCTCTGTCGCTGGAAGACGTTTTGATCATCCGGGAACGCAGTTAGATGTGCGTTTACGGATCATCGGTGGATGCTTCGTCGGGTACGAGTACGGCGGAGAGGAGAGCGTAGGCGGCTTCGATGAGTTTGGTCATCTCTTCGGCCTTCTTGTAGGCCTGCATGTATTTCTTGGGGTTGTTGGTCAGATTCGAGTAGCGGGCGGGGTTCCAGGTGTACAGCAGTGCTCGTCTGGTCTGTGCGAGGGTTTCGGCGGTGACGGGGAGGGTGAGTCCCAGTACTTCCAGAGCGTGGTTCACGTCTTCTTGCTTCACATCGTTCATGGGGCGAGTCTGGCAAAGCGGATGTACGCCTGTCAAACACCTAACAAAATACTGCGGGACATGCGAGACTTGCGCGAAAAGCGTAACAGGTCGGAAGTATTCTCTTCGAGAGTCGCGCCTGTCGCGCACGACTTGTTTGTCTCGCTCACGATTCACCTGATAGAGAGATTTCATGCCGGACCTCCGCACGCTTAAATTTTATCAAGCCGACGTGTTCACCGGGCAGCCGTTCGGCGGCAACCCGGTCGCCGTGTTCCCCAACGCGCAAGGTCTCACCGACTTTGAACTGCAGCAGATTGCTCGGGAGATGAATCTCTCCGAGACGGTGTTCGTGCTGCCTCCGACAGATGAGGCGGCTGTCGTTCGGCTCAGAATTTTTACGCCGACGCAGGAGATTCCGTTTGCCGGCCATCCGGTGCTGGGAACATTTTACGTGTTGGCCCAGCTCGGGTTGATCGCCGTCACCGATGGCGTCACCCGCGTGATGCAGGAATGCAACATCGGCCTCTTTCCCGTCGAACTCCATGCACGAGAGGGGCAGATCACCCGTGTGGTGATGACACAGCCAAAACCGCTCTTCCTCGGTTCGATGGATGAGACGGAGGATCTGTTTCACATTGCGAAGGCCCTGGGGCTCCCAAAATACCAGATAGTCGACACCAAGGCGCCGGTGATGGTGGTGTCGACCGGGTTGCCGGTGGTGATTGTGCCGGTGCGGGCCCTCACAGCAGTACGGTCGATCGAGCCGGACGCTTCCGCGATTGTCGACATGTGCGAGCGATTCGGCACCAACGGGATTATGGTCTTTACGACTATGACGGTGGAGGACCATGCGACCGTGCATACGAGGATGTTTGCGCCCGCGATCGGAATTCTCGAAGATCCCGCGACCGGGAGTGCCAGCGGGGCTATGGGCGCCTATCTCGTCCACAATGGGCTCGTTGAAGTGGGGCCCCTGACGGAAATCATCATCGAGCAGGGCTATGAAATCGGACGTCCGTCGCGCATCCTGGTCCAGGTGGAATCGGATGACGATGCGATCCAAACGGTGAAAGTGGGAGGGCAGGTGGTGATGGTAGTGGAAGGGACTCTTAGTTTTTAGAAGACGTACTGAGTCCCGATCGAAGTTCCGAACTCCCTGAACGTCAGTACTCAGCACTCAGCACTGAGGAGATCGATGAAAGCGGTACTCTTTCGCGAGCATGGTGGACCGGACATACTTTCGTATGAGGATCTGCCCGAGCCGACGATCGGTCCGGAGGATGTGCTGGTTCGCGTCAAGGCCTGTGCGCTGAATCACCTCGACATCTGGATACGACAGGGCAATCCCGCCTATCCCATGACGCTTCCTCATGTGTCGGGGTCGGATGCGGCCGGGATCGTGGAGCAAGTCGGCGGGCATGTTGATAGCGTCACGGTGGGGCAGCGAGTGTTCGTGTCTCCGGGGATCAGTTGCTGGAAATGTGACCAGTGTCTGGCGGGGCGAGACAATCTGTGCCGCTCGTATGGACTGGTCGGCGCCAAGACGCACGGCAGCTATGCGGAGTATCTGAAAGTGCCGTTCCGCAATGTGCTGCCGATTCCAGAGAACCTTTCGTTTGAACAGGCAGCGGCGTTTCCGCTCGTGTCGGTGACCGCGTCGCATATGCTCTTTGCGCTCGCCGGACTCCAACATGGAGAGACCGTGCTCATCATGGGGGCGGGGAGCGGAGTCGGGATGCATGGCGGTCCAAATGGCGAAGCTGGCCGGGGCTCGCGTGATGGCGACCGTCGGGTCCGACGACAAGATTCCCAAAGCTGTCATCCTGGGAGCCGATGCCGTCATCAATCACACGAAGGAGAAGGTCTCGGAGCGCGTCAAGCTGCTGACCGAAGGACGCGGCGTCGATGTCGTGATCGAGCATATCGGTCCGGAGGTGTGGGACACCTGTCTGGATTCGTTGGCGAGAGGTGGGCGCTTGATTACCTGTGGCGCGACGACCGGGGGCGAAGTGAAGCTGAATCTCCGGTATGTCTTTGCCCGCCAGCTGACAATCAAGGGGTCCTATATGGGCACGCGCGCGGAATTGGTGAAGGCGGCGGAACTGATGGGGCAGGGTCGGCTGATCTCGGTGATCGATCGGACGTTTCCACTTCACGAAGCTCGCGCGGCACAAGAACTGATGTTGAGTCGAAAGTTTTTCGGTAAAATACTGCTCACGATGTGAGAAAATCGGCCGACTTTTTTCTTTCACGCTCATCAGCAATATAAAGGGGGGAAGTATGTCCACAGTGGCGATGATCATGAGCAAGAAGCCGAAGACCGTGGGGCCAGGCCTGTCGATTGTCAGCGCAGCGAAGAAGATGCACGACTGCGCGGGTAGGGTCGCTGTTTGTGAAGAAGGGGAAGAAGCTGGTTGGGATTGTCACCGATACGGATATTGTTCGTCGCGCTGTCTCGACCAATAAGAATCTTGGCAAGATGACCGTCGAAAAGATCATGACGACCCCCATCTGCACGATTGAAGGTAGTCAGTCGGTCGATGATGCTCAGGATATGATGGGTGACTTAGGAGTGCGACATCTTGCTGTGACCCAAGCAGGTGAAATTGTCGGGGTGGTATCGGTGCGGGATTTGCTGATGTTTTATAAGCGATATGCGCAATCGAAGATTCCTCCGGAGGCGGGGTACTCTGAACCCAAAATTTTCCAAGACTAATAGGATGTTGAAAACGCCTCCAGCTTCGTTCCGGCTGTCAAAATCCTCAACGTACCCGAGAGGTACGCCTCGGTTGATTCGCCTGCGGCCTTGCCTGGTCAAGGCACGTCTCGACCGCCTTGACGGGTAAGAATGCCGTTTGACATCCTGAGAGCTCTTACTTGGTGAGTTCTTTCACGAGGTGGCCGAGTTCCGGAAGGATGAGCTTTTCCATCGCGAGCCGGACGGCGTTCTCGGAACCGGGGGTGGAGAAGAGGACACGGCCTTTGATGATGCCCGCGGTGGCTCGGCTCATGATCGCCGGAGAGCCGATTTCCTGGTAGGTCAGGTATCGAAACACTTCACCGAATCCATCCAACCGTTTTTCCAGCATCGCATCGACTGCTTCAAAGGTTGAATCCCGTCGAGAAATTCCTGTCCCGCCGTTGATGATGATCGCTTGAACCTTCTTGTCCGTCACGGCGGATTTGATCTTGGCTTTGATTTTGGCTGGTTCGTCTTTGACGAGATGATAGGCGACGACTGAATGGCCGGCATCCTTGAGCATGTGCATGATACGGTAGCCGCTCGTGTCGGTCTCGGTCGTGCGTGTATCGCTGCAGGTGATGACCACGCACCCGATAGAACTGGGTGCGTGGGATTTGTGCTCTTGATGGGGGGCGGTATTACTCATGGCACCAACTCGAACAGCTTTCAGCCATCAGTTCTTGTTCGAACCTGAATGCTGAATGCTTACGGCTGAATGCGACTATTTCCACACCGAGTCGGGATTCAGTTTCGCGACCGGCTTGCCGCCCTTGATGTGCTCGTCCAGGATCGTCGCCACGTCTGCTTCCGTCACTTTGGAGTACCAGGTGGCATCCGGATAGACGACGACAGTCGGCCCCTGCTCGCAGGGGCCGAGGCAGGAGGAGCCGCTGACGAGGACCTCACCCGGAGTTACGCCCTTTTGCATGAGACCGATGTTAAAGGCCATGAGGAGGGAAGCTGCTCCGGCGCTGCCGCAAGAAGGTTTCGGATGGCCTGGGGGACGAGCGTTGGTGCAGACGACGATGTGATACTTTGGTTTCGGCATGGGTTCTCCTTTGATGGCTTTTTCACTGCGGCACGTACGACTTCCATGTCTCAATGGCCTCTTCTGGTAGTTTCCAATGCTTGAGGCCTTTCATCACCCAATCGAGATAGTGTGCTTTGGGTTTGAACTTGCCGATGGGGGTGGCGGCATAGGTGATGACGGGTATTTTTTCCCCGGCTTCCGTCAGCACGGTGACTTGAACCTGGCGAAACGCGCTTGGGGGTACATCCTCTTCGAAGCGGTCCATCAGCTTGAGATCTTCGTCGGTCACTTCGAAGATCGCTCCCCAGACCTGTTCTCCCGGTGACGGAGTCACGCTGGCGAGGCCGCATCGCCATTGGGAGGACCATCGGCAGAATTTGATCGTGTGTTCGGGAAGAGTGGCCAACATCAGAAACTGATGTTCCGGCGCGCGCCGTTTCAGCTGCGTCGGGTTGAGATGGTCCCCGTAGAGGAAAAACTTCATTGATGGTTCACGCCCAAACGTCCCGATTTGCCGACCGAGCCATTGTTTGTAACATAACCCCTTTCACACGCACAAGCCGCGCCTCGCGCGGTTAATGAGGTCCGCTCTCGTTGGATTGACATCGCGCCGGTGCTCTTCCTAAGATGCAGCGCGGTCATGTGCGCTTTTCCCTCGTCTCTCATGAGCAATGCACACGATATCCATACCAGATAATCATTCCTCAACCGGCGCTGCCACATTCCTCTCCCAGATCGTGAAGATCATCCACTATGCGGCCGTGGCAGTGCTCGTGTTGGGAGTGCTCTACTACCTCTGGATGAAGCCTCCGTGGCTAGTCCTGTGCTCGATGGCCGGGCCGCCGAAGCTCTTGCGATGGTGCAAACCCATCGGGCTCTGGGCTACCCCACAATTCTTCAGGCCATGACTGAGCATGTGCGCTCTATGAGCGAACGCAATCGCGTCTCCCGGTTGGGTGAGTGGCGGGTCAAGCAGGTGGAGGGGGATCTGTACGAGATACGGGTTCAGCTGCGAGATCAAGGGGTGACGGGCCAATGGTTCGAGCGGGAGTTCATATGGCACGCCGATCTCGCATTGAAGAAGGTCAATGCCGCGTCGCTCTCTGCTGATGGGGTCACACCTAAAGCCCCTGATGCTGCGCCATAGCAGGATGCTGAAAAAGACCTCCAACGTTGTTCTCGGCTCATCAAAATCCTCAACGTACCCAGAGGGTACTCCTCTGGTTTTGACTCGCCTGCGGCCTAGTTGGATGACTTTTTGAGCATCCTGTTCGAGGATCTTTCCCGTTTGACGAATGCCGTGTGACGAAAAATACGGGCTACTTGAAGTTCTCCGGCAGGGCGACCTGAATCTGATTCCCTTCGATCCGGACGGGACAGCAGGCGACGGTGATCTCCGGATTCTCCGGTCGTTCGCCGGTGTGTACGTTGAATCGCCATCCGTGCCACGGACACTCGACGACATGGCCATTCAGATGACCTTCTCCGAGCGGTCCTCCCGCATGCGGACAGGTGTTGTCGACGGCGTAGAAAGATCCGTCGACATTAAACAGTGCAATCCAGGCCCCGTTGACTTCGACGGTCCGTCCAGTCCCCGGAGGAATCTCTTCTACCGACGCGACGTTGACAAATTCAGGCATGATGCTGATCCTTCTTCTTGGCTGGACTGGTCGATGGAACACATGCAATCCATAGACCCGTCAGTGACTTGATTTCGACCAAGGCTTATGGCATAGAAATAGGTACGCGTTCCAATACTACACCCGGGCCCTCTCATACAAGGAGCCTTGGTTGGGAATGAGGTTGCAGCATGGAGATGACCCTTCTGCTCAACGCGACGTACGAACCCCTGCGGGTCGTCCATTGGCAAAAGGCGATCGCGCTCCTTTGGCAGGGCAAAGTTGAAGTCCTTGAGGTCTACGACCGAGAGGTTCACGCGGTTTCGATCTCCATCAAGCTTCCCTCCGTCATGCGGCTCCTCAAGCTGGTCCGGCTCAAGGATGTCCATCGGGCGGTCAAATTCTCCCGCATCAATATCTTCACGCGAGATGGCTATGCCTGCCAGTACTGTCGTCACAAGTTCCGGACCGAGGAACTGACGTTCGATCATGTCGTCCCCATCGCCAAGGGTGGGCGAAAGACCTGGGAAAATATCGTGACGGCGTGCTGGCGTTGTAACAACAAGAAAAGCGGTCGTACACCCGAAGAAGCCGGCATGAAGCTCATGAAGAAGCCGGTGAAGCCGCGCTGGAATCCGGTTGTCACCATTACCATCGGGATTCGGAATACACCGGACAGCTGGCGTGACTATTTCTATTGGAATATGGAGTTGGATGCCGACCCCGCCGAAACATAATGTTCAATGTTCAATGTTGAATCTTGAATTCTCGGTCTTATTCTCGCCGTTTTCTTACAGCCCACCCCTTCTCGTTCATTGAACATCCATCATTACGTCGCATAGCAACCTTCGATCTTCCCTGGCTATGCCGGGTCTGTCTACTCGTCTCGCCTGTCTCGCGCGCCCACTTGCGAGCGCTGTCGCCTTATAGCGGGGACCGCTAAAAAGGAGGACGCGCGGTTTACGCTGCAAAAGAGGGTGTTGTATGATACGCCTCGCGATTGAATTGGGAGGGATCACCATGGCGGCAAATTCTGGCTTTCCGTTATCTCTGGATGTGAAAGGATACCCGGTGCTTGTACTCGGGGGAGACGAGGAGGCTGCGGAAAAGACCCAGCGGTTGTTGGAGGCCGGGGCGAAGGTGACCGTCGTGGCGCCGACGTTACACGACATACTAAAAGATCTGGCCGCGTCGGCGAAAGTCTTGCACCGTGGGCGCCATTTTCGCGATGCCGATTTAGACAGTGCGATTCTGGTATTGAATATGGTTCGCGGAGACCGGGACTTTTCTCGAGCGCTGTTTGCGAAGGCGCGCGAGAAGAAGCTCCTATTATGGTCGGTCGACCAGCCGGAATCTTCCACGGTGACGATGCCGGCGGTCGTCGCCTGCGGGCATTTGCGTGTGGCCATCACCACGAGCGGGGTTGCCCCGGCCTTGTCGGGCTTCATGAAGGAAGATATGGAGAAGATCTTCGGCGAGGAGTTTGCCGCTTTTGTGGAATGGCTCGGCCGACTTCGCGAGCAAACCAAGGCGACTGAGCCGGACTTCGAAAAACGTCGAGCCTTGCTTCGTGAAGCGTTGGACGGGTTTCGCTTGTTAGGCAAGGTCCAGTATCCGAAGGTCTGGTTGGATGAACGGGCGAAGCTGACGTGTCTCCAGGCGTGAAGGGTAAGGCGTAAGGGGTGAGGGGGTAACGGGAAGACGTGAAACGTTGAAGCGTGAAACGTAACAGAGAAGCAAGAGAGGGAGCGCTATGGTGTTGATTGGAATTCAGTATGTCGCCGTTGGGCAAGGGAGAGAGCGTGGGCAAGTATGTGGCACGCTCGCTCGATATTATCGATAAGAGCGGAGTGGACTACCGGTTGAACCCGATGGGGACGGTGCTGGAAGGGGAGTGGGACGAGGTATTTACCGTCGTCAAACAATGCTACGAACGGATGAAGAAAGATTGCGGCCGTATTTCCTGCACGATCAAAGTCGACTATCGGAAAGGCCACTCAGGGCGTTTACAGAGCAAAGTGGCGAGTGTCGAAAAGAAGCTCAAGCGATCGATCAAGCACTAGCAAGATGCTGAAAAAGTCTCTGTTCTCACCCGCCCAACCCCGGTGCGACAAGACGCACCTTTCACCAAGCATCGTTCTCGCATCGTTCAGATCCTCAACGGGGACCCGGCCGCCTCACTAACTCGGCGGCGCGCACAGACGTGGTGCTCCTTACTCGTCGCACCGTGCGCCCCAGAGGGTACGCCTCCGATCTTCACTCGCTGCGGCCTTGCCTGGGACAAGGCGCGTCCTTGGGCAAAGAGGCTGTCTTGGCAGACTCAGGGCGGGCGGGTGAAGTAGCCGCCAGGGCTGGGAGGGTGAGAAGTCTGACCTTTTTGAGCATCCTGCGGGAGTACTCTATTCCTGTGCCATACATGCCGATCATCGAGCTTCTACCGCGCCAAAATGGCTGGGCAGTCTTGGATTCTCCCGAAGATGTAAGGTAGCGGCTTCACTCCTTTCTGCAATGTTTCTCATATCCACACATCATTCTTAGTACGCCTGCCTGCACATTTGGTAGAGCGTCCGCATCTTATTACGACCTCAAATCTGAATCGAAGAGGCTGTCTGCTTAAGATGAGGAGTCGAAATACCATTAATTCGCGAATTGCCAGAATCAGTTTAGTTTGTATTTGAAAGTAATAGGTAACCTATATATACTAGGCCACCTCGCGAACTGATCCTTGCATTCAGTGGAGATGTGTCATGCAAAGAAATGCAGCAGAGTCGACAGGACCCCTCGTGGTAACGGCGAGACAAATGACTGGAAATTTGATGGGCTACGGTTGATCCCACCTTCTGCTTATGCATGAGCGCCAGAGAACTTCGCCATCCGTAGAGTTATGACCCAACAGAGCGCCACAACAACACCCGTATGACGGACGAGACCGACCTCACGATGCAATCCGGTCGTGGACTCTTGCCGAAAGATCGCACGATTCTTGAGCAGGAGGTCATGAAGTTCCGCCCGTTTGGATCGGACGAGCAGGGACACACCATCAGAGATCTGAGCGGGATGAGTATCAGAGCTGTGGTCGTCTACCTCGAGCAATCGCTGGCTCGTGAGAGAGGAACCTCAGCCGGAAGTCAGGCAGTAGAGGACCTGTGTTTCCTATTGAATCAACGCATCAAAGACCCGGTCTATCATGTGACACCGAAGTTTCTGATGAATGCGTGGAACGGCTACTCGTATGAGTTCACGGCCTATCTGTATGAGTTCTGCGAGCGCATGTCCGGCGATCCTCGATTTCTGTTTCGGGGTGGGATGGAGAAGGCGTCCTCGATCATGCAGGTGCTGGCCCGGCCGTTTTCGCTGGCGCAGATTTATGGCATGTTTCCCTACTTTGGAAACAAGTTTGCGTCCGGTTCGATCGAATTTCGAGTCATCGAAGTGACGCCGATCTCCGCGACCCTGGCGCTGAAGTTTTCCGACCGGACTCTTCGTCAATTTGGCCCGTACCGAAGGCGGTGCGCCCATCTCATGTGTCAGGCTGCTCAAGGCATTATGGCGGCGGTCCCGGTGCGTGTCCATAGCCTGCCACCGGCCACTCTGACAGAACTTTCCTGTATTGCAAATGACGACGAGTGGTGCCAGTGGGACATCCATTGGCAGGTAGAGGGACAGGGCACCTGGAGCCAAAGATTCTGGCGGATACTGGAAGGACCGGGAGAGAACCGGTCGTCAGAAGTTCGACATCAGGAATCTGCTTCGCACAAACCGGCCGAGGATACTCCATCTCAAGAGAGTGTAGACGATCGTGGGGCGGAGGTCGCGCTTATCCATGCAGCGGCCGGCGCCACACAATCCCAGTGGCATGTGACATGGTCGTTCTGCGGGGCGCTAGCCGGCCTCACTCTGGCCGTGGGGTTCCGCGTGATGAATCCATCGGCCAGTATGGGCGAAGTCATTCTTCTCGGATTGGTGCCCATGCTTGTCGCAGGGATACTGATCAATCGCCATCTTCGTCTGGAGAGCCAGCAACGCGAGAAGTTGATTCAGGAGCAGATTACGTTCGTGGAGTCACGTCATGAGGAATTGCGAGAAGCATATTTGGGGCAGGAGCAGACGCGCGTCGAACTCCGCCGAAAAGTGGCCCAGCTGACGGCCCTCCACCGAGCCGGACTGCTGTTCAGCTCGACGATGGATCGAGAAGCTCTGATGCAGAAAGTGTTGGAGGCTCTCACCACTGATCTGCAGTACGATCGGGCGATGGTCTCGTACTACGATCCAGTCCGCCGGGTCGTCAAGGATGCGCGGCTACTCGGCGTCTCGTCCGAGATCCAGGCGTTTGCGCGCGCGCGTGAGATTCCGGTCACCGATCCGATGAGCCCTGAAGGCCTCGTGCTGCTGCAGGGCCAGCCGTTGTTGATTGGGGATCTGCAGGCGGTATGGGATCGGATTCATCCGTTGAATCAACTGCTCGCCTCAATGACGCAGGGCAAGGCGTTGATCGCCGTGCCGTTGAAAACCAAAGATCGGATTCTGGGAAGCCTGACGGTTGATCGGATACAGGCGCACAGTCTGACTCAGGATGACCTTGAGTTGATGATGACGGTCGCCCGTCAAGTCGCGATCGCACTGGATAATGTCTCTGCATATGAACAAATCGAATATCTGAACGTGGGACTCGAAGCCAAAGTGCGTGCGCGTACGGCTGAACTCGAGCAAGGAGATCGCTTGCGGTCTCAATTCCTTTCGCATGTCTCGCACGAACTCAAGACGCCGTTAACCTCGATCAAGGGGTTCTTGCAGAACCTGCTCGATGGGTTGACGGGGCCGCTCAATGAGAAACAGCAGCGTTATGTGTCGCGGATGCTGGAAAATTCCGACCGATTGATTCGTATGATCGAGGCCTTGTTGGATCGCACGAGGATTCAATCCGGGAGGTTGGATCTCGTTCCCGGCGAGATCGACCTGGGACACTGTGTGGCAGATGCGGTCGAGCAATTGCGTCTGTTGGCCCAAGCCAAACAGCAGACATTGGAGGCGGTCATTCCTCCTGCCCCACTGATGGTCTGGGCGGACCGCGATCGGCTGATCCAGATCGTCACGAATTTGGTCCAGAACGCGGTGAAGTTCACACCGGAGGGTGGCAGGATTATGGTGACGGTGAAGCAAGAGACTCTAGACGCTCGCCGGGGTTTCCGTGCACGATACCGGACCGGGTATTCCACCGGAGTTTCTTGATCAGATATTCGATCCGTTCTTTCGAGCCAAGGAGGTCCGAAGCGAAATAAAAGGGCTGGGCTTGGGCTTGTCGATCGTGCGGACGTTGGTGGAGTTACACGGTGGAACGATCGTCGCGCGGAGTGAACCAGGGCAGGGCGCCGAGCTGTACTTCACGATCCCGTTACTTCCCATGATAACGGCGCCGCTTGGCAGCGCATCGGCCGGCGCGCCTCGGATTCTGGTTGTCGAGGACGATCCGGATATTCGCCAATTCTTGCAGGATTGCTTGCAGGCCAAGGGCTATCGTGTCCAGACGGCGGTTGACGGAGTCCACGCGCTGGATGCGGTGCATGCCGAGACGTTCGAAGGCATGATTTTGGACATTGGCATTCCCTCTGTGGATGGGATGGATGTGCTTCAGAAAATTCGAAGATGGGATCAGCAGATCCCGATTGTGATGGTTACGGCGTCAGACTCTAAAGAATCGGCGGTCCGCGCGATCAGCATGGGTGCACAGGCCTATATGTTGAAGCCGTTCGACATCGACGAACTGCAACGAGTTGCAGACTATTGGTTTCGGCCTTTGGAGCGACTGTCATCGGAGTCCCCAGGGGAGTCGAGCACGCCGGGTCAAGTGAGATGAGGAGGAGCATGGCCAGGAAATGACCGGACGTGTTGAATAAAAGCCGGATCGGCTCTTCAGATGCGGATGCCGTGGATCTGTATGATCGCGCTGTGCTTGGCCGGCTTGTCCGGGGTGGCTTCAGCACAGGTGCCTCGTATTCAAGGGCAGGGAGCCGCCGCGTCTGCGATGAGCAATGCTTTTTCAGCCCAAGCCGACGACCCCTCCGCTCTGCACTACAATCCGGCAGGGATGACACAGTTGCACGGGATTCAATTCATGGTTGGGGCACTCGCGTCCGGTGGATCGACGAATTTCACCAGCCCGACAGGCGTCACAGCGCGTGGCGACAGGAACGGGAGTGTCGCATGGCCTCCTCCTGGTCATGCATACATCACGGCAAACTTGAAGGATCTCGGGATGACGGCACTGGGAGACCTTTCTGTCGGAATTGGCCTGACTGCGCCCTTCGGCTCGCTGACTCGTTGGCCGAACGATGGGCCGTTCAGGACAGCCACAACCTTCAGCGCGCTGCCGCTTCTGGACATTAAACCCACCCTTGCCTACAAGGTGACGGAGAGCCTCTCTCTAGGCCTGGGTGCGGATATCTATACCTTCAGCAGTCTCGTCGGCGAAGGTCATGTCGAGAAACAGTCGGTCTGGCCAGGGGGCCTCGGGATTCCAGCGGGCTCAAAGTTGGAGTTGTCCGGCAAGGACACTGCGGCCGGGTTCAATGCCAGCCTGCTGTATACGGCGTTGCGTAATGCGGAAGGGAAGCCCCTGGCGAACATCGGTATCGTGTACCGGAGTCAGGCGACCTTACACCTGAGCGGCACATTATTGGCTGATGGAGCTAAAGTGTCCGATGCCAGAGCCACACTGGTGTTACCGCAAATCATTACAGGAGCGATTGCGATCTGGCCTGTTCGGACGAACGAACGGGAATGGAAATTGGAGATGGACATTGACTATGTGGGGTGGAAGTCTGTTCGGAACCTCGACGTCACGCTGGGAAATGGTGTGACGATCGCGCAGCCGCAGAATTGGCGTAGTACCTATGCGGTGATGCTCGGAACCGAATACAAGTGGCTCGCGCTTGAATCGCTCCCGAACTGGGAGGTGGCGCTGCGGAGCGGCTATACCAACCAGCAAAGTCAAATGCCTGATATGACCTTTGATCCAGGAATTCCTTCTTCGGATCTGAGCATCGTTGGGGGAGGGCTTGGATTGCTGTGCAAGGAACAGGGATTGCTGTTGGGCCTGATGAGATGTGGAGACCTCGGCGTGGGCTCGCTGAAACCCAAAGCCATCGGAGTCGACCTTTCGTTTCAAGCGGCACTCTACGAAGACCGTACGGTGTCCGGCAATCGCAACCCGACCGTCGATGGAACCTACAGGACCACACTGTATCTCGGTAGTGGGTCGATTCGAATGGTTTTCTAGCAGGATGCTGAAAAAGTCCCCCAGCGGCGTTCTCAGCTCATCAAAATCCTCAACGTATCGATTGAGATTCTCGGAGGGCGGAACTGCTGGAGGGGTCTTTCCGTTCGCCAAGATCCATTGTACGGGCGAACGGCTTCACGAAGTGCGGTCGGTACCTCCTCCGGTTTTGATTCGCCTGCGGCCTTGCTCGCGGAACGGCGCGTCTTGGCGCGCCGGGGTTGGGTGGGTGAGATATCTGGCCTTTTTGAGCATCCTGCGGGATTACTCTTCACAGGATCGGCGAGATGGGCAAGTCGCGCATTAGGCGGATTCGTACAGGCGTGGAACGCGGGAGCCTATCCCGCAGAGGACTTCATACGGGATCGTGTCGATCCAGCCGGCCAATTCATCAGCCCAGATCGATTCCCCTCCCTGCTGTCCGATCAGCGTGACGGTCTCACCCACTTGTACCGATGCGATATCGGTGACATCCACCATAATCATATCCATGCAGACCAGCCCGACGATCGGGGCGCGGTGTCCCCGAATCAAGACCGCTCCACGATGGGAAAGCTGCCGGCTATAGCCGTCGGCATAGCCGATCGGCAGGACCGCGATACGCGTCGGTCGTGTCGCGACAAATGTGCCGTTGTAACTGACTGTTCCCCCTTGTGGAATGTTCCGCAGTTGGACAATCGTGGTGTGTAATGAGAGGACGGGTTTGAGATCGGGAGCGGGAACTGTGGCCGGCAAGGTGTGGTACCCATAGAGCATGATGCCGGGGCGCACGAGTGAAAAATGTGCGTCGGGAAACCTGACGATCGCGGCACTGTTTGCCGTGTGTACCAACGGGATGGTGAAGCCACGTTGTCGGATCTGTTCTACCATGTGCACGAAATGCGCCAAGTTGTCGTTCCGTGAAGTTGCTGTCTTTTCCGTCTGCGTCGGCAAGGTGGGTCATCATGCCTTCGACGTGGAGGGGACTTCGCAAGAGAGGATTGTCGAGGAGCGACAACAGCTCTTCCGGGGAAAATCCAAGACGCCCCATCCCTGTTTCGACCTTGAGATGAATCGGGTAGGGGACCGGATGTGAACGAGCGGCCTCAGCTAAGGCGGGAAGGATGCCCCCATCGCTGACGACCGGGGTCAGCTGGTGCGCGACCAGGTCGGACGCCTGTTCCTTAAACAGCGCACCCAGAACGACAATAGATGCTGAAATTCCGGCTTGGCGGAGTGCGATACCTTCGTCAAGCGAAGCCACGGCAAACCGCCCGACGCCCTGGCGGGCAAGCCCCCGTGCGGTTTCCTCAGCTCCATGCCCATAGGCATTGGCTTTGACAATCGCCATCACTTCGCAGTCAGGAGACAGGTAGCGCTTGATGCAAGAGAGATTATGGGCAAGTGCCGCAAGATTGACGGTGGCGTACGTGGGTAACAAGGTGGAAATTGAAGTCACACTTCCATGATTTCGTGTTCTTTTTTCTTAACCACGTCGTCGATTTTTTGGATGTACTGGTCGGTGAGTTTCTGGGTGTCGCCTTCGGCCTTTCGCAGTTCGTCTTCGGTTAACTTGGCATCTTTTTGTAGTTTCTTCAACTCTTCGTTGGCATCTCGACGAAACCCGCGTAGTCACGACTTTCGTGTCCTCGCCGTGTTTCTTGCAGATCTTGCTGAGTTCTTTCCGTCGTTCTTCGGTGAGCGGCGGAAGGGGAACACGAATGAGTTTCCCATCGTTGGATGGGGTGACGCCGAGACCCGATCCCGCCAAAGCCTTTTCGATCTCCTTAATCAGAGACGGCTCCCAAGGCTGGATCGTGATGAGGCGCGCTTCCGGCGTCGAAATATTGGCCACCTGCTTCAGCGGGGTCATCGTGCCATAGTAGTCGACCCGAACGCCGTCGAAGAGGGCGACCGATGCACGCCCTGTCCGTAGGCCGGCCAAATCGCGCTTGAGATGTTCCAGCGCAGCTTCCATCTTCCCCGAGACTCTTTGGTGTATGGCGGCAGGGTTAGGCATGAGAGACTCCCCAGAAAGTTAGCGGCGATCGGGGGTGACAACGGTTCCGATCGCCTCGCCCATGGCGACGCGTTTGAAGTTGCCTTGTTCCTTCAGATTGAACACGATGAGCGGAAGGTTGTTATCCATGCAGAGGCTGATGGCGGTGGCGTCCATCACTTTTAAATCCTGATTCAAAATCGAGAGAAAGGAGATCGTCTGATACTTCTTGGCAGAGGGGTTCTTGACGGGATCGGCGTCGTAGATGCCGTCGACCTTGGTCCCTTTCATGATGACTTGGGCCCCGATCTCCATCGCCCTGAGCGCCGCCGCGGTATCGGTTGAGAAGTAGGGATTCCCCGTGCCGCCGGCGAAGATGACCACGCGTTTTTTCTCAAGATGGCGAATGGCCCGCCGGCGGATATACCCCTCCGCCAGTTGGCGCATTTCGATTGCAGATTGGACTCGCGTCATAATGCCGGCGCGCTCGAGCGCGTTTTGCAGGGCCAAGGCATTGAGTACGGTTGCAAGCATCCCCATGTAGTCGGCGGAGGCGCGTTCCATACCGGATGCGCTGGCGGCAATCCCGCGGAAGATATTGCCGCCGCCGATGACCACGGCGACTTCGATGTCCAGGGCCACGACGGAGGCGATTTCCGAGGCGAGACCTTCGAGGATGGATGGTTGGATGCCGTAGCCCTGCTCACCGGCCAACATCTCTCCGCTTACTTTGAGGAGGATGCGCCGATAATTCGCAGAACTCATGCTTCGCCTAATTGGTACCGGGTGAAGCGGCGGATGTTCATGTTCTCGCCGATTTTGGCAATCTTCAGCGCTAGGAGGTCTTTAATTGTGACGGCAGGGTCCTTGACGAAGGACTGCTCGATCAGACAGCTCTCCTGGAAAAACTTTTCCAACTTCCCTTCGACGATCTTCGGCCATGCGGCAGGGGGCTTGCCCATTTCTTTGGCCTGCCCCTCATAAATCGAGCGTTCTTTTTCGATGAGCGAGGCGGGGATATCTTCCCGTTTGACATAGGAGGGTTTCCCGGCAGCGACCTGGAGGGCCAGGTCATTGACGAACATCTTAAATTCTTCGTTCCGCGCGACGAAGTCGGTTTCACAGTTGACCTCGATAAGCACACCGATTTTCCCGCCCATGTGGATATAGGCATGTACGAGACCTTGGTTGGTCTCACGGCCAGACTTCTTGAGTGCAGCGGCCAAGCCTTTTTGCCGCAGGTAGTCGATGGCCTTCTCAATATCGTCGCTATTCTCGGTGAGCGCCTTCTGGCAATCGAGGATGCCGGCGCCGGTTTTCTCTCTCAGTTCTTTGACAAGGTGACTTGATCCAGCCATACGTGACGGTCCTTCTCGATGAACAGTGAGTGTAACTGTTGATGCCTATGATGCCGGATGTTATAGAGCAGCCGGTGCGCTGGCAAAGCTGACAGCCGCCGCAGCCTTGTCTCCCCCTGCAGTAACGGGCTTGAAATCCGCTTCTTCTCGCTGTGTCCGCAAGTGCGCGCCTTCAATGCAAGCGTCGGCAATGCGGGACGTGATGAGCTTGATGGAGCGGATGGCGTCGTCGTTTCCAGGGATTGGGTAGGTGACGTGGTCCGGATCGCAGTTCGAGTCCAGAATTGCGATCACGGGGATCTCCAACCGGTTGGCTTCCTGCACGGCAATGTGCTCGATGCGTGTGTCGAGTACGAAGACGGCTCCTGGAACGCCGCGCATATCCTTGATACCGCTCAGATACTTTTCGAGCTTCACAATCTCCTTCTGCATCTTCATGATTTCTTTTTTCTTCAACCCGTATTGGCTGGGATCTGCCAACTTGGCCCCCAACTTTTTCATTTTTTCAATGCTCTTCCGGATGGTCTGAAAGTTCGTCAGCATTCCACCGAGCCAGCGTTGATTCACGAAGAACATGTTGGCGCGCAAGGCTTCTTCTTGAAGGATCTCAGCGGCCTGCCGCTTGGTCCCGACAAACAGGACCGATTGGCCGGCGGCGACGGTGTCGCGGACGAAGGCATAGGCTTGCTCCATCCGAGCCAGTGTTTGCTGAAGGTCGATGATGTAGATGCCGTTGCGCTCTCCGAATAGGAACTTCTTCATCTTCGGGTTCCACCGATTCGTCTGGTGGCCGAAATGGACACCCGCTTCTAATAATTCCTTGATCGAAACCACTCCCATGCCTTCACCTCCCCTCAAGACTTGCAGAGCACCTGCCGAGGCAGGCGAGGGGGGCTGGCCCCCTTATTCTCAAGTCGAGCGACGTCCGTGACGTCGATATGAATTTGATACTGATCCTCCTCGCACGAGATTATGCAAGAAGGAGCTGATCTCCTGACCCCGACAGCCTTGGCACGCTAGCATGGTGACGGTCAGTTTGCAAGACCAGGGCCGTCCGACCAGCACCGTTTCCGTCGCTTGCCGCCCCATTCGACCGGGTGTTAAGATCGCGTAACTGTTGGAGGGAAACGGTGCCGAATATTCTGCTGTTAGTTTCGCCGAGCTGTGGGGCCTGCCCGTCGGCAAAGAGTCTGTGGAAACAGTTGCGGGTGAAGTATAGCTTTAGCTATCGCGAGGTGGATATCACTACGGAGGATGGACGGAGCCTCGCCGACCGGCATTCGGTTAGGGCGGTACCGGCCACCATTATCGATGGACGGCTCACGTTTGTCGGTGTCCCAAGCCGGGAGAGCGCCGAGAAGGCCTTGTTGCTCAAAATGAAACCGCGTGAGTAGGGGAGAAGGATTGCTCCATGATCGACGACGACTTTGAACTACCCGAACTCCCTGTGATCGACAAGGGCCCCCCGCCCGAGTGCCCCATGTGCGGCGACCCCATGACTTTCATCGATGGCGATTGGTGCTGTGTGGACTGCAACGGCGAATTGTTAGGGCCGGAAACCGGCTAGGCGCTGCAATGTTGGATGGTGAAGTGTCTGTCATTAGATATTCAGCATTTAGCATTCAACATTCGGTACTCGCCCGCATGATTCATGAAGCTTCTGGTGCAAGCGCGGATACACGGCTGTGACGGGCAGTCTCGGCGTTCAGCCCTTCGACGTACCGCACGAAGTATGCCTCAGGGCTTCACGCCTCCGAGTGCCTGTCTCGCTTCGCATCTGCACGCTTTCGCGACGAACCTTCATGAGTAATGCGGGCTAGATGCTTCGCATCGTCACTGGGCCTTTTCATCCGGTTCTTGATCGCGCCCTGGTCGAGGACATTCGGTCCTCTAAGGCCGACGATCCCTTTGCCCCGCTCGCCGTCATTGTTCCCTCGGCTTCCCTGGTTGAACGGCTGAAGCTATTACTCGCCCGGCACGAACCTCACGCATTTCTCAACATCCACTTTCTGACGTTCCACCAACTGGCCATCCGTCTGCGCGATGATCTTGCGGCGGTCTCTGAGGCCGGTCAGGAACTGCCCCTACAGCTGGTAGACGATTTCTTCTTCGAACAATTGGTACGGCAGGTCGTTCGGCGGAATCTTTCAGGGCTCGATCCGCTCACACGGTTGCCTGCCTCACCAGGAACCTGGAAAGGCCTGTGGGCGACAGTGCGCGATTTGAAAGATGCGGTGGTTGCGCCAACCACGGCATTGAAGGCCCTCACGGAAGAGGTCTTCGAAGAGGAGGATCGAACCTGGCTGCGTTCCCTCTTCACCCTCCATGCGGCCGTCATGGAAGCCAGCCGGTCGCTCGGAGTCGGTTCTCCCGATGACCTGGCCGCCTCACTGAACCGGGATCTCTCCGGCTCCTCGATCCTAAACAGGCTGCAACGTCTGTTCTACTATGGTTTCTACGACCTCTCGCAGGTCCAACTTTCGTTCTTCGAAGCCGTGATCCGCGTCACGCCGACCACGTTATACTTTCCCCTGCAAGACCGCCCGGCCTTCCTCTTTGCCCGCCAATTTTTTGAGCGCCATCTTCTCCCAATCGCAGACACCCACGAGGATCGGAGTAGGGAAGGGGAGAGAACCTCAACAACGGAGCGGGTCGAACTCTCCGTCACGAACGTAATCGGGGTCGAAGAGGAGTTGGCGACGGTCTGCCGTGAAATCCTGACCTTGGTTGAAGTGAATGGCTATCGTTTCGACGAGATTGGAGTGGTGGCCCGCACGCTGGAGCCCTACCAGACTCGGCTCCAATCAGTGTTCGACCATCATCTGGTGCCGTTCACAACAACGGCCGGTCGGCCATTGTCACGCGAACCCCTGGTCAAAACCCTCTTGCGGCTGGCATCGCTTCCACTCCATGACTTCGACCGTGCTGCCATGCTGGATGTAGTGACGTCGCCTTTCTATTCTGCTCAAGGTGCCGGCCCCACCAGAGCGAATTTCCGCCCTGATACCTGGCGATTCCTCGTCTATACCTTGGGCATTACGAAAGGGGAGGCGGAATGGAGGCGTCTGGCAGAACCGGCCAGTTCGTCGATTCTCCGCGATGCAGCAGCGGAGCCTGATGAGGCTGATCAGACGATAGCAAGGACGGGCGACGCGGCTCAGCTCACATACTTGTGGGAGATCGTGTCGCAATTGATCCAGGCTTGCCGGGCGCTCCCTGCACAAGGATCAACTGGGACCATGACCGATGCGTTTCTTGCACTGGTGAAAGCCCATATTCATGTGCCCGAACTCTTGGATACACCATCGAGCGAGTCACTCGAATCGACCGACCTCACGAAGGTTGGCCTGCTGATCCGATCCACTCTAGACCGTTTACAGCAACTGGATCCGCTGGGAGGAAACCTCTCCTGGGAAGATTGGGTCGAATTGTTCCGGCGGGTCTTGGACGAGACCAGCATCCCTATCGAAGAGAACCGGCACCAGGGTGTTCAGGTGCTGGATGCGATGACCGCCCGCGGACGGACAGTTCGAGCGCTTTTTGTTCTCGGTATGAATGAAAAACTCTTTCCACGATACGTGCGGGAAGACCCCTTTCTGCGAGACCGGCAACGAGTCGTGCTGGAATCGACTCTCGGCTACAAGATCGATGAGAAACTTGCCGGGCATGAAGAGGAGTTACTCTTGTTTGAACTCCTCAGTCGCTCGGCCACCAATCGGCTGTATCTGTCGTACCAACGAGCTGACGAATCAGGGCGGGTCATGGCGCCGTCCGGTTTCATCGCAATGGCGATGCGCGACCCACGATTCGTCGGGAAGCCGGAAAAGACGGTCCCGCGACGCCTGACCATACAGATCAGTGACCAGCCGTCGATTCAAGACCTGCTACCGGCCGAGGATTTGGCCTTGGGTTGCCTGTTGCAGGGCCACGATGCGTCACCAATACTCGATGCGATGGGACGCGATCGGCCCCTCTTTGATCAGGGCCTCGCCACCCTGAAAATCATCGAGCGAGAATCCCCCGAGCTTGGTCCGTTCGATGGCATGGTCGGCGCGCAGGACCCGGCGGCAGCGGAACGGAGTTTCTCGCCGACCGCGTTGGAGCGATATGCGACCTGTCCCTTCCAGTACTTCGCAGAAAAAGTGCTTCGGTTGGAGCCGGTACGACGGCTCAGGGACGACCACCTACCTCCCATCATGCTCGGAACGCTGGTTCATGAATCGCTCCGTGTGAGCTTCGAACGGTTGCTGCGGCTTCAGTGGCCGGATGACCCACTGACCGAGGCCACGGTGCACTCTCTGGTGCATGACGCAGTGACCGGGACCTTTACCGCTCATGCTGCAAGCCAGGGGACGGGGCACGCCCTGCTGTGGACGCTGGCTCGCGAACAGGTGACAACATTGGTCTTGGCAGCTATCTCATCCGACCAGGAGGA
Organism: uncultured Nitrospiraceae bacterium; assembly: GCA_963825145.1. Taxonomy (GTDB): domain Bacteria; phylum Nitrospirota; class Nitrospiria; order Nitrospirales; family Nitrospiraceae; genus Palsa-1315. The sequence goes on from CAWGSC010000024.1 coordinate 31,944, forward strand.
GTATCGCGCAACAGGATTCCGTCCTGTCGCATTTGAGACAGCGGCCCAAGGAACCGTCCCACTGGAGCCCGATACATCGTCGGCTTCCCTGAAGATTCATGGCACCTTGGACCGTGTCGATTTCCGAGCTGAGCCCCCGGCACTCCGAATCGTAGACTATAAGTTTAAGCAGGGGAGTGAGACCTCCGCCCTGGATCGCAACCTGGCTCTGTCGGCCGTTCGTGGATTTCGCCTGCAGCCGCCGCTCTATGCCCAGATGACGTTGCCGTCACTGCCTGCTGTCACCGACGTTCAATTGCTTTTTCTGGCTCCGGACTGGAATCAGCAGATCTCTCGCTCGTCATTCGACGCCGGCCTCTGGACCGGCCACACCGGTGACATGATCCGACAGACGCTCTCGGCATTGATTCGAGGGATTGCGAACAGAGAGTTCTTTATTCTTCCTGATGGCTATTGCGATTATTGCGAATTCTCCGGCGCCTGCCGCCGCCACGATGCCATGGCCTGGTGGCGCTCGTATCGATCGCCCCAGGCCCGAGTCTTACGCCGCATGAGAAAGCAGAAAGTAAGCGATGAGTGATCTGTTCACACTCACGGACTCTCGGGACCGGCTCCTGGCAGAGACAACCTGGGACCGCAATGTCGTGGTGATCGCGGGAGCCGGGACCGGCAAGACCACGATCCTCGTCAATCGCATCCTGAACCTCCTCCTGAGAGAACCAAACCCCTTGGCCGTCACGGAAATCGTGGCGCTTACCTTTACGAATAAAGCCGCCACCGAAATGAAGCAGCGGCTTCGAGCGCAGCTCCTTTATCTGACCGAGCAGACTAATGATCTGATCGTCACCTTCCGAACCCGTTACCATCTCTCAGCTGACCAAGTCGGGGATCGAGCCAGGACTGCCCTTGAGCAGATGGAAAAAGCCCAGATCGGTACCTTGCATAGCTTTGCCGCGCATCTCCTGCGACTCCATCCACTTGAGTCAGAAATTGATCCATTATTTCAAGAAGATGACGGATCACAGATTCAAGGAACTGTTTCACTCTATCTGGGACCGATGGTTGGACGATGAACTCGGATCAGCCGGACTACAGCATGACCGATGGCGACGAGTCCTGGCTGGAGCCAGCCTCGACGATCTCCAACAGTTTACCGCTGCCCTCGCAGGGGATTTTGTGGACATCGAAGAGCTGGAACGCCAGTGCCGATTGATCTCCTTGGAGGGCCCCTTGCGTGATTGGGTCGCGGCCTCGCATGGCCGTGCCACCACTCTGCTTGCTGCACAGGATAGACCCAAACGGCGTAAGGCGGAACAGATGCTCGCCGCTGCACTGCAATCGCTGGCACTCTTGTTGGAGAAAGGGCCACCCGGGCTCATGCATTTATCTCAGGATGAACGGACTGTCTTAGAAAAAGATCTGGGGAAAGCCCCTGCCGGATGGGATGAGGCTGCGTTCCAAGAGGCAACTTCCATTATTGGGCTTGCCCAACAACTTCTCGTGGTCGACCAGTCGTACTTTCAAGAGGTCGTGACGCTCGTACAGCCCTTCCTCCAGCAAGTACGCCGGGGATTTCTCACCTCCGGGTGGATCGCATTCGATGGGCTCTTGGCACGGGCCAAAACCCTCTTGCGCGACCACAAGTCTGTCCGCGCTCGAATTAAAGAGACCTACCGAGCGATCCTGGTGGATGAGTTTCAGGACACCGATCCGGTGCAGTACGAGATTATTCTCTACCTCTGTGAACGGGCAGGCAGCCATCGGACCGCGTGGCATGACGTGGACTTGGAGCCGGGCAAATTGTTTATCGTGGGAGACCCCAAGCAATCGATCTATGCCTTTCGCCGAGCCGACATCGAAGCCTTCGAACGAGTGGTGGAGAAAATTCGAGCGGGTGGTGGAGCGGTCTATTCCCTGGTCACGAACTTTCGCAGCGACGGGGCGGTGCTCGACGTCGTCAACAATGTCTTCGACCGGCTCTTCCAGCCGAGAGAACACATTCAGCCGCCCAATGAACGGTTAGCTGCCAGGCCTCAGCGAAAGCCAGAGGTTTCAGTCTCAGGAGCCCAGCTCCGCCTCGTCACGCCGGGAGAGGAGGATGAGGAATTCGATGTGCAGGCTGCAACCAGGGCAGAGGCGGAAGCCTTGGCACGCTGGCTGAAGGAGGAGCTTCTTCCCGGCACGACGGTCACGGATCGTGAACGACGCGAGGGACCACTCCAACCGGGCCACATTGCCCTGATCTTCAGAAAGTTGACTCAGGCACAGGTCTATCTGGATGCTCTTCGCCGCTACGACATCGCCTATATCACTGACGGGGAAAAGCACTTTTATCGGCGGCAGGAAATTATCGATTTGGTCAACCTCCTCCGGGTCGTCGACAACCAACACGATACAATTGCCCTGGTCGGGATACTCCGCTCACCCCTTGGCGGCATGACCGACCGGGATCTTCTCGCCCTCCAGCAGAGAGAGGGATTGGACTACCAGCATCGGGATTGGCTGTCGATCTGGAACCATCCACAGGCAGGAATGGTGCGGCGGCTCTATGAGGTCTTGGTTGACCTGCATCAGCTTGCTCCCTTGCGACCCGTGCCTGACGCCATCGATCTGATCTTCGATAGATTGCCCGTCCTGGAATTGGCCGCCGCGTCGCTCCATGGTGAGCAAGCCGTGGCCAATCTGCGGAAGATTAGAGAGATGGCCGAAGCACTGGCCGATCGCCCCCATCTCACCTTGACCGGGTTCGTCGACCTCATGATAACCAGGGTATCGGAACAGCCGGATGAGGCGGAAAGCGCCCTGGCTGAAGAATCGCTGGACGCCATCCGCGTGCTGACCATTCATAAGGCCAAAGGATTGGAATTTCCCGTGGTCATTCTTCCCGGCCTGCATCAGGGGTCTAAGAACCCTCGCAAGGGGCCATCCATCCATCATGATTGGTCGAGCCGGTGTTATAGCCTGCAGATGGGAGGCCGCTTGAATCTCGGAGCCGTGCTCGTCGAGATGAAGATGGCGGCGCGGGAAGAGGCGGAACAGCGGCGACTCCTGTATGTCGGTATGACCAGGGCTCGCGATCTACTGGTCCTGTCAGGCGGTCAGACCACCAAACCGGGACATGACACCGTCCTTTCCTTGCTCGGAGAGACGATTGAAGACGAGGAAACTCCTTCGACAGGTAACCAGATCCGCATCGGAACAAGCCGGCTCACTCGTGTCATGACACCAGCTACGACGGCAGGAAGACGGTACAGACAGGCATCTCCCTCTGCTATGGCTCCTCGGCCGGCACTCGGCCCCATTCTCATTCGCCGCCAGGCAAGACAGGCCGAGTGGGAACGGTCTCGAACAACGCAGCGACGATTGACCCCTTCGAGCCTCGCAGAAGGTAAGCCTAAGGCCAGTTCCCCGCGTACAGTTACAGAGCGTAATGCCGAACTAGGCCGCCTGGTGGGAATCTGTGCCCATGCGGTGCTCGAACAGTGGGACTTCATCGGGCCTGGTGCCGAAATCTGTCCTGTAATCGCGCACGCCTGTCGCCGCTATGTGGCACAGGACCATCCTCAATTGCTGGCCGACGTCACAGAGGATCTCACTACGATCTTTGAGCGTTTCCTCTCCTCCGAGCCGTACAAAAGACTGCAACGTGCGACGGTGCTCGGGCGAGAAATCCCGTTCGCCATGCCCTTGGGTGAGGGACAGATGATGGAGGGGGTGATTGACCTGATTTACCGGCTTGACGGGCGGATCTGGATTGCCGACTATAAGACGGATGATGTGGCAGCTGAGGACGTACGGGCTAGGGCAGATCGCTACCGGTCACAAGCGGATATTTACTCGCGAGCTGTCGAGAGTTCCTTAAGATTGTCGTCTCTTTCGTTCCAGTTTATCTTTTTGCGGCCAGGTGTTGCCATCGATGTCTAGCAGGCCGTTATTTGGTTTGTTTGGTTTGTCTCGTTTGTTTGGTTGAACGAAACTAACCAGAGAAACAAAACAAACCAGAGAAACCAGATGAACGTCCAATGATTGTCTCGCCGGAAGAATTCGATAGGTGGATACAGGAGGCGCTTGCCGAACTGCCGCCACGTTTTGCCGCTCTGGCGAATGAGGTCTCCATTGTGGTCGAAGAAGAGCCTTCGTCCGATATCCTGCGGGATCTTGAATTGGAATCAGAAGACGATCTGCTTGGTCTGTATCAAGGCGTCCCGATCGATCAAACGTCGTTCTTCCAGCCTGCCGGTGAGCTGCCAGCCCGTATCTCCATCTATCGAGGCCCCATCCTGCGTCTCTGCAGAACGAAGGCCGAAGTCATTCACGAGGTCCGTGACACCGTTGTCCATGAACTCGGACACCATGTCGGGTTGGATGACGACGAGATGCCATACTAAGATTGTAACTACTCAGGTGTTTAGGCTGAAGGCTGAAAATTATCTCGCAGGGTACGAACCAAGCCATTCAACCCTTCTCGGTTTCTACGACTTTGGGTTCAAGCAAAGATGAACCTTTCAATAGCAGGCTGAAAGCCGAAGACTAGAAGCCTTCAGTCTTCAGCCTATCTACCTGAGTAATTACCTATGATTTAGCCTGAATCAAGGCCCGTCGCTGATAGCCGACGGCGAGCATGACGACTCCCACCACGACCATGGGAAAGGAGAGGAGTTGGCCCATGGAGAAGGCTCCGAGGAGAAAACCAAGCTGGGCATCCGGCTCGCGAAAGAATTCTACGATCATCCGACAGACTCCATAGCCAGTGATAAAACTCCAGAAGATGGTGCCTGGTGGCGGTGTGGTTTTCCAGATGACCCATAAGAGGGTGAATAAGAACACACCCTCGAGCCCTGCCTCATAAAGTTGTGAAGGATGGCGGCAGGCAGGCCCTCCGCTCGGAAACACCATACACCACTCGACATCGGTGGCTCGGCCATATAACTCCCCATTGATGAAGTTGCCAATACGCCCGAACCCTAGCCCGATCGGTGTGGCCGCTGCTGCCAAGTCTGCGACCTGGTAGGGGGGGATACCCTGCCGTTGGCTAAACCAAAATAAGGCGACGATGACACCAAGCAGACCACCGTGGAAGGACATGCCCCCTTCCCAGACTGCCACGATACTGGCAGGGTGCTGGATGTAGTAGGAAAAATTATAGAAGAGCGTATAACCGAGCCGTCCTCCGATAAACACCCCGAATGCAGCCCACACGACCATATTGTATACCTGGTCTTTGGTCATGGAGAGGCCTCTCGACTCCACTCGACGCATGATCAGAAAATAAGCCCCCGCCAGTCCGATCAAATACATCAAACCGTACCAGCGAAACTGCAAGGGCCCCAGCTCAAAGAAGACCGGGCTGATGTTGGGGAAGGGGATCGCGTGCAACGAAGTCATTTGTGCCTCATGTGGCATATTGGAGAATCATAGGTGAGGGTCTCAGCCATTGCAAGCACGCGAGCGGCCAACGGAAAATCGATTCCGATCCTTTCCTTGATCAGAGCCAGTTTGAGAGGCCTACCACTTTCGTATGTTGGTTTTCTGTCACGACTGTGTTGTGATATGTGAGAAAAACGCAACTGAAAATTGAGCATGCTTAATCATGAGAACAGAGCCGCGCCGAATCATGGGAGAATTTCGTGGTTTCTCGTCTGGCACGCTTACTGCTGAAGAAAGATAGAACATGAGCGTGCAGGGTGTCAGCAATCACATTCTTCAATTAATCGTATCAAGGAGGTGCACCATGTCAGACCAGAACCGTCAGGTAGCGAAGGCCGCAGCGTTGGTGGCAGGTGGGGCGGTAATCGGAGCAGGGATTGGATTACTCTTCGCGCCGCAAACGGGAGCAGAAACCAGGCGTGATGTCGGTCGCTATGCGAAAAAGGCTCAATTGCAAACGACTCGATGGAGTCGGACGGTCCGATCTGGTGTGAAAGAAGCGATGGATCGCGGTAAGTCTCTCATCAACAAGGACGAGGAGAGGCCGCGTATCGAAGCAGTGTAGCGGAATCAGATCGCGGAGTGGCGCGCGCAAACGCGAGGAACGGGCCTCGCGTGATGTGTGCGCCCTGCTCCTACCCATCTCGCTTCCCCCGCCAAGCTTGCCCGTATAGCTTGGGTCAGACATCGGCGAGTGCAGCAGAAACGCTTGTGAAGCGTGCGCGCCAGGCGAGTGCGCGCACGACGCCGACCTTGACCGACCTAGACCCCGATGCTAGAGTTCCACCACTGTGGCCCCTGCTGCCGGAGTGGCGAAATTGGCAGACGCAAGGGATTTAAAATCCTATCCAGGGGGTTGCTCAAGTCTTTGATGACTTGGGCAATCCCCTTGTCATTACTGGCGATTCGCACATCAGCTGTTCATTTCTACTCGGCTCTTCTTGTCGCTAATCCTGTCAGTTTGTCGCTATTCCTAACACTCTATTAACACCTGATATTAAGCAGCATCGAGGCGCAGGAACCATCGTGCCTCCCTAGCGGCGAATAGTTTGAGACAGAGTGCGCAGAGATACCCTGGGGCCACCCTTGGGAAGGGGTGTCACTTGTGGGGCGGTTGCCAGTCAGGTAAAGGGAGATACAGTGCATATAGAAAAGAGGTTCAAAAAATATTTGGGAAATTTCAAAAAGGCCTTTGCTGATGTAGAAGTAGTAGCGGTGGAGGAGGAAATGTATTGTTACAGACATTCGCTATTGTGTATGCTTTTCTAAACACCCACACGGAGGCGCTGATGATAGACATTCCTAAAATGGTTCGTGTGCTGTCCTGTGGGTTCCTATTGTGGGTAGGGCTATTAAGCAATATGGCCCAGGCAGAAACTATGATGCCGGGGACTGACGCCGGGAAAGACAGTCAATCTCAAAAAACAGGCGAGCAAGGTGATCCAAAGGAGTTGTCCATACGGCAGCAAGGAGTCCACATCATCCAAGGCGACGTGTTGCGAGTGGAGGGCAATACCTATTTCATTAAGGAACTAGGCGGGAAGGAACTGAGTTTGCATACCGACGCTACCACCATGAAGGCTGAAAAGATTCAAGTAGGAGATCGAATCGAGGCGAAAGTCGACGAAAACAATCGTGCACTATCGCTGGTCCTGGCCCCTTGAACTGGGCTGAAATCACCAAAACTGAGCATGATTCTCAAGCTGTCTCGTGCATTGCAGGCATCAGCAGGCAAGTTGGTAGCAACAGTAGAGAGGGAACGGCTAAAAGGCTAGAAGTTTACCAATCAATAGAATGATGACACTGATGAGACTCCCCAACGTGAGAGACAGGCGAATAATTCCCGTGGTAGGAGCGAGAGCGTCAACCTCCTCCTCCGTAATGTCCGGTACCACGCTCAGCCGAGGAGAAGGGGTCTTGGCTTTAGGTTTTTGAAGTACGCCCAGGCTCTCATCGGCTAAGGCTAAATTTCCCCCCGATTGCGGACACTGCGGTGTTTCCCGTTGTCCTTTCGTTTGGATGACCACATTTCCCACTCTCTCACAATTCGCCATGAGCCCCCCTGCAGCGTGGATATGTCATCATCGCTCTCCTTGGTGTGGGCCTTGAAACTCGCCCCTCATCGTACCTCTTGCGAAAAGGATACCGCAGGCCACGGGCCCCGCAAGACCGAAAAGAGGCATCTCGGAAGTACGCTCTTGGATTTAGAGTGGGGGATGTTCTCTGGGGGAATTGCTCAAGTCTTTGAGTGGATGATTGTGGAATTCCCTTCTGTTTCCGCACCCGTAGCGCAATTGACGAGTCAGCTCTCTTTGCTGCTCGTCGCTCCATTTATTTTGACCTGTTCGCCGCTCTTCTTAACTTTGGAATAACACCACCTCCCAAGTGGCACCCCCCCATACGTCAATGCGCATGAGACTCCTACCAGATTTTTGCACCATGAAGACAAAAAGTGGCTTGTTCGGCAAGCGGGGAGCCGGTTTGGGCAGCTTACGCCTAGCAAAAGATACAAAAACTAGAGTAAGGGGATTGGATTAAGGTCTGGCGCCCAACGCGTCATGGCGCAACTGGTCGCTTCGCTGGGCAGCAGGGCTTTGGACTCTATGGGGAGAATGCGGCTTGAAACAAGGATACTCTTAGCAGAAATCGAGACTCAGGACGAAGAAACTGAGATGACGTGATCGGCTTCCTTGCTGGGTTGTAGAACAACAGCTTCTCCAGCTCCAGGGGAAGAAGGCTCCACGTTGGCCAGTCGAATCACTCCACTGGCCACTAAGAGTTGGAGGGCCGTCTGCATTCGCAGGCGTCGTGCACGAATCAGTTTCGCTGTGATCGCCTCATGTCCGCTGTGTGACACCATACGTATAGCTCAATCTTAAGGACCCAACCAAGCTGTTGCTCCGATACACTGATTTCCAATCGTCAGGTGTTATGGTAGTCGAAGGGTCGAGCCATGCATACAAATATCTGCTTAGCTGCACCGCGCAGGGGTACCAATTCAGCAGTGAATAGGGACTCATACCTCCTAATGCATCGTCCCCTTGGCCACCCGCTGCCCTATCTCAATGGGTCATCTGCCAGCTCCACATTCTTGCCAAGTTTTATAGATTTTGCCTGAGTGAGGCGAAATAAAAGCAAACTCAAACGCGTTCGCTAGATTAGGAAGATCGGGGTTGCGCTTGACGATCACACAGCCATGGCGCATTCCGATGGATGCATAGAAATCCCCATTTTCGTCGGACTTCAAGAAGGTAATGGCGGTATCCGTTTGACCAATACCCGTAATGGCAATATAGAGTGTTTTCCCGATTCTATATTCGCATTCGAGGACCTGATGTGAGTCTTCCTGGCACTGTTTCCCTTTGAGTGCTAGCTCATAGACGCTGGTTTCAGCCTGAGCTGGTAAATCTGTTAACCACAACAAACCTATTAGAACAATCAGGATCGATGGATGAGTCGAGAAGGGCATAGGTGCCTCGCAGGGAGGCGTATTGTAGGAGGGACAAGAAGGAAGGCGCAAGGGTCGAGGGGAGCACATGGGGGTATGTCAGTGGTCGGGTTGCCTAGCTGTCACTCTTGCTCCTTATTGCCGTATCCACCACGATGTGGCATCTCAGCATGTCGTCTGTTCCGTTGTCCAAGGATTTCCTGCTCCGCCTGAAGCCAGTCATCAAGAGGACCTTGGCGGATGCGTCGTTCGTAGTTCTCATAAGCTCGTGTGGCGATCTGTTCGTGCAGATTCGTCGACACGGAAGGGGTGTGAGAACCAGATTGCGTTCGGCGGGTGGGTCTCTGGCGCGTTGTCTTCGGTTTGGTCGGTGTCTTCAGTTTGATCGGCTTCTTCGATTTCACGGGTTCCTTCCCATGTCATCCATCACGAATCATATCTGTGACGGCAAGGCTAGGCCGTCCGTGGGAAGGTGTCAAGAATGAGTTTGAGAGAACTGGCTGTATCGAGCAGGTAGTGATCCTATGTGCTGGTCAACAATCGGGCTGAAGGAAATGCGCCAATGACCCTAGCGGCTATCAACGATCTCCTCAACGCGGGGTAGTTGAATCGGTTTCAGCAGTCGCTGCGCTGTTACCGAGAAAGGCTTCCAGCAAAGCTTCACGTTCCCTTTTCGGCAGCACATGATCGAAGGTCGTGGAAGGCAACAAGTACTCTTCTTGAAAGTTCTGCTCGATGATCTTATAGCAAGGCGGTGAAATCTGTGCGAAGAGAGGCTCGACAGATGTCAACAAGTCCCTTCTCACATTTTCCTCCGACATACCGTAGGTCTTGCGTGAATAGAGGTATCCGGCTACATGGTCGGCGAACAGTAATAACGGCTCTGCTTGTTCGGTGGTGATTGAGGCCTTGAAATGTGGCTCAATCCTAGTTGCCTGGACTGTTTCAGGCAGGTCCCCTTCAAGCCCCTCGAAGACGCTCTGGCAAATCTTCTGATTCGTCTCCCCATGTATGTCTGAGTCGAAGACTACGTTCACTGTGATGCGCTGCACCGGTCGATTGCTTGGAGGAAGCCAGCGAGTGTGTCGGCCCAAATACACACCCAGTAGGTCTGCACTGGCCAACCCAATTTGGTGGAGCTTGAACGTGTTCATGGGTTTGGCATACGGTGCAGCCTCCTGAGCATTCTTCACGCATTTCTCATAAAGCTTTTGTCCATCCTCAAAATAACGATCCCACTCAGGCGTGTTCTTCCAGATTATTCGTGCTATCCAGAAGAGCTGCCGCTTTGCCACTATCCGAAAAATAGCTTTGGCTGTCTCGTGGTTTCCTTTGCTCTCCGACCACTTCGCGCGATTGCCATCGGTCGCCGCCAAAATGCTTTCACGAATTTCTTCAACATTTTTCGTCTGCATGCCTACGGCATAGAATACGATGGGCGCCTCCTTCGAGTGTGAGTATCTGCCTGCTGCGTCCAAGAAGAAGGTCAAGTTTGGAAATTGTGGCTTCATAGACGCGTAAACATACCACGGACACGAGAAATCGTTGTTTAGGCTAATTACTGGAGAATCCCGATACATGGCGACCCAATGAAGGTATGCCTTTGACGACCGTAAGCTACCGAAAAGGCCACTCCAAGCCGGTCCAAACTGGCATGCTCTGGAAGCTAAAGGGCTTCGGAAATGGCGGGATTTTTCGGGGCCAATAATGAGACCTCCACAATGAGTCAACTATGCGAATGGGCGTTGAATTTCTGTCCTGGCCTGTCCGTCCGGATTGCGCAATTCACCGGCAACAAAAAACCAGCGCTTCTGAATGCAGTTTTCATGGAGCTCAGGGGGAAGGTCAGGGCAGGACGTTTGTGGGGAAGTGTCAAGGATCAGGACAGCGAGGTTACGCTATTTCCGTCCCGGCGTTACGGTTTATAGATTGGGACGGAAAAGGAAGCTGAGATGGCCGTGATTGTGGAATTGAGGGCTAACAGTGCCAAGGGCGGGATTTAATTTGTAGCGACTTTCATATTAGACGGCTTTCACATATCTGATTGATTATGACTGAATAAGACGGAATTTCCTCTGCTATACGACGGTTTCACACTGATGCGCCTCTACCACACCCCTCACCTAGAATCCAGCCGCGCTGAGGACTCACTCATGTCAAAATCCTAGCCTGGAAAACTGGAGAGTGTCCCAAAGACACGAATGAGGGGTTGCGTGGGCCACACAATCGGCGTACTGACCAGCCGGGAGGCCGACCTGAGAGCAGCAGCTGAAAAATCTAACACCTATTTAACACTAGCCCATGCCAAGGCGGCAGGCCAGGTGAGTGAAGGGACTAAAAAAGAGGCGGCAAGTGCTTGATGCTATGCTAGAATCCGCCCCCATGCCGGAGTGGCGAAATTGGCAGACGCAAGGGACTTAAAATCCCTCGGGCTTAACAGGCCCATGCCGGTTCAATCCCGGCCTCCGGCACCAGAAACGAAGGGTTGTATCAAATACCCACCTTCCCGATTGAGTCTCATTCCATGAAATCGTGTCTGTTCTGTGACCGAGCTTTGCTTGTGACGCTGTGTCCGTTCAGCCAAATGCAGCCATGCTAGTTGCTTCAGTCGATCCAAAACTTCGACCGCACTCATAACGGCATAGCGGCGGTAGACCTCCTCGGTGTTGTGCTTCGCTATCGCCCCAAAGCAAGGGAAGACATCCGTTCTCCCTGCAGCCTCTTGCGCCCTACTTCATAGCCCTCCTACAATACGCCGCCCTGATAGGTCTCCGTGACTATCAGTCTTCGTCCCTTCTAGCAATTTCCCGATGCAAGGCTTTATATTTATTCAACGCATGACACTGACATCGATTGCTTTATCCATCCTGCGCGGTCTTCCTCTTCTTGATGGTCAGCACTACAGCGCTGGTCGAAGCGGGGGTGCTTCTGCCCGGAACCAAAGCAGAGGCAAAGGTCGAATCACCCAAGTTCTCACCACGCGATAGAAAATCTTTTAAAACTGTCCCTTTCGAACCAGCCCCCTCAGACAACCAACGGCGTGAACTCGAACATGCCGTGGCTTCCTGCATTAAGACGGTTGAACAACAAGTGCCAGGTGCCCAATTCGAAGCATCTCCGGATGGGGGGATTGTCAACACTGCCGGTAGCGATAGACCGAGATTTTATTTTTGGAGATGTATGTCAGAGAGCGGACACCCCCTTGCACCGATCCACGAATGAAACAACTCGTGCACGAAGCCTTTACGCACAGCCCATGAGGAACGGTCACGCCATTGCCATCGTGTTGTCATTCATCTGTCTGACCGCACCCGCGCAGGCTGACTTCAAAGCAGGTGTGGATGCCCATCACCGGAGCGACTACGCGACTGCCTTGCGTGAGTGGCAACCCCTGGCTGAGCAGGGAAATGCATTCGCGCAGTACAACCTCGGCCTGCTCTATGACAATGGCCAAGGAGTACCAAAGGACTACGACCAAGCGCGGCAGTGGTACGAGAAAGCCGCAGTCCAGGGGCATGCGGAGGCTCAGGTGAACCTGGGCATTTTGCATGATTATGGGCGGAGTGTTCCGCAGGATTTCAAGAAAGCTCTGTACTGGTATCGTCTGTCCGCAAAGCAAGGCAACGATTTAGCGCAAAGAAGACTTGGCTTCATGTACGAGCGTGGGGACGGTGTGGCGAAGGACTATGTTCAGGCCTACATGTGGTATCTCCTGGGGGCGACGGGGGGAGCAGATCGTGGGGCCGCGCGGAAGGATGCGCTCGCCAAACAGATGACCCCAGAACAGATCGCCGAGGCTCAGAAACTGGCTCAGGAGTGGAAGCCGAAAGGCAAATGAGCCACGAATCTCCCAAACCCGAAATCATATTTCTCAAAGCAACGCGCGATGGGCTCCAACATGCGAGAGGTTGCCAACACAGACCGCTTCTTCAGTGGTCCAAGTCGCCGAGCAGGCTGACCTCCTCGACAGGCACACCACCACTGCTGACTCGCCGCACCAAGGGTCCTGAGCCACGCAGTGTCGATATGGCGGCATTATGCCCGAATGAGAAGCTGGTCAATGCGTGCAGGTTCTTTGGTATGCATGGCTACGGGGCTATCGATACATCGTTTCAACCTTACCCGGTCACTTTGACTCACATGGATCACTTCCACGTTTATCCAGTGCCTGTGAACTTTTTTGACCTCTGCCAGCTGGATATTTACGAAGGCCTCCTCACCTTCCACCCATAATCGGACTTTTACAAAATCCCCCGATCTCATGCGATCAGGGGAGATGAGCTTGTGCCCATCGCCTGAGCTTTCGAGAACACACCCATCCGCTTGAAGCTGGGTACTTTCGCTCGCAAGCATGCAATCAATAGTAATCTTCGGACTCGTCCCCCTGCTCTGCTGTGTCCCTTGAGTGATCATGTTATGCGCAGGAGATAGTGTGGGAAGGAGGTGCGTGGCTATTCCTCAGGAGGTGGGGGAGCATACTCGAAATGGTGGTGTGCGGGTAACCGTATCCAATTCTTCCCCCTATTTAGAACCTATGGAAGGATGATTTATTTAAGGATGTCATGAGGTGGCGGCGAAGAAGAACACGCAGGAGGTATTCGAGAGGCATATCGTGACTTAGCCAACATTATTCATACGCGCTTCTGCTACAATCGCCGAACTGCTGTGCATTTGTGTGAAGCGTCGTTCGTGAGGCGGGGCGCATAGCTGTTCGTCAAGTTATATCGATGGAATAAAGCAGCGCTATACTGAAGACCATCAATTAGGAGGCCACTACTATGTCAGGTCGGTCAGCCGCTCAGCGATTCCTGGCGATTGGCGCCATTTTGGCGGGATGCGGTGTTGCAGCCGGTGCTTTTGGCGCCCATGCGCTCAAGGAAATTCTGGATGCTCCAATGCTCCAAGTGTTCGAAACCGCAACAAGGTATGTGATGTATCATGCCTTTGGACTGTGTGTCGTTTCTTGGGCTATTGACCGTTATCCCGGACAAGGCCTCGCAAAATCCGGATGGTTCTTTCTTCTCGGGATTCTCCTCTTTTCAGGCAGTCTGTACGTGGTGTCTCTTGCGGGCATTCGGTGGATGGGAGCTGTGACCCCAATCGGTGGGCTGGCATTCATCACAGGCTGGATACTCTTAGCGTGGGGAGTCGGGCGGGAAGCGCTCCCGCGCGCCACAAGCCATAATCCCTAACAGCGCGTGAAGCGCGCGAGAGGCGCAAGGGCGCGAAGTGGGTAGTCTGGATGTTACCCCGTCTCGCTCGTCCCGCTTTTCACGCTAATCTCGCGCGGCGCTATGGCGCACAGCCGGCTGTTTTCTTCGCGCTGATCGATCCCCAGCCTCCTTGGGAATTCACGAATGTCCCTTCGAGGCGTTGGCCTTCTTTATTGAATTGCAGACTATCCTCTTGCACCCGGCCATCGAATTCCCACCGTAAGTAGACGTTTTCGCCCAGGACGATCGTTTCCACGAGCCCCGGCAGAGTGGCCTGCGTATGTCCTGCCGGTGGAAAGAGTAGCGAGAATTTCTGTTCTTGATGTTGCAGTTGATGGTTATGAATAATCCACTGCCAGGTCCCGCACAGCCGGGCCTGTCCGCGGAGCCCACGCACCCGATCCTTCCAACTCCGTATCCGGTCCCACTCCTGGTAGCTGGCCTGCATGGCGTCCACTTCCAGCTGAACGGCTCGCTCAAGGACTGTTACCAGGATGGTCGCTGCAGGCTCCTCCTGATTCCCCTTGACCCATTCTGGGGAGGCCACCACATTAGAGAGTTGATTCAGTGAGTCATGCCAGGCCGCATTTCCCTGTTGGTCGAGCCATGCCCTGGCTTGAGGGGATCCGAATAGTCGCTCGGTCACCAATGCGCGTTGCTGATCCTTCACGGCCTGTCTGACAGTAGACGCGAGGTGCCCGGTGGCCAGACTGCCCATCAACCTAAGCACTGCGGCAGTCAGATCGGGCACCAGAAGTTCTTTCGCGAGCTTAACCGGCAAGGGATTGACCCTCAAAGTCCTGACCACATCGCCCATCTGAAGCGCAGGACCGATTGTCGACACGAACAGGTTGATGGCTCCCTTGTCGGACTCTATCTTGGCCAGCTGATCAGAATGGGCACGAACGACCGATGGGAAATCGGGTATGGAACTATGAAGGGATTCGTCAGCCTTGGCATTGAGCCAGACCCCGAATACAAAGACGGGCACCATCGTAAGGGCAAGACCGATTCGTGAGCGGACCGGTCGAATCAAGAGGGTGTAATTGCGCATCGCGCTACTCTACCGTGCTTCCGCCCACACCCTCAAGCAGTCACTCCTAACAAGCGGTGGAAAAACTCTGCTGGTACGCGAAAACTTCGATGGTCGGCACGTGGGCACAACAGCAGAACACTCACGCAGGGTGCTCGAAAAGGACGTCCAGCAAGGCCGCAGGCGATTCGAAACTGGAGGCGTACCCTCAGAGGGGGTATGGTGAGGATTTCGATGAGTCGAGAACTAAGCTGGCGATCTTTTTCAGCACCCTGCTAGGTGCCTTGGAAGCAGGTCTTCAGAAACGCGGCAGTTGACTCCCACGCCTCTGCTGTCGCGTCGGCACGATAGCTGTCCACGCGTTGTTCATTACAAAACGCATGGGGGGCATTGGGGTAGGTCCTGATCTCCACGCGCTTTTTATGCTCAAGCGCAGCAGCACGCAACCGGTCCACATCCTGACTGGGCACCCACTGGTCTTGACCGGCCTGGTGATAGAGCACGGGGCAGAACAGATCCTTAATCGCGGTATCAGGCTGCATCACTCGACCGTAATAGACGACCGCCGCTCGTAGCCGTTTCCGTTGACAGGCGAACCGAAGTGCAAACGATCCGCCCATGCCGTACCCGACCACGCCGTGGATATTTCGCTTAATGTGATCGCGGGTATTCAAGAACTCACAGCAGGAATTGATGTCTTGCAGAACAAGCGATTCATTCAGCTTGCCCATAAGTGCATCCGCAACCTCTGCGTTGGCCGTCACCATGCCTCCCAGTCGCGCATACAAGTTCGGAATGATGACGCCGTAGCCTTCACACGCCAGCCTGGCGCCCAGATCCTTGATCTGCGCCGTCATTCCCCACGCTTCATGCAAGAGGACAAGCCCGGGATAGAGCCCTTTTTCTTGAGGCCAGAACTGAATACAGTCCACCTGCACATGTTTCGAGACGCGTGTTTGGATGTAGGGATCGGTAGCGGCATCTGTCAGCGTGGGAATGGCGACGCCACTCGGAAAGCGAGCTGTGCCGGTACCGATTTGATTCAAGGTAAAGGGAGCGATGGTCGATGTCATTGCGTCAATCTCTTCTCCATCAAGACTTTGCGGGATACACCATACTCAGACAGGGCTGATACAACGCGCGCGTACTATAGGGATGAGGCCATCAGGCTGTCAATGTGATTGCAAGGGGCCTGTCTGACATTGCCTTCGTCACGAGGCGAAGGAGGGGCAAGCAGATACGCGGCCGCAAGCCTCGAAAAACCGGAATCGTATTCGCTGGGATACCGATGAGGATTTTTCAAGGCCGAGAACAAAGTAGATGCTAGGCCATCGTTCGCCGCAGTAGAACGGTCAATGTCGGACAGACTCCTAGGGAGCGGGTTTTAGTTGACCCCGGATTCGATGACGACTACAGTTTGTCCACCCGCACGGTATATGACGACTATGCCGCTTAGAATCGGTCTCATCGGCGCCGGCCGGCATGGCAGCCGGTATATCCACCATCTCCTGCATGATCTTCCAGGGGTGAGCCTTGCCGCTCTCTGCCGAAATCGAATCGGGGAGAGAGTACCTTCGCTTCCGATGACTGAGATTCCTGTCTATGGGGATTATCGGGCCTTGATCGCCGATCCAACAGTAGAGGCCGTCGTAGTGGTGACCCCTCCATCGCTCTGCCCGGAGATCTGTCTTGAGGCCGTGAAGGCGAGGAAGCCGATCCTCATTGAAAAGCCGTTAGCCCCGACAGGCCGCGAAGCACGAGCGATGGTTACGGCGGCAGAAGAGGCAGGCCTGTTGCTGATGACCGCACAGACCCTGCGCTTCGACTCGACGATTCTTGTTTTGAAAGATCACTTGCCGGAGATCGGCCGTCTCCGGTACGCCACCTTCACCAGCCGGATTGAAACAAAAGCCAGCGCCCATGTTCGGTCACCGATACCCGGTCAGCGCGGGGCGCTCTTGGAATTCGGGATTCACCTCTTGGACATGGTGCCATTTCTCACCAGCCAGGAGATAGTCGCCGTTCGCTGCGAGTTGGACCAGCTACCGAGCGTGGCGCCGGACACGATGGCGATTGTGCAGGCCCAAACGGTAAGCGGCCTGCAATGCGTCCTGGACATTGCTCGCGTGGTAGCAGGGAGGGTTGCGAGAACCGAGTGGGTAGGGGCCCAGGGGCAGATCGCCGCTGATTGGTTTCATCAGCGTGTGAGCAGCGTCATCGGTGACACCGCTCCGCTCGAATGGGCCGTCCAACCACAGCAGACGATTCTTGCCACACTCCGTGCCTTCGTCCATGCCATCGAAACGAACAGCCCGCCGCCTATCACCGGGCACGATGGATGTCGCGCTGTCGAGGTGGCTGACGCCTGCTACCGTTCCGCAGAACTTGGCGGAGCTGCCGTCAGCGTCTCTTCCCTTCGCTAGAGCTTGCGGGACGAGCAGGACGAAGTCAAAACCACTCTGCTCACGTCGCGCCTTTCTCGCAATCTCGCGCGTCACGCCTCACAGTCTGTACGCTGTCAGACTGTGAGCCCTAGGTATCTGCGACGATATGCGTATCTGTTTCCTCAACCCCCTCGACTTGGTGAATCTTTGTGATGACCACATCCGAGAGGGCTCGTTCGTCCGCTACAGTGATGAACATAATAATATCCGGCCGCCCAAAGCAAGAGTGGGCTTGTTCGACGCCGGCGAGGCGCTTGAGAGCCTGCAGCACATCTTTCGTCCGCCCGGCTTTGACCTTGATGAGAATATAGGCTTTCGTTGCCATTGCGTCCTCCCTGTTACAGTTATGGTGTCCCGCCCGGCATCTCCCGCCGTCGTTGTGCAAACACCTGGTGCATGTTCTGTCCCCGTTGCATGAAAGCAGTGCGAGCCTTCGCAATGAGTTCCATCAACCGATCGAAATCCGCCGGACTGACGTTGAATTGGCGGAAGCCCGGCGCCAAACGATCTCGCTGATCGATCGTCGTGGCGGCCCACTGGTCACTGAGTGCCTCAAGCACATCCGAAGTCCAGCCTGTCGAATGGAATCGAGACAGGGTTTCGTCTGCGCTGCGGTCTCCCTGTACAGCCAACGCTTGAGTCAGGAATACCTTCACGGACGGATCATCGCTTTTCAGAAATACCGATTGAAATTGGATGACGGCCTTGATGACGCGATTCGCGTCGAGAGTGCCTTCGGGTGGAAGCACATCGGCATCTTGCAGTGTTGCAAGGACGGCCATCGACGCACCAACTGGTCCGGATGGGGTGGCCCCCCGTTGAGCCCAGACCGGACTGCTCGCCCCCATGATGAGGCCACTGAGGAGAAAACACAGCGGCATTTGGCCGGGCAACTTGATGTGTGATGCACGTTCTAGCAGAGTCGATCGGAGGGAGTGGGACGGTACAGACATAGGGAGGGATTATACAGAAGGGCAGGAGAGGGTACTAGCGTTCGGACTGGTGTGAAGACAACAAGAAAAATGGAACCAATTCCTGTCGTCTCCAACTGTTTCGGTTGAAACAATTCGACACCGTTTCTATAATCCAGCAGCCTCGCGCCTTGGAGCAGAGTCACCCATGCTTGCAAAAGTTCTGAGTGCTGCACTCGTCGGTATTGATGCGCATCTGATCGATGTGGAAGTCGACATCGCCGGAGGGCTTCCACAATTCTCAGTCGTCGGTCTTCCCGATGCCACTGTACGGGAGAGCCGCGACCGAGTCCGCTCCGCGCTCAAGAATACCGGCTTCCATTTCCCCGCAAAAAAAATCACCGTGAATCTCGCTCCTGCGGGAATCAAGAAGGAAGGCTCCGGCCTCGATCTGGCCATTGCCATTGCGATTCTCGTCGCGGAAGAAGTCATCCCACCCCAGAATATACGAGGCCGCGTCTGTGTCGGTGAACTTTCGTTGGACGGACACATCAAAGCGATTACCGGCGCCTTGTCCATTGGGATTGCCTGCCGGCCCGACCACAGTCTGCTCTTGCCGGCTGAGAACAGCCAAGAGGCGGCCGTAGTACAGGGTGTGACGGTGTATCCGCTTCACACACTCCCCGAAGCCGTGGCATTTCTCAATGGCACGGTTTTGCTGGAACCGGCTCACGCAGACCGGGACCGGTTCTTTACTACGCGTCCGGTGGAGGATGACGACTATGGCGATGTGAAGGGACAAGACCATGCGAAGCGCGCCCTGGAGATCGCTGCCGCCGGAGGCCACAATCTCTTAATGGTGGGACCGCCTGGATCCGGCAAGACCATGTTGGCTAAACGTCTCCCGACAATTCTGCCCCTCATGGAACCGGAAGAAGCGATAGAAACGACCCGCGTCCATAGCGTATCCGGACAGTTACCGGCCAACCATCCATTGCTGACGGTGCGTCCTTTTCGCGCTCCGCACCATAGTATTTCCGATGCCGGACTCATCGGAGGTGGAACAATTCCCCGGCCCGGAGAGGTGTCCCTGGCACATAATGGTGTGTTGTTCTTGGACGAGTCCCCGGAGTTTCGACGTCCCGTCCTGGACGGATTGCGGCAACCCTTGGAAGACGGGCATGTGACCCTGACCAGGGCCAGCGGCTCGCTCCGCTACCCTGCGCGATTCATGCTGATCGCCGCGATGAATCCTTGTCCCTGCGGATACTATGGCGATCGCACGCGTGAATGCGTCTGCACTCCGCACCAGATCCGCCGCTATCGAGCCAAATTGTCGGGGCCACTCCAAGATCGACTCGACATTCACATCGAGGTCCCGCCTGTCCCCGTGCGGGACTTGCACGATCGTGGTCCCATACCGGAAAGGTCCGACACGATTCGATCGCGCGTCCTGGCGGCGCGTGATCGGCAGCGCCACCGATATCGTCAAGACGGGATTCACTCGAATGCTCAGTTGAAGCCTCGACTCCTGAAGCGGTATTGTGGTTTGGAAACGCAGGCTCAGGAACTCCTGGAGCATGCGCTGACCAAACTTGGACTGTCGGCTCGGGCCCATGGGCGCATTGTGCGAGTGGCGAGAACCATTGCCGATCTTGCGGGCTCTGATAAGATTGAGTCGCTGCATGTGGCGGAAGCGATTCAATACCGCAGTCTCGACCGTCGAATGGATTTTTGAGGATTCCCTGTGTTGCCGAGTGTAAAAGTCTTTCTCTGGTGGTTCATTGTCGGCGCCACCATGGCGCTGGCCGTGATCATGCTGCAGGGCGGCATTCGGGAAGCTATGCAAGCGCAGGGGTCCGTGTGGGAACTCAAATTGGTCGAGCTGCTTACGACTGTCTTGGGAGGGGGACTGCTTGGCGGCTGCATCGCATTGATTCTGGATCGTATCAAGAAATCATGATGATGGTATCTTACATCGTAGGGAAATGAGGTCATAGATGGATGTGGAAGTGGGTTCGAATCTGTACCGCAATACCGACGGCATGATTGAAATCGAGGGGGTCCCGCAGATCCAGGTGACATTGAAACCGACCACAGGCGCACTGCTCGTGAACTTTGCGTTGTTCGATGCGAACGGGAAAGTGACGGCGAAGCTCAACGATAGCACCCTGATGATCAATGAGAAGCGCGCCTACGATGTGACGAAGACTCCGAAGAGTCTCCTGCTCACACATCCGGCCTCAGGAACCGTCATCTTACAGATAGATGTGAAGGCACCCGATGTCGTGGCCTTCACGAAAGGGGAGTTCCATACGATCAAAGGTCACGTGATCCAGGTATCTCCCAGTCGAATGGAAAATCGACAAGCTCCGTGCCAGCGGCACGACGCACGATCTGAAAGGCGGGTCGGTCGTCCTCGGCTGAACAGTCAGGCTGACGATCAGCTATCGCTATCCTACCCTGCGACCGTCGGCACGATGACGATGTGCTGGTCCTTCAGGTCCACGGTCGCCGTATCTCCATCGCGCAATTCGCCCTTGACCAACTGACGCGCCATCGGCGTTTCGATTTCCTGCTGGATCAATCGCTTCAAGGGCCTCGCCCCATAGACCGGATCGTAGCCGCGCTCACCCAGATGCCGCAAGGCCGCCGGCGTCACGGACAGAGAGATCCGTCGTTCTGTCAAACGTGCCCGCAATCGCTCGAGTTGAATCTCTACGATCTTCGCGAGCTGCTCCGTCTCCAACGGATGGAACACCACCGTCTCGTCGACACGGTTCAAGAATTCCGGGCGGAAGTGTTCTCGTAATTCCGCCATCACGAGGGAACAGACCTCGTCATAGGACGCGCGCCGTTGCTGTGCCTCAAGAATCTGCGGGCTGCCGATGTTCGACGTCATGATCAACACCGTGTTTTTGAAATCGACGGTCCGGCCCTGAGAGTCCGTCAACCGACCGTCGTCCAATACTTGCAGCAACACATTGAAGACGTCGTGATGGGCTTTTTCGATCTCGTCGAACAGAATGACGGAGAACGGGCGCCGCCGGACGGCTTCAGTCAGTTGTCCACCCTCGTCGTAGCCGATGTAGCCCGGCGGGGCTCCGATCAGTCGGGCCACCGTGTGTTTCTCCATGTACTCGGACATATCGATCCGAATCAGGTTCGCCTCGTTATCGAAGAGCGTCGCGGCAAGAGCCCGGGCCAACTCGGTTTTTCCGACTCCGGTCGGGCCGAGAAAGAGAAACGAACCAATGGGCCGATTCGGGTCTTTGATGCCGGAGCGCGCGCGGAGGACCGCATCTGCGACGGCCTGCACCGCTTCATCCTGGCCGACTACTCGCTGATGGAGCAGCTCGCCCAGCTTTAAGAGTTTCTCCGTTTCACCTTCGACCAGTCGGGAGACGGGAATTCCCGTCCAGCGACTGACGACGGCCGCGATGTCGTCTTCATCGACCTCTTCTTTGAGTAACCGGCTTTCACCCTGTTTCTTCCCCAGCTGTTCCTGCTCCAACGCCAGTTCCCGCTCAAGGCGAGGCAACTCTCCGTATCGCAGCTCCGCCACGCGATTCAGATCGTAGGCCCGTTCCGCACGCTCCATCGCCTGTTTCACTTCTTCCATCGCTTCCCGAGTCTTGCGCAATCGTGACACTGAGGCTTTTTCAGAGTCCCATCGCGTCTTGAGCGCCTGCAGATCTCGTTGCTTCTCGCCTAACTCCAGCTCAAGGGTCGCCAGCCGCGCTTGACTGGCCTGATCCTGTTCTTTCCGCAAGGCCTCTCGCTCGATCTCCAGCTGCATCACCTTGCGCGAGACTTCATCGAGTTCCGCCGGCAAACTATCGATTTCTGTACGCAGGCGGGCTGCCGATTCATCGACCAGATCGATGGCTTTGTCCGGGAGAAAGCGATCGGCGATATACCGGTTTGAGAGTTTCGCAGCAGCGACCAGCGCCGCGTCTTTGATGCGCACGCCATGGTGCACTTCGTAGCGCTCCTTCAGTCCGCGCAGAATGGAGATGGTATCCTCCACCGTCGGCTGATCGACCAGTACTGTCTGGAACCGCCGTTCCAACGCGGCATCTTTCTCGATATGTTTCCGATACTCATCCAGTGTCGTCGCACCGATCAAATGCAATTCGCCGCGGGCCAGCATGGGCTTGAGCAGATTGGCGGCATCCATGGCCCCTTCCGCCGCGCCCGCTCCCACGACCGTATGCAGCTCATCGATGAAGAGCAACACTTGCCCCTCTGACGCCTGCACCTCTTTGAGGACCGCCTTCAATCGTTCTTCGAACTCGCCGCGAAACTTCGCACCGGCCACCAGCGATCCCATGTCGAGGGTGATGAGGCGCTTCTTCTTCAGTCCTTCAGGCACATCTCCCTTGATAATGCGAATGGCAAGTCCTTCGACAATGGCGGTTTTCCCGACGCCCGGTTCGCCGATGAGCACAGGGTTGTTCTTGGTTCGTCGTGAGAGAATTTGTACGACGCGACGAATTTCCTCATCGCGTCCGATCACGGGGTCCAATTTCCCTTGCCCGGCTAATCGGGTCAGGTCGCGGCCATACTTCTCCAACGACTGGTAGGTGCCTTCCGGGTCCTGGCTCGTCACACGTTGGGACCCTCGTATTTGTTGCAACGCGCCCAACAGCCGTTCCTTCGTCAGACCGAGTTTCTTGAAGACGCCCCCTTCCTGGACCATGGCGAGGATGACGTGCTCGACGCTGAGATAGTCGTCTTTCAACGCTCGTTGTTCGTCTTCGGCTTTGGTCAAGACCTGACTGAGTCGGGAGGCCACATGGAGTTGTCCCGGGCTTGCCCCGGCTCCTTGGACTTGAGGCAGCTTCGCCAGTGCCTGCTCCACGGCCTGACGAACGGAGGGCACCGACAATCCTGCCTGTTCGAGGAGAGAGGAGGCGAGACCTCCATCCTGCTCCATGAACGCAAGCAGAAGATGCTCCACATCTATCCCCTGATGACTTCGCCTCGCGGCATGGGACGACGCAGTCTGGAGCGCCTCTTGTAGTTTGATTGTCATGCGATTCATGTCCATTGGGTCACTCCTCTCCGCGTATCCGTCTGTACTGTTCCGATACACATAATCACAGGATAGGGGAAGTCAACCTCTCACGAGAGTCCGCTGGCTTGACCCAATAACCTCCCTCAGACTATTGTCTTTCATGTCACAGCATGCTGACCGACACACTCGCACTCTATCGGAACGCCTTCCGCAAAACTGGACAGTCCCTTGTCCGAGGCTGGATGACCATGGTGGCCGTGGTGGGATTTGGATTCCTGCTGGTCCTCGCCACCCAGATTGCCTCGCCGCTCGGCATGATTGGAGGCTTTCTGCTCGGTGCGGTGAACGCGCTCCTGGTTGGCGCGACCCTGAGTCTGATCGAGCAATCGATTCGCCAGGCGCGGGCGATCACATTCCAGGACATTCTTGGCAGCGTCGGTCACTACTTTTGGGATGTCATCGGCATTGGGTTCATCCTATGGCTGCCGCTCATGGCTCTCGACCTGAGCATGCAGACGAACCCGTATGGGCAACTCATCTCGTATGTCACCTTTTTGCTCATCTTTCTCTTGCTGAACCCGGCACCGGAAATTATCTATCAAGTTCGGCATGATTCCCCGCTCGAGGTGTTGAAGACTTCGTACGAGTTCGTCCTTGAGAATTGGATTGAATGGTTTCTTCCGTTTGCGGTGATCCTGATCCCGATCGTCCTCTCGCCCATGGGACTGCAATCGTTTTTTTCCCTCTCCAGCCGAGTGGGGAGGGGGGCAGGTTTGGACTTTTCCCAGATCCTCGTACTGCCATTCACGATCCTCGGAGGTTGGCTGGACTATGTGGGTATCCCTTCCTCAATCAGCTGGTATCTCGGGCTGCTCTTCACACCACCGCTTGCCGTCGCCATGTTATTGTTTCGTGGCCATCTCTTTGCATCCTTGCATGGGGTGTCACGACGCCAACGCCGATTTGTCTCACCATTCAACGAGTAGTGACGAGTCGTGTGGCGGAAAGAGTGCGTTTCCGACTCTCCTGATTGGAAGCCGCTCAAACCTTCCTGGCCCTATCGCTCTCCATAAAGTCGGCGGATGATAGGGGATAGTTTGTTTGCCAGATCCCTTGAGTGACAGGGGGAAATAGTGTATGGAATTACCTACAGCCTCTACAGATATCCTCGTTTCTCAAGGGCTGAGAAAGAGCTTCGCTCGTGCGGCTTATCTATCTTTTGGCGGATCGTTCTGACCTCCCTCGTCATCATCGTGGTGATGGCGGGAGTGAATCTGTATGCCTTGTTTCAACTGCGCCAGCTGACGGCGTTGAGTGCCAACATGGCCACTCGCCATTACCCGGCGATCGAATCGGCCAAACGTCTGCTCACTGTACTTTATGCCCAGCTTAATAGCGAAAAGAAGTATCTGGCTGTGCGTGATGCCACATTCCTGCAACATTTCGATGAAGAAGTGGACGAATTCCATCGCGGACTCCAGGCCCTTGAAACACAGGAACTCACTCCCCAAGGCATTCAGCTACTCGAGGATGCCAAGCGCCTCCAGCAAGAACGACTCATGATTTTCCACTCAGAATTGGAGAAGGGCGTGTCGTCTCCAGCGCCCCCGTCTGTGGACTATGAAGGTCGGCGAGACGCGTTGATGGACCGCATAAGCGCCACACTTCAACAGTTTATCGATCTTCACGAGACAGGCATCAGTGTCGGTGTCAGCCGGTCACGGGAAAGCTCGGCGCAAGCCGAAGCGGTGACTGAGCAACTGGTTCTACTTGCGCTCGTATTTGGCATCGCGCTCGCCGGTTTTGCCAGCTACACGGTCCTGCGCCCCCTTCGCCAATTGCAGACCCATATCAAACAGATCGGCCAGGGCGATTTCCGCACGTCGCTGAATATTCGAGCCCCCAGTGAATTGCGGGACCTCGTCGACGCGGTCAATTGGATGGGCACAAAACTCCAAGATCTGGACGATATGAAGGGGGAGTTTCTCGCCCATGTCTCCCATGAATTACGCACGCCCATGGCCTCGATCCAAGAAGGCACTCATTTGTTGTTGGATGAAATTCCCGGCCCCCTATCGCAAGAACAACGCACGACCTTGCGCATCATGGCAGACAGCAGTCGTCGACTCATCACCCTCATCTCCACTATTCTGGATCTCTCCAAGATGGACGCCGGAATGATGGAGTATCGAATCGTTCCGACGGACCTCAAACGCGTCACAGATATGTCGATCAACAAAGTCCAGCTACTCGCTGATGCCAAGCATGTGCAGCTGTTGCTGGAAGCGCCTGCCCAACGTGTGTGGGTCAATGCGGATGCACTTCGCATTGAACAAGTGCTCGATAATTTGCTTTCAAACGCCTTGAAATTCAGCTCGGAAGGGGGCATTGTAAAAGTACACATGAAGCCGGACCCGAAAGCGGGGGTCCTCCAAGTGAGCGTGACCGATAGCGGACCCGGTATTCAGGCGGAGGACTTGCCCTACATTTTCGAGCGCTTCTACCAAGGAAGCACCAAGGCCAAACATGCCACACCGGGGAGCGGCCTCGGGCTGGCGCTGGCAAAAAAAGTGGTTGAAGCACACGGAGGACGGATTTGGATCGAAAGCGAAGCCAAGAAGGGAACGACTGTACGGTTCATCCTACGCCTTACGAAACCAGGGGAAACGGCGTGAAGGCTGTCTACAGTACCTTCACCTCTGGAATCTTGTCTTGTCTATTCTTCCTCGCGGGATGCGCGGCATGGTCGTCTGCTCCGCAATTTTCGCAGCCTTACTTCGTGGTGGAGACGGGAGAGGCAAAATCCCTCCATGCGTTGGCGAAAAAACAGGAGGCGCTCTTCCAGAAATGTGCTGAGCACAATTCCTGCGATCATGTCTACTTTACTCGTGCCCTGTTGGGGCTCTACGAAAGTCGAGATAGCGCCTCGAAGTACTTCGAAAAAGTGATCGCCGTTGCGCCCAAGAGCCAGCTGGCCGCTTCCAGCAAGCTTTGGATAGAGCTGCTCGAGCATCACGCCGCTCCTGTTGAGCATTCCTGGTTCCAATCGGTCATGGCAGCCCCAGCCCTTTCGGAAAGCCAGGCAATCCTGGCCCAGGCTTCTGATCGGCTGGTGCGAGACTTGCTTGATAGAGAGCTGATTATCCAGCAATTGAGGGCCCTGAAGGACGCCGATGCCCAATCCCTGGAAATCCTCCAGCGGGAGTTGGCCGAACGTGAACGGAAGGTGGATCCAGTCAACGGCAAGAAAGGCGCTGCAAAAAGTCAGACCGAGACAGGTCTCGTGCTGTCCCTACAAAGGCAAGTGGCGGATCAAGACAGGAAAATAGAGGAATTGACGAGCCAATTGGAGGCATTGAAGCGCATCGACCAGGAAATGCGGGATAAGGTTCGTCCTATCCGTCCCCCATCGACGGTTACACCGCCTCCGACTGCGCCGGAACCGACAACACCGTAGAAGGAACTTCATGGAAAAAGAACATATTCTTGTAGTCGACGATGAAGAGGGACTGTTACATCTTGTGAAGATGCGGTTGAAGGCCATGGGCTTTGCCGTCACAGGCTGCACCACCGGGCGTGACGCCATCGCCGCAGCTAAGAAAGACCGGTTCGACCTCGCCATTGCCGACCTTAGGTTGGGTAGCGAAGACGGATTAGATGTGACGGAAGAACTGTTGCGGATTCATCCAGGCCTTCCGGTCATCATCCTGACGGCCCACGGTAGCATCCCCAACGCCGTGGAAGCCATGCAGCGCGGGGCCTTCGGATATCTCACCAAACCGTTCGATGACCAGGAACTCAAGGCCAAAATCGAAGAAGGGCTCTCTCCGCAACGGATGAGAGGAGAGATCCAGCGACTCAAGTCTCTCGTCAACGAATTGTACGGCATGGAAAACATTGTCGCGCGGAGTCCTGCGATGCAGCGCATACTCCAGCAAGTGGTGCAGGTGGCAGACTCCGACGCGACCATTGTCCTTTTTGGAGAAACCGGGACCGGAAAAGAAGTGTTAGCACGAGTCATCCATGCGAACAGCCGACGAAGCAAAGGGCCGTTTGTCGCCCTCAATTGCGCGGCCATTCCCGAAACGCTCTTTGAGTCTGAACTCTTCGGACATGTGCGCGGCGCCTTTACCAGCGCCCATGGCGCCAAACGAGGCCTCTTTCAAAGCGCCAACGGCGGCACGCTCTTTCTCGACGAGATCGGCGAAATGCCGCTCTCGATGCAGGTCAAACTGTTGCGGGCCGTGCAGGAGCGGGAAGTCCGCGAGGTAGGCTCTGAACTCTCAACGAAGATCGATGTGCGGATTATCGCCGCAACCAATAAAGACCTCGGCGAAGCGGTCAAGAACGGGTCGTTCCGGAACGATCTGTACTACCGCATCTCTGTTGTCCCGTTGTTTATCCCGCCGCTTCGGGACCGCCGAGATGATATTCCTTTGTTGGCCCAGCACTTCCTGACCGCGAGTGCGAAACGAGCGAATAAAGCTTTGCGCGGCTTTACACCGGCCGCCCTCAATCGGCTGGTCACACATCCATGGCCCGGAAATGTCCGCGAATTGGAAAATGTCATTGAGAAGGCCGCCGTCATGACGCGCCAAGACATGATCACACCGGACCTCTTGCCCTCTATGGGCACATCACCGGACGCGCCGCTCAAGCCGCTGACTGAAGCCAAGGAAGAGTTTGAGAAAACCTACCTCAAGAACGTGCTGCAACTCACTGGCGGTAATATCTCACGCGCCGCCCAATTTGCCGGACGCTATCGGGCAGACTTTTACAAGATGCTCAAGAAATACGGTCTGCACCCTTCAACCCTGAAGGCCAAAGCTGAGGCCGATCTTGAAGAGCTGGAAGAGGACGGCGATCTCACGGAAGCCGAACGTTAGGAGCCTGTGTTTCTCTTCGCAGTGAGCGAGCGACAAGATCAGACAATCCTCTCACGCGCTACCGAATCAACAAATATGAAGCATCCGCGCCCCGCCTCGCACCATCCTTGAGTTCTGAAGAATAACCGTGGAGAGACCGTCGTCTCCACAAGGCATCGTGCGGGTTCTCGCGCCTGGCAAATTCAAAACACGATGAATGAGTGGCGGTGTTCATCCCGCAGCACCGCCTCCGGATCGGCCCACAATCCCTATCATCCCTCTTGTGATTCCCTCTCCAACTTTTCCAGTGCCACACTTCTCGACGTATCATTCCGATACCAACAACACCCTCTTACTCTGATACGCTCATGATTCGCGTTGGCGCATTGGACGGGGATACATTCACAATCGTGTTATTGTACCTGTCGAACCCATGGGTTCGGGGCACACTTCTCTTTGGCAGTCTGGTCAGAGGCACGCTGGGCATGACTCACGTCTCGGCTACCACGACCACAGAGGCCAGGTTATTTATTTGATTGTGAGGAATGACACGCTCCACGCCCATTTACCCATTCATATATGGTCATATATGGCCAGCTTCAGGCTTTTAACTGTATGAGAAACGTAAATAGAAACAATACGGTACGGAATATCAATGAGTTGCAGCATGAAGTCTTGCCGGTATCACTTCATGCCGGCATGTTTCCAGTATCGCCCTGTTTGATTTCTTCAAGATAGCTCTTCCCACAAAATCCCGTAGTCCGAACATGATGCCTTAACGAGTAGAAGTTTCCTCTAGTGGAATGGTTCAGATGCCTGCGAGGATGTCATAGACATGAACGCAGGCGCTGTGATTCAATTTGGACTTTCAGATAGTGTTGAAAAGCCTGTGGACCGGATTGAGAGAAACTATCGAGCCCTTTTGGCTGTCGCGGTGGTGCTCAATTCGCAGCGAGATATGCACAGCCTATGGGAAGCGATTACAGCCGAGATCACCAAGGTCATTCCATGGGCACGGGCGTCTGTCACTCAATACGATCGTGAGGCCGACGGATTCAGGTTTTATGTCATCGCAACGACGATGGCGCAGGGAGCGGGACGCACAGGTAGAAGAATGACCGGACGGGTCAATCCTCGACGGGTGGGAGCGGGGAGTGGATCAGGTTCAACCTATTGATGCTGATCGACCCAGCGCTTGGCTTTTTGAAGAGCCATCTCATTCGCCTTACGTTCCGTGTCACGGATCTCATTCGATTCACTCTGTATGGTTTTTACGGGCTCCCGGCTGCCCGTTGAGCGCCAGGCTAATGCCTTTGGCATCCATCGATCATCACCGAGGTGTTGAGAACAGGCCTTAATCTGATGGTTTTTATACCTCACCCAGTCAGCCACTTTCTGCCCTCCTTTGTATCTCATGATCTCGGACGCTCAAGGATAGCAGAAACGAACGATACATTGTCTCTCACGTCAAACCGACCCACAGACCTCAAGGTCTATAAATCAGATGGGTATGAACTCCTGAAACCCCTATCCGAATAGGCCTTCTGAACACGACTGTGGCGTTTCCTCCTGCGCATGGTGCCAGGGACGCTATAAAGTGAAGACGCTTTAGAAACCGCAATGGAACAACTGCAACGCACACCAGCCTCGCGCATACACGTGCGACTCTTGCGGGATCTGAGGTCAAAGGCTTGACTCCGAGAGGCGCCAGGCCTGCATTTTATTGTGAGGCGATCACAGGGGGGTGGACAATGAGAGAACTCATCCTTGTGCTTGTCGTGATCGTGGGTCTGACCATGTCCGCGCGCCGGTCACACGACGGATCTACGGGGCACGATCGGCGACATAGCGTGAGGCTCCTACATGACAATAGATTCATCTCGGCAACGGTTTGACGAGATGAGCTTCATGACTTCCGCGTTGTAGTACTCGATGATCCCGCATTCTTCTGGTGAAAACGATGTGGCGGTCGAGAGGGCGGCGTCAGATAACAGGTGCTCACACGAGCGAATGTACTCTTTCACTTCTTTGCGTAGGGACATGGGCATGACCTACCTTTCTTATAGGGCGATCAGCGTTTCATGAACCATAATGAGTGAAAATGATAAAACTCAAAAATGTGACCTGTCAAGACAGTAGCGTCGCCCCATCAATATCGTTCATGAGCACTGATTCGGCGGACGGTAATACCCCGTAAAAAATGCTGTCACTGCGCCAAACTGCTGCTGGGATTTCGTAAGCGGTGCAGGCTCATTGAGAGGGTCCGTGATGCTTGTTCTAATTCTTTGGGTTTCACGATGCACCTCTGGGACGCCAAGCAGGTCATGCTAATGGATGCACGCGATTATGTTCGTCTTATATTCGTCATCCAAGTCACAAGATATTGGAAGGTGGACGGTCTGCCTGCTGATACTGATCGGAGGAGACATGGGAATAAATTATTTCCTCTCCCCACTCCTTCACCATACCGGAACGGGCCTGTGTCAGTCCCTCTTGAGCATCCGAGTATGGGATTCCAAGCCATAGACAGGCCGTGTGAAGATCATTGAACGCTATGGAGCCCACACCACGCGCTCCGGCCAGGTGGGCATAGAGGATTGCCAGCTGGAAGTTTTCCCTTGGTATCACAGCCACTTTGGCATTCACTTGACGTACCCGTTTCTCGATGTGGAGGGCGCGCGCGTTTCCCCCCATGAAAACGAGCGTTGACTCCTGTGTGCGATAAGTTTAGCTTACTGAAGTGATTGAACCAGCCTTCGCCAAGCTCGCCTGAGCTTGGCGAATGGAGAGAGGCTGGATGAGGTGACGAGCATGATGTTCCTTGTCGCCGCTATGTTGTTTCTACCGCCGGTACTCGTGACCGTTTACCTCTATGTGTCCGGCGTGTTCACCAATCGGATAGCGTTCCAGTCTGCCTTTTATGTCCTGTTGGCCCTCTTTGCGCTGACCATCGGGATCGGCACTCAACTTTCCTACCTGGGCTACGGCCTCCCGGCAACAACTCCAGTGTCGCTAACTGAGGTTCTGCCAGAACCTTAGGCCGCTCTGCGACAAACCCCCTGAATTCCGCCATGGGACTGCAATGTCTTCTCTCTCGGAACAACACACAATAATGCGCGGGCTCACCACCATGAACCAAGGCGCACGGGTCTAGGCACGGCGGCTCTTTAGGCGCATACCCAGGGCGATTCGATCCTGCTCGGTCAGCGTGGCCTCCATTTGGCGTACCCGCCGCTCGATATGTCGGGTGAGCGTGTGCCCCAACCGACTGAGTCGCAAATGCACGACACGGGTATCCGTGACTGACCGACGTTTAGTGAGCCACCTCTTTCGCGCCAGATCATTCACCACGTCACTCAATGTTGGCGGCGTCACACGCAGCGCGGTTGCGGCGTTCGTCATGTTGGCCTCGGCGCAGACTGCGAGTTTTTCCCAGAATTAGCCTGTCAGAAAGCTGCTCCACGAGGATGGAACGCGGTCCGCGTGAATCGAAAACGATTCGGTGCTGGATCAAATTTGATAGGACCGATGGAGCCGCACGCAAAGAAGTCAGGCTTCAGATGCACGGCAAAGACAAGTACGGGCACACCATGGCCGATTTGCATCTATCTGCTAAACTTGAACCGAGGAAGGAACATTCCATGGGACCTGTGCGAGCTGGATTATTGGGCATCCCTCCTGATGATCACCACCGAAGCGTGGGGCCAGGTGTCAATCGAGAGCCTCCGCTCGTCTGCAGACTCCTCCAATTTGAAATTGGTGACGCTCCAAGGCGAGGTCCATCTGTCGCGTTCGCGCCAGTATGAACTAGGAGGGAAGTGTGGGAATACCACCTTCACGCTGCAAGATGACACTGGCTCCATTGAAGTGACGATCCGTCGCGCCAATCGTCTTATTGAACAGTTGAGAGAAGGCGATCGCGTGCGGCTGACCGCCCAAATTAGAGTCTTCCGCAATAGGGAGAACCTTCCCGTTCGCATCTGTGTTCAAGCCACTGAGATTCAACATCCCGGCCAGTAACTCCTTCGACCCAAGAATCCACCACCTGCCGACGATTTGCTCTTACGTGTGGATAATTGTCCCGCTCGTCTCTCGCGCCTCCTTTGCCACACTAATAAAGGTTCGGGCCTTGAACCAAGCCACTCCATAAACGCGATGCAGTGGTTATCATCACCGCTGGTCTCAGAAAAACAATCCCTGTATTGACGGACCATCTAGCGGGCCCGAGCGAGTCTGAGAGTCAAAAGGTAACACATAGGTAACTACAAAGAGGGAGGACAGCCATTATGACCACAGAGACCCCCACCAATGACCCCGTCGAAAAAAGTTGAGTTAGAGACGGATTACTCAATTGGAAGCTGGCACTGGGCGACGCCACACGCGAGCGGGATGCCTGCAAACTGGCTGACCCACCGCTTGATGACGCCTTGCCCAAGATCCAAACCGCAGAGCAGGGGATTCGGAATTGTGAAGGAGCCTTGGCTGAATTGCAGCGACGTGCTGATAAGGCCACTGAAGCAGAGAAGCGCGGGGCTCAGCGAATTCAAGACCCGATTGAGCTGAGTATCCAGACACAGATCCATGCCCTGGTGTTGGAATGCGATCGGTGTATTGCCGAGGTGAGAGATTGGGGGCTCGCACGATGGCTGCGGTCGCTGCGGGTCGTGGGCTCGGGGATCAAACCCTCAACTATCAATGTTCGGAGATCACTCGGGGATTGAGAGTGTTTCTCGGGCATGCTCTCAAACAATTTCCTGGGATGGATACCAACGCCGGGCCCTTCCTACATTTGGACGGTCGAACCTTTGAGGATATCTTTCCCGATCCGGCGACCTCAACGCCAACGAGGAAAAATGTGATCGGGATGCGGTTCCGGTCGTGACGGCCTGAGAGACCTGCGGCTATCATCACCACTCGACTTGACCGTCTTTCCTGAGAGGATAACCCGAATCAATCTTCTCAAGTAGCACCTGGTTATCGCTGGGCGAGCGGGTTCGTATTACTTTCAGAGCGGTTTTCCATTCATTGCCAACTCGTCGTACTCGAAGTAACTGGGTAAAGAACCCGGTTCGGGCACTAAAGAAAAGATTCCACCTCAGAGGGTCAGTGCCGAGCTGAATGGTTTTGAGCATGCTTGCCTGATTCGGCGCAATATTACTGATACGTAACTGCACTTCTTCCCTCAACTTGTCGGAGTACGAATTGTTTTGCCGCCCCAAGCTATCAAATGTAGCCATATCAAGAATTCTGACGGTGAGGTCGTACAGTGGATACTCTCCTTGATGGACGAGGGTGAGCATTGGCGAATTGTGGGTCGGATCGAAGAATGTTGGAATAATGTACGCAAAACTTGCACTCCCCGTCATGGATGATGCTATTTGTTTATTTATCTCAGCGGTCTCTCCACGTGTTGGTGTGGTCCAGCCATCCACGAATAACTTCTTGGACCGTTCCGTTTCCCCAGCACTCCCCCCGCGCTCATCAGTGGTGGGGACCGTGGGTGGTGTGCTACAGGCACTGAGAATGAGACAGAGGAAAATACCAAGCAGTTTGTTAGCCAACGACACTTGCTCACCTTGCCAATCAGCTTGAGAAGGATAGCTATTTCGACAAACACAAGCGTAGCACAGGCGAGGCATATTGGCGGCGGCCGAGCCTTGGCTGAGGCCCCTTGCCCATTCCTTTGTTTCCCTCCTACAATACGCCTCCCTGCGAGGCGCCTATGCCCTTCTCGATTCGTCCCTACCGTCGCTTTCCCGTGCAATGCGCCGTCATGATTCCAAGGAGCCTTCTTCGAGAGCAGAGACAAAGGAGGGGTCGAGAATGGAAATCATCTATATAGGCGTCGGTATCTTCTTGGTCTGGCTTGTCCGAACCCTCCACAACATCAGGTCCCGTGACCAGGAGGAGGAGGACAAGAAGATTGCATTCGCCAAGTGGGCTAAAGAACAGCACGACCCACAGATCGTGTCCATGGTACAGAACTTCATGAGTGAAGGGCGTTTTAAGACCTGGGAAGAGGCGGCGATATATGCCGAGCGGGCCCTCAACACACCGTCGCTGGAGCCCCGCTCAACTAGCCACGCCAACGACACGGAAGGAACACCTTCATGACACTCGTTCACCGGTGCCGCTGTGGGAGTGGCGCAGTAACAAAAACTTCAGCCTTGAGCCATCAGATCCTAGCGTGTCTCGCTCATTGCTTTAATAGCGGTGCGGCTTTCTGCTTTGGGCTGTCTTGCCCGGGGTTCTGGATGCCGAGTTGTTTTTTAATGGATTCCAGTTCCTGCTTGAGGGTTTCCACCTCCTGAACCAAGGCCTCTGTGGAGCGAGCCTGGGCTTCGGCCGCACGAGTTGCTTCTAGCGCCGCTTGGTCCAGTAGCTGATAATCGACGGCAACAAACCTGTCGGGGTACTTTTCCATTGTCGGCGGATTCGGGATATCCGCTCGGAGAGCGGCTTTTGGAGTAAACTGCAGCGTACGATACCTAAGGCCTGAATAATCGAGTGGTTCCTGTGATCGGTAGGGGATATCGCCAAAGTCCAGGTTCGTGCGCATCGGGTTGTAACGAAATTGAGTGAGGATCACATACAGCTCTCGGCCATAGGCGTAGAGAGAACCGGTGGTCGTTTCCGTGGTCGGTGATTGAAATCTATTAGAACCTTCGTGCGTAGTCACCACACGATACTCGATAGACTGATTGGGTGTTGCCGTACGTAAGCCCTCCGCTAGCAGTGGAGCGAGGAACTGAATCTGATCTTTCGAGAAGAGGGGGTAGGTAGATGGCTGTCCTGCAAAGCCTATGACGACACGACGATGGGGCCCAATACCTCCTTCATGAATCTCTAAGCCTGTCAGTAGCTGGGCGAGAAGGGATGGTTCAAGATTGATCGGATGACTTGCCTGAATCGACGGGTCTGAAATCACTTGCAGAGCCACGGTTCCACGAGGATCGTCAAAGAGGACTTTGCCGGTCGGGGCGGTCGTGCTGCAGGCGGTGCCAGTTAAACAGAGCAGGGCCAGCAGAAGCACACGACTGTAAGACAGTTTCCCTGCCTGATCCTTTGGTGAAGGAGTCATCGGTGGGAGTGAGTTTAACACAGACGATCGGTCAATCCCAAAAGGGCGGGCGGGAGAGACGGGCGAGAGTGGTGGGATGGGCAAGGGTTCGAAGGCTGAAGGATGAAGTTCCGAAAACTTCGGCCTTCTGCCTGCGCTTCTCTCGCTAGTCTTGCTCGTCGTGCTTTTCTCGCATGTCTCGCGCGAATCACGATATCATTCATACGCTGGTTAAAGACGACTGGTGTTGGTGGTATCGGAAGTACGCACCGGGAGATACGGTGCTGGAAGGGCTAGAGTGTGATCACAAGTTATTGAAATTTATGGAGCTGGCGAGAGGAATTGAACCTCCAACCTGCGGTTTACAAAACCGCTGCTCTGCCATTGAGCTACGCCAGCTTCCTGAATTCTTCTGCGGTGTTAGAGTTTTACCTTCTTGCCCCTTTCTCGTCAAGTGTTCCGGGCATGTTCTCTTGGATATAGTTCAAGGTTTATTCGCCCTTGTGTGAGGTCGGCCTCTTGAATATGGTTGTACTGTTTCTATGTCTGCAGAGACCTACGGCCAACGATCTGCATAGCCGTCGTGGTATCTACGCCAGCCCTTCGCAGGTTCGTCGCGGCACAGTGTCGCAAGTCGTGAAACCGAAACCACGAGACCCCCCGCCTCCTCCATCGCTGTACGAAATGCCGTGCGATAATCCCGCCACGGGTTGCACCGCCTTCTATGGCCTTGCGCACACCCACAACCGCCGAACAAGGTTCCGCTGCCGTCACCGCACTGTGCTACCATCTCGTATGGGTTCACCCATTTGCCGGCAATCTTTTCCTGCTTTGCTCGGTGTACGGGCGGTACAATGAGTGCAGAGACAAAAGAGGGGATGTAATGACGACGACTAGAGCTGCGACATTACGGGCGAAGTGGAAACAGCGGGCAATTGCTTCACAATGTGAGCATCGGTACCTGGAATTGGAAGGGATGGCCCTCGGCCATTCGGCGGATAACTACTACTGCATTGTGTGCGGTGAATGTGTTGTCCGCAATCACTATGATTTCCTTTTACACTGACCCACCACTATTACCGTCTATCCTCTCCGGCATGCGACTTCCCTCGCTGCTCCTAGCCGCGTAGCATCTCGGAGGACGCCTCCTGCACCGTCAAAGGTGCGTTGCCCTCATTTCGGCTATTGCCCAGCACCTAGGCCCTTGCGCCGTTGTGCGCTCCCTCCTACAATACTCCTCCTTGTGGACCTCCATATTCCAACCTAACCAAGAAACTCTAGGAGGTACCCCGATGTCTTTGCAGCTTGAGAACGGCAGTCCCAAAGAACAGGCCGCAGCTATCGCCAGGGATATTGCCGTTGCCGTCGCTTCTACACTGGGAAAAACTGCGATTTATGACCGGGCCTCTGAGGAGAAGTATGCAAACGTCATCGCTCAGGTTTATGAAACGATGTTTGCAGCCGCTCTTAAATCAATCAAGGAATGAGGGTAGAGCTGTGAAGCTCACGTGGGAGTGACGGAACGTCTGCGCGACGCTCAGGCAACCGGCTTAGCGCTCACAAGATCGGAGCGGTCTTTGTGAATGCGCCGGACACATAGAGGTAGAGGGCCACCAGCCCCAGCGGAAGCACAAACATGATAGTGACAAAGATGATCATTCTGGCCGAACCTTCCTCTGGGCATGGCTGGCTTCCTGGCCGCCTCCATGAGCAAACCATGGCATGACACAAGGCATGCAGCCGTTCAGAAAAACTCTGGCATCGGAGTGGCGGAGACTGGAGAATCGGTCACGCCCGGAAAGATGAGGAAGCGCAAGAGATGGGACAGTCAGCGAGCTTCATCCTCGCAACATCACTCTGGGCGCTGTGAGGAGGGGAGTCAAGCAATATTCAATAAGGACCAGGATAGATCAATGATACCGGCACGTTGTGAGGGCGTGCTGAGATGGACAGAGCGCATCAAGACCGCGGGTTAGCCGCGCAACATCTCCACTAAGCCCCTGTACGGTCAACGACGCATTCCCCTTCAGCCCGATTATTGACCAGCACATAGACATGGCAACCTGCGCTGAACAATAGAGATAAAGTTGCCCAAGGAGGGCCACAAGATGGCCAAGAAACAATACCGCCCTAAGTACGAAAAGGAATACTGAAGCCGACAAAAGCGGAGGAGGATTTTGTGAGCAACGCAGAAGACACCACTCACGTCAAAAGGAATCAAGAAGTGATTCGAGAATATCTATCGGCCAATTCAAAGGGTTTGAACTGACCGACACGCCAAATCGTTCGCTTTCGCATACGTTTACCATGACGAAATCATCAGAAGAACAATACAAAATGAAGCTCCCCGCAGCTTGCTGCGGGGAGCTTCATTCATACTGTAGGAGTTTCCTAGTTTTTGCGATGACACGACCTAATCACTACGTGGCTGCGGGAGGGGTAGGGGAACTGCCGGGTATCCATCAAGAGCTTTCTCGAGAACTTGGAGTGACTCATTGAGAAGGTCTGCTGCACAGCTCAGTGTGACCTGAATTTCTTGGAGCGCCTCCTCCCATCGCCCTTCCTGGTGGAGGGTTTGAAAGCGACGGTGATGTTCATCCATGATCGCGTGCTTCGCCTCCAGCATGAGACTATCGATGGCGGTCACAGATGTCTCCCATTCGTGTGATCACGTTGCACGCTAGCAGACCTTCTGTCTGGACAACAATGATACGAACGGGGGGGTGATGCGATCGTTGATTTCTGATGCAGAAGTCTTTCTATTTAGACTCACTTTATACTGGCAGCTACTGTAACAACCGGATCATGCCGGCTCCCGTTTGGGCCATCTGTTCACACGTCACGCGAGTCTCGCTCCTCACGCCTGTCGCGCGCCACTCCGCCTATAGTGCCGACTGCAATCACTCCCGCGTGTACTGGGCTTCAGGCAATCTGCCGCGACTCCAGAACAGCTCAATCACTCCGCTCCATGCAGAATTTACACAGTATTTACAAGAAATTCACAGGGCTGGAATGTGTCCCGATTAGGCTAGAGGCACGTGATAGTGCCATGACACAAACTACAATGGAACAGACTCTCTCGAACAGTTGGCCTAGGCGATTCAGGATCACGCTCATGGCCTATGACATTACGCGTGTCTGGGAGGTAGGCACACGATTCATTTTGAGCCTGCTGATCCTGACGATCCTCCTTGGGTTGGCAGGCGGAGTCGTAAAAACGTTTCTCGACCTGCGGCTTCTTCTTTCCGCTGACGTGGAAGTAGCCCTTCGGAAGGTATTGGTCGACACCCTTACACTGCTGGCAGTCGTCGAAGTGTTGAAAACCACCCTCGCATACTGCTCCGAGGGGCGCGTCAGGGTCACCTTTATTATCGACACAGTCCTTGTCGTGATGCTGACGGAGGTCATCTCACGATGGTTCACGGGCGGGGAGTGGCATCAATTCGCGATACTGGGGGGCATCTTACTCACGCTGGGTCTCATCCGCATCGTGGCCGTCCGATACAGCCCAGCGCTGATGACTCCCGCACAACAGGCCAATCAACCGGGGTTCTCATTTCCATAATCTCACCAGGAGGTACCGATGCCTTTCAGTGCTCTTTTTGAATCAGCTCAGGACGTTCATCCTGAACGATGTGAGCGCCATGAAACCGATGCCCTCACGGCGGCCATTCTCGACCATCTCAATGAGCAGTCAGTCATCAGTTTGGACTCGCTCATCTGCCTCATGCCCCAATACACGTGGAATCAAATCTTCCACTGCGTCGACCAACTCGCTCGATGCCACAAGATCGTCCTTCGCCGACACAGATTTGAGTATATGCTCTTTTCGACTCAGTTCGTGGCATAACCGCATCCCTCTCTAGATAGTCCTCCAAAATGAATGGATGGTTACGGCAGAGATTCGGCAAGTCGAATCTTCGCTCAACCTTGACCTCAACCTGCCTCACGCGCTGAAGCCTGTTGTGGCACAGAGAAGGGGCATCGTGCCGACTCATTTCGACGAGAAAAGATCAGCCTGAAGGATCAGGAGGGCTCAGCTTTTTGCAAGATCTGTTTTGGCAGGTCCTGACGGAGTGGTGTGGCGAATGATCTTCCCCTCCACAAGATAAACCACCAGCTCGGCAATGTTGGTGGCATGATCAGCCATGCGTTCAAGGTATTTGGCAATGAAGCTCAAACGAATGGCGCGTGAAATCGTGCGTGTGTCTTCGAGCATGAACGACAGCAGCTCGCGGAACAACTGTTCCATCAGATTATCGACAATGTCGTCGTCAGTGAGCACCTTCCGAGCGAGCTGGGCATCATCCTTGACGAACGCATCGATACTTTGCTTCACCATCATCCGCGCCAAATTACCCATCATCGGAATATCGATGTAGGGTTTGAGTTGCGGTTCTTCGTTCAGTTCGATTGCCCGTTCGCAGACATTCTCCGCCAGGTCGCTGATTCGCTCGAGTTCGGTGGCGATTTTCATCGCTGTCGTCACCAATCGCAAGTCTCGCGCGGCAGGCTGATGGAGGGCCAGCAAGCGGATACTCTCTTCGTCGATCTCCACATCCAACGCGTTGACCTGGTGGTCCCGTTCGATGACTTCGCGGGCCAGAACCGAATCGCGCGTCACCAGTGCGGTGAGGGCCTTGTCGATCTGGTCTTCCGCCTGCCCGGCCATTCGCAGGAGCTTGGTCTTCAAATCGGCCAGTTCTTCGTCAAAGTGGCGCTGTGTCATCATGTTCACCCAAATCGTCCAGTAATATAGTCTTCGGTCTGTTTCTTGGACGGCGTGGTGAAGAGCTGCTTCGTGAGGCCGAACTCCACGATGTCGCCAAGGTACATGAACGCCGTCCAATCGGACACCCGTGCCGCTTGCTGCATATTGTGGGTGACAATGACGACCGTCAGATCCTGCTTCAAAGAAAAGAGCAGCTCTTCAATTTTGGCAGTGGCTACGGGATCCAACGCCGAACAGGGTTCGTCCATCAGCAGGACATCCGGTTTGACTGCGAGCGCGCGGGCGATACACAGCCGCTGTTGTTGCCCCCCGGAAAGACCAAAGGCACTTGCTTGGAGGCGATCTTTCACTTCGTCCCACAGCCCCGCGCCTTTGAGCCCCTCTTCTACAATCTGATCTAATTGCCCCCGGTTTCGAATTCCATGAAGACGCGGCCCATAGGCCACGTTTTCGTAGATCGATTTCGGAAAGGGATTCGATTTCTGAAAGACCATCCCGACACGTTTTCTCAGGTCGGTGATATCCACATCGGGACCATAGATATTCACGCCGTCAAGGAGCAGGGTGCCTTCCAATCGAGCGCCTTCAATCAAGTCGTTGAGCCGATTGAGGCAGCGCAGCAAGGTGGATTTCCCACAGCCGGATGGCCCAATGAACGACGTGACCTGAT
This sequence comes from uncultured Nitrospiraceae bacterium, assembly GCA_963825145.1. Classification (GTDB taxonomy): domain Bacteria; phylum Nitrospirota; class Nitrospiria; order Nitrospirales; family Nitrospiraceae; genus Palsa-1315. The sequence goes on from CAWGSC010000024.1 coordinate 72,767, forward strand.
TCTTGATGATTTCAATATTGATTTTGAAGAGAGACTGGCGGTCTCCATAAAAGAAGTCGACCTGATTTAAGGTGAGTTTGACGACTTGCGTGCTGGAATCGTGGTCAGGCGACTGTCGATGGCTGTCCTGCACGTTGTACCTTAGTGATGGGGACGGCTGTTGAGTCGAAGGTGGAGAGAGCTGCATGGAAATCCTTTATAACACTGAGCCCGCATACTTCTTGCGCAAGTGGTTACGAAGGACAATCGCAGTGAAATTTAACAGGACGACGACGGTGATCAATACCAGGGTCGTGATGTAGACCATTGGTTTGGCTGCTTCTACATTGGGGGACTGAAAGCCCACGTCATAGATATGAAACCCCAGGTGCATGAACTTTCGATCGAAGTGGAAAAAAGGCCAAGAACCGTCCACAGGGAGGGAAGGCGCAAGCTTCACGACTCCTGTCAGCATGAGCGGTGCGACCTCGCCGGCCGCGCGGGCCATCGCCAAGATCAATCCGGTCAGAATACCCGGAAGAGCAGAGGGTATCACGACTTTGAGCATCGTTTCCAACTTGGTTGCGCCAAGCGCCAATGATCCCTCACGAAACTCCCTAGGCACGGCGGCCAGTCCTTCTTCTGTGGAGACAATGACCACCGGCACCGTGAGCAAGGCCAACGTCAGAGACGCCCATAGAATGCCGCCGGTGCCGAACGTCGGCGTTGGAAGCCGTTCAGGAAAGAAGAGCGTGTCGAGAGTCCCGCCGATGGCGTAAATGAAGAAGCCGAGCCCGAACACACCGAAGACAATCGAGGGCACGCCCGCGAGATTGTTGACGGCGATTCTCACGAGACGAACCAACGTGCCTTGTTTGGCATATTCTCGCATATAGAGCGCGGCAAGCACACCGAACGGGACGACGACGATGCTCATGATGATGACCATCATGACTGTTCCAAAAATGGCCGGGAAAATACCGCCTTCCGTATTGGCTTCTCGAGGCTCGGTGCTGAGGACAGACCACAGATTCGTGAAATAGATCCAGCTCTTGTGCAAGAGATTCATCTCGTTCGGGCGAAGGGCGCGGATGATCTGCCCTACCGGGATCTGTTTCTCTCGTCCGTTCGCATCCACCATGAGGACAGAGTATTCATCGAATTGTGTGCGTAGCGCTTCCAATTCCACGGTTTTTTCTTGGTAACGGGACTCGGCGGCAGCAACCTGAGCCTTAAGATCATCGATTTGCCCTCTCTGCCTCGTAGAGGATGGATTTTCCATTTCGAACGCACGGATCTTCAACCTGACTTGTTCGATATCTGCATTAATAGAACCGATCTCGACTCTCTCGATCCGAGTAATCTGTTGATGAAGGGCAATGGTCGTGTCGATCAGTGGGCCCAATGCAATCCATCCTGCGTCATTCCCTTCTGCCTGGAGCGTTTCTCCTTTGTAGACCGCCTTGATCCTGGCATACATGTTGCCCCATTCGCGTCGTTCCAAGAGCACCATATCTGTCGGATAGGTGAGTGACACAATCTGATCGTCATTGACCCATTTGAAATCAAGCCCGTATAAATCACGATTCCCGATCTTGACTCGAAGGCGGCCTTTCCCTTCGGGGCGGTCCGGTGTGACAGAGCGAGGGATGACTTCGCGCCCGGCCAGTTGCCCCATCATGTGCTGCCCATCTTTCAAGGTGAGTTCGGCGACGTCCGAGATCCAGAAGTATCCCAAGCCGTTGATCATGATCAGCAGCAACAGCCCGAAGACCATGAGCAGGGAAACCGAGACACCGGCGGCACATCCCCAGATGAACACGTTGCCGGAGGCGAGGAACTTTTTGAATGGGGCGCGCATTAATATTGACTATACTTCGTCCGCAGCCGTTGTCGGATGACTTCCGCCACGGTGTTAATCAGAAACGTGAATACAAATAGCAGCACGGCTGCCAAAAATAAGACCCGATAGAGCGTGCCTCCATGAGGGGCCTCTGGAATTTCCACGGCAATATTGGCTGATAACGTGCGAAAGCCATTGAACAGACTCCAGTCCATAATGGGGGTGTTTCCCGTGGCCATGAGGACGATCATGGTTTCTCCGATGGCCCGGCCAAAGCCGATCATCAACGCGGAGAAGATTCCTGGGCTTGCCGAGACAAGCACGAGCTTGACCAAGGTCTGCCAGCGGGTGGCTCCCAGGGCAAGAGACCCGGCGATCAAATGCCGTGGGACGTTGGACAGGGCTTCCTCGGAAATACTGAAGATAATCGGCACAATGGCAAAGCCCATGGCAAACCCCACCACGAGCGCATTCCGCTGGTCGTATCTGAGTCCCCAATGGGTCGCAAACCAGGCTTTGTAATCGGACCCGAACAGAAACGATTCGATCGGTTGGTTCAAGCCCAGACAGATCCAGGCTGCCCCGATGATGATCGGAATCAGGATAAATGATTCCGTCCCAGGGCGAAGGCGACGGATCATTGCTGCGGGAAGATACTGCCAAATAATCGCCGTGACTGCGACGCTCACAGGCACAGCCACAGTCATTGCGACCAGTGCAGGGAATATTCGTTCGAGCATAGGGGCCAGCCACAAGCCGGCTAGAAAGCCCAGGATCACGGTCGGGAGTGCCGCCATGATCTCGATGGTCGGTTTAATCTTGGCTCGAAGGTCGGGATGCATGAACATCGAAGTATAGATGGCACCTAAGATGGCGAGTGGCACCGCGACCAACATGGCGTACAGGGTCCCTTTCAACGTGCCGAAGATCAGCGGAACGAGACCGAACTTTGCTTCAAAATCATCGGCGCCGCTGGAAGATTGCCACACATGTTCCGGCCCCTCATACCCTTCATACCAGACAGGCTTGAACAGGGTTGCGAGTGTTGTCTCCGGATGGGGGTTGTGAATCGCATAGGTGAGCAATGCTCCCTGGTCGGTGAGCGCGACGGCGCCATCGGCTTTGGGGGAAAATGTCAGGGTGTGGATCGCCTGGTGGTTTCCCTGAAGCTTCAACAGAGTTTGTGCGGAGGTCGCGTAGTGGACAAAAAGATTGCCCTGCTCATCGCCGGTGATGAACCCTTTGTCGCGAAGCGATGGAGAAATCCCGGTGACAGCGGAAGGATGCGCATCGAGCTGATGAATCAGGCGAAGGCGAGTGATCGAACTTTCTTGAGCTTGACGCACCGGCATCCAGACGAGACGTCGCCGGCGCTGGTGCCGATGGCCAGCGAGCGATCTCCGATTAAATAGGACAGGGCAGTCACTGACGTACCGGTCGGAGCGACGGATATGGTTTCGATCAGGCTCGGCTGAGTGCCCTCTCGCACGTCGTAGTGGTAGAGGTTCCCGACGGCTGTCCCAATCGAAAGTGTTTCCCCACGACTGTCAAAGATCAAGGCCTTCACGGGCTCGGCACCGTGATCAGTCAATGCAACAGGGACGGTCGCGAACGGTGCGGCTGTGTACCACAGGCGTCCTTGACCTGTCAGGGCAACGGCGAGTGTGCCTCGCTGTGTCGGCTGATAGGCCAAACGGACGATGTGTTCTTTGGTGGGAGTCACGTGCACAGGAGTCCAAGCGTGACGGTTGGAACGATCTGGCGGGCACCCTCTTCGAAACCGGCGGGAAACTCGATCGTCACAGGAATGATGCGGCCATCGTCCGTGCCGAAGGCAAATTGATTACCGCTTCCTACCGCTCGCGCGATGGCGGTGATGGAAACCTTGGCTAAGTCCGTAGGAAGGTCCTGCGCTATGGGTGCGCCGGAGTGCGCATTGAAGAAGCGAATCTGGTGGTCGGATCCTGCTGTGAGTTGATAGATAATCTCTTGATACTCATCCGTTCCAACTAGGGTAGATTGCGGGAAGGTTCATAGTGGAGGAACTCCGGCAACGTGACTGGTTTGCGTCCCTTGTGGAGGGAAGAATAGGGGAGCGACCTCTTTGACCAAGAAAACAAAGATGCCGATAATACTGAGGATGACGGCAATCCCGCCCATCGTAATGACGATTTGAGCAAGCCGATCGAAGATGCGGCGCCGCATCACACTGGCTGAGTGGTGCGAGATCGTTTGCAGGGGCGTATGGCCATACGCCCCTGCGGCGGGAAAGGGAGACGGAGCGGGATCGGGGTCGCTAGTCAAGTTTCTTGAGTTCCTGCTCGATCGCGGGGGATTTCAGCGGGAAAAACCCATCCTTGACCACCACTTTTTGCCCTTCTTTACTATAAATAAACTTGATGAATTCCTCGACGATCGGATCCAGCGGTTTATTGGGCGCCTTGTTGACATAGAGATACAGAGTGCCGCCAGAGCGGATACGACCCATCGTCCGCGTTTTGTTGGCTGGCTTCTTTAAACGGCGCACCGTCTTTTTCAGCCAGCGGAACGGCGCGCACATTCGATGTGATGTACCCAATGCCGCTGTAGCCGATACCGGCTTGATCTTCGCTCACTCTTTGGACTACGGAGGCTGACCCAGGCTGTTCTTTGACTTCGTCCTTAAAATCTCCGTTCTTGAGGGCATGTTCCTTGAAAAATCCATAGGTGCCGGAGGCCGAGTTCCGTCCATAGATACTGATGGGACTGCTGCCAAACTCACCATTCAGACCGGTCTGTTTCCAAACCTGAATGCTCTCATTGTGGCCCCAACGCCGGCTCTTCGAAAAGATTGCATCCACTTGTGCCATCGTGAGTCCTTGAATTGGGTTGTCCTTGTTGACATAGACGGCAAGCGCATCGATGGCGACTGGGAATGCGGTGGGCTTATATCTGAATTTTCTTTCAAAGGCATCCACCTCAGTATTTTTCATAGTCCGTGACATCGGCCCAAGCTGCGCCGTTCCTTCGATCAAAGCCGGAGGAGCCGTGCTCGAACCCTTACCTTCGATCTGGATTTTGACATTGGGATATTGTTTGCGAAATCCTTCAGCCCAGAGCGTCATGAGATTGTTGAGCGTATCCGAGCCGATGCTGTTGACATTGCCGGACACCCCGCTGACTTTGACGTAGGCTTTCAAAGCTGGGTCGAGCGCGATCGCTTCGTCGGCATAAGCCGGCGCGATACCAGAAACAAGAGCCCCAAGGAGGGCGACACACCACAAACTAAGTCTGACAGCTATTTTTTCCATTTTACCTCCTTTCATCCCATTGCCATAAGGATGAGTTTGGCACGTTACGATGCATTACTCGAGTGTTACAACCGTGTTAACTCTCCAATAATTTCGTGGCGAATACCCCGCGGGAGGGTCATGTGCCTGCCCCCTTCCTCCACGACTGACTAGTGTTAATAATTGAACTGCAATTGAAAGCGCACAAGCTCCCCATCGTGGATGACATAGGGCGCAGTTGCCGTATCCGTGCGTTTCATCCAGGCATAGGCAACGGTCAGCTCAAGCGCCCTGTTGATTTGATACTCCACCCCGGCTTCCGTTTCCCTGACCACATCGAAGGGTGAATTGGTTCGGTTCTTCCTTCCTCCCATGTATTCTTGCCAGCGGACGTAGGGCATAATATTGTCCCACTTATACATGGCTTGAACATATCCACCTTGGAGGGAGCCTTCCTGGACGGCTGTGTGGGCGGCATTTAATTCTGGACCTCGGCCCCAATTCCATTCCGCCTGGAACCCGAAGGGCTGAGGAAACAGCACAAAATGTGCGCCGATTCGTTCGTCGCGGATATTCACGTTGCCGGCGGGGACCGTAACTCCCGTTCCAGGAGCCGTAGGGACATTGATGATCCCCCGATACGCATCCACCCCGACTTGCACGATTTGGCCATAGGGCAGTTCGAAGGGGTAGGTGGAATGCACGATGACATGTTTATTGTCATTGGCTTCCGGGACATTCAGCGACTGGCCGTTATAGACCCCGACGCCCAATATGCCGTAATCCCCGGACCCCTTGAGACCCTTGTCAACCAGGCTGCGGAATAATTTTCTGGTGTCAGCCGGGACGTAATAGAGAAAAAATCCGATGTCCCGCTCATTGGGCGCCGCGCTATTGATCGCGTCGGTCCGGTCGAGCGCGAGACGCTGTTGGCTGGACTGTAAATTCTCAAACCCGAAAGGAACCTTCGATATTCCCCCTCGGATACGCCATTCCTTGTCCTTTGTCAGAAACATATCGGCATAGAGGTCTCGGATTTGGGCAAAGTTTTGGTTATTAAGGGTCGTTCCGAGTGGCTGCGGTGTTCTGCGCAAAATCCGTCTGAAAATATAGGGACACCCGCTCGTGGATATCGCCGGAAATGATGATACGGGCACGGCGGACCAGGAAGCCTTTATTATCGCCGACAGAAGCATCGTTATCAGGATCGACCAGCTGTTTACCATCGGTGAGGTAGTTATAACGTATCTGGGTATAGCCGCGGATGCTGAGTTTTTCATACCATTTTTCGGTCGTGGCTCTTTCCGATTGAATAATGGCTTCTTGTCTTTCTTGGTCAGCTTTAGTCTTGAGCCATTCTTCTTTGGTAATGATGCCCTTATCGTAGAGAGTATCCTCAATACCGGCTTGAGCAATTTCAGCTTGGATGATCAATCCAAGTCCGATCGCGCAGACGATGATCGCGAACCAAGCTCGCCTCATTCGAATACCTCCCTTTCATCTGGTTGGGAACCACCGATTGTCTTCTGCTGAACGGGAAGGTAGCCTTAATTGATTAAGGAACGATTACGGTCGTATTACAGAATTGTTAAGCTTGCGGGGAAATTCGAAAAACTTCGGTAGGTAATCAGCACGCTGCAGAAACGCTATCAGGTCACGCCAGAATTTCACCGGCCCGGAGATCTTGGATGACCGGAGCACGCCTAGAGCGATAGGTATTTGGATATGGCCTAGAAGGATGGGTTGTGCCCCTTGCGCTCGATCCCGATGATGGTGCGGGGAAAGACAGTGGGCGTGATCAATAGCTACACGTCCCCTCCGCACATGTTCACCGGCAAAGAGGTCACGTTGTTCCAGGCCATCGCCGATCTGGCAGCCATGCCATCGAGCATACGACCCTGATCGAGAAGTCACATGAGATGCGGGAAGCACTGGCGGTTAGGAAGATCATGGAACGGGCCAAGAGTTACCTGATGTGCTCGAAGAAATTGACCAAAGAAGCAGCCTTCAAACTCATTCAGCGCCAGAGCATGGGTTTCCGGAAGTCGATGCGCGAACTAGCCGAGGCAGGACTCTTAGCCGGCGAACTCGACCAACGGTTTGAGAAACATTGAGGGTAACAGATGAAGAGTGTGGCCTGTCACCGGTACAGGCGTTAAGGAATCACCGGGGTTTTCTGTTTGGAAGATCCATTTTGTTTCTGTGCATTTCGTTCAGCGTCCTGCTCCGCTAACCGCCGTTTGAAGATCTTGGACCTCTTTCCTCATCTCATCCCATTCACGCTCACTCGGCTGAGTAGGCGATTGAATTGTCTGTGCCGCCGGCATCGGAGCGGTGGTCTGTCCGGTCGCGATGGGAGGTGGAGCGACGGGGGCTTGACCCGGCGGTGGTGTTCTTGAATCGGCTGGGAGTGAAGCGAGTAGCCCATAGTCGATGACCAGCGTCGATTCAGCCGAGCCCGCGTTGCGATAACTTTCTGGCCGTCTTGCCGACTTTGGGAAAAAGAGAAGTGTAGATGGTGGCGCCTGCGTGCCGTCCGCGTACCGGGATAGGGGGATCAGATAGGGTATGGTCAGATACAATGACCCTTCGTGGGCGTATATCCAGCCCGTTGTTGATTCCCATGGCATCCCCGGTTGAACGACACGAAAACCCACCTTCTGGTCTGACGCAGCTCTGGTGAGACCATCGACCAGAAGGGGCGCCAGGAACTGAACATCCTCGTCCCTAAACACTAGAAGGGCCTCTGACTTGCTGAAGATTACGCCTCCCAATAAATCTCGGTCCTCCTTGACGGCCACGCCGCGAAGGACCCGGGCCATCGTATCTGTCGATAACGTGATGGGGTGAGCAGCTCGGAACAATCGATCGGGAATCCGTTCCACATACACCGCCCCTCGGTCTGATTCATGGATCGTGAGATCCACATCAGGCCTCGTCGCGCAGGCAGACAAGATCAAGCTGATACCAATCAGCAGGACAAGTGCACGGTGTGGATAATCAGACATAGCCGATTCGTTCAGTGTATGCCCATCGGCAGCCTAGCACAACCGAACAGGCGAGGGCATCGGGAATCTCCTCATGGCTGAACGCGCTTTAAAGGCTCCACGTTAGAGGACTCGGTAGTACTTCACGGAGCTTGTTCCATTCTGATCGCGCTGGAGGACCACGGTCGCATTCCTGGTCAGTTCGTTCACCTTTACCACCATGCGGGCCATGAACAGATCGCTCTTGACGTCGTACAGGTTTCGCTGACGGAGTTCCTTCCCAATTTCCTCAAAACTACTGACGCGATCCAAGTCCTGAATGGTCTTGAAGGGGCGTGCCTGAACAATATCCGCAGCCATGCCTTGAGTAATACGAGGATCGAGGGCCTGAAGTACAAGGGGATTGGCGGTGTTCAGATTCACTTTGCTTTCACCTTCTATGCGGATAGACAGTCACGACCTTCGAGAGCTTTGCAATGATGTCGGGAGTCATTCCTTTAATCAGGCGCAGGTCTAACAACGTCTGCAGAGGCGCGTTGGCCGCACGGTAGGACGGACGCAACGTTTGATAGTACAGGCTCTCTGCGCCGGCGGTTCCGGCACCTCGTCCTGATCCACCCAATCGACGATGGCATCCACCAGATCCGGATTGATCTGCAGAAGTTCAAAGAGCCGCTTGACCCTCTGAACCCTGGGTTTCCTGGCATTGACGTCTCCGCCGGCCGCCAGGTCGTTCAGGTTCAGCTTGCCCCGTTCATCCTCGATCTGCGCGGTCAACAGGCCGTCGCCGATGGCATAATTCGCGATGGGAAGAGCCCACACGTCGGTGGGGGCGTCGAAAAACTGTCCCGTTTGCTTGTCCTTCAAAAAGTCTTGCTGCAAAACGCCACGGGCTGCTTGTACCGCCGCGCGCGCGAGCACGGTGGCCTTGAAGTTATCGCGGAACGTCGCCGCATCGCGGTATTCCCTCCTCGATTCGGCATCGAACTCAAGAATCAGTGCAACCAGGAGGGTCAGAACCAGAAGGGTGAGGAGCAGGGCAATACCGCGTTCATCAGACCTTCGCATAGGTCACGATTTTCAGCGTGGCATCGAGATTGACGGGATTATCGTATTTCGGTTTCATCTGTAAATGGCGCACCTGAACGTCATAGGGAGCCTGTTCGATGGCCACCAGCAGGGCCAGGAGCTGGGGAAGCGAGACGCCGTCGAGTCGAAGGTCGACCGAGGTTTCCTGATAGCCCTGGACGGTAATGGGAGTCTGTGGTTGCATACCGACGATGCGATCGCGAATCTGCGCCGTCGTCGTCGCTTCCTCCATGAACGCCAGCAGCGAAAATTGAGCCGGCGGGCTCGGCATGCGCTGCTCGAGCTTGGCGATACGCGCCTGCTTGAGTAGGTACTCCTGCGCCACGAGCGCAAGTTCCTGGCTGTCTTTTGCCTTCCGTCTCGCTTGCCGATCGAGCTTGTCGATCGATGCCAAAAGCGGATCGACGATCAGGAAGAAGACAAGTGTGGCTGCGACCATGGCGCCGCCGACAGACACGATGATGCGCTCGCGTGGTGAGAAATGCTGCCACCGTTCTTTCAGCATCTGCATCATGGCCGTTGCACCGTATAGGTGAGGCGAAACACGACTTGGTTCTGTGCGGCTCCGACACGGGTATCGCTGATAGATACTTCTTGAAAGGTCTGGTTCGCCTCGAACGCCTGCTTGATTTTGTCGACTGCATCGAAGGTTGTGGTTTCTCCCTCCAGATGAACACTGGTTCCGTCGATCGTCAGTTCCCGCACTTTCAACGGCACGCCCGGGGGCACATGTTTCACCAGTTCTGCAAGGCCGGCAAGAACGTTGTAGCTTCTCCCGTCCACAATCGAGAGACCTTTCTCGATCTGCGACACTCGATAGCGCGCCTGATCCACTTCTTCACCCGGAGCAGCGTCCGGTCCGAATGTTTGCTCGTACTGAGCCTGGAGGCCGCGCTTGAGGTCCCTGACCGTCGAGTCTTTGAGAAAAACGCGTGTGGAGAGATCCACGAGCGCCAATACGGCGAGGATGAGCGCGCCCCATACGGCCAGCCGTCGATCCTGTTTCGAGACATCCGCGGTGGCTGATGCGGCATCGCTGCCGGCCTTGAAATCCAACGCGAGGTTCGACCCCGCCAGCCTCGACTTCCATCGGGGGCGGACAATGTTCGGATGGATCGCCAATCCAAATGCAATCGAAAATGCACGGGGACAGTTCGACCCAAATCCTTGCCGCGGGCCGACCGGAAGTAAGCCCAACTGACACGCCATATGCCCGCTCAGTTCTTTCAGTTTCGAGCCGCCGCCCGAGACCCAACAATGAGTCAGTCGTTGATGGACCGCGCCTTCATAGGTATGGAGGGACACGCGTAGCTCTTTGAGGACCGGTTCGAGCCAGGCATCGACCTCCTGTACAGCCATGGCCCGCTTCCGTCGTTCTGCTTCGGCGAAGCTGCAGGCATAGCGAACGGCTAGCGCAAGGGTGAGATGATTCCCGCCCCACAGCACGGTCCGCAACAGCACGGGACGGCCTTCATGCACAAGGCACAAGGTCGTCTTCGAGGCCCCAACATCGATGATCGCCAGATCGCCGGGGACCTGGGCGCCTTCCTCTTTCAAAAATTGGCTGACGGAAAACAAGGCCATGCCGTCGATCGTGATCACGGAGGGATTCAGATCGGCAGAGGCCATAAACCGTAAATGTTCAGCAATTTTCGCTTTAGGCGCTGCGGTAACAAGTACGTCTGACCCGTTGGCTTTCCCAGCTCCTTCCTTGGATTCTCGCGCCGGCAGCAGGAGACTGCCGACGGTGACGTCCTCCAAGGGCATGGGAATCAGATTCTCCATTTCGAACGGAACGACCTGGGCCAGCTTGGACGCATCACGAAAGGGGAACGAGAGGGTTCGGACAAACACATCTTGGCAGGGGAGTGCGGTGACAATCTGCCCACTCTCATACAATCCATTCTGCCAGAGAAAATTTCTGAGCATGGCCGTGCGATGCGCCGGTTCCGTGTGTTCCTGACGCCCATAGGGAACAGGCAGATGGAAATATTCCACCGACTCACGCCCTGTCAGTCGCCGTCGAAACCGCACAGCCTTGAAGGCCGTCTGCCCGATATCGAGCCCGACACATTCAGCAATCATTGCAACTCTGTTCGTTCCTCATCTTCACACGGCCCGGTTTGTCTGGTTCATATGGTTTGTTTTGTTCATTTGGTTGATCTGGTTAGTTTCATGAAACCAAACAACAGTTTTTTCACGCTAGAGAGCCACTCGCGCATTCATAATCGGCCCCACCAGCTTGAACGTCAAGGGGGTCCCAGTTTGAAACGGCGGCAGCGACAAGCGTGCTGCCTTTTGAGCAAACCCGGCGCCGGGAATCACGGTAACTGTAAGATCCAGAAGGCTCTGTTGTAGTGGCTGCCGCAACGCCACGCGACCCTGAGCCGTAAAGGATCCATCCTCACCGTCTCCCTTCAATTCTGTGACATCGCATGAGCCGTCGCGACAGACGAGCGACGCTTGGATCCGGCCAAACGCAAATGAGGAATTTGTGGAGGTGCCTGCAGCCATCGGTTCAACGACAAGATCCTTGATTTCGACCTTCACGGTCCCTTCCCCTTTGAGGGCAGCATCGACGCCTTGTGCGTTGTCCCAGCGATGCATGAAATCTCCTTGGACTGTCCCTCGGCTCACGTAGGGTCTCAGGACTTTCGCAAGATCCATGTCCTGGAGCCGGCCTTTGACGGCAACCGGGCCCTCTAAGGACCACGAGGCCGCTGATAGAGATCCCGTAGTTCGTCCAGCTCCTCCCTGCGCCACTCCAGGCAACTGGACGGCGTAATCTATCACCAATTGCCCTAACATTGCCTGAAGGACGCCAACTGTTGCCCGTACGGTTTCAACGGGAATTGCTTCGCTTCTAGGTCCGGCGAAGACGAGATCGCGCCACTCGATCGCTGCCGGAAAGCCCACCGACCAATCCCCAGCTCGAACCTCCCATCCACTCGCCCGATTCAGTTCGGTCAACAGGCGGTTCTGGAGCGGGCCATAGGGGAAGGTCAGAAACAAAAATACGATGAAACTGGCCACCGACGCCAGTCCCCATCCGAGGGGGCCTTTACGCGTGAGTATCTCAGGCCAGCCAAACGACCATGTCGTCATGAGGCTCCCACCGCCACCCACTGGCGGACGGTCTGAAGTTCCATTTTGTCTTGGAGAACCGTCAGTTCAATTAAGATGGCTTTGGGAGACCCGGGTCGCGCACGGCCATCCCATTCATCCAGCCAGAGGTTGTTCTTCCCGTCGTAATAGCGCACGTTGAACCCTTTTACCTTATTAGCCAATTCGACTTGCTCGACGGATTCATCCGTTAGACCGTAGAGATTCCTTCGCACGAAACGGAGGAGGCGATCGCCCTCTCTGGTGTAAACGATCCGAACCAGCTCGGTATCTTTGGCCGACTCCGCCCCTCGAAACTGGCCCATGGTGAGAAAGGCGACCGAATCTGCAGGCTGACCGTCCAGCTGGCCGTTGGTTCCCGTCCAAGGATAGGTACTGCGGCCTTCGGCGAGCGACAGCTCATCGGTCATGACACGCAAGGTACTGCGGACGATCTGCTCGTTGGCCGATCTTGCTCGTGTCGCATCGATCGCACTCGTCGTGGCATAGAGGGAGCCAAAGACCAAGGTGGCCATCATGGCGACCAGCGACACCGCCAGCAAAACCTCGACCAGGGTGAAGCCGTCCTCAGAAGCCTGTGGGGCTTGTCGAAAAGACATAGGTACTGACCTCGACCATTTCTTCTGTTGTGCCTCTCGGCCAGAGAACTTGAACTTTGACTTCCCGCACAATCTGCAATGGTGTGGGTGACACAATCCGTTTCCACCGATAGTTCGACGGGCGATTCGTCATCTCGGCGGTGGCTTGCGATCCCAAGGGAGTCGGCAAAAATACTCCGCCTGTTTCGCCGAGGGGAAAGAGCGCCGTCAATTCTGTCTCGATCAACTTTTCCTGCGCAAGGATGGTCGCAGTCGTAAGTTCCTCGGCTCTCGCATGGAGGTCGAGATCCCAATTGCGAAGTCCCAATAAGATCGGCAGCGCCAGCGCGAGAATGCCAAGCGAAATCACGACTTCCAATAACGTGAAACCTCGTTCACTCCCCATAGACACACATTCTGCGATGACACAGCTTTCTCAACGGTGGCGCGATTACCCACCTACCGCGGTCGTCTTTAGCAACGGTCTCACCCGATCGGGGATTATGAGTGCTCTGGGAGGCTCGATCCGCTCATCGCTCGTGCGGATCGCGCCTGTAACCGGTTCAATGGCAATGGCCAGAATGTTGTTGCGTGCATCCACCAAATGCATCGTCGCCGGATCGATCCTTCCTGTCGGGTAGAAGAACAGATCGACTCGACCGGATTCTTTCCTCCCCTGAGCCACCAAGATATCTGAGAAGCGAATGGTGTCAGAGAGTTTCAACGGCGTGGCCCAGAGAGGGTCGATGGGTACCTTTTCTTGGTTCCCATCCAGGATCACCGGCCAGTAGACCCCTCGGTCGATATCGATATACAGGCGGATTGTCTTCTGAGTCGTCATGGCTAGGCTCTGAAGAGATCGCACAGTCCCGACCATCTGCCGGCCGACAGATCCAAGATTTTCGTCCAACGATATTCTAGGCAGGACGATTCCTAGCAAGCCGACGAGCAAGAACAGCACAATGATGATTTCTAAAATGGTGAATCCTTGTGAAGCACGTACGGCGTGAAGCGTACGGCGTGAGGGGAGAGGAAACAACCGTGTCTGCTCCCACATCCATTCCCCCTTGCCACTTATCCCTTGTCTCATCGTTCAATCTTTGTCTAGATTCCAATTGGTGATATCGGCATTGACTCCCTCGCCACCCACTTCGCCATCGGTTCCGAGGGAGATAATCTCGTACTCAGCTCTCAGACCTGAACTCTGACCGGAGGTCTGAATGGCACTCTGACCGGGACTCAGATACTTGTAAGGGTTTCCCCAGGGATCTTCCGGAAGTTTAGGAAGATACCCGCCGATCTTCCACTTCTTTGGGATCACCCCGACCGATGGCTTATCCACCAAGGCCTTCAACCCTTGTTCGGTCGAGGGATAGACACCGTTATCGAGCTTATAGAGCTGCAAGGCTCCTTCGATATTTCGAATTTGAACTTTGGCCGCCGTGCGCTTGGCATCATCGGTTCGCCCCATGATACGAGGGACGACCAAGGCCGCGAGGATTGCGAGAATGGCCACCACGACCATAATCTCGATGAACGTAAAGCCGGCAGTTCCACCCAGGTTGCGAGGCGTGAAGCGCCTGGCGACGGAGTCTCGGCGCCAGCGGGTCCTGCTCCACATCGTCCACATGCCCTCGACCTGCTCTCTTCCATTCATCGAACACCTCCCATTAGACTCATCGCCCATTACCGAGCAGTGCCTTTCGCAGACCACAGAAACAGATCGCTTCACATCTCACGGGTCCTCGAGTCATGCAAGCATGCTGCTAGCGGACCATTTGTCCCATCTCAAAGATGGGCAACAGGATCGCCACGACGATACAGAACACCAAGATGCCCATGACCAAGATCATGATGGGTTCCAGCAGGGAGGTGAACCGCGTAATGACCCGATCTACTTCCCCGTCATAAATGTGTCCAATCCGACGTAGCATCTCCTCCATTTCACCGCTCCGTTCACCGACCGCAATCATGTGGGTGACCAACGCAGGAAATTCTCCGCTGCGCTTTAGCGGTTCAGCAATCGTTTCCCCCTCGCGTATATTCTGTCGCGCGCCTTCAACCGCATGCTCCAGCACGCGATTATTCATCACCCGCTTCGCGACATCCATGGCATCCAGCAACTGCACACCACTCGCCAGCATGGTGGCCAACGTGCTCGTGAGCCGCGAGATGGCAACCATACGCGCCACTTCACCCATAAGTGGAATCTTCAGTAACCATCGGTCGGCCGTGAGCTGCCCCGCTTCCGTTTTCATCGCTCGACGTCCCGCCCACACAATCACACCCACTCCCCCAAGAATCACCGCCCAATAGTCCGCAAGGAAATTGCTGAGGGTCATCAGCACGACGGTGGGCCAAGGGAGGGCCTGCTTCAAACTGGTAAAGACGGCGGTGATTTTCGGCACAACAAAGGTCATGAGGAAAAACAGCACCGAGACACCAACGATCAACATCAGGGCGGGATAGAGAATGGCATTCGTCACTTTATGCTTGAGTGCCAACTGCTTTTCCAGAAACTCCGCAAGGCGGAATAAGATCTGATCCAACGCGCCGCTGGCTTCACCAGCCCGCACCATGTGCACATAAATTTGGGAGAACTCGCGAGGGTAGCGCTCGAGCACCGCGCTGTAGGAGGAGCCTCCACGGATGGCTTCACGGATATCGGCCATGAGGCTCTTGACGGCTTTCTTCTCGGTTTGATCCACCATCACCCCGAGCGCGTCGACCAACGGCAGTCCTGCGACCAGCAATGTCGCCAACTGCCGGGTCATCATCGCCACATCGGTCGTGCTGAGGGCAGGGGAGCGTCCGATTCCACCAGCGGATTTGCCGGAAATCCCCGTGATCGCGCCGGTCGTGGCCGATCCCTGTTCCACCATATCGGTGGGAAACACGCCGACCTTCCGCAACTTCACACGCGCAACCTTCGGACTTTCGGCATCGATGATGCCGGTCGCCGCTCCACCGTCATTCCGATAGCCTTTATACTGATAAACTGGCATATCGCTAAATCTCTACTTCCTGTTGGGTAATCCGCATCAATTCCTCGGTCGTCGTGACCCCGTGAAACACTTTCTCCGCTCCTTCGTCTTTCAAGGTCACCATTCCCTTTGCCATTGCCGCTTGGCGAATCGACGCCGAGTCCGCCTTGCTGCCGATGAAGCGGCGGATTTCATCGTCCAACACGAGGAGTTCAAAAATGCCGGTTCGACCTCGATAGCCGGTTTGTGAACAGGCCGAGCACCCGACTCCTCGATAGAATGTGGGGCGCACCCTGGGCGGAACGATACCGAGCCGAATCAGTTCTTCATCGGCCGGCTGATAGGGCTGCTTACAGTCCGAACAGAGCTGGCGTAGCAACCGTTGAGCTAAGACGGCCACCACCGAGGAGGCGACGAGAAACGGCTCGATGCCCATATCGATCAATCGTGTGGCCGCGCTCGAGGCATCGTTGGTATGGAGTGTGGAGAAGACCAAATGTCCCGTCAGCGAGGCATGAATAGCAATTTCAGCGGTTTCACGATCGCGAATTTCGCCGATCATGATGACATCGGGATCTTGCCTGAGAATCGACCGCAACCCCGCAGCAAACGTCAGGTTGATCTTGGGATTCACTTGCATCTGGCCCACACCGAGCAGCTGATATTCGACCGGATCCTCAACGGTAATGATGTTCTTGTCAGGCGCATTGATGTGAGTCAACGCCGCATACAGCGTTGTCGTCTTACCGCTCCCGGTCGGTCCGGTCACGAGAATGATACCGTGTGACAGCTGTATCAATTGCTGGATGATGCCCAACCGATCCTGTGAAAAACCCATTTCCGACAGATTCAGCAGACGATTCTCCTTCTCCAATAGACGCAGAACCACCCGTTCTCCATGCGAGGTCGGCAGCACCGAGACACGCAGATCGACATCCTTGCCCGCCGTTCGAATCCTGAATCGTCCATCCTGCGGCAATCGCTTCTCCGCAATGTTCAGACCCGCCATGATCTTCAATCGCGCGATAATGCTGGCCTGCAAATGCTTGGGCGGTGTTAACACGGGATAGAGCACCCCGTCGATGCGATACCGAACGACCAGCCCCCGTTCAAACGATTCGAAATGAATATCGCTCGCTCGCTGCCGCACGGCTTGAAAGAGCACGGAGTTGACTAACCGAATGATGGGGGCTTCGTCTGTGGCATCGAGGAGATCTTGTGGTTCATCCAACTCGTGCGCAATTTGGTCCAGGCTCTCACTGGCTGCAATATCCTCCATGACTTGCTCGGCGCCCGCAGGGCTTGCCGCTTCGTCATACACACGATTGAGGCAGGCCAGGAGCGACAAGCTGCTCGTCAACAGCGGCTTGATCGGAAGGCCGAGCAACAGTCGGAGGTCGTCTAATGCGGCCGTCTCCGTGGGATCGATCGTCGCCACAAGCACAGATTCATTCTCTGTCCTCAGAGGGAGCACGTGATAGCGGCGGGCGAAATGGATAGGGACTTTCTTCACCCATTCATGATCGACCTGGCTCACATCAAGATTCGGGAGCCAGGGAAGATCAAATTGAATGGCAAGCGCCTGGAGTAATTGATCTTCGGTGATCGACCTCAGTCGGATCAAGATTTCGCCGAGGCGCCCCCCCTTGGTCCCTTGAACATTCACCGCCTCAAGCAATTTGGCTTCAGTCAAGCCAAACTTGTCTTCGAGGATTGCTCCTAACAGCGGCCGACCGGAATATTCGTCATTCATCTCAGCCCACCAACGAGTAGCTGGTTCATCCCTGGAAGAGCCCATCAGCCTCGGGATAAGACCACAAGCCTTTGGAGTTTAAAAGAATACTCTCTACTGGATCGCTCTGACAAGGTCACACAGGCCCCTCCGATCTAGCCGTTCTACAAGGCATACCTTCCCATTTCTGCCCATACCAGAAGCGCGGAAGGACGGCGAGTAGTTACAAGCAGATAAGGGGCCGCCACAGAAAGGGACTTAGCGGACTCAACGGATGTCGAACGTCATCGCGGTTCGCTGATTGTTCCGCAGGACATCAAGTTTGACCATCTTTTCATTGCGGAGCTGCTGGAAGAGCGTGAGCATCGTGCCCGGATCACGGATATCTACGCCATTGACCTGCTGGAGGACATCCCCATACTTCAAACCAATTTTCTCATAAAAACTGGCTGGTGCGATAAAGTCCAGACGGAACCCATTCATCGCTCCATTCACCAGATATGGCACAGCTCTCGCCTGGGACAATAACTTGGGAATATCGCCCATCGCTTGTTCAACGTCTCTCCGATCCAGCACGGTACGCACTGAACTGCCCGGCGCCGGACCTACGGCTGGGACGACTGTGACTGGGGCAGACGGAGGCTTCTCAATCTGCGATGTGGCGAGTTCTAGCAATTCCTGTTGATCTCCCTGACGAACGACAATCCCGTCCCGTCGGATTTCGCTGATCTCACCCACGTCGGGGATTTCGTCGTGCAACCGGAAGAATAGTTGCCGTTTACTGGACAGTTCTTCAACGATAGCCGAGACCCCTTCATGATCGCCGATCACCACCCCCAGCAGCTTGAGCTTCGACGCCAGATTTAACGGAACACGGGGAGGCGGCGTCACGGACCCCGCGGTGCCCATACCTCCCATACCTAAGGGAACAGACGGCAGGGGAAAGAGTCCGCTCGTCCGAATGCGCTCAACCAAAACCGGCAGGCTCGCACTCACATCAGCCTCTCTGTCGGAACCAGGCAATGGCCTTACCAACCCTGCCGGAACAGACAAGGCCTCCGCAATCACCGCGTTGATGATATGGGCCACGAGGAAGGCGCCACACATGACATAAGCGAGTATGATGCCCCGACGTATATTCATAGTCTTCGAGACCGACGGCTAATCGACCATCCCTTCCAGGACGACATTCTAATGCGGAGCGAAAGTCCTGTGCAACAACAACTAACAAGTCCGCGACACGATCAAAACCATACAGTTTATAGACAAGGCTGTGTAATCAGGACATAATTCAACCACTTTCCGCCATCACCAAGGAGTGGTCTCGTGAAAAAAGCGCTGATCAGCGGCATTACAGGGCAGGATGGATCGTATCTGGCAGAGTTTCTCCTCGGGAAGGGCTATGAGGTCTACGGCATTATTCGACGATCGAGTTCGTTCAATACGGGGCGGATCGATCCCATTTATGAAGACCCGCATGTTCCGCATCGACGGCTCCATCTGGTGTATGGCGACCTCAACGACGCGAGTTCGCTGAACCGCATCATCCGAACGATCCAGCCCGATGAAATTTACAACCTGGGAGCGCAAAGTCACGTCCGTGTGAGTTTCGATATTCCCGAGTATACCGGCGAGATTACCGGGCTCGGAACGATCCGCCTTCTGGAAGCGATTCGGGAATCGGGGCTGAAGCCGAAGTTTTACCAAGCATCGTCAAGCGAGATGTTCGGCAAAGTGCAGGACGTACCTCAGCGCGAAACCACACCGTTCTATCCCCGCAGTCCCTATGGAGCAGCCAAAGTCTATTCTTACTGGATCACCGTCAATTATCGAGAAGCCTACGACCTCTTCGCTTGTAACGGCATTTTATTCAACCATGAATCGCCCCGCCGCGGCGAGACGTTCGTCACGCGGAAAATCACGAAAGCCGCAGCCCGCATCAAGCTGGGCATCCAACAGGATCTGTTCCTGGGAAATCTCGACGCGAAACGCGACTGGGGTTTCGCCGGTGATTACATCGAAGCGATGTGGATGATGTTGCAGGCCGAAGACCCCGACGATTACGTGATCGCCACCGGCGAAACGCATACCGTCAAGGAAATGCTCGAGCTCACATTCGACCGTCTGCAACTGGATTGGAAGAAACATGTCAAGATCGATCAAAAGTACTATCGTCCAACCGAGGTGGATCTCCTCATCGGCGATGCGAGCAAAGCGAAGAAAGAGCTTGGCTGGGAGCCGAAGGTGCGTTTCCACGAGTTGATCGCCATGATGGTCGACGCAGATCTGGTAGCAGAGACAGAAAGATTGGATGGGACGCGGAAGAGAGGGTAAGGGTTGAGAGGTTGGAGGGGGAAGGTTGGAGGTAAGAGTGAGGTTGAGTGGAGAGGTTAGAGGTTGGAGAGGGGGAGACTGGAGGTTAGAAGTTGGAGGTAGGAGGGGAGAAGGTTAGAGGAGAAGGAAAGACCAAAGCGGCTGATAGGTATGTCTTTCCATTCGAGAAGCTGGAAGTGTGGCAGGAGTCTGTCGAGCTTACTGATTATGTCTTGAGATTGCTCGAACATGTACCTCAAGGCAGACACCTTCGTTTGGTTTCTCAAATGGAGGGGGCTGCGACATCCATTGCGCAAAATATCGCTGAAGGAAAAGGGCGGCAGCACAGGAAAGAATTCTTGCAGTATTTGAGCATTGCCCAGGGCTCTCTCTATGAAACGGTTACGTTGAATGAAGTGTTTCGCATAAGGAAACTCTTCAATGAAGGAGTATGCGTCGAAATTCGCAGACGAGCAGAGCACATCGATCGCAAGCTGAATGGATTGATGAACTCGGTAAGGGGAAAGAAAAGAGAGGAGTGGGGGTAAGGTTGGAGGATTGAGGATAGAGGTGACACGGGGGTCCAGTCTCAAACCTCAGGCCTCTCGCCTCCAACTTCCAACCTCCACCGCAGCGACTATGACATCCTTTTGGGAAAATACGCGCGTCGTCGTCACGGGCGGAGCAGGTTTTCTTGGGTCGTTTGTCGTGGAACAGCTCCGTGCGAAAGGCTGCCAAGACATATTCGTCCCCGCAGCAAAGACTACGATCTCGTTCAGATGGACGCGGTGAGACAACTCTACAGCGATCGAACCCCCGATATGGTCATCCATCTGGCCGCACGGGTCGGAGGGATCGGCGCGAACCAAGCCAATCCAGGAAATTTTTCTACGACAACCTGATGATGGGCACCCAGCTCATAGATGTCGGACGCCAACGGGCGTGAAGAAATTTGTGGCGTTGGGCACCGATCTGCGCCTACCCCAAGTTTGCCTCCATTCCATTTAAAGAGGACGACATCTGGAACGGATACCCCGAAGAAACCAATGCCCCCTATGGTCTCGCGAAGAAGATGATGCTGGTACAGTCGCAGGCCTATCGTGAACAGTATGGGTTTAATTCAATCGTGTTATTCCCGGTAAACCTCTACGGCCCTCGCGATAACTTCGATCTGGAAACGTCACACGTCATTCCAGCTTTAATACGCAAATGTGTCACAGCAAAAGAAGCAGGGCAGGCCGCACTCACGTTGTGGGGAGACGGATCTCCGACTCGAGAGTTTTTATACGTGGAGGACGCCGCAGAAGGTATCCTTCTCGCAGCTGAGCACTATGAGGGAATCAACCAGTCAATCTGGGGACAGGGGAGGAAGTCACGATTCGCAACCTTGCCACCATGATTGCCGCGGAGGCCGATTTTGCAGGACAGATCAATTGGGACACCAGCAAACCCAACGGGCAGCCGCGACGGTGTCTGGATGTCAGCCGGGCCAAGCAACTTTTTGGATTTCAAGCAAAACATACACTCCAGGAAGGACTCAAGAAGACCATGCAGTGGTTTTTTACCAATTGCAATGAGCTCCGAGAGGTCCACTTCTAGCAGGTATCGAAAAAATCCTCCGGCTTTCCGGAAGGTTGAGGTCGAGGGTTAGGTTGCTTGCCTCCCCCCGCTACCAACCGTCTCAATGGGTTAGCGGCTCTGCACCAGCCACGTTCCACTCTTCATCTACGTTCGCTTCCCAGACATCCTCTCGCAACGGCACGGTAAGCCTGCTAGCATATGGCACATGGTCGTAGTCCTGGGAGGGATGTTTCGTTATATTAGGTTGGCATTGGGATTTTCAGCCCGTTTAGGCGGGGCAGGTTACGGGTCGCTTGGTTGCACTTGATACGCCCCGAGGTCCGGAGGAGAGTTACAGGCGAACCCGCGCAGATCGATACATCCTGAGCCAAGACGGATCCCCGCGCCATGGAGTGCAGAACTGCGTTGCAAACGCGCGTCTGTCGACGAAACAAATAGCGGATTCTCCGTGTAGTCAGTCGCATCGATTGTCTTGGCGCCGTTCACATCCATGATGTTCGTGGTATTGCCGAACCAATCGTTATACCTGCGACCATTACCAGGGGGGTTGAGATAGAACATCCCTACGGCATTATTAG
This sequence comes from uncultured Nitrospiraceae bacterium, assembly GCA_963825145.1. GTDB lineage: Bacteria > Nitrospirota > Nitrospiria > Nitrospirales > Nitrospiraceae > Palsa-1315. Next base: position 94,823 of record CAWGSC010000024.1, read on the forward strand.
CAAAAATGTTATTGGTCACCTTGTGGGTCGTTGTGACTTTCCCGAGATATAACCCATACTGCCCATTGTTCCGAAAGGTGTTATTACTAATATCTACGTTATTAGTATTTGCATCAAGCCATGCACCGAACGTACCGGCATTCTGCATCACATTGCCCACAAGCTGGTGACGAAATCCGGTGTTGTTCGCTGTGGCTATCGTGATACCTCTCCAACCCTTTGATACAAAGTTTTTACGAACAACGATTTGTGCCGTTTGTGCCGGACCGTTGGCATTGATATAGATGGGATTGCACCCCGATGAGAGGGTTGTAGAAAGAGGACAATAAATCGCATTGCTTTCGACGGTGGTCAGACCGTCGACGGGACCCAACAAAATGCCATACTTGACGTTGGGACTCGTCGACTTGTCACAGGTATTGTTACTCACGGTGACGGTCCCTGTCCCAATCGTGCCCACTGTGGTCGCTGAGTCAAATTGGATGCAGTCTCCCAGTGCGGCAGTTTGGCTAATCTTAGCAATGTAGTTACCTGTGACCGTAGAGTTTTTTCCGCCCTTGATATAAATGGCGTCATTGCCGATATTGGTTAGCCGATTATTCGTCACCGTCCACTGTGACCCCCACAGCCACATACCGTTAGAGCCGATTTTGTCAAACGTATTATGGGAGACCGTGATGTAACGATCGACTAATCCACCTGCCCCATTATCGTGCCCAAACAACGCATAATCATTCGATGCTGGAACATTCTGAAACATCAGACTATAAATCGTAATGTACTTGATCGGTCCAGCAGAACCAAGATTGACGAGACGAATTCCCGCCGAAGCATTCCCGCCATTCAACACACCAGGATCGTTCGGACATGCGCCGCTAATCGTGATGACATTTGCGGCCGTCCCACTTATGGGGGGCGTGATACGGTAATTCGCCGAGGAGATGAGGTGTGTTCCGCATACGTATAGCATATCCCCCGGATCGACCTTACCAGCCGTCTCATCGGTGGCACTCCAAAGAATCAAATTCAACCCAATATAGGCACCCCTCGCCCCCTTGCTAGCCGCGCATGCGTAGGCTTTGCCATCGCCATTAAACGTACAAGACCCTGGCGGGCGAACATAGAGAGTCTCAGCCGTAGCCAACGCAAAAGAAGGAACCAACAGGGTCAACACAACAAACAGAAGACCTCGTAGATTCCTCATCTTACTGTCACCACTCAAACGCCACGATCGCAGGCAATCAGTCACGGGCACCCCTTAAAACTCGGCATACTGGCTTATCGATCTAGCCCTCTTCTGTGTCGTGGTAGCCCAACGCACTGTGCGGGCGAATCCGGTTATAGGTCTTCCGCCAGCGCTCCACGAGGACCTTTACTTCCCAGAGTGTATCAAACAGTTCCCGATCCAACAGTTCACCGCGTAATTTCCCGTTGAAACTCTCGATATAGCCGTTCTCCCACGCACTGCCCATCGTAGTGAACAAGGTTTGGGGCATCGCGGGCTTGTTCTAGCGGACTGTTGAAAAAATCCGCCAGCGGTTTACAGGCGTCCAGTCGTTTGACTTTCTGTGTGGTGTGCTGACGGCGAGGAGGGAGAGCACGGCGAGGACTCTGACCGTGGCCTATTTGTAAGTCGTCGTAATCCCTCTCTCAGACAAGAGAGACCGTACATTATCAGGCGGGTGATTTCGCTCAGATTGTGCTGCGCTTTTAAGGCGAACTCTCAATGTTTTCAGGGTTAAAAAAGGCCGTAACTGAGCCCCGCTAACCTCTTACCTTCAACCTCAGCCGTAACCTTCCAAGGAAGCCAGCGGGAGCAAATTTGAACGAACCTACCGATGCATGCGCTACTTTCCTCTTCTTCCACCCCAGCTACAAGCGCAAAGACATTGAAACGTAACGAGTTCGGAAGCCGCCTTGAATGGTCCAAGACTTGCGAACTATAGGACATTTTCTTTTATAACCCACAGAAAACAAGACCGTGAATGAGACCAACGCGGCACCCCTCACACAGGAGAACCCTTCAGACTCATACCGAGCCTCTTCGGAAGATGCAAAAAGTCCCACAAAACCGGGGGCACCTCTTCAGATAATCGAAACCACCGCATCGACAGAGACACCGGACGGACAGGAAGTATACGAACGAGGAACGGCGCTTAAGAATGTGGGCCTCTTCAGACAGGCAGCAGAACATTTTGAGAAAGCCGCACAGGATCCCGCATACGCGCTAAAGGGCCTCGCTCACATGGGCCTGTGCCTCAAGAAGAGCGGAAAACAGGAAGAGGCCATCGCGGCCTTTCGCCGAGCGCTGCAAGTGCCCGCGACATCATCGAACGAACAAGTGCAAATCCTCTACCTCTTAGGCAGAACATTGGAGTCACTCGGACGCATTCCTGAAGCCTTGGAGGCCTATCGGTGGCTCCGCCGTGAAGCACCGCAGTATCGAGATGTCGCCAAGAGAATCGAGTCGTTGAGCACGAGGCGAACGTACACCGACAACCGCCACGGACAGGACAGCAGTCCGTGGGCAAAACAGGCGTTGCAGATGTGGCAGGGCCTGCTGCGAAACGGGAAGTAACGGTCCAACGTAAACCTTTCTCAGTTGTGGGATATGAACGAAATGCTTTGGCACTTGAGTCCTATAGTCTTCATTGAGCACGTGTGAGGGGTTGTTTCCCCAGATGCAATACCATCTACCGTCTGGCATGCCACCAGGGAGTGTGACGGTGGTGGAACCGGACCACGCACTCCTAGCGAAAGTTCAGCACATACTGCGACGTGACGTCCTGGTGGGTTCGATGAGCCAGGAGTTCGGATGAAAGAAGACGCGGGGGATGTGGGGGGCACCGGGAGGGGTGCGTTCCGGGTGCCTGTTGAGACGCTGAGCACGAGGGAACTCATTCCGTGCCATCTGGGAGTACACGCGCTACCCGTTGGGTCGAAGAAATCCCCCGGGCTCGACGTGTTTTCTGAGCACGCTTCTGATCATCACCTCATCCGCGTGGTCAATGCGAGCCAGTTGGAGCTGCATCGCCCTGTCTCGGGCCTCTCCATTCGTATCCGTGTACGGGACCATCTGCACCGCGACGCTTACCACAGACGTGTAGGGTTTACGGAGTACCCCACGACCACGCCTATGTTGTACGGGCCCACCGTGGGGAGCCTCTTCCTCTTGGACGATGTCAGTCTGTTGCGAGTGCGATTGAGTGAACAGGTCCCGCTCAAAAAATTTCAACTGGCTTATTGACAACTTAACAGCATCAACTGAGATGGTTTCTACATGGAATTGAGCTTCGGATATATCTCGTCCGCAAATGATCGATGGGAGGAATTTTGTACCTGGATAAAGCAAGAAAACTCCTTCAACAATACCCTCTCCTGAGGACGCTTCTGTTCCCTGTGCAGCGTATGAGAGCTCGGGCATATCACAAGAAGAAGGCATTGCAGGAGGATGTAGTCAGAAACTTGAGGAATATCCTTGTCTCAGACCCACTAGTTTCTGTCGAGGAATTCCAAGGGGTGTTTTCAATTGACCGTCGAAGCGACATATTCAAACGAATCGTTATCGACGGGCTGTATGATCCCGACCTGGTGCGCTACTGCAAGCAGTACCTTATCAGTGACAAAGATGTTCTTGATATCGGGGCTAATATTGGGTTCTATGCTGTCATGTTCGCGAAAAACATCCATGGCGGGCGGGTATTAGCGGTAGAACCAACACGAAATGCGCTGGAGCGATTGCGCAAGAATATCGTATTGAATCGTGTCGAAGACATCGTAATTGTTTTCGAAGGCGTTGTCTCGGATAGAGCAGGGAAGGCAACAATACGTGTCGTTCCCGGAAAGGAGGAATATTCAAGCGTTGGCGTTATGGAGCATCCGTCGATTATGGAACAACAATATGCCTCTGAGGAGGTCGCTAGTATTACGGTTGATGAACTGGTAGCCCGACATGATCTTAATCCTGGTTTCATGAAAGTCGATGTGGAAGGTAGTGAGCATCCTGTGTTTTCGGGAGCGAAGAAAGTGTTGAGTACCTGGAGGCCCGTGATTCTTTCAGAACTATCCGACTTTCTCTTGACCAAGAACGGTTCGTCCTCAATGGATGTGATTAATCTTATTAGACAATATGATTACGATGTCTTAGACCCAAAGGATCCAAGCGGACCCTTAGGAAGCAAAGCCTTTGGTGACATTATCTGCTTTCCAAAAGAAACGGGGATTGCTCGTGAAATACAAGCTATTGTGTCGTAGAAGACCATCCTCGATTCGGGATCTGATAGTTATGCTTGAGGACTTGGAGTTCGTTAAGTGGCCAACTTGTTTTAATATTTAGGCAAGCCTCGGCCAGTTGGTCATTCCAACCCACATCTCTCCTGTCCAGGGAGTGAACAATCGGTTCTAATGTTCACATGATCGCTAGGGGAATCGAGTGAGCGAATAGATGGTTACAAAGCGTCACGTACTCAAGAATGCCGCCATGGCCACTGCTCAGGTGATCGTAATCGGTATGTGCTTTTTTGCCCTTTTCCGGTTCCTCTTGGGAACAATCGGGATCGAAAAAGTAGGAATTTGGTCTCTAGTCCTGGCCACTACTAACGTGACCAGAATCAGTGAATTAGGCTTTGCTAATAGCGTTCTCCAATTTGTTTCTCGCTACCTCGCCAAGGGGGAATCTTTACGAGCAACACACGTTGTCGAGACTGCGGCGATTACGGTGGCAGCACTCGGCGGTCTTGCTCTGTTCCTGCTGTATCCTCTCCTTGAATGGGCTATAGGGCTATTGATTCCTGCTGCCTTGCAGTCTGAAGCAAGAGGACTTCTGCCATTTACCGTTGTGTCGTTGTGGTGCAGCATGGTGGCCTCAACCATCCATTCCGGACTGGATGGAATCCAGCGAGCTGACTTGAGAAGTAGCGTGCTCATGTCGAGCCAAGTGATTTTCGTGGGAGGTGTGTTTTATTTGGTTCCTACCAATGGCCTTGAAGGGGTTGCTCAGGCGCAACTTGTCCAATCGTTCTTCGGCTTATTCGTTAGCTGGTTGGTACTAAAAGCCAATCTTGGTGGCCTGGGCATGATACCGTATCGCTGGTCTGCCAGCTTGTTCCGTGAGATGTTCCGCTATGCAGCCAATATCCAGGTTAGCGGGGTCGCACAGCTGCTCTTCGAGCCGACGACCAAAGCTTTGTTAAGTAAATGGGGCGCGCTTTCGGATGTGGGTTACTTTGAAATGGCCAGCCGCATGGTCATGCAAATTCGCAGTCTCCTGGTAGCCGCCAATCAGGTGATGATCCCTGTGATCACGACTCAGCAAGAACGCACTCCCTCCCACATCCCAGATACATACAAACGCTGCTACGACATCATGTTCTACCTGTCTATCCCTATCTTTTCGTTGCTATTAGCGGTCACTCCTCTAATTTCCGAGGCATGGATTGGCATGTATGAGCCTACCTTCGTCTTGTTCTCATATTTGCTCATCACAAGCTGGGCACTGAACACATCTACCGTACCGGCATACCTCGCCTTCGTAGGCACCGGACAGCTCCGTTGGAATACCCTTTCCCACATACTTACGGGCGTCACGAATCTTCTTCTAGGCTACATACTCGGACACATGTTCGGCAGTATCGGAGTTATTGTCGGCACGTGTCTTGCAGTATTTGGCCGGTAGTTTGATGACTCTCCTCACATTTCATGCGGAACACCACGTTGACCTTCAATGCTTAGTCTCACAAGATTCGAGAGGTTTGGTGATGTGGTCTATTTTGGGCGTCGGCGGAGGACTTGTCATGTACTATCTTCTGCGCGATGCCGCTCGGGCTCTGGATTGTTGCGGTCTTGGTTTGTGGGTTATTTTTCGGTTTGGTTGGTCCTTCAATGTGGCAACATCGAATACGAACGTTCCTTGTTGATGGCCTTCGCGAGCTATGCTATCTGAAAAAATCTCATCAACAGAAATAGTGAAGTTGACTGCCCCTAACGAGATTGACCTATGCTGGCATTGTTTGCAGTCAGTAAGGTAGGCGTTCCGCCAATGAACATCTTGATTATAGAACCGTCGGTCCAAGGCCACCATGGTGCGTATCTTCGCTGGATTATTCGAGCGATCCTGTCTCGAGGGCACTCCGTTCAACTTGCGACTTTTGAACAAAGCTTGGTCCATCCATCCATACAGGAACTGCTTTCCACTTCTGGAGACCGACTAACCATCCTCACCAGGCCGTCCCGACCTTTTGGGACATTTGACGGAAATCTCATTCGCATGATCTCCAGCATGATGGTTTTTCGACAAGTGTTGGGGGATTTCTATGTTCGGCTTCGAAGCGCGGCCAGATTGACTTTGTCCTATTGCCCATACCTCGATTACTGCACCTATGCTCTGTCTGTGGCAGGCTCGCCTTTTGGAGCAACCCCTTGGGGTGGGATTACCATGAGAACGGCGTTTCACTATTCTGCCATGGGTATTAAAGCACCCACCAAGACGATGGTGGAGCGAGTCAAGAAATGGCTCTTTGGACGTGTGTTACGCGAACCCACATCTCCGCGCACTCTTCACGATAGACGAAGCACTTTACGAATATGCCCATGTATGGCCACCAGAGGTTCGTTCTACATCGGTCTATCTTCCGGATCTCGCTGTCACCAAAAGGTCGACCGATCGTGCGGCCGCGCGCCAGGGCTTGGGAATCCCACACGATGCGATAGTCATTTTGGTGTATGGATCGCTAGCCAAACGAAAAGGCATCGAGTCGTTGTTGCAGGCCAGCGAACACCCCGACTTTCCTTCCCGCTGCCATCTGCTCCTCGCCGGAAAACAAGCACCAGACGCACTGGCGATTCTTCAGTCGCCACGCGCGACGCGCTTACGGCAGCCGGCCGATTGCACGAACTCACGCATTACCTAAGCGAAGAAGAAGAAAATACCGTTTTCTCATCTGCGGACGTCGTATGGCTTGGCTATCTGGCACACTACCAAATGAGCGGAGTCCTTGTGCAAGCCGGAATGATGGGATTGCCGAATATCGCCTGTGAAGAGGGGTTGATAGGGTGGCTCACCACGACGCCATCAATCTGGAGTCGTGGTACCTATTTCCGACCCATCGATCGTGGCGAAAGGAATCAAAGACCTATTTGAGACTCCCGGTCGTGCACGGGAATACGGCAACAATGGTCGTAAGGCGTATGCCTCGCACACTGAGGGTAGGGCAGCAAATATTCTCCTTCAGGCGATAGGGTTCTGATATATGCGTGTCTGGCTGATTATCATCGGCTTACTTGCCAGCATCCCACTCAGTAGCTCCCTGTGGGCCGAGACTTCTGACCTGACGTTCTATGTGTCCTCAAGCGCTGGGAACGATCACAATTCCGGGACGCTCACCAAACCTTTCTTGACAATCGAACGGGCGCGCGATGCGATTCGAGAACTCAAAACGCGCAGCGCACTCGGCACGACCGCAGTCACAGTGTATCTAAGAGGGGGGATCTACCCGCTGACACGAACATTTGCGTTGAGCGAACAAGATTCCGGCATTTCTGGTGCTCCCATTATCTATGCGGCCTATCAGAATGAGGAAGTGAGATTGTCGGGCAGCGTCAAGTTACCAGTCGAGGCCTTTCAGCCTGTCACTCAGGTGGAAGAGCTCAAGCGGCTGGCTTCTCCGGCAATACTTCACGTCCGCCGGGCCGATCTGAAACTACTAGGATTGGCTAGCGCTCAGGACACACGCTGGGACAGAAGCCCGCCAGGGCAACCTGAAAAGCCGAGTCCTGAAGAACTCTTTTTTGATGATGAGGTGATGCAGCTAGCCCGCTGGCCGAACAAGGGATGGGCCGAGGTCGCCTCAGTCACCGATCCCGGCTCTATCGGCAAATCCGGCACTACTGATGGCCGTCCAGGGGCCTTCCGACTTTGATGATCTCCGTATCTTGCAATGGAGAGATACCAAAGTCTGGTTGAAAGGTTACTGGTATTGGGACTGGTACGATGAAACCCTGGGCTGTTCGTTCGATCGATTCTCCCAGCCATCAGATCACGTTGGCAACGCCCTCGGTCTATGGCCTGAAGACCGGTGCTCGGTTTTTCGCCTTCGAATGTCCTTTCAGGAAGAAGCTTGACCAGGCTGGCGAATACTACATTGATCGTGACGCCTCCGTCCTATACTTCTGGCCGCCAGCGCCCCTCGCGGGAAACCGTGTGACGTTCGTCGCTGCTCTCAACCCCTCTTGTTTCGCTACAGGGCACGGCCTTCGTCACTCTTCAGAGGCCTCACAATAGAAGAGGGCCGTGACGATGGCATCCAAATAAGTGGGGGCAAGGGGAACCACATACGCGATTGTATAATCCGCAATGTTGGCAAAGACGGTGTCGTGATACAGGGAGGCTGGCACCAATCAATTACCGGCTCTCATGTTTACAACGTCGGCACGCGTGGTATCGTGGCTACAGGTGGAGACCGCAAGACGCTGAAGCCCGCTGAGCACAGGATATTGGGTAACCATGTTCATCACTATGGTCGGCACATTGCCACCACCAAGGCCGGAATAGATATCGACGGGGTGGGGATACAGGTGTCGCACCGAATGAAATTCATGACGCCCCTCATGTCGGTATTCTCTTCGCAGGCAATGATCACATCATCCAATTCAATGAGATTCACCATGTTTGCGAGGAGACATCCGACGCGGGTGCGATCTATATCGGACGGGATTGGACGGCGCGTGGAAATGCGATTCGTTACAACTTTATCCATGACCTTTTCGGTAAAGGCACGAGAAATGATGTAACTGCAATCTATCTCGATGATCTTGCAAGCGGTGTCAATATTTTTGGCAATGTGGTCTCTAATGTTCATCGAGCGATACTCGTGGGGTAGGCGTGCGACCATCACCTCGAAAACAATGTCTTTGCCAACTGTGACATCGCGATTTCCATGGATGTCAGAGGGGTGACCGGCGCAGTTTCGATCATGTCGCAAAACAGCACACTCATGAAGAGGCTCTCGGCCATGCCGTATGAAACCCCACCGTGGAGTACGCGGTATCCTCAGCTCGCTACCATACTGCAGGACGAACCGATCATTCCCAAAAAAAATGTCTTGCAGCGAAACATTGCCTATCACTGCAGGCAATCAGCGATCAATCCCATTGCAAAACTATACGGCTCCATTGAACTCCCGCAGGATTCAGATTCTGATCTGGGCTTACGACCGCGTGGCGCTCCAGACCAACCAAGTCGACCACGCACTCCAATTGGAACTGCACTTCCCGGTTGGGAGACACTGCCGTTTCCCGATATGGGTTTGCAAAAGTAGGCCACGCGAGAATGGCGGATCTTCTGTGCAAGCAAGAGGCGACAAAGTCCCGGACAAAATACTGATCTAGCATCATGATCAATACTGGAATTTATGCCGCACTGCTCCTGTCGCTCCTTCTGGGCACGCTTCTACCGCCCGGCGATTGGCCTTGCTGCCCTCTGCCTGTATTCAGGTGCTGGACTTTTGGGGACAGCTGTCGTCTCCGTGGTTAGCCGAAAATGGGACGTTCACAAATCTCTATGTGGTTGGCCTCATCGGCATCGGCCTACTGCGAGCGCAACAGTGTTCGCAGCGAAAAAACACAGGGCATTCCATGGGTGCAGGTGCTGGTCATCTGTTTGTGGATTGAGGCCGGCATTTCTTTGTATTGGTCGCCGGCATTCAAGCAGGGGATGCGGGGAATGGGGCAAGTATTGGCCTTATATGATGCTTCATGCCGGCCTCGCTCCGCTGCTGATCAGACGGCCCATCGATTTACAGCATGGGTTGAGCGCCGTCTTGGTTCTCGGTGCGGTTTTGGCAGTTCTTGTGGATGCGTTTGTCCGTTGGGACCATCGGTTCATCGTGTCCTTCTATAATCCGAATGAGAAATTTTGGAATGCCTTGGCCTTCGCGCAAATGGCCGGGTACGTCACGATTGCCGCTGTACTTCTGAATCATCAAAAAAGTTGGTTCTGGAGATTGCTCAAAGGAGTGGCTATCGCAAGCAGCGTGATTTTGGTCGTGAAATCGGGCACACGCGGACAGTTCGTACTCATGGCTGCTGCTGCCCATTGTATTTTTGCCCATGAGCCGGCCGATAGGAAGTCTGAAAACCTATGTGTCGGGGATGCTTGTTGGTGGCCTGTTTGGCCTCTGCATCCATATTTGCCTATGATTCGTTCACACAGCAGGACGAGCGTTGGTCCTCCGGCAGGTTCCAATCCGACGGGGAACTTCGGCTAATGATGACCGAACATCTTCTCCAACACTGGCTTAAAGCTTCTGATGGTGATCCAACGGTTTTCCTTCTTGGGCTTGGAAACTCCGCGTCGTTTTCACAGCGGATTATTGGTTTTTACCCGCACATGATAGTTCCGGAAATCCTGGGAGAAGAAGGGCTACTGGGGCTCGGACTCTTCGGTTCGGCAGTCTGGATGTCCATTCGCTCCATGCGGAGTGCCTATCGCCTCTCGAAGGACGTTCCTGTCCATCGCGGCATTTTGGCTACTCTGGCAGCAAGTTTCACCTTCGCATTTCTTTTGTCATTTAAGCAGGGATCGCTTTTAAGCTTTTCGGCCGAATTGTTTTCCTTTGCCATCTTGATCGAGAGGCAGACGCGTCTTCTAGCCTTCGAAAAAAGTGACCAGGTCGGAGAAGAATCGATCAAGCCTCAGCCAAAACCTGTCATTGTGTCGACGGCTCCGCCGGACGTTTTGCCGAATTTGTTCTCCACTCCAGGTATGTCTCCATTTGGCCAGGCCAAGTAGGTGTTTGTGTTAAAGGTTACGATTATTCAGAGGATTCTTCCTCATTACCGCATCCCAGCAATACGTCTAACCAGGTCAACATACACAT